>CAJUBE010000018.1:19702-85173 GCA_910584725.1 uncultured Lachnospiraceae bacterium | reverse complement strand
CATTCTCCGCACAGATTTGAGATTCCGCAGAGCGGAATCATGGAGGTTAGAGTGAAAAGAACTTCTAAAACTCAGCAGCAGAGGCTGCTTCGCTAAGAAGTTCTAGGAGTTGCTTCGCAACTCCGTTTCACTCAGGAGAATGCCTGAAATGCGGCATTCTCCGCATTGATTTGAGATTCCGCGAAGCGGAATCATGGCGGTTTGCGCGACACAAATTCGATCGGGCAGTTGGTGTGGTAGAAGGGTGAGGATGAGATATGAATGAATTGAGCAGTACCATCAGAGAAATTCTGGTCAAGGCTTCCGAGGCTTACGGATCGCAGGATGCGGTTCGCTATAAGGCGAAGCGTGACAAGGGCAACGGCAAAAAGGAGACGGTTGTGGAGGCAAAGACCTACAGGCAGCTCCGTGAGGACAGCGAGCGTTTTTCGGCGGCGATTGACAGTCTTGGCGAGCAGGGCTCTCACATAGCCATTGTGGGGGACAACTCCTATCCGTGGATCGTGTCTTACTACGGCACGGTGAACGGCGGCAGCGTGGCGGTGCCGCTGGACGCCAACCTGCCGGCGGAGGAGTTGTGCGAGCTGATTGACCGGTCGGATGCGACGGCGCTTGTCTACGACAAAGCGCGCGAGGCGGTGGCGGTGATGTCGCGGGAGAAATGCCCGAAGCTGAAACATTGGATTGCCACGGAACCGGGGGCATCCGCGGCGGATGTGCCGGAGGGGACGCTTCTTTTTCAGGAAGTGCTGAACGGGCAGCAGCCCGGCTATGCTCACAGCCCACAGCCGGAAGATCTGGCGACCATCATGTTCACCTCGGGCACCACAGGAAAGAGCAAGGGCGTGATGCTGACCCACAGAAATCTGGCTGAGAATGCCACGGCGCAGGATATGGGATTTGAACCGGGAATGGTGCTGCTTTCGGTGCTGCCGATCCATCATGCCTACTGCCTGAGCATGGATATTTTAAAGGGTACGTCCCTCGGCTCGGTGATCTGTATCAACGATTCCCTGCTCCGGGTGTTAAAGAACATCAAGCTTTTTGAGCCGAATATCATTCTTATGGTGCCGCTTATGATTGAGACGTTTGCAAAGAAGCTGGAGGAGACCGACTGGCTGCCCGCGCCGATTATCAAGGCCAAGGTGTTCGGCAAACAGCTTCACACCATATGCAGCGGCGGCGCGTACTTAAATCCCGACTATCTGAAACGGTTTGAGAAGTACGGGATTACGATTCTGCAGGGTTACGGCATGACGGAGTGTGCGCCTGTCATCAGCTCCAACTGTCCGAATGATAAAAAGGACGGTTCCATCGGCAAATGTATGCCAAACTGCGAGGTTAAGGTGGTGGATGAGGAGCTCTGGGTAAAAGGCACAAGCGTCATGCAGGGGTATTATAAGATGCCCGAGGAGACGGCGGAAACGCTCGTGGACGGGTGGCTGCGCACAGGGGATCTCGGCTATGTGGACGAGGACGGATTCCTTTTCCTCACGGGAAGGAAGAAGAACCTGATCATCACGCCAAACGGAGAGAATGTGTCCCCCGAGGAACTGGAAAACAAGATCGGCGCGGCGCGTCTTGTGCAGGAGGTTCTGGTGCGGGAGAAAGACGGCGTGATCGAGGCGGAGATTTTTCCCGATCTGGAATATGCATCCAAGAAAAAGATTAAGGATGTGGAGGGGGAGATTCGGAAGATCGTCGATGATTACAATGAGAAAGCGCCTCTGTATAAGCGGGTGGTAAGCGTGAAGCTGCGCGATACGGAGTTTGAGAAGAATACCACAAAGAAAATTAAGAGATTTTAGAGAATAAGCAGACTCGAGATGCTTCGCATCTCTCGTTCGCGTTGCGAACCAGAAGCCTTCCGAATCAGTCAGTCATGCGAGCATGATGCCTGCTTCAAAAGGCTTCTGATTCTGCTTATTCGCGAAAAAGACCGCCCTCCGCGTTCGCGCCAGAGAGCGGTCCTTTTATGTGTTGATAGCATCCGAAAATTTCGAGTCCGCGAAAGCGGATCTCGCGATCGAACTTGTTCGATCTGGTCAGACGGTGAAATCGAAATTCTTTCCGGGCATAGGAATCGATGTCTCTTCCTTTACAGTGTCCCAGTTAAAGTTCTTAATCTGTTCGAGCAGATCCTCCACGCTGTTTGCGGAGACGGTAGCGCGCTTGCTGTGCTCATAGTTGTATTTGTCCTGCGCTTTGCCGGTCTTTTCATCCTCAGCTTCCTTAGCGGCTTCCTTCTTGTCCTCGAGCATTTTGTCAACGAACTCTTTGGTGCGCTCGCCGGACTTTTCAAGCTCCGCAAAGTAGGATACCTGCCCGTCCTTGCCGATGTTTACGCCGAGAGTTACGACTTCATCTTCCCGACCGGTCTCTTTTAACTCTTCCTTCATCTCGCTGAGCTTGCCAAGAGACTCGTCTAAAAGGTTGAGGTTCTTTTTCTTCACCTCTTCGTCGTTTGCCATCCGCTCCAGCTCTTCGGGATCAATCAGTACGCTGAAATCCTTTGAGCCGCGGGAGAGGTATTCAGACGCCTCCTCGTCGGTCTCGTACTCCGCAACATAAATGTCTGCGTTGTTGTAGGTTTTCTTCAATTCCTGTAAAAGAGCCTTTGCCTTGTCGCTCAGCTGCACGGAATTGTTGTTCGTCTTCTTCGCGCTGTCGGTCTTCTTGTCATCAGCCTTGGCAGCTTTTCTGCTCTGGGATGCCGTGCCGTAAATGTTCTTCTGCATGGCGTTATAGCTGCCGATACCGTTCATATTGTTCATGTTCTTGCCCTCCTTAGCTTTACCTGTTTACACTGTAAATCCGTTTACCCGTCGGGAGGTTTTCGGACTTCACCTCTTATTCTATATATCGCCCGCTGACAGAAATTTCTTAATAGGGGAAATGGGAAAATAGTCCCGTTTTTTTGCTTTTTATAAGTCCAAAAGGTTGAAAAGTAATAGAAACGGATATATAATAATGAAAAGTGATGATTTTCGAAAATGGAGGGAGCGTTATGAGTCTTTTGCTGGCGGATATTTTGCGGATTAAGGAAGAGCGGGGATACAGTGTGGCGAAGCTGTCCGAGTACAGCGGCGTGCCCATTGGGACGCTGCAGAAGCTTTTGCGGGGGGACAGCGTGAACCCCAGAAAAGCCACGCTGGACGCTTTGGAGAAGGTGCTGCTCGGTGATGAAAAGCTTTACCCGGGTAAAGCGTACACTTACCAGATGGATTCCCAGCCCGGGATGCTGAACCAGCCGTACAGTTACGGGGCGGCGCGCATTGAGCTGAGGCAGGGGGAGTTCACGCTGCAGGATTATTATGCTCTGCCCGATGACAGGCGGGTGGAGCTGATCGACGGCATTTTTTATGACATGGCGGCGCCCTCGACGCTGCATCAGTACATTGCCGGTATGTTTTATAGATGGATTTCAGATTTTATTGAGGAAAACGACGTGGACTGCATCCCTTTCATATCGCCCGTCGACGTGCAGCTTGACCGGGATGTGAAAACGATGGTGCAGCCGGATGTGATTATCGTCTGCGACCCGAAAAAGGTGAAACATTTCGGCATATACGGCGCGCCGGATTTCGCGCTGGAAGTGCTCTCCAAGTCCACGAGGAAGAAGGACATCACCCTGAAGCTGGCGAAATATATGGGGGCGGGGGTGAAGGAATACTGGGCGATCGACGCGGACAGGAGAATCCTGATCGTCTATCTGGCAGAGGAGGATGCGATTCCTCGTATTTATCCGCTGGAGGGAGAGGCTGGCGTGCAGCTTTACGAAGGGCGACTGCGGATTGATCTGAAAAAGATTGACCGCGCCATTGACAGGTTCGAAAGCCTTCCGGGTATGGAGGAGGAGACGTAACAGATCAGCGAAAAATAAGCCTTTCTTGACAGGACATCTCTTTTATAGTATAACAGTCACATAAAGTATATTAACACGATAGGAATATAGAAGATATTGCGAAAGCGTTCTTGGAGACGGGAAGGGAGAACGGGGATGAAGATTTCCACAAAGGGCAGGTATGCGCTTAGATTGATGTTGGACCTGGCGATTTATGACACCGGTGATCCGGTCAGAATACGGGATATTGCGGCGAGGCAGGAGATATCGGAGAAGTATCTGGAGCAGATCATTTCCATACTGAATAAGGCGGGCTATGTGAAGAGCATCAGGGGACCGCAGGGCGGATATCATCTGATGAAGGATCCGGCGCAGTATACGGTCGGTATGATTCTGCGCTTGACGGAAGGGTCGCTGGCTCCGGTGGCCTGTCTGGAGGATGAAGTCAATGCCTGCGAACGGCAGGAGGGGTGCGTTACTCTGCGGCTGTGGCAGATGTTAAATCAGGCGGTCAGCGACGTGGTGGACCGCGTGACGCTGGCGGATCTGGTAGAATGGCACGAGGAGAAGAGCGGGAACTATGTAATCTGATGCAAAAGAAAAACAAGCATAAAAATCAGAAACCTCAGTACGGACGCGCTGAGGTTTCTGATTTCTTTTGTATTTTTTGCAATTTTAAGAATATTCTCGTAAATTTACAAAATTCTGAAAAGGAAGTGCATTTTTCGTGTATCCGGTCGTCCGGATTTCGATATTTCGACTTTTTTCCTTTTCAAAAGCCTCGTCCAGCACTTCGGAAAAGAATTTCTTGGCGAAGGCCTGGGACGGGTTCTGCTTGGACTGGCGATTTTTGTCAGAAGCTGACTTCTTTACCGGTGTGACCGCCATAACCGCTTCCACTTTATAAGTCCATTCATTTGCATAGATTGCGGTGATCCCTCCTTGGATTCATATTTGTGCGTTACTATGATATGGCCATATCCTTTACTGCACAGCGAACTCCTTGTTCTGTTAAGGATATCGGCAGGAATCCCTTTTACTTAACCCCATTTTAACAGTTTTTACTAAAAATGAAAAGAAAATAGTCTAAAAAAATACATAGAAAATACAAAATGAGAGATAAAACACACGGCTGGACGATAAAGACAGACAAATTAAGGGAAAATCATACTCCGGCGTAAATCTCACGGAAATTGACAGGATGAAAAATAGAAGATATAAAAGATTTTAAAATTGAGGTTGACAGACGCCTACCAACGTACTATGATGAATAAGAAAACGGTAGGCAAATGTCAACCTTTTGCCTTGTCAGAAAAAGACGGAATGCAGGAGAGGAAAAGGTGCGAAACATGGTGAAATTATCAGAGGCGGAATGGAAAGTGATGAATGTGCTGTGGGAACAGGCGCCGCAGACAATGATGCAGTTGACACGCTGCTTTCAGGAGACGACGGGCTGGACCAAGCATACGGTCATGACATTTTTAAAGCGGATGGAGGATAAGGGAGCCGTCTATTATGAGACAGGCGCGCGGGCAAAACTTTACTATCCGAAGATTGAGAGAAGTGAGGCGGCTTTGCAGGAGACGGAGGAGTTTCTGGAGAGAGTTTTTGGCGGACGGATGGGACTGATGTTAAATACCATGGTGGAGCAGAAGGCGCTTTCCGGGTCGGAAATTGCGGAGCTTCATGAGATTCTGAGAAAGGCGGAGGCGCAGAGCGGGCGTGAGGAAAAGGAAACGGGACGGAGTGTGCAGGGAAAGGACGGTGAGGGGCTTTGATGCTGATTGAGATGCTGTTTACATCGACGATATTGATTATCGCTATTTTCTGTCTGCGGAAGCTGACTCTGGGAAAGATCAGCATGAGACTCCGTTATGGGCTGTGGCTTCTCGTGGCAGTTAGGCTCCTTGTGCCTTTATCTGTGGGGACAAGCGCATTCAGCGTGATGAATCTTCTGCCGGAGACGATTTTTGAACAGGTGCAGATGTTTTTTGACGGCGGGGCGGACGGGCAGAGGCTTCCGGCGGATATGGGCGGAGCGTTGACGGCCGACGGCGCGGAACGTGAGTTTACCGATGGGCAGAATGCAGGAGCGGAAACGGCGGACGGACACCCGGAAACGGAAAAGGGGATTGTGCGGAATGATACGGCTGTGGACACGGGGCGGACGGAGGAGACTCCGGCGGGGATGAAATCCGGGGACAGATTCTCTGTGTGGAGCGAAGGGCTCCGTGGGCAGAGGATAAGCGCACTGCCACAGTTATGGTGGATTCTGTGGCTGGCGGGATTTCTGGCTGTTGGCGGCTATATGCTGTTTTGCTGGCGGCGGTTTGCCGGATTCCTTTACGGAAACCGCAGAGAACTTCCTGCAGAGACGGTTCCCGAAGCGTTTGCCAAACGGCTGTCGGAGCGGAATATGAAGGTGTACCGGGTAAAGGGGCTGCCAGGCCCCTGCCTGGTGGGACGGCATATTTATATCGGAGAGGGGGCGTCCGCGCAGGAATCGAATTTGTCCCATATCCTTGCGCATGAATACTGCCATGCCCTGCACAGGGACGGATTCTGGGCCTTTCTGCGGTGCGCGCTGACGGCGGTTTACTGGTTTGACCCTTTTGTGTGGGCGGCGGCTTATGCGGTCAGACAGGACAGTGAGCTTGCCTGCGACGAGGCGGCGGTTGGGCTGCTCGGAGAGCCGGAGCGGTTCGCCTACGGAAGAACGCTGCTTTCCCTTTTGGAACTTGCAGGCG
Source organism: uncultured Lachnospiraceae bacterium (assembly GCA_910584725.1). Classification (GTDB taxonomy): domain Bacteria; phylum Bacillota; class Clostridia; order Lachnospirales; family Lachnospiraceae; genus UBA3282. The sequence goes on along the minus strand of CAJUBE010000018.1, from coordinate 78,582 downwards.
GCGGGGAGAGGTGCCCGGGTACGTCCTTTATGACGGAGGGCGGCGAGCGCAGCGTCAGGGAGCGCATCACGGCGCTGACCGGGACGGGACGAAAGAAAAAGGCAGTGCTTGCGGCGGTTCTTTTCGCGGCGGTGCTTTTCTGCGGCTGCGCCTTTACGGGGGCGGAGCGGGAGGACACAGATTCAGCGAAAGAGACAGGAAACGGGACGGCTGCGGGAGCGGCTGGGGACGAACAGAATGAAAACGACGCTTCGGCTGCGGGTGAAGGGCAGGATGTGCCGATGGTCATCGGGGAGGATTCGGCGGAAGCCGACCGTATTCTGAAACAGTACGAAAAAGAGGCAGAGCTGACGGAGGAACAGATCAAAACGCTGGAGGAGAGCGTCTTGGAGGAGGCGGATCGGGCGGCCTTTGAGGAAACGCTGCACTACTACGGTGATGTGGATGACAGCGAGCTTTTACAGAAGCGGGAATTTGACGTGCAGGCCTATTATGACTGGCAGGCGGGAAAAGGCAGTGAAAAGCCGGAAGACGGCTGGTATCTGCTCTGCCGGGAAAATGGAGGGCTGATTTATCTCTACGGCCTTTATACAGAAGACTTTGGCTTTCGTGGGGTAAAGACGCGGATCGGGGGAGATGTGACCAACCTCGATATGCCATGGTGTGCTTCCTATCAAAATGGAAACAGTGAAAATATCCGCATTCTGGAGTCGGCGGAAAACGGATGGCCCAGAAGATTTGTGTGGAAGCTTCCCGTCGAGGAGAGCGGCACCACGGAAATTTGGCGGCTTTATGAAGGATACCGCTATGATACCGGAACGATCGACCTGCATATCCTCACGGCGGAGGACTGCGTCGGCTGGGCCAAGGAGCATCTGAGCTTTACGGTCGATCAGGCGGCGTCGGAGGTTGATGTAACCTACGACGGGGACATGTACCTTGGCGCGATTGATATTTCCGCCTATGCGGACCGGGAGGTGGAGGAAGTGCAGATTGTACCCGACGCGGTTGGCTTTGCGCTGGATGATCCGGGTATGGAGAAACTGCATCAGATTTACTCGGACGCATCGTATGATGGAACGGCGGTACGGCTGGCGGCGGGACTTAAGCTTAAGGGCGTCGATGGCCTGTGGTTCGACGGACTGCCTCTTTTGACGATACAGGTTGAGGAGGATGAGGACAGCGTGACCGGGTTCCGCCTGGAGAGCCCGAGAATAGACGAAACCTATGCGGCGAATGCACCCTGGCAGGAGCTGGAATAAAAGTTTTTTAAAGAAACGCGATAAGATTCTTTCTTATTGCGTTTTTTTATGGTATAATCTCCGCGAAGGCAATGAGCAGTGCGCAGACAGCCCGCGAGCGAGGGAAACCGTAGGTTTTTCGAGCGTGCACTGCGGATGTAGGTGTGTTCACAAGGGAATGGGGTAAGAGAATACATGAAATATAAGAAGATTAATGATGCGACGGTACAGTGTATCGTCTCGGCCGACGACATGGCTGAGTATGGTCTTGCGTTATCGGATATCTTTGAGCGCAACGAGAGAGGCGAGGAGTTTTTGCGGGATATCATCGAGCGGGCGCATGACGAGGTGGGTTATCAGATCAACAACGGCAACATTGCCATGCAGATTACGCCGCTCAAGGACAACGGCCTTGTGGTGACCTTTACGGACGAGGGGCCCGCGGCTTTCAAGGAGATGCTGCAGAATCTGAAGGAAGTGCTGCAGGAATTTAGTGCGGAGCTTGCCGGGCAGGAGGAACGCTCCCGGGTGGCGTCACAGAATGCAGGCGAGTACGATGAAAACCGAAGGATGTTTGTTTTCAACACGATGCATCAGACGATGCAGTACGCGGCTACGATTCCGAATACATATTCTGTGAAGAGTCATCTCTATAAGGAGGGCGAGGTTTATTATCTGGTACTCGAGAAAAACAGGCTCTCGTACAAGGCGTTCAACAGAATCAGCGCGCAGGCGGTGGAGTTCGGGAATCTAATCGCGGTTTCCGATGAGCGGATGCAGTACCTGGAAGAGCATGGGGAGTGTCTGATCAGAGATCGGGCGGTGAGCAGGCTGCGCAGAATTTATCAGGCGTAAAAATGAATGCGAAAACGTAAAATGTATCAGAGAGTGGTTGACAGGTGCTGCCATGCCTCAAAAGCTGGCAGCATCTTTCTATGCGCAGACCCGGAGGAGCAAGCTGGCGGTTAGTGCAATATGCGGGTGTGCGGCGGACAGATAAAAAAACATATCGGCCCGATTGCAGAGCGCATGTGACAACGTAAAAATTTTGATGAGAGAATGAGGGAAACATGAACAGAGAAAAGAAGAAAAACGAGTATTTTGACGCCTTTCTGGAGAAGGAAATTCTGACGGCGAACCGTTATGACGGCAGCGCAGGGGAGACGGAGGGAGAGCAGAAAGAGGGGCTTCGCTATGAGGACGCGGGAATCGACGGCAGGATTCTGCGGGCGGTGAAGGAGCTCGGCTTCGAGCATATGACGCCCATCCAGGAGCAGGCGATTCCGCTCTTTATGACGGGGCGGGACATCATCGGGCAGGCCCAGACCGGCACGGGAAAGACGGCGGCCTTCGGCATTCCGATCTTACAGAAGATCAACCCGGAGAACCGCTCTTTGCAGGCGGTCATCCTTTGCCCCACCAGGGAGCTTGCCATGCAGGCGGCGGATGAACTGCGAAAGTTCGCCAAATATATGAACGGGATCAAGGTGCTCCCGGTCTACGGCGGGCAGGAAATCTACAAGCAGATCAAGAACTTAAAGACCGGCGTGCAGATCGTGGTGGGAACGCCGGGGCGCGTCATGGATCACATGCGCAGGCGCACGCTCAAGATGGATCAGGTGCATACGGTGGTGCTGGACGAGGCGGACGAGATGTTGAATATGGGCTTCCGGGAAGATATCGAGACGATTTTAAAGGAGATGCCGGAAGAACGGCAGACCGGGCTTTTTTCCGCCACCATGCCGAAACCGATTCTGGATATCACAAAGACATACCAGAAGGACGCGGCCTATGTCAAGATGACGCCCAAGGAAGTGACGATCCCTTTAATCAAGCAGGCATATTATCAGGTGCGGAAACAGGATAAGGAAGAAGTGCTCTGCCGCCTGATCGACTACTATACGCCGGGGCGTGCGCTCATTTTCTGCAATACCAAGCGGATGGTGGATGAACTGACAGAACATCTGAAGGGCAGAGGTTACGAGGTGGAAGGGCTTCACGGGGATCTGACGCAGGGACAGAGGGACACGGTGATGAATCTGTTTCGGAGCGGCAGGACGAACATCCTGATCGCCACGGATGTGGCGGCCAGAGGTATCGACGTGAGCGACGTGGAGGCGGTCTACAATTTTGACGTGCCGGAGGATATCGAATACTATGTGCACCGCATCGGCAGAACCGGGCGCGCGGGCAAGACGGGACGTTCCTTCACGCTGGTAGTCGGCCGGGAGGCTTATAAGATTCGCGATATCGAGCGCATCTGCCACACGAAAATCAAGGAGCGCAAAGTGCCGAGCGCGGCGGATATCACGGCAAGGAAAGCGGAAAAGATATTGAAGGAAGCCATGACTGTGATCGAAAACGAGGATATCAGCAGGGCGAGCGAATATATTCTTGACGCGGTGGCATTGGGGCAGTACAGCGCCACACAGATCGCGGCGGCGTTCATGAAGATGAAGCTGGGAGACGAGATTGAGGATATCCGTGCGGAGAAGTTTTTCTTTGAGAAGAAACCATTTCAGGGCGGCCGCGGCGGCAAGGGTGGTCGCAGTGATGGCAGAAACGGCAGATCCGGCGGAAAAGGCGGCGATAGGAGCAGGAGCGGTTACGGTAAAAAGCCCGGCGGCTGGAGCAGCGATAAAAATAAGGGCGGTTACGGCATAAGGGGAGGCAAAGACGGAGAAAAGAGCAAGGGCAGTTATGACAATAAAAATAACAGCCGGAATGAAAAGAGCGGGTTTTCGAACAAGGGAGACAAGAACCGGGATAAGAGCAAATTTGCAAACGGAAAGCCGAAGGATGTACGGCGTGACGGCAGCGCGGCATACAAAAGGGAGTCTGATTTTGAACCGCGTTACGGCGGCCTGCGGATTAAAACAAAGTTTGATTAAAGGATCAGTTCCTGCCCGTGTTCCTTCAGCCATTTTCTGTGGACGCGGTAGTCAGGGCAGACGCTCTCCACAAGCGCCCAGAATGCCTTTGAGTGATCCATGTGGGTCAGATGGCACAGTTCATGTACGACCACATAGTCGAGGACGGCAGGCGGCGCCAGCATAAGCCGCCAGTTGAAAGAGAGGGTGCCTTTTCCGCTGCAGCTTCCCCAGCGGGTCTTCTGGTCGCGGATGGTGATGCGGCTAAAGCTTCCGCCTGTGAGCGGCAGGAAATGGGCTGCCCGTTTTGGGAAATATTCCTTGGCTGCGGTTATATAACGCTTCTCAAGAGCCGCCCGCTGGGTGTTCGTCAGGTCGGACACGGGGCGGTTTTCCTGTCGCTTTACGGCTTCCAGATAATGCGTGATAATCCAGTGCTGCTTATCGAGAAGAAGACGGTCGATCTGTGCCTGGGAAGTGCCTAGGGGCAGCCGCAGGGTGATTTCCCCTTCCGCGGATATGCTGACGGCGCACGTTTTGCGGCGGCTGTAGACGACCTCGTAGGGCAGCTCATATAATTGACTTTGGTATTTGATGCGGTATATGCGTTCCATGGGTTTCTCCTCATTGGATATTAGTTTATCACAGACGACATTACATTTCTATATGCCAGCCTCGTTTTGAGGTGGCGAGTTTTGCTGTGGGGGTCGCAGAATGGCTTTACACTTTTTTATAAACAAGTTATAATAGGGCTGTAGTAATCGGGATAGATTATGAATGGAAAGCAGGTGATTATATGCCGAATAGTGCGGAGGTTATAAGAGATGCCTTAAATGATTTTCAGAAGGTGCAAAGGCGTATGCTGTCAGCGAAAGAGGAGAACGCAATGAAGACCTATGCCGATCTCAAGGATGATTATATTTCCTTAAAGGCGCTGCTTACAAGCCTGGGTGTGAATCTGACAGAGGTTGATAAAATAAAGGAATAATAGAAAAGCAAGAAAGAAACAGAAAAGGAGAAACAAGTCATGGGAACAAAAAAACCGGCAGTATTGATGATTTTGGATGGCTACGGCCTGAATGAGAAGACGGAGGGCAACGCGGTTGCACTGGCGAACACGCCGGTGATGGACAAACTGATGGCGGAGTGCCCCTTCGTGAAGGGCAATGCCAGCGGCATGGCGGTGGGCCTGCCCGACGGCCAGATGGGCAACTCTGAGGTGGGGCACCTGAACATGGGCGCGGGGCGCATCGTGTATCAGGAGCTTACGAGAATCACGAAAGAGATTCAGGACGGCACCTTTTTCGAGAACCCTGCCCTTCTGGATGCGGTGAATAACTGTAAGAAGAACGACTCCTCGCTGCACATGTTCGGGCTTTTGTCAGACGGCGGCGTGCACAGCCACAACACCCATCTTTACGGTCTGCTGGAGCTGGCGAAGAGAAACGGTCTTTCTAAAGTATATGTTCACGCTTTTCTGGATGGACGTGACACGCCTCCGGCAAGCGGCAAGGGTTATGTGGAAGAGCTGGAAGCGGAGATGAAGAAAATCGGCGTGGGCGAGGTAGCAAGCGTGACGGGACGTTACTACGCGATGGATCGTGACAACAACTACGACAGAGTGGAGAAGGCTTACCTGGCACTAACCAAAGGCGAAGGGCTGGAAGCGGAGAGTGGCCCTGCCGGGATTCAGGCTTCCTATGACAGAGAGGAGACGGACGAGTTTGTAAAACCTACGGTAGTGATGAAGAACGGTGCGCCTGTGGCGACGATTCAGGACGGTGACTCCGTGATCTTCTTCAATTTCCGCCCGGACAGGGCAAGAGAGATCACAAGAAGCTTCTGTGATGATGATTTCAAGGGCTTTGCGCGGGAGAAGAGACTGGATCTGACCTATGTGTGCTTCTCGGATTACGATCCCACCATTCCGAATAAGGAAGTGGCGTTCCACAAGATTTCCGTCACCAATACCTTCGGTGAGTGGCTGGCGGCGCACGGCATGAAGCAGGCGAGAATCGCGGAGACAGAGAAGTACGCCCATGTGACCTTCTTCTTCAACGGCGGCGTGGAGGAGCCCAACGAGGGAGAGACCCGTATTCTCGTCAATTCTCCGAAGGATGTGGCGACTTACGACTTAAAGCCTCAGATGAGCGCCTACGAGGTGTGCGATAAGCTGGTGGCGTCCATCAAATCCGGTGATTACGACGTGATTATCATTAACTTTGCGAACCCCGACATGGTGGGGCATACCGGCGTGCAGGAGGCGGCGATCAAGGCGGTGGAAGCTGTGGACGAGTGCGTGGGCAGGGCGGTTGCCGCGCTGAAAGAGGTGGACGGTGTGATGTTCATCTGCGCGGACCACGGCAATGCGGAGCAGCTCATCGACGAGGAGACGGGCGCACCCTTCACGGCGCACACCACCAACCCGGTGCCCTTTATTCTGGTCAACGCAGACCCCGCATACAAACTGCGTGAGGGCGGATGTCTGGCGGATATCGTGCCTACAATCATTGAGCTGATGGGCATGGAGCAGCCTGCGGAGATGACGGGGAAATCCTTGCTGGTGAAATCTTAACCAACATTAAGAAAAGATTGGCTGTTTCAGGATAAAGGGCGGTGGCTGCATGGAAGTGCCAGAAATGACTGAAAAAGAAATGATTCAGAAGAATATTGAAGAATTTTCGAGACTGCAAAGTTATATGATTGTAGCGGAAAAAGATTCGGAATCATATAAAAGAATGAAAGACAGATATATTGAACTGAAAGTTATTTTAACCGCGTTTGGAATCAATCTCACCGAACTGGATAAAATCAAGGAATAGCTGAAAATAAGCGGCAGAACAAAAAAGTGTAGAGCCCATTAGAGAATTAAGGGCTTTACACTTTTTCTTTTTGCCTGCATACTTGACAAATTTCTCCTTCGGACGTATATTAAGTGTACCACCACTGATAGTACAGTTAGTATTATTGGGGGGGGGGGTAAAAACGTGAGAAAGGAGACGACATGGTACTGATTGATTACAAGGATACCCGCCCCATTTATGAACAGATTGTGGAGCGGTTTAAGACTCTGATTTTAAAGGGCGTCATGCAGCCCGATGAACAGATGCCGTCGGTGCGCAGTCTGGCAATGGAGCAGTCCATCAACCCGAACACGATTCAGAAGGCGTATGCGGAGCTGGAGCGGCAGGGATTTATTTATACGGTTAAGGGAAGGGGCAGCTTCGTGCTCGGGGACAGCAGTCTTGTGGAGCAGCGCAGGAAGGAATATCTGGATCAGATTTTAAAGCTCGTGAAAGAACTGCTGGAAATCGGCATGACAAAGATGGAAATTGTTCTGGAAATTGAGAATCTGCAAGTGTGACTGGAAGGAGACAGGCGAATGATAGAAATACATAATCTGACGAAGCAGTTTGAAAAAATAAGAGCCGTCGATGAAGTCAGTGTCGATATTAAGGAGAAGACGGTGTTCGGGCTGATTGGTACGAACGGCGCGGGAAAGAGCACGGTGCTGCGCATGATAGCGGGCGTGATTAAGCCCGATGAGGGCACGGTGGCGGTAGACAATATGCCCGTGTATGACAATGTGGAGGCGAAGAAGAGATTGTTTTTTATCGCGGATGAGCCTTACTTTTTCGCAAATGCCAACGCAAGGGCTATGGAGCGGTATTACAGCGGCATCTATGAGGCTTTTGACCGGGAGGAGTTTTATCGGTATCTGGAAAAATTTAACCTTGATAAAAATCGGAAGATCGGCACTTTTTCCAAGGGGATGAAAAAGCAGCTTGCCCTGCTATTGGGAATCTGCGCCCACACGAAATATATTCTCTGCGACGAGACATTCGACGGGCTTGACCCGGTGATGCGGCAGGGCATCAAGTCGATTTTTGCGAAGGAGATGGAGGAGCGGGGGCTGACGCCTGTGATTGCCTCCCATAACCTGCGGGAGCTGGAAGACATCTGTGATCACGTAGGGCTGTTACATAAGGGCGGCGTTCTGCTGTCCAAAGATTTGGAGGATATGAAGTGTAATATCCAGAAAATACAGTGCGTGTTCAGCGCTGTGGAGGACGAGACGAAAGCATTAAACGGGCTTGAGGTATTGAAAAAGGAGCAGAGGGGTTCTCTTTGCACCATTACGGTGCGCAGTACGAGGGAGGAAGTGGAGGCGCGGTTTGCCACGGTGGACACGATCTTTTATGAGGTGCTTCCGCTTTCTTTGGAGGAGATATTTATCAGCGAGACGGAGGTGGTAGGCTATGACATCAAAAAACTCATTCTTGGCTAATTGCAGGGAAAATCATAAACGGAGAGTGTGGGTCTGGATTGTGACGGTACTGTCCCAGCTTCTCGCTTACGGCGGCATGATGATGATTTATTTAAGCAGGATCAGGAGCTATCAGGCGCAGGGCAGCTACAGAACTATGGCGCAGTTTCAGGCGGCGATGTATCAGGCAGCCAAGGACGCGCTGGCATTTTCCGATAATGTGTACGGAGTCATAATTATTTTGGCGGCAGTTATCGGTATGCAGGGATTCTCTTATTTGTATGACAGAAGAAAAGTGGATATGTACCACAGCGTTCCGGTGTCCAAGGACAGAAGGTTTGCGGTGGTTTACCTAAACGGCATCATAATTTACCTGGTTGCTAATCTGTCCGGCATGATTCTGGGTGCGGTCATTGCGGCGGCACAGGGAGCGGTGAACATGGATGTGCTGGCCAACGCGGGACTGGCTTTTGTGTGGCATCTGTTTTTGTTTCTGGCGGTCTATCATATGATGATACTGGCGGTGATGCTGACAGGAAACCGTTTTGTGACGGTCTGTGTGTTTTTGGCGTTTGTGCTGTATGATCTCTGCCTGTGGGGACAGATCGGCACGCTGAAACGAATCTTTTTTGAGACCTATTCCGAATACTATCTGAGTACGGATCCGAAGCTGTCGGTGCTCTATGACTGCATGATAAATATCTGGGACATTAAGAACGCGAAGGATGCCGCAGCCGCGGCGGTGATTGCCATGCCTATTGTGGCGAAGTGGATCTTGATTGCGGCGGTGTTTTTGCTGCTTGCCTGGTTTGCCTACAAAAAGAGACCTTCCGAGGCGGCGGGCCGCGCGATGGCGTTTCCTGTTACGGAGCCTGTGTTTAAGGTAGCGGTGGCAATCCCCGTGGCATTTATGGTGGGCGGATTGGTGTACGATACTTCCTATCAGAATGAAATGCTGCAGGTGGCCGGGATGCTGGCCGGCGGCCTGATTTTCTGCGCGGCGGCGGAGGTGCTTTTCGCTTTCGATATCAGAAGCCTTTTCAAGCATCTGCCTTCCAGCGGCATCGCGCTTGTCAGCATTTTGGCAATATTTAGCGTCTTTAAATGGGATGTGTTCGGGTATGACAGTTACATACCGGCGCAAAATAAAGTTGAGAGTATTGCAATTTCGGCAGACGGGTACTATGATAACTATTGGGATAAAGACAGGCAGTATATAGACAAAAACGAGTTTGAAAAAGAAAATATGTTTCTGACGGACGTTTCACCTGTTCTGAAGCTGGCGGAGGCGGCGCAGGAAGCTGACCTGGAGGAAAAGGAGGATTGCTATTATGTGCAGATTCTTTACCGCTTAACGTCGGGCAGGCAGAAAGCCAGAAGCATACGGGTAGATTATGACGATCCCGGCACGGAGGAGCTGCTCAATCAGATTTTCAGCACGGATGCCTTTAAGAAAGGCACATTCCAGGGGATTACGGATAAGGATGCCTGCGAGGATGTGACCCGGATTACCTACACCAACGGTCCGGCGCGGACAGTGATTCCGACGGCGGAGGCAGCGGGGCTTCGCGAGGCGTGGCTTAAGGATATGGAGCAGTTTGACTTTACGCTTGTGCGGCATAACCGTCCGTGTGGCAGTCTCTCTTTTGAGTATAAAAACTATAACCAGAGACAGTGGTTTGTGTATGACAGCTTTGAAAATACGATAGCCGCGCTGAAAAAGCTGGAGGCGTACTATCCGATGGCGCTTGACGCGGCGGATATCGAGTCGGTGACGGTGACCTGCTTCCACAATGAGCTGACGGAGCAGGAGAACGCGGCGGATGGCGAGATCGAAGCGCGGGCGGTGGCAGTGGAGCCGGAATATGTGGATAATACGGATTACACCGTTTCCGAGACCTTCTACGAGGAAGAGCAGATCGCGCAGATTCTGCCCAACATCTACTGCACATGGATAGACGCGCCGTGGAGCAGTTACAAGGATTTGGATGAAAATTATTCGATTGAAGTGGTGTTTAAGCGGGATACGGCATATCCGTATCGGCGTGACAGCTACTATTTCGGCTATTCCTTCTATGCGGAGCAGGTGCCGGAGTTTGTGGTGGAAGCGACTGCGTATACAGGTCAATAGCGTGAAAAGTGCTTCTAAAGACGTCCCGCCATAGGACGGGACGCCAAGAAGCACTAAGTTTCACGCAGGAGAATGCCTGAAATACGGCATTCTCCGTGCAATGGAAGTAAATGATAAGCGGAAAGGAAACTAACGTGGACAGTAACAGGTGGGATGAACCTGTGATTCAGGTGACGGATTTATATAAGATATACCGGGTCGGAGAGGAGAGGGTGCGCGCCTTAAACGGGGTCAGCTTCTCCATCAGGCGGGGGTGCTTCTGCTCGATTGTGGGCGCCTCCGGCTCCGGTAAGTCCACGCTGCTCAATATGCTGGCGGGACTGGAAAAACCGACCAAGGGCGAGATCGTGATCGCGGGGGAGCACATGGAGAAAAAGACGGAGAACCAGCTCGTGGCGTTTCGCAGGGAGCATATCGGTTTTATCTTTCAGTCCTTCAATCTGATGGGCACCATGGACGCTATCGAGAACGTGGCGCTGCCGTTGACCTTTCAGGGTATGGACAAGAAGAGCCGCAACAAAAAGGCGGAGGAGATGCTGGATCTGGTGGGCCTGACCAAACATAAAAGACATCGCCCGAACCAGATGTCCGGCGGACAGCAGCAGCGTGTGGGCGTGGCCAGGGCGCTTGTGGTGGAGCCGGAGATTATCTTTGCGGACGAGCCCACGGGGAATCTTGACTCCAATACCTCTGTGGAGGTGATGAACCTGATGAAGCGGGTGGTACGGGAGAAAAATCAGACGCTGGTGATGGTGACACACGACAATTATCTGGCGGGCTTCGCGGATATCGTGATTCGGATCCGGGACGGAAAGATTCTGGAGATCGAAGAGCGGAGCGGGGAGGACATGCCGGAGGAGATCGCGGCGCAGACATAAAAGATTCCGCTAAAGCGGAATCATGGCGGTTAGTGTGTGGTAACAGTTTGAAGATCGGAAGGGCAGGAGAGATGAGAGGGAAAATGGGAAACCGTGGAGTCGCAGTAAGGCGTTTGGCAGGCAGTCTGGCGGGCCTGTTTTTTGCGTTGGCCGTGTTGGGGCAGACAGGCGGATTTGGCGCTGCGTCCGTGGCATACGCGGAGGAGAAAAAGGAGAGCGTCAGCGAAAACGATGCGGAAGAAATTAAATATGTGGAGAGAAATTCCGATCGCGTGATCACGGATGACGACCGCTTTGACGCCGACGAGGATATGTTATATTACATGCAGAGTCTTGAAGTGAAATATCATCTGGACGAGAAAGTGATGGAGAGCCTGCACAAAGTGTTTGACAGCGCAGTTTACTACATTGCCAATACGGAGATGTCCCTGACGGAAATGTGGGCCTATGTCAATAATGTGAAATCTTCCATGGAGTCTGCGGCGACAACGAAACTGTCCCAGACCACCAGCGAGTTCTTACAGGTGGGCGACAACTGGCAGACGCCTGTTGTGAGTTACGGACAGGGTGTGTCCATCGTGCTGCCGATTGTCAATTTCGGGACGGAGGAGTTGAATGACCTGATCGTGGAGCCTGTGATTTCCACGCTGGTGACGGAGTGGCCTTTTGAGCCGGATACCACCAACTATTTGCAGACAGAGCCTTTTATTCCCGGCTGTCAGACGAAAGAGGCAGCTATGGCGAACCGCAGGGAGTTTACCTTCCATTTTAAGACAAGAAGCGATGTGATGACGGGGTATTACCCGTTAAAGTTCCATATATCCTACACGAAAGCGGGCGTCCGCAGCGAGGAGCCGGCAGAGCTTACGGTGTACGTAAAGACGATCGGCAAGCCGGGCAGCGGCATGATCGGCGGCAACGGGCAGGAGGCATCCGGCTCCAAACCCCGTATTGTTGTGACAGGCTTTGAGACGAATCCGGCAAAGGTTTTTGCGGGGGAGACCTTCACCTTGACCATTCATGTCAAAAATACCTCCAAGGATACGACGGTGACCAATGTGCTTTTCGACATGCAGGCGGCGCAGGAGGGGGAGGATAAGACCAACACCTATTCCGCTTTCCTGCCAACGTCCGGATCCAGTTCCGTCTATATGGAGCAGATTGCGCCCGACACTTCGGCTGATATTGAGATCGAGATGACGGCAAAGGCGGATCTGGCGCAGAAGCCTTATGTGCTGGACGTCAACATGAAGTACGATGCGTCGACGGTTTTTGATCTGACGGACAAGGCGAGCGTGTCGATTCCGATTATGCAGGAGAGCCGTTTTGATACGAGCATCCCGGAAGTGGTGCCCGACAATATTGAGGTGGGATCCCAGTCCAACGTAATGTTCAGCATTTACAATACGGGAAAGACGACCCTCTACAATGTGCAGGTGAAATTTATCGCGGATTCCATCGCGGAGGCATCGGCCTTTGTGGGCAACCTCCAGTCCGGCAACACGGGCAACGTGGATGTGATGCTGACAGGCGCGGCCGCTACCATGGACGACGGCACTGTGAAGCTGGAAATCTCCTACGAGGACGATGCGGGCAATGTGACCACGGCTGAGAAGGAGATCACCCTCTTCGTAAACGAGCCCATGATGGACGACATGATGATGGGTGATGATATGATGATGGGCGACGACATGATGATGGACGGCGAAGGAGGCGGTAAGTCTAAGACGGGGATCATCGTCGGCAGCGTTTCAGGGGTTGTCGTTCTGGCGGGTGTAGGGCTTGGCGTATTCCTTAAGCTGCGCAAAAAGAAAAAGGCGGCGGCAGCCGAGGCGGCGGAGCTTGCGGCATTAGAGAAAGAGCTGAATGAATAAAGGAAGCAGAAAAAGGCGAAATGATACAAAGGACTGTACGAACAGTCGGATGGTGATAGAGTGGGGGCTGCATGAAGTTTCTTGATTTGCTGCGGATGAGCAGCGGTAATCTCTGGAAAAGAAAAGTGAGAACGATCCTGACGGTGCTCGGCGTGGTGATCGGTGTAGCGTCCATTGTGGTCATGGTGTCTCTGGGTCTGGGACTGAGCCGTTCCCTGATGGCGCAGTACGAGTCTTATGGGAGCCTGACCCAGATTACGGTGAACGAGCCCTGGGATGATTCTTCCTCGGAAGAGGTGAAGCGTCTGGATCAGGAGCTGATCGACGAGATTTTGGCCATGGAGCATGTGGAGTCGGTTTATCCGATGCTGCGGACTCAGGCGCTTGCCAAGTACGGAAGCTATGAGGGATATTTGCAGTTACAGGGATTGCCGAAAAAATACTTTGAGGATCTGAATATAAAGGTAGGAGAAGGGCACCTTCCCGGAAACGACGAGAAACTGACTTTTTTCTACGGCTGTGAAGTGTTACAGAATTTTTATAATCCAAAAGGGAACGGCATGGGGGGACCGCCGGATATTGATCTGATGAGGGATCCGATTTTCGTGATTTTTGATATGGACGCATACTATGGGTCGGGTTCTCCGGACGAGAACGGACAGACGAAGCCACCGCCGAAGAAATACCTGATCGAGACATGCGGCGTGGAGGAAAAGCCCGGGGAAGACCAGTGGTCGCAGTATGGTTGGTATACTTTTTGCGATATCGATCAGCTCATGCAGGAACTGAAAAAAATTTTTAAAAATAAGGTGATTCCGGGGCAGCCGCAGACGAAGACAGGTAAGCCTTACAAGGAAATTTTTTACAGTCAGCTTCTGGTCAATGTGGACAGCATGGACAATGTGGTGGCTTTGCAGAAGTCGCTGACGGATATGGGCTATGACGCTTACAGTCAGGCGGAGTGGGTGGAGTCCGAGCAGAAGACCATGGGCTACATTCAGGCGGTGCTCGGCGGCATCGGCGCGGTGTCGCTGTTCGTGGCGGCGATCGGCATCACCAACACGATGATGATGTCCATTTACGAGCGGACGAAGGAGATCGGCGTGATGAAGGTGCTGGGGTGCGACCTGAGAAACATCCGCAGTCTCTTTCTGATGGAGGCAGGTTTTATCGGCTTCATCGGCGGCGTGATCGGACTGATTTTGAGTTTTATCCTGTCTGTGATCATTAATAAAGTGGCGGCGAACGCCAACGAATATATGGCAACTTCAGGCGGCATTTCCTACATTCCGATCTGGCTTGTGCTTCTGTCGCTGGTGTTTGCGGTGATGGTGGGCATGGTGGCAGGGTTTTTCCCGGCGAGGAGGGCAATGCGGCTTAGCCCGCTGGCGGCGATACGGAACGAATAGCGCAAAAAATATGGCGGCAGGGACACAGGAGAACTATTTGTGCACTCTGCCGTTTTGATTTATGACAAATATTTTTTGAAATTTAATTCTGCGTAACAATACTATTTTTATAGATGGAGGATGTGTAAGTGAGGAAGAAGTTGGCGGTTTTAGCGGGAGTTTGTGTGCTGGGGCTTTGTGCCGGGTGCGGGCAGCAGGCGGATGGCGCGGCGCAGGATCGGGGGCAGGAGCAGGAGATTTCTGAGGCGGATGTTTCCGAGGCGGAGAATGACGGCGAAGGAGACCAGTCTGGCGATGGCGTTTTGTCTGATGAGGCTGGCGGGATGGCGGACGAGGCTGGGGCTGCGGAGAAGGAAGCAGACAGCGGGGATGCGCAGTCCGCAGATGACGGGGGGCAGCCGGGACTGGAAAGCGGGGAGCCGTCCCCGTCTGTGAACGAGGAAAAGGGGCTGGAGATACCCGAAAACGGCAGGCGTCTGACGGAGGAGGAGCTTGCGGAATATACGGAGTGGATACAGGAGTTTTCCAACTATGGATTTCTTTTGTCTGATTGGAAAAGCCCGGAACAGATTGATCTCTATCAGGTGTTTTACAGCAGTGCGGGGGTTGGGAGACCGGGAACGGAGGAGGAGAAACAGGCGCATTTGGCGCGTTGGAACTATGCGGAAATCGAGACGGATTTCGGCGCCATAGATAAGGCGGCTGTGGACGCCCTGCTTTTGGAAAAAGTGGGATTTACCTACGACGAGCTTGTGGAGAAGGGAAGCGAAGGAATGAAGGACTGGTATTATGCGGAGACGGACAGTTTCTGTTCGGAGAGTGGGGATACCAATTACTGTTTGTTTGGGTGTACGGATGGCGTGATGAATGCGGACGGCACGGCGGTTACACTGCAGTTTGACGGGGACGACTGGGTGCGGACGTGCGAGGTGAAAGTGAGTGTTGAGTCGGGGCACAGGCGGTTTCTCGGCAATCATATTGTGGAGGGGTGGATTCGCGACACGGAGACGTTCTCTGAAACGCATACGGAAGAGAGGGGCGACTGCCTGATCAATGCGGCGGTTTTTGAGAATTTAAACATGGATGCGGACACCTCTGCGGTGGAAAATACGTATGTGCTCGGCGATTGGGGCAAGATCACCAAAGAAGCGCTGCAAGGCGTATGGTATTACCACCCAAAGGATGTGGGTGACAGTGAAGAATATGATGTGGTATTGCAGTTTGACGGTGACAAAGCGGTGGTTTACTATCCGGCAGTAGAGTTTTACGGCGACACGTATTATGAGTGGGATGTTGTGGACAGGAGCAGCAGGGGGCTTTGCCCGGAGCTGGCAATTTACTGGCGCGGGACAAAGGAAGGCGAACTGGCATGGTACATACTGGGGATTTCGGAGGAAAGGGACTATTTCTGGTGTAACGGAGAGGTTTTTTACAAACAATAGTGTAGAGTGAAAAGAACTTCTAAAGCTCAGCAGCAATGGTTGCTTCGCTAAGAAGTTCTAGGAGTTGCCTTGCAACTCCGTTTCACGCAGGAGAATGCCTGAAATACGGCATTCTCCGCATAGATTTGAGATTCCGCAGAGCGGAATCATGGCGGTTAGAGTGAAAGTAATTTGAAAAATGCTTGCTTTTTTTGCCAGAAATGTTGTATGATAGATTTACATAAGTATTTATTATGGTAATCTTGCGCAACATAGGCTGGAGGAGAAGATTGAAACATCTGCTCAGGTGAGGAGGAAAGCATGAAAAAATACAAAAGATCAGCGAGGGTTTGCATGACGGCTCTTGCCGCCTGCGGGATGCTGCTTTCGCCTGCGGCGACGGCAATGAAGGTGCAGGCGGAGGAAGTGATCGCCACGGTACAGGGCAAGGTGATGGAAGGGACTACCGCCAAGCTTTTATATCTGGACACTTCGGACGGCAGGATGGAAATCAAGATCGACGGGAGCACCAGCACAGGCAACTGCAAGATGCTTTTGCCGGACAAGAAGATCAGCGTGTCGGTGGCAAACGGAAACGACGGTTATCTCCACGCTGTTACGATTTCGGAGAACGGGGAGAGTCCCAGTGTCAATGTGGATACCTCAAAGGTTTCCAGTGTGGTCGGAACGGTGAATGATAAGACGACGGAAGACGTGCTGCATCTGGATACGGCGCAGGGCGAGATGGAGTTAAAGATTGACAAGAACACGGATTTGAGCAACTGCTCTGTTCTGGTGGTTTCCGGGAAGTATGTGGTGAGCTGCGCGAGAGGCGAGGACGCTTACATGCACGTCATCAGCATTGCGGATGTGGCGGCGGCGCCCGTCTCCTCAACCGACGCGTCCCAGACAGGAACATTTTCCCAGACGTACACGCAGACGCCGGTGGTGAATCCCACAGGCGAGACGAGATCCGTGACGGGCACGGTGAAAGATAACACGGAGGAGTCAACGCTTTATCTGGCAACTTCCGAGGGGACTTTTACTTTTAAAATTGACGACAGCACGGACACGTCCAAAGGGATGGTTCTGACGCCGGACAATAAGCTGATGGTTACTTATTTCAGAGGCTCGGACAGCAACCTTCATGTCACGTCTATTGTGGGCGTGAAGGACAGTTCCTCGGCTTCCGTGGACACTTCGTCACAGTCTACGGTGATCGGTACGGTGAAGGAAAAGTCCACGGAGAATATTCTTTTATTGGATACTTCCGCGGGCGAGATGGAGTTAAAGATGGACAAGGTTTCCGCTCCCGTCGGCTGTAAGGTTCTGGTGAAGGGAAAGAAAATTTCCGTGACCTGTTCCAGAGGGGACGACGCGTATATGCACGCGCTCACGATTACGGCGGCGAAGTGATTTTTCTTTATGGGAGCGCTTTTCCGAATAGGAAGGTAAAAATCGGGTAAAGTACATGTTTCAGACCTCCTTTGCGCATACTAGATATAAAAAGTGCGCAGAGGAGGTTTTTATATGGGCAGCAAACTACGAATTGTGGATGTACATGCAAGGCAGATATTGGATTCCCGCGGCAACCCCACCGTGGAGGCGGAGGTGACCGTGGAGAAGGAGGTGGGCGGCTGTCAGTACAAAGGCAGGGCGGCTGTCCCGAGCGGCGCCAGTACCGGGCGGTTTGAGGCGGTGGAGCTTCGCGACGGGGAGACGGTGTACTTTGGTCTGGGAACGACCAAGGCGGTCAATAATGTGAATACGAAGATCAAGGAGGCGCTTCTTGGCATGGACGCCTTTGACCAGGGGCTGATTGACCGGACATTGATCGAGCAGGACGGCACGGACAACAAGAGCAATCTGGGAGCCAACGCCACGCTGGGCGTTTCCATGGCATGTGCCAGAGCGGGCGCGGCGGCGCTGGGGATTCCCCTTTACCGGTATCTGGGCGGCGCGTATACGAGACTCTTGCCGGTGCCGATGATGAACATTTTAAATGGCGGCAAACATGCCGACAACACCGTGGACTTTCAGGAGTTTATGATCATGCCCGTGCAGGCGGAGAGTTTTGCGGACGGACTGCGCATCTGCGCGGAAATTTATCACAACTTAAAGAAAATATGTAACGACAGGGGGCTTTCCACGGGCGTCGGCGACGAGGGCGGATTCGCGCCTTCTCTGCCGGACGCTTTCGCGGTGCTGGACCTGATTGTGGAATCCATCAAGGCGGCGGGCTACACGCCGGGGCAGGATATCAAGATTGCGCTGGACGTGGCGGCTTCCGAGCTTTATAATGAGGCAGACGGGGTATACCATTTCCCGGGCGAGACGGAGTTAAAGCGGCACAGGCAGGAGACGGAAGGTTCTTTTGTGACGTCGTGCTATGAGGCGGGCTGCCAGACGCCGGACTGCGGGGAGATTCCCGAGATTACGCGGAGCACCGAGGAGATGGTGGCTTATTATGAGGAACTGGTACAGCGTTATCCCATCATCTCCATTGAGGACGGGCTGGCGGAGGACGACTGGGACGGCTGGCAGATGATGACGAAAAAGCTGGGTGAGAAAATCCAGCTTGTGGGCGACGATCTGTTTGTCACAAATACCAAGCGTCTGGACGCGGGTATCAAATTGCAGGTGGCAAACGCGATCTTGGTGAAAGTGAACCAGATCGGCACGGTCAGCGAGGCGATGGACGCCATAGAGATGGCGCAGAAAAACGGCTATAAGGCGGTGATTTCCCACCGTTCCGGCGAGACGGAGGATACCTTTATCGCGGATTTGGCGGTGGCGGTGAACGCCGGGCAGATCAAGACGGGCGCGCCCTGCAGGAGCGACCGGGTGGCGAAGTACAACCAGCTTCTTAGGATTGAGGAGGAGCTGGGGAGCGTGGCGTGCTATAAGGAGCCGTTTAACAAAATATAAGCTGATATGTGAGAGCGAAACTCCTTTGTGGGTATTGGAATTGCACAAATAGCTCTCTTGTGTCCGGCTCCGGGAAATGGATTTTTTATATATTAAGAAAATCTCATATCCCGGCGCAAGGACAACTGCGAGAGCTATTTGCACAATTAGGAAGGACTGTGAGGAGTTTCGCAGTTACTTACAATGGAGTGCTGATGTGTATTAAGAACGGATGGGCGTGTGAGACGCTTTGGAAAAGGAGAGGGACATGAAACGGATCGGTGTGCTGTCGGATACGCACGGGAAGCTGCGGGATGAGGTGGCGGAGATTCTGTGGGGGTGCGATGTGATTTTACATGCGGGGGATATCAATACGCCGAAGGTGATGGAGGGCCTTAAGGAGATCGCGCCGCTCTATATCGTCCGGGGGAATGCGGACAAGGAGTGGGCGGAGGGACTGCCGGAAAGTCTGTCGGAGGAAATCTGCGGTCTGCGGGTTTTCATGGTACATAACAGAAAGCATATGCCGAAAGAGATGGGAAGTTATGATCTGGCGGTGTATGGGCATTCGCATAAGTACGAGGAGCGCAGGGAGGGAGACTGTCTTTTCTTAAATCCCGGCAGCTGCGGACCGAGGCGGTTCTCTCAGCCTGTGACCATGGCGGTGGTGGAAATAGAGGAACAGACAGGAGAGCTTCGGGTCATCAGAAAAGACATTGCGCAGGATATGCAGGCGACCATGGATAAAAAGGGCGGACGGACTGCGATGGAAAAGGGAAAGGGAGGCGGCGCAGAGAAATTGGAGGAAACGACATTTTCTGTGGATAAACTGCGTCTGATTCTGCGGGATGTTGATAAAGGGAAAAGCGTTTCCGATATCGCCGTGAAATATGGAATATCTAAGGAAATGACGGAGCAGATCTGCCGTCTCTATCTGACCCATCCCGGTATTGACGCGGCGGGGGTACGGGACAAGATGGGGTAACCGTTCACACCAGGACTTTGCACTTGCTGCAAAGTCCGTAAAAATATGTAGATTTGGTCAAAACAGAATCTGCCCCTCGCCGCAGGCGACTTGGAATGGGCAGATTCTGCAACAGGGATGCCGGAGGCTGAACTGTTGCAAGATGGGAATGCCGCGGGATCGATAGGAGGAAGATAGAATGCAGATCATAAAGAGCAACAAGACACAGTTTGAATATGACATACAGGCGCTATTGAAGTCCTTTTACCCGGAGTGGGAGCCGCGGATGCTGGCGCCGGACTCTGAGGTCAGGGACAGAAGGATTCTGGAAGGTGAGCCGGTGATGGAGCTGTTTTTCGGCGAGGATGAGGTGACACTGAGGATGATCAGAGGTTCCCGGCAAATAGAAACGGGAAAGACGGGATGTGAGAAAGAGGTGTCAGAATTTTGTGACGGTTTACATAATACTGGGTCTGACGGTGGTTTACATAACAGTGAGACGGAGAACGGAACGGCAGTTGCAAATGAGGAAGGAGACAGCCATGTGTACATCTGGCAGCCGCAGGAGCCGGCGGGCACCCCGGAATATAAAAATGCGTTCAAGCGGTTTTTCTATCAATCTCTCTGCGAGGAGACGGGCACGACTTTGCCGTGGGGGAATCTGACGGGCATCCGTCCCACAAAGATCGCCATGACCATGATGGAACAGGGGAAAAGCGAGGCGGAGACCGCCGGCTACATGAAAACCATACATCTGGTGAGTGAGGAGAAAACTGCGCTGGCGTTGGATATCGCAAAGAGAGAACAGCAGATTCTGAGCACCCTCCATTATGAGGACGGTTACAGCCTTTACGTGGGGATTCCCTTCTGCCCCACCACCTGTCTGTACTGTTCCTTCACTTCTTATCCCATCGGCGCATGGAAAAAGAAGGTGGGCAGTTATCTGGCGGCGCTGGAGCGCGAGATTGAAGCGACGGCAGAAATGATGCGGGATAAGATACTGGACACCGTCTATATCGGCGGCGGCACGCCCACGTCCCTGTCAGCGCAGGAGCTGGCGCGGCTTCTTACGAGACTGAAGAGCGCGTTTGATTTTAGTTTTGTGCAGGAGTTCACGGTGGAGGCGGGGAGAGCCGACAGCATTACGGAGGAAAAGCTGCGGGTGCTTCTGGAAAACGGGGTGACGAGAATTTCCGTGAATCCCCAGACCATGAAGCAGGAGACCCTTGACCTGATCGGCAGGCGGCATACCGTGGAACAAGTGGAGGAGGCATTCCATCTAGCGAGAAAGATAGGGTTCGACAATATCAATATGGATATCATTCTGGGGCTGCCCGGGGAGACGGCGGCGGATGTGGCGCATACCATAGAGGCGGTTAAGGCGCTCTCGCCGGATGCGCTGACCGTGCATTCCCTTGCGGTGAAACGTGCCTCCAAACTGGGGAAATGGATCGAGGAACACGGTGCGACCGCCTACAATAACACGGAGGAGATCATGGAGATCGCGTCCCGCGGGGCGGCGGCTTTGGACATGGTGCCCTATTATCTTTACCGCCAGAAAAATATGTCGGGCAATTTTGAAAATGTGGGCTATTCCAGACAGGGTAAGTACGGCATCTACAACATTCTGATCAACGAGGAGAAGCAGACCATCGCGGCGCTGGGTGCCGGCTCCATCACCAAGGGCGTGTTTTCGGACGATCGGATCGAGCGGTGCGAGAATGTGAAGGATGTGACCCAGTATATCGAGAGGGTGGAGGAGATGATCGAGAGGAAGCGGGCGCTTTTGGGGAACTGACTTTGCGAGGCTTGGAAGCAAAAAGCAGGTAGAGCGGCAGAGGAAATTGTGATAAAATAATCTGTGGAAAAATTATTGTGCGAAGGAGGAGTTCAATATGCAGTACAGAATTATTGGAGACACGATGCCGGCTGTGGAGGTTTTGTTTGACGCGCCGGGGGAGGCGATGTACACCCAGTCGGGCGGCATGGCCTGGATGTCGGAGGGAATTTCCATGGATTCCAACATGAAGGGCGGTCTGGGAAAGAGCATTGGCCGTATGTTTTCGGGGGAATCCCTTTTTATGGCGACCTACAGGGCGGAGCGAGCCGGAAGCACGATCGCTTTTGCCTCAACCGTGGCTGGGGAGGTGCTTCCCGTTGACGCGGGTGCAAACGGCGGCCTGATCTGCCAGAAGGGGGCGTTTCTCTGCGCGCAGGAGAGCGTGAATCTGAACATAACTTTTACCAAAAAGTTTTCCGCAGGGCTGTTCGGTGGAGAGGGTTTTATCCTGCAGGATATCAGCGGAAGCGGCATGGTATTTCTGGAAATTGACGGCAATAAGGTGGAGAAGAATCTGGCGCCGGGCGAAGTCCTCAAAGTGGATACAGGAAATGTGGTTGCTTTTGAGAGAAGCGTCAACTATGAGATCGAGACTGTAAAGGGACTGAAAAATATTTTCCTGGGCGGCGAAGGACTGTTTTTGACGAAGCTGACCGGGCCGGGAAAGGTGATCCTCCAGACCCAGAACTTTAACGAGTTCGCGGGGAGGATTATACGGATGGTGCCGTCGTCGAGGTAGGAAATGTAATGTAGTAAGGGAATAATTATCATTGAAAAGAAAGCTACTTTAGAGTATACTACTCATAAGTAGTTTTCCTTTTTGCCTAAAATGGAGGAGCACAATGATTGGAAGATTGCAGGAAATGAATCAACTGGAACGAATGTATGCAAGCGAGCGTTTTGAGTTCATGGTTATGTACGGGAGGCGGAGAATAGGAAAAACCACGATTTTGCAGGAATTCTCAAAAATGCACAAAACCATATTTTTTTCTGCACAGGAAAAGAACGATACCTTAAATTTACAAGATTTTTCAAAACTTTTGCAGGAGCATTTTGACGGCGGCTTTATAGCGAGTTTTGCAAGCTGGTCAGATGCTTTAGATTATTTTGGTAAAAAAGCACAAAAGCAAAAGACTGTGTTGATTATTGACGAGTTTCCTTTTTTGGCGGAGAGCAATCCGAGTGTTAAAAGCATTTTCCAGCATAAAATCGACCACGATTGGAAAGAACGTAATTTATTTCTGATTTTTTGCGGTTCAAGCGTCAGTTTTATGTTGAATGATGTGATGGGATATAAGAGCCCCTTATATGGACGCAGTACGGGAAGTATGGAAGTGCTCCCTTTTGATTATCTGGAAAGCGCTGCGTTTTTTCCTGATTATTCTGAAGAGGAAAAGCTGATCGCTTACGGTATTCTGGGCGGGGTTCCAAGATATCTGAACGCGTTTGATCCAAAACGTACTCTCAGAGAAAATTTAATTTTGGAGATATTATCGGAAGGAGCCTTTTTGAATGACGAGCCGCAGACATTGCTGCGCATGGAACTTAGAGAACCGGCTGTTTATAATTCCATTCTGGAAGCGGTGGCAAACGGCTGTAACAGAATAATGGAAATTGCAGACCGTATTCACGAGGAAAAGAGCAAATGCAGTAAATATATGTTGACATTGCAGACTCTCCGTTTGCTGGAAAAGCATGTTCCATGTGGTGAGACGGATGGAAGTAAAAAAGGTATTTATGAAATTACTGATCACTTTTACAAATTTTGGTACAGATATGTGTTTTCTAACAAAAGCTATTATAGTATGTTGGGAATTGAACAGGCGGCGGATGAAATCATGGAGGAAATCAATGACTATATGGGGGCTGCATTTGAAGATATTTGCAGGCAGTATCTGATCAGGAGGGCTAAAGGTGGTACACTTCCTTTTATTCCACATGCCATTGGAAAGTGGTGGGGAAATAATCCGGTCATCAAGGCGCAGGATGATGTGGATCTGTTAGCTCTTGACAGAAGAGGAGAGAAGGGCATCTTCGTGGAATGCAAGTTTCGAAACAGACCGATGGGAATGGATGAATATGACGATTTAGTGACAGCGACGGAAGCGTTTCCGGGCGTGAAGGATAAGTGGCTGATTTTTATCAGCAAGAGTGGGTTTACGGAAGCGGTGAAGAGGAGAGCAGGGGATGAGGGGGCGGAGTTGGTTGATGTGAAGGGGATGTATGGGTGAGCGGGAGAATGTTTCATAAATATTTTTCTGTTCTTCTGTATGCTGTTGACATTCATGCAATAAGATGTTGATATTTAAATGAAATATGATTCAATGAAATGTATTTCAATGAAAAAGATCGGAATGCCCGTTGGATTTTTGACCACGGGTTGTATTTATACAATATATAGTTTATAATATTTTAATAGTGACGATATATGCTAAAATCTTTTAAATAATTTGCAATGTGGGATAACATGCAAGTTGTGTTTAAAGATTACTATATATAAGATGTATTATTACGAATGAAAAAGGTGGGAGAAAAGGATGTTATTGTTTTCAACGCTTCTTGATATTAACAATTCAATGACGAAGGATGACTTTATAAAGCTTGTTTTAGAGTGGAATCAAGGGAGTCCTCATGAGAATAATATTATAAAAGGTATTGAGTGGAGAGGGGAGCATAATGTTCGGTATGGAAATGATAATCTATGGTTGGATATAGAAGAGTATAGTAATCAGAATATTATTGCGGTTCGATATGAGAAAAAGGAAGAGGATGGGGTAATTTGGGATACAGATTACGTTATGAATTTTAATACCATGAAAATGGCTATTAGATTAGATAGAAGTTATCTTGAAGAGGCACTTTTGATTGATGCGAAATTTTCTACACCGCATTTTATTACATTGTTAATAGAAAGAGGTTATCTAAAAGAAGATGAATGTTTGCCCATATTGCGAACACCGATAATTATAGATAGTGAAAAAGTAGGAATGATTGCGGATATTATTAATGGGAAGATTCGTCACAAGCTGCCTGTGGTATTTATTTCAAAAACATTTTATGATGAAGATCCCGTAAATGTCTATGTGTTGGCGGGAAGGTTAAAAGGGGTAGCGCATGTACTTGTTCAACAGAGTAATTGTACGAATAGCAGCTTAAAAAGTATGTGTGATGGGAAAAATGAGTATTATGGAGCTATAGGGATTTATTATGCAAATCAAGCGATGGGACATAGAAGATATTTATATCGCAATTCTGTTGGAATGGATTCTCTTTTATTGGAGAGAGTGATTAGAGTTGTTATTCAATATAGTAATGCGCAAATGGTTGATCCGTTATATACTTGGCAAGGAGTAAACAATGCACTTCTTAGAGAGCAGTTATCAAGTCAAAAAAGAGAAAGGGCACAGGCTGAAGAAGAAAGGAGAGAAGCTTTATATGAGCTTCTCGCGTTGAAAGCTAATTTAGATAAGACACAAGAAAATATGCAGCAGAAAGCGCTTGAAAATGCCAAGGCAGAAGCAGATAAAATATTAGATGGTTTTGAGGAAGATTTGGCACGTCTTCAAAATCAGATAGAGAGTTTGACGCGTACAAATGATGCACTGACCTATGAAAATCAAGGCTTGAGAGCGAAAATGGATAGCGTTGACAATATTCCGATTTTATATTTAGGGGATGAGGAGGAATTTTACCATGGTGAGATAAAAGAAATGATTCTTGATGCGATAGACGAAAAATTAAAAAAAATTAATGAAAAATCGCGCAGATTTGATGTACTAAACGACATATTAGAAAGTAATGATTATCAGAAAATTGGTGAGCAGCGTGAGAAAGCAATTAAGAGTGTGTTCCGGGATTATAGAACCATGTCTAATGTGATGCGGCAACAGCTTCAAGAACTTGGTTTAGAGATAACGGAAGAGGGAAAACATTATCGTTTAATTTATTTTGGGGATGAAAGATATAAAACTACAATTGCGAAAACAGGAAGTGATCGGCGAGAAGGGAAAAATATTGCTGCTGTTATTTTAAAAAGTATGATGTGAATTAATCAGGCTTTCACTTGTGAATATATACTGAAGTTCAAAAGTTCCATGGCGGTAATGAGTGGCAGCGTGGAGCGGGAAATCTTTTATATGTATAAAGAAAGGGTAACATATGTCCAAAACCTTAAATTACTACAACCAAAACGCCGCCAAATTCTGCCAAAACACCGTATCCGTTGAATTTACAGCCACCCAAAACCGCTTCCTCTCCTGTCTCCCTGCCTCTGCCCGCATTCTCGATTTCGGCTGCGGTTCCGGTCGCGACACGAAAGCCTTTTTGGAGCAAGGGTATCAGGTGGACGCCATAGACGGCTCGGAAGAGTTATGTAAACTTGCCTCCCGATACATAGGCGTTGAAGTAAGGAACATGTTTTTTCAGGAACTATCGGCAGTTTCGGAGTACGACGGCATCTGGGCATGTTCCTCGATTCTGCATCTGACACGGGAGGAACTTGCCGAAGTCATGCGGAAAATGAGTATTGCTCTGAAACCAAACGGTATCATTTACACGTCTTTTAAGTACGGCACTTTTGAGGGAGAGCGAAACGGACGTTATTTCACGGATATGACGGAAGAAACCTTTGCGGATTTTATCAAAGATATAAAAGAATTGCAGACAGAGGAAGCGTGGATCAGTTCAGATGCACGTCCGGGAAGAAGTGAGGAAAAATGGCTCAATTTGATCTTACGAAAAAACTGAATCTGGGCGATGGGCAGGAGACACCATTACAGATTGAGACCGTTGAACCGACAGATGTGATGACGGGAGATCGAAACAGGAGCCGCTTTCTGTATTATCAGTTAAAGATGAGTATGCAGAAGGCGGTTCGTATTGATATCATTGTCTCTTTCCTGATGGAATCCGGCGTGAAAATGATCTTAAAGGATTTACAGGCAGCATTGGACAGGGGCGTACAGATTCGGATTCTTACGGGAAACTATCTGGGCATTACACAGCCGTCGGCCCTGTATCTGATCAAGAAGGAACTCGGGGATCGGATTGATTTAAGATTCTACAATGAGAAAAAGCGGTCGTTTCACCCAAAGGCTTATATCTTTCATTATCAGAATCACGGAGAAATCTACATAGGATCTTCCAATATTTCCAAGAGCGCGCTTACCTCCGGCATAGAGTGGAATTATCGGTTTAGCAGTCTGGCAGACAATCGGAATTTCACTTTGTTTTATGAAACATTTTTGGATTTGTTTGAGAAGCATTCCATTATAATTAATGATGAAGAATTGGCAGCCTATTCCCGCAACTGGCATAAGCCGGCGGTGGCAAAAGATTTGGCAAGGTATGATGACGTGGAAGACCAGCCGGTGGAAGGAACGGGAGGTTCTGTAATAGAAGCTCTTTTCCAGCCGAGGGGCGCGCAGATAGAGGCATTATATGCTTTGGAGAACAGCCGTGCCGAGGGCGCGTCGAAAGGACTTGTGCAGGCGGCTACAGGGATTGGGAAAACCTATCTTGCGGCTTTCGATTCGGCGGCATTTAAGCGTGTCTTGTTTGTGGCGCATCGTGAGGAAATATTACAGCAGGCGGCGGTATCTTTTCAAAATGTACGGCAGTCGGAAGATTACGGCTTTTTTGACGGCAGGCAAAAAGATACGGATAAGGCTGTGATCTTTGCCTCGGTGGTGACACTTGGCAGGGAGGAATATCTGAGAGAAGAATATTTCAGTCCTGATTATTTTGACTATCTGGTGATCGACGAATTTCATCATGCCGTTACCGATCAATATCAGAGAATCGTGAATTATTTTAAGCCTCAGTTTTTATTGGGGCTGACTGCCACGCCTGAGAGGATGGACGGCAGGAATATCTTTGAGATTTGCGATTACAATGTGCCTTATGAAATTTCCTTAAAAGAGGCGATCAATAAGGGTATTTTGGTTCCGTTTCATTATTACGGCATTTATGACGAAACGGATTATTCTTCGCTGCATCTGGTGAAGGGACGTTATGATGAGAAAGAGTTGAATGAAACTTATATCGGCAATGTCAGAAGGTATGATCTGATCTATAAATATTACAGGAAATATCCTTCCAAAAGAGCGTTGGGATTTTGCTGCTCCAGACAGCATGCGGAGGAGATGGCAAAGGAATTTTGTGCGCGGGGTGTCAAAGCCGTGGCAGTTTACAGCAACGCGGACGGCGCATATTCTGAGGACAGAAATCAGGCGATCAGGAAATTGAACAGTCGGGAAATTGAGGTCATTTTTTCGGTAGATATGTTCAATGAGGGCGTGGACATTGCGGCGCTTGATATGGTGCTGTTTTTGAGGCCTACAGAATCATCGGTTGTTTTTTTACAGCAGCTTGGACGCGGACTTCGTACCTATCGGGGAAAAGAGTACTTGAATGTGCTTGATTTTATTGGAAATTATGAGAAGGCGGGACGTGCGCCGTTTCTTTTAAGCGGCGACAGGAATCTTGGTGAGCGTGCGGCGGTGGATTATCACAGAATAGATTACCCGGACGATTGTATCGTGGACTTCGATATGAGGCTGGTCGATCTTTTCAAAGAGATGGAGAAAAAGTCTTTATCGGCAAAAGAACGGATCGTGCAGGAATATTACAGAATAAAGGAACAGCTTGAAAATAGAGTTCCAACAAGGATGGAGCTCTTCACCTACATGGAAGATGAAAGTTATCAATATTGTATGCGGCATGCAAAGGAGAATCCCTTCCGTCAGTATTTGGATTTTTTACATGAACTGCACGAACTGTCAGAGGAAGAGCAGACAGTATATGACAGCATCGGGCGGGAATTTCTGTCGCTGATGGAGACAACGGATATGCAGAAGGTTTATAAGATGCCGATTCTGTACAGCTTTTACAACCATGGAAATGTGCGGATGGCGGTGACAGAGGAGGAGGTTCTGGCAGGCTGGAAGGAATTTTTTAATACCGGGACAAACTGGAAAGACCTGACGCCTGATCAGTCATACACGGATTATAAACAAATGACAGACAAACAGCATCTTAGCAAGGCAAAGAGTATGCCCATTCATTTTTTGAAGGCTTCCGGGAAAGGCTTTTTTGTGGAGCGGGAGGGATATGCGCTGGCGATCAGGGAGGAGCTTGCGGAGATTGTACAGAATGATGCTTTTAAGCGGCAGATGAAGGATGTTTTGGAATATCGGACGATGGCGTATTATCGGAGACGGTATGCGGGGGAAGCATAATCGTAATCATATTATTTGATACGTTGACTTTTTCTGGCAATCCTGCCACAAAAAATCAATATACGCTGCATAATGAAGAGAAATGCTTTGATTTAATAAAATATCTTCACACATATTGAAATTAGAGTTGTATTGTTCATACGATTATTTCAAAAACTTCCCACATCTTGAAAATATTCTCAAAAGAGTGTAAAATCTAACAAGCATGTATCATCATGCCGGATAGACAAAAAATAAGTGGGACATGACTCCCGCACGGAGGTAACCATGGCACTGAGCAAAAAACCGATGACAGGCATGAAGGACATTCTCCCCGAGGAGATGGAGATCCGCGACTATGTGATCGGCATCATCAAAGAAACCTACGGAAATTTCGGCTTTACCTCGATCGAGACGCCCTGCGTGGAAAACCTTGCGAACTTAAACTGCAAGGCGGGCGGCGAGAACGAGAAGCTGATCTTTAAGATATTGAAGCGGGGCGAGAAGCTGCGCATCGACGAGGCGAAAAGCGAGGAAGACCTGACGGACGGCGGTCTGCGCTACGATCTGACGGTGCCTCTGGTGCGGTATTATTCCAACCACGCAAACGAGCTGCCCGCGCCTTTCAAGGCTTTGCAGATGGGCAATGTGTGGCGGGCGGACAGGCCCCAGCGTGGACGCTACCGCCAGTTTATGCAGTGCGATATTGATATTCTGGGGGAGGCGACGAATCTGGCGGAAATCGAACTGATTCTGGCGACCACCACGACGCTTGGCAGGATCGGCTTTAAAAACTTTAACATCCGCATCAACGACAGGCAGATTTTGAAGGCGATGGCGGCTTACAGCGGCTTTGCCGAAGAAGATTACGATCAGGTGTTTATCATTCTGGACAAGATGGACAAGATCGGCAGGGACGGTGTAGAGACGGAACTTCTGGAAGCGGGATTCCCGCAGGAGAGCGTGGACAAGTATCTGGCGCTGTTCGCGGGCCTGGAGACGGCGGATCAGCCAATCGCCTACATTTCGGAAAAACTGGACGGCGTGCTTGCCGATGGCGTTATGGAGAGCTTTCAGGAAATCATAGACAGCGTGGAGGCGACCAAGGGCGACTTCTTCAAGCTGGTGTTCGACCCGACGCTGGTGCGTGGCATGTCCTACTACACGGGCACGATCTTCGAGATCGATATGCCGGAGTTCGGCGGAAGCTGCGGCGGCGGCGGAAGATACGACAAGATGGTGGGGAAATTCACGGGTAACGATGTGCCGGCATGTGGGTTTTCCATCGGCTTTGAGCGCATCATCCTGCTGCTTTTGGAGAGCGGCTTTAAGGTGCCGAAGGCGGGAAAGAAAATCGCCTATCTGATGGAAAAAGGGCTGCCCTCCGCAAAGCTGTGCGAGGTGATGGCGAAAGCGCAGGCGGAGCGGGAAAAGGGAAACCAGATTCTGGTGGCGCGCATGAACAAGAACAAGAAGTTCCAGAAGGAACAGCTCACCGCGCAGGGGTATGAGGCGTTTGAGGAGTTCTATAAGGAAGAACTAAAAAGATAAATGGCGCAAAGCGTCAGAGCGGGAGACAGTTTGAAAATTACAGTGATATGCTGATTTTTAAATAGAAAGGCGCTCCCGAAGGAGGAAAACACGATTATGGCAGAATCAATGAAGGGCTTAAAGAGATCACACCGCTGTGCGGAACTTTCCTTACAGAATGTGGGGGAAGAAGTGACCGTTATGGGATGGGTGCAGAAACAGAGGAACAAGGGCGGTATCATATTTGTGGATCTGCGCGACCGTTCCGGCATTTTGCAGATTATATTCGAGGAGGCGGACTGCGGGGCGGAAGCCTTTGCCAAGGCGGAGAAGATGCGAAGCGAGTTTGTCATCGCCGTTGTGGGCAAGGTGGAGAAGCGCTCCGGCGCCGTCAATGAAAATTTAAAGACGGGTGAAATCGAGATCCGCGCGGCACAGGTGCGCGTTCTGTCAGAATCCGAGACGCCGCCCTTCCCGGTGGAGGCGGACTCCAAGACGAAGGAGGAGATCCGTCTCAAATACCGCTATCTGGATCTGAGAAGACCCGACATTCAGGAAAAGCTGATGCTCAGAAGTAAAATCGTTTCCGAAATGCGGGACTTTATGGCGAAGGAAGGCTTTCTGGAGATCGAGACGCCGATTCTCTGCAAATCCACGCCGGAGGGGGCAAGGGATTATCTGGTGCCCAGCCGCGTGCATCCGGGCAGTTTCTATGCGCTGCCTCAGTCGCCGCAGCTCTACAAGCAGCTTCTGATGTGCTCCGGGTACGACCGGTATTTCCAGATTGCAAAGTGTTTCCGTGATGAGGATCTGCGTGCGGACAGGCAGCCGGAGTTTACGCAGGCGGATATGGAGCTGTCCTTTGTGGATGTGGACGATGTGCTGGATGTGAACGAACGGCTGATCAAACATATCTGCAAGGAGGCGATCGGGCTTGACGTGCAGCTTCCCCTGCCGCGCATGACATGGCAGGAGGCGATGGATCGTTTCGGCTCCGACAAGCCGGACACCCGCTTTGCGATGGAACTGACAGATGTGTCGGATGTGGTAGCAGGATGCGGTTTCGGGGTGTTTACCTCCGCGCTGGAAAACGGCGGCTCCGTGCGGGGCTTAAACGTGAAGGGACAGGCGGCTATGCCGCGGAAAAAGATTGACGCGCTGGTGGATTTCGCGAAAGGCTACGGCGCGAAGGGATTGGCTTACTTAAGCGTGCAGGAGGACGGCACATACAAGTCTTCCTTTGCCAAGTTTATGACGGAGGAGGAACTTACTAAGCTGGTGCAGGCGATGGAGGGCGAGAAGGGCGATCTGCTTCTCTTTGCGGCGGATAAGAAAAACATTGTCTACAGCGTGCTCGGCGCGCTGCGCGTAGAGCTTGGAAAACAGCTTGGGCTGATTGACGAGTCGCAGTTCAACTTCCTCTGGGTCGTGGAGTTCCCGCTCCTTGAGTGGAGCGAGGAGGAGAATCGCTTTATGGCGATGCATCATCCTTTCACCATGCCCATGGAGGAGGACTGGCAGTATATCGACTCCGATCCGGGCAGGGTGCGCGCGAAGGCGTACGATATCGTATTAAACGGGGTGGAGCTTGGCGGCGGCTCCGTCAGAATCCACCAGGACGACATTCAGGAGAAAATGTTTGAGGTGCTGGGCTTTACGAAGGAGCAGGCGTGGGAGCAGTTTGGCTTCCTGTTAAATGCCTTCAAGTATGGCGTGCCGCCTCATGCGGGGCTTGCTTACGGTCTTGACCGCATTGTGATGCTCTTAACCCATGCGGACAGCATCCGCGAGGTGATCGCGTTCCCGAAGATCAAGGACGCATCCTGTCTGATGACGGAGGCGCCGGGCACGGTGGACGAAAAGCAGCTGGCGGAATTGCAGATTGCAATCACACCTGCGACGGGGATTGATCCGGAATAAGGCGGTCAACAGGACGGTGATAAGCGTCACGAAACGGAGGAAATTATGGCGGAACAGAAAATGAACAACAAGGCGCTGGAGGAGGCGATCGCGGCTTTTCGCTCGGATAAGGAGAGGGACAGCTACGTGAAGGTAATGGAGCTTCTGGAGAAGTCCATTGTGCTTGTACCGGCCATACCGCCGCAGGATATGGATCCGGCGCTCATGGAGCAGTTGAAAACGGGAAAGCCGGTGCAGTTTCCCAAGGACACGAAAATTGTGCCCTGCCTGCTGCGCAAGGAGACGGGGGAACAGGCGCTTCCTATATTTACTTCGCCACAGCAGATTCCCGAGGATAAAAAGAGCCCCATGGTGATGGCGATGCCCTTTATGGGGGTGGTCTCCATGGCGGCAGCCAACCAGGATAAGGTGGAGGAGGTTGTGGTCAATCCCTTTACCGGTATGATGATTTTGAATAAATCGGTTCTGGAGATAGCGGAAAAGCGCAGAAAGGCAGCCGGGCAGATGAAGACTGTCCAGCTGACGCCGGAACAGTTTAAGGATTTTGCCCACAACAGGGTATCACTTTTCCTCCTGCCAAAGTTCCTGTTTGAACAGAAGGAAGCGGGGCTTAAGCGGCTGCAGCAGGAGGAGGGGGCGTTTCTTCTGCAGCTTTACGATGAGGTTTATCCAAAAGGGAAAAAGTGCGGCTGCAGGGCGGAGGATTTCTCCTTTATGACGTTAAACCTTACGGACACGATACAGCTTACCCGTCTGGACATGCCTGACGAGGCGAATAAAAAGGGCTTGTGCTATCGGGTTTATGCGGTCTTTAAGCGGGACTCGGAAGAAGTGCTGTATTACGCGATGGAAAACACGAAGGACGGCAATATGATTGCCAGAGTCACACCGGACGGGAAGCATGAGGTTTTGGAACCGGCGCCGGACAACGGGGCGGAGATCGAGGCGATCATGGGGCTTGCACAGCCCGGATGAAGGAAGGATTGGCGGCATGACAGATACGGTTATCTTTGATTTGGACGGGACACTCCTCGATACGCTGGAGGATTTGACGGACAGCGTCAATCACGCCATGAAAACATTTGGTTTCCCTGCACATACGATCGACGAGGTGCGCACCTTTGTGGGAAACGGCGCGCCCAAACTCTTGGAGCGCAGCATACCGCTAGGCTTGGAAAATCCCGACTACGAGGCGGCTCTGGCAGCTTTTAAAGCACACTATGCGGCGCATTGTGAGGATAAGACGCGTCCTTATGAGGGGGTGCAGGAAATGCTCGCCGGATTGAAGGAGCAGGGGTACCATTTAGCCATCGTCTCCAACAAATTCGACGGCGCGGTCAAGAAACTGTGTAAAAAATATTTCGGGGAGTTTATTTCGATATCAATCGGGGAGAGTGCGGAAGTGAAGAGAAAACCTGCGCCCGATACGGTGTACCGGGCGCTTCGTGAACTTGGATGCGATGCCTCCCGCGCAGTCTATGTGGGAGACTCCGAAGTGGATATTCAGACGGCGAAAAACGCGTCACTGCCTTGTATCAGCGTTACCTGGGGCTTTCGCACGGAGGAAAAGCTGCGAAGCGAAGGGGCGCCGGAACCTATGATAATCAGGAGTCCTCAGGCGCTTGTGCCTCTTCTTGCGCGTCTTCGGGCGGAAGGGTAATCAGCACTTTTACGATATGGTTGTCCTGAATGCCGCAGGCCCGCAGGGTGATGCCGTTCTCTAAAGTGATGGTTTCCTGATCCTGGGGCAGACGGTCGAGCTTTTCCAGCATAAGACCGCCGATGGAATCGTAATCCTCGGAATCCAGTGAGATGTTGAGGGCGTCGTTTATGTCGTCCAGCTTCATACCACCCTCCACCAGATACTGGCCTTCCTCCGTTTCCTGAATCAGTTCTTCCTCGTCCGCGTCGTACTCGTCACGGATTTCACCTACCAGCTCCTCAATCATGTCCTCCATCGTGATCATGCCGACGGTTGCGCCGTACTCGCTCAAGACAAAGGCGATATTGCAGGATGTTTCCCGAATTTCCATTAACAAATCAGATACATTCTTGTACTCATAGGTATAATAAGCCTCCCGCAAAATCTTCTTGAGGCTGAATTTTTCTTTATCCTTCACCAGAATAAAATCTTTGATATTGACAATACCGATGATGTGGTCAGGGTCTTCGTCGTAGACGGGAAGGCGCGTAAACATGCAGGACTGGAAAGTGGAGAGCAGTTCCTGATAGGTGGCGCTTAAAGGGACCGTGGTCATCTGGATACGGGGGATCATGATGTCCTTTGCAACGGTGTCACCGAAATCGAACACATTGTAGATGAGCGTGCGCTCCTCCGACTCGATCGCGCCGCCTTCGTGGCTTACGTCCACATAGGTTTTCAACTCTTTCTCGGTGATGCTGAAATTGTTACCCTCGGAGCTGATATGTAGCAGCCGGAGAATCCAGTTGGAGAGCATGTCCACCAGAAAGATAACCGGTGTAAGTATCATCATCAGCAGACGGATAACGGGGCCAAACAGAAGCGCGATGGGTTCGGCGCGCTGCATGGCCCATGTCTTGGGGATGATCTCGCCAAACATCAGAATGACGAAGGTCAGGATGCCGGTGGCGATTCCCACTGCTTTGCTTCCCCAGAAACTGATGGCAAAAGTGGTCATCAGGGAGGAGGCGGAGAGATTCACAATGTTGTTGCCGATCAAAATGGCGCTCAGCATTTTTCCGTACTGATCCAAAATGGCCAGTACGCGGATAGCGCCCTTATGGTCCTCCTCCGCTAAAGTGCGCAGCCGCACACGGTTGACGGTTGAAAAGGCAGTCTCGGCTGAGGAGAAAAAGGCTGACAAAAACACCAGCACTCCCAGCGAGACGAGTTGTATGACACCTGTGGTATCCAATGATTTTCACTCCTTTATGATATCTATAATCAAAAATATTATTATAAGAATAAGAATGTGTCAAGTTTTAATGCATGGAGGAATACATATTTAGAAGAGGACGCGGTTCACGAAAAAACAGATATTACAGGGAAAAGGTATGGGGCGGGAACTGCGCGGAATAGAGACAAGAACAGGGGGTAGTCATGGGGAAAAAAGATTTATATATGGAAAAAGCCGTATTTATCATCAAATGTATGCTGGCGGCGTATATCCTGACGGCTGGGCTGTTGCTGCTGCTTGCGTTTATGCTGTACCGTTTCGGCCTGTCGGAAAAGGTGGTTTCCATCTGCATTATCGCGGTCTATATTATCGTCACTTTTCTGGCGGGCCTGCTTGCGGGGAAGCGGGAGAAGAGAAAGAAGTTTTTATGGGGGCTTGCCATGGGGGCGCTGTATTTCGGGATTCTTGTGGTTGTGTCCCTGGCGGTCAACAAAGGGGTGGAGGATATTGCAGGAAATATGATGACGGTTTTCTTCCTCTGCGCCGGCAGTGGGATGCTCGGTGGTATGGTCGCCAAATGAGACTGGACGGACGGAAAGTTTTATGCTATACTGTCTAAAGTTATGAGCAAGTCTATACATAAGGAGGACACACCGATGAAACATATTAAGACATTATCTACCAGAGATTTAAAGGAATCCATGAAGAAGGGCGGCTGCGGCGAGTGCCAGACTTCCTGCCAGTCCGCATGTAAGACATCCTGCACCGTAGGAAACCAGAGCTGCGAGAAGGCGAGATAACGGATCGCAAACTGCGCACGGTGGCAGAACGTGGAGAAAAGCGAAGATAAGAAAAGAGGGCAGGCTCGGCATACAGGGTATGACGGGGCTGCCCGTCTGCGTGTGCGCCTACAGTTCAGCCAGAGCATCGTTTGTCAGACAAATCGTGCTTGCACGAATTTGTCTGAACAATACAAATAAACAAGTCAGGAGAAAGATTGTGATACATCAATATATCAGCAACGGCTATCATATTGTGATGGATGTCAACAGTGGCAGCGTACATGTGATGGACAAGTCCGCCTACGATACGGTTCCGATTGTGGAGCGGTTTTTGAAACAGGGGAATGAGGAGCGGGAAAGTATCGCCGCTGCTGTGGCGAAGGAGCTTGCCATGGAGCGTTCCGAAGCGGAGGAGACGGTGGAGGAAATCCTGTATCTGAAAGAGCAGGGACAGCTTTTTACGGAGGATATCTACGAGAATTACATAGACGCGTTCAAAAACCGGGAAACCGTGGTGAAAGCGCTGTGCCTGCACATCGCCCACGACTGCAATCTGGCATGTAAATACTGCTTTGCGGGGGAGGGTGAATACCACGGCAGGAGGGCGCTTATGAGTCTGGAAGTGGGTAAAAAGGCGCTTGATTTCCTTGTGGCCAATTCCGGCAGCCGGGTGAATCTGGAGGTGGATTTCTTCGGCGGGGAGCCGCTTATGAACTGGCAGGTGGTGAAGGATCTGGTGGCTTACGGCAGATCGCTGGAGGAGCCGCACCACAAGAAATTCCGCTTTACGCTGACGACTAACGGCGTGCTGCTCGATGATGAAGTCATGGAGTTCGTGAACAGGGAGATGGCGAATCTGGTACTCAGCATAGACGGCAGGAAGGAAATCCATGACCTGATGCGGCCTCACCGTGGCGGACAGGGCAGTTACGACGAGATTCTTCCGAAATATAAGAAGGCCGCCGAGAGCAGGAGCCAGATGAATTATTATGTGCGGGGCACTTACACCCACAACAACACGGACTTTTCCGAGGATGTACTCCATCTGGCTGATGAGGGCTTTGAGCAGATTTCGGTGGAGCCTGTGGTGGCCGATAAAGCGGAGGATTATGCGCTGCGCATGGAGGACGTGCCCAAGCTCCTTGCTGAGTACGACAGGCTTGCTTTGGAATATATTCGCAGAAAAAAAGAAGGAAAGGGTTTTCAATTCTTTCATTTTATGATAGATTTAGAAGGTGGCCCTTGCGTGGCAAAGAGATTGTCAGGCTGCGGGTCGGGTACGGAATATCTTGCGGTGACCCCCTGGGGAGATCTTTACCCCTGTCATCAGTTTGTGGGACAGGAGGAATTTCTCATGGGAAATGTGGACGAGGGGATCGTCCGGGAGGATCTGCGGGATCAGTTTAAAGCGTGCAATGTCTACGCGAAGAAGGCGTGCAGGGATTGTTTCGCAAAATTTTATTGTAGTGGCGGCTGCGCGGCCAACGCTTACCATGAGAGCGGCGATGTGAACGGTTCCTACGAGCTGGGGTGTGAACTGCAGCGGAAGCGTGTCGAGTGTGCGATTATGATAAAAGCGGCGCTTGCCGACGGGGAATCATCGCTCGGCAGCGATGATTCAGAGAATGCTTCGCATTCTCCCTAAATGATTTACACAGTTGCATTTTTCGAACTAGGAGAAAAAAGGAGAGTTAGTCATGAAAAAGAGCAGAGCGGTTGTCAGTCTGATCGTCTATGTGCTGATTTTGGGGCTGCTGGGATACACGGCAGTTTTCGGTGTCGGTTCGGACAAGTCGGGCGCGGCGGAGAGCATTAAGCTGGGACTGGATCTGGCGGGCGGCGTCAGTATCACCTATCAGGTAGTGGGGGACGAGGACCCGAGCGCGGAGGACATGAGCGATACCATCTACAAGCTGCAGCAGCGTGTGGACGGTTACAGCACGGAGGCGCAGGTGTATCAGGAGGGAACCGACCGAATCAATATCGAGATTCCCGGCGTTACCGACGCCAACGCGATTCTGGAGGAGCTGGGCAAGCCCGGAAGTCTCTACTTTATCGCACAGACGGACAGCGAGGGCAACAATAACTACGAGATGGGCTACAGTGTGGATGCCGAGGGCAATCTGATTCCGCAGTACCAGTTGAACAAGACGATTGAGGAACTGCAGGCGGACGGCTCCATCGTGCTTACCGGCACGGAGGTGGACGGCGCGCAGGCGAGGGCCCAGCAGGATTCCATGGGCAATCTGGAAAATGTAGTTTCCCTTTCCTTTAATGAAAAGGGTAAGCAGGCGTTCGCGGAGGCGACCACCAAGGCTTACGAGAACGGGGAGACCATCGCCATCTACTACGACGAGGAATTTGTGAGCGTACCCAATGTGCAGGCGGCAATCACCGACGGCAACGCGGTGATCACGGGACAGAGTACGGCGGCGGAGGCGGAGCAGCTTGCGTCCACCATCCGTATCGGTGGGCTGAAGCTGGAGTTAGAGGAGCTGCGATCCAATGTGGTGGGCGCACAGCTCGGTTCGGCGGCGATTCACACAAGCCTGATTGCGGCGGCGGTGGGCTTCGCGCTGGTGGTTGTTTTCATGATCGGGGTATATTATTTCATGGGTCTGGCGGCGTCTTTGGCGCTGTGTCTGTACACGGAGCTGCTGGTCATCCTGATGTACGCTTTTGAGGTGACCCTGACCCTGCCCGGTATCGCGGGTATTATCCTGACCGTGGGTATGGCGGTGGACGCGAACGTAATTATCTTCGCCCGTATCCGCGAGGAGATTGCGGCGGGTAAGAGCGTGCAGAATGCGATCAAGATCGGTTTCCAGAAGGCGTTGTCCGCGATTTTGGACGGCAATATCACCACCCTCATTGCGGGTCTGGTGCTTTACTTTATGGGGAGCGGTACGATCAAGGGCTTCTCGATTACCTTGATGTTAGGTATCATCCTTTCCATGTTCACAGCCCTTGTGGTGACCAAGTTCTTAGTGAATATTTTCTACGCGCTGGGCATCCAGAGCGAGAAAGCGTACGGCGTGGCGAAGGAGAAAAAGACCATCGACTTTCTCTCCAAGAGATATGTGTTTTTCGGCATTTCCATCGTTGCGATTTTGGCGGGCTTTGTGGCTATGGGCATCAATAAGTCGAGCATCGGCATGACGATGAATTACAGTCTGGATTTCGTGGGCGGCACTTCCACAACCATGACGCTGAACGAGGATATGAGCATTGAGGAGATCGACGCGCAGATCGTTCCCTATATCGAGGAGATTACCGGGGACGGCAACGTGATGAGCACGAAGGTGGCAGGTTCCAACGATATTATCATTAAGACGAGAACGCTGAACGTGCAGGAGAGAGAAGCTTTCAATGAAGTGATGGTGAACAATTTCGGCGTGGATGAGAACAGTATCACGGCGGAGACCATCAGCGCGACGATCAGTTCCGAGATGCAGTCCGGCGCGATCAAGGCGATTCTCGTTTCCACGGTGCTGATGCTTCTGTACATCTGGTTCCGCTTTAAGGACATCCGTTTCGGCGCAAGTTCCGTAATCGCGCTGTTGCACGATGTGCTTGTTGTGCTGGCGTTCTACGCGATTGTGAGGGTGTCCGTGGGCAATACCTTTATCGCGTGTATGCTGACCATCGTCGGTTACTCCATCAACGCCACCATCGTTATCTTCGACCGTGTGCGTGAGAACCTGCGCGAGATGCGCAGCAAGGAAGGTCTGGAGGAGATGGTCAACAGGAGTATCACCCAGACGCTCACGAGAAGTATCTTTACTTCCCTGACCACCTTCTTCATGGTGGCGGCTCTGGAAGTGTTCGGCGTTTCTTCCATCCGGGAGTTCGCGCTGCCTCTGATGGCTGGTATCGTCTGCGGTACGTATTCCTCCATCTGCCTGACGGGTGCGCTCTGGTATGTGTTCCGCACGAAGCTTGTGAAAGTAAAGAAATAGAGTTCGTTCAGCACGCGCCATTCGCAAAGCGCGTGGTGAAACAAAGTACGATAAATTACCCTCTGAAAATGTTACAATGGGTTGTGACTTTTCGGAGGGTTTTGTTGATTATATAGAAAGGCGTGACAGCGCGCGTGGTTTCGGGGAGAGTGGGCGGCATTCCCGGAAGCGGCGTTGTCCGGCGATGAAGTTTATGGCGAAATGGATGGTGTCCGCGAAGAAGGCGGATTTTAACGGGATAGCGGAGCGGTTCGGGATTGACCCGGTGATTGCCAGAATCATACGCAACAGGGACGTGGAGGGGGACGAGGCCATTGAGAAGTTCCTGCACGGCACACCGGCCGATCTGTATGATCCCATGCTCTTGAAAGATGCCGGTCTGGCGGCGGATATTCTATGCAAAAAGACGAAGGATAAAAAGAAAATCCGTGTGATCGGAGACTACGATATTGACGGGGTATGCTCTTCCTACATATTGACGGCCTGTCTGGAGCGGTGCGGCGCGGCGGTATCTGTGGTGATACCCCACAGAATCCAAGATGGCTACGGCCTGAACGACCGGCTGATCGAGGAGGCCGCCGGGGAGGGCGTGGACACGATTCTGACCTGCGACAACGGCATTGCGGCTCTTTCCCAGATTGCATTGGCGAAGCGGCTTGGCATGACGGTGATCGTGACGGATCACCATGAAGTGCCCTACGAGGTGCAGGAGGACGGTAGCCGCCTGGAGACGCTGCCGGAGGCGGACGCGGTGGTAGACCCGAAGCAGAGCGGCTGTGTTTACCCTTATAAGGGCATCTGCGGCGCGGTGGTGGCATATAAACTGATGGAACTTTATCTGGGCAAAATGGCGGATGAGGGCGCACTGTCCGTGGCGGAGAAGGAGACGCTTCTGCGGGAGCTCCTGGCCTTTGCAGGCTTTGCGACGGTGGGGGATGTGATGGAGCTGACTGATGAAAATCGCATTTTGGTCAGGTACGGTCTGCGGCAGCTCGAGCATTCCGCGAATCCGGGTCTTCACGCGCTGCTTACGGTGAATGAGCTGGCGGAGAAGAAGCTGACCGGATACCATATCGGTTTTATTCTTGGGCCATGCCTGAACGCTACGGGACGACTTGACACGGCGGAACGCGCGCTTTCCATGTTCCGGACGAAGGAGCAGGCGGAGGCCGTCACCATAGCCGGGGAGCTGAAGGCGTTAAATGACAGCCGGAAGGAAATGACGCTGCAGGGAACGGCGCGGGCCATTGAGCAGATCGAGAACACGCCGCTGAAAGCGGATAGAGTGCTGGTGGTCTTTCTGCCGGACTGCCACGAGAGTCTGGCGGGGATCATCGCCGGGCGGATCAGGGAGCGGTACCACAAGCCGGTCTTTGTGCTGACCCGCGGCGAGGAGGGCGTGAAAGGCTCGGGGCGTTCCACAGAGGCCTATCACATGTACGATAAGATGAGCGAGTGCAAGGAGCTGTACACGAAGTACGGCGGGCATAAGATGGCGGCGGGGGTGTCCATGCCGGAGGAGAATGTGGAGGCGTTCCGCACTTTTCTGAACGCCCACAGCGGTCTGACGGATGAAGATCTGGTGGAGGTCATACATATCGACGTGCCCATGCCCATGTCCTATGTGACTCCGGAGTTTGTCAGGCAGCTTTCCCTCTTGGAGCCTTTCGGCAACGGCAATCCAAAGCCGGTTTTTGCCCAGAAAAATGTGCGGGTATGCCGTGGGCGGATTCTGGGGAAAAATAGAAACGTGGGAAAATACCGGGTGGCCGACGAGAACGGGCGGGAGTATGATATGATGTACTTTGGGGATCTGGAACGGTGGCACGCCTTCCTCACGGCGCATTTCGGGCAGGAGGAGACAGACCGGCTCTACGCCGGGGGCAGTAACGCTATCGTTGTCAGCGTCATCTACTATCCGGATATCAATGTGTACCGGGGCATCGAGTCGCTGCAGATGGTGATGCAGGATTATAGCGCCTGAGCAAAAGAAAAACAGGCGGCAGCGTAGCTGACATTTGTTTTTCTTGCGGCGCTAACGAGCAAATGTCCGATGAAATCGGACGTAGAGCGCTGAAAGCGCGGATTTGCGAGTTCTATGCCTGAGTAAAAGAAAAGCAAGCCGCAGGGCACGAAAAAGCCCGGACGCTCCGGGCTCTTTCGCAGTTTTCTTATGAGGGGGAGATAGTGAATTCATCAACTATCTTGATACTTATCATAAAGGGTAATTGTGTCCAAACTGTGTTTAGTTTGTGAAGGAAAAATAAAAAAACATTAAGAAACCTTAAAGACCATGCAAAAATTGCAAAATCCCGTTTTTCGTGCTATCTTACTATATGAATCAATATAAAAGATAGTAGAGAATCGTTTGGAATGAGGAAAAGATTCAGACTTTGACTGGAGGGAAGTATGGCGGTTTTAGGCGAACTGTTAAAGGAAATATCTTACGAGTGCGTGTGCGGCACGACAGAACGGGAGATAACAGATGTTATATATGATTCCAGAAAGGTGACGGCGGGCTGCCTGTTTGTCTGCATACCGGGGGCTAAGGCGGACGGACACAAGTTTGCGGCGGACGCGGTGCGTTCCGGGGCGGCGGCATTGCTCACGGAGCATGAGGTGGAACTGCCGGAAGGGGCGGACGTGACGGTGATCCGCGTGGAGGATGTGCATTATGCGCTGGCATTTGTCTCGGCGGCGTTCTTCGGGCATCCCGCAAGACAGATGAAGATCATAGGCATTACGGGTACGAAGGGCAAAACCACCACCACCTATCTGGTAAAGTCCATTCTGGAGCAGGCGGGCAGGAAGGTGGGGCT
The DNA here is from genome assembly GCA_910584725.1 of uncultured Lachnospiraceae bacterium. Classification (GTDB taxonomy): domain Bacteria; phylum Bacillota; class Clostridia; order Lachnospirales; family Lachnospiraceae; genus UBA3282. Next base: position 35,674 of record CAJUBE010000018.1, on the reverse strand, counting down.
GATCGGCACCATAGAAATCATTGCCGGAAAGACACATATCCATGCGGAGAACACCACGCCCCAGTCCTATCTGGTACAGAAATATTTTCGGATGATGGCGGACGAAGGGTGCGATACGGTGGTGATGGAGGTTTCATCCCAGGGGTTGATGCTGCACAGGACCCAGGGCTTTGTTTTTGATTTTGGAATTTTTACCAATCTGGAGCCGGATCATATCGGGGAGAACGAGCACAAAGATTTTGATGATTATCTGCACTGCAAGAGTCTGCTGTTTAAACAGTGTAAGGTGGGGATTGTCAATGCGGATGATTCTCATTGGAAGGCGGTCACGGCGGACTGCACCTGTCAGCTGGAAACCTACGGGATTGACACGGAAGCGGATCTGCAGGCGAAGGATATTGAATTTTTGAACGAGGGCGGCAGTCTGGGCATGGCCTTTCGAACCACAGGGCTGACCGCGCTTTCGGTGAAGACGGCTTCGCCTGGAAAATTCAGCGTCTACAACGCGCTGACGGCCATCGCCATCTGCAGACATTTCGGTGTGCCGGAGGAAAAGGTACAGCAGGCACTTGCGGCGGCGAAGGTGAAGGGTCGGACGGAGATGGTGAAGGTATCCGACGACTTTACCCTGATGATCGACTATGCTCACAACGCCATGGCGCTGAAAAGCCTGCTTGAGACACTGCGCGCCTACAAGCCTCACAGACTGGTCTGTCTCTTCGGCTGCGGCGGTAACCGGGCGAAATCCAGGCGGTACGAGATGGGGGAGGTCAGCGGACGTATGGCGGATCTGACCATCATCACCTCCGACAATCCGCGAAGCGAGGAGCCGCAGGCCATCATTGACGATATTAAGATCGGGATGGCGAAGACGAATGGCAGATACGTGGAAATCTGCGACAGAAAGGAAGCCATCGCCTACGCAATTGACCACGGTGAGCCGGGGGATATCATTGTGCTGGCGGGCAAGGGACACGAGGACTATCAGGAGATAAACGGGGTAAAATATCCGATGGATGAGAGAGTGCTGATCCGGGAAATTTTAGAGGAGAGGGCATGACGGAGCGGTATGCGGATGTTATCATAGATATTGCCCATGAGAGGGTGGACCGGGTGTTCCAGTATCGGATTCCGGAAGAGCTGGCGGAGGCAGTGAGGCCGGGCGTGCAGGTGCGCGTGCCCTTCGGCAAGGGCGATCACGAGAGGATTGGCTATGTGGTGGATCTCTCGGCGGAGGCGGATTATCCCCCGGAAAAGATTAAAGCGGTTCTCTCCGTGGATGAGAAGGGCATATCCGTGGAGGGCAGGCAGATTCAGATCGCTTACTGGCTCAAGAGCAATTACGGCGGAACGACCATTGCGGCGCTAAAGACCGTGCTCCCTGTGAAGCAGAAGCAGAAGCTGCTTGAGAAAAGGAAGGTGCTGCGCTGTCTGTCCGGAGAGGAAACCGCCCGGGCGGCCGATGTGTGCGCGGAGAAGCACCAGCGGGCGAAGGCGAGAGTGCTGACAGCCCTGCAGACGGAGGAGGAGCTGCCCTACGAGCTGATCAGGCAGAAGCTCCATGTGGCTGCGTCCACCTTGCAGGCGTTGGAGAGACAGGGATATTTGAAAATAGAGAGGGAAGCTTTTTACCGAAATCCTGTCAGGGTAACGGATCGGAATGAGGTGCGTCCCGCGCTGAATCAGGCGCAGCGGCATATCATAGAGGAAGTGACCGCGGATTACCGCGCCGGCCATCCAGGGGTGTACTTGGTGCACGGCGTGACGGGCAGCGGTAAGACGGAGGTGTACCTCGGCATCATTGAGGAGATGATTGCCATGGGGAAACAGGCCATTATGCTGATTCCGGAGATTGCGCTGACTTACCAGACGCTGCTGCGGTTTTACAAGCGGTTCGGGGATCGTGTTTCGGTGATCAATTCCTCGCTGTCCGCGGGGGAGAAGTACGATCAGATCGAGCGGGCGAAGGCGGGGGAGCTCGATGTGATGATCGGGCCCCGCTCGGCGCTGTTCACTCCTTTTCCCAATCTGGGCGTCATCGTGGTGGATGAGGAGCACGAGAACAGCTACAAGAGTGAGACGTCGCCCCGGTACCATGCCAGGGAGACGGCGGTGGAGATCGCGTCCCGGTGCGGCGCCAGTGTGGTGCTGGGGTCGGCAACGCCGTCCATGGAAGCATATTACCGGGCGGTTCAGGGAGAATATAAGTTATATGAGATGAAGGAACGCCCCGGGAACAGTGTGCTCCCGTCGGTGTATACGATAGATTTGAGGGAGGAGCTGAAACAGGGCAACCGCTCCATTTTCAGCAGGAAATTGAAGGAACTGATGCAGGAGCGGCTCTCGAAGGGGGAGCAGACCATCCTTTTCCTGAACAGGAGAGGCTACGCGGGATTTATTTCCTGCCGCTCCTGCGGGTATGTGATGAAATGTCCCCACTGCGATGTGTCCCTGTCGGAGCACAGAAACGGGATGCTCACCTGCCATTACTGCGGCTATCAGGAGCGGAAACCGCCGAAGTGCCCCTCCTGCGGCTCGCCCTACCTGATGGGCTTCAAGGCCGGGACAGAGCAGGTGGAGGAGGCCATTCACAGGGAATTTCCGGGGGCGCGGGTGCTTCGCATGGATGCGGACACCACCCGCAGGAAGGACAGCTACGAACGAATCCTTTCCGCCTTTGCTGACGAGGAGGCGGATATTCTCGTGGGAACACAGATGATCGTGAAAGGGCATGATTTTCCAGGAGTGACGCTGGTGGGGGTGCTGGCGGCGGATCTCTCCCTGAATCGGAACGATTACCGGGCGGGGGAGCGCACCTTTCAGCTTTTGACCCAGGCGGCGGGCCGCGCGGGCCGTGGGGAGCAGCCCGGCGAGGTGGTGGTTCAGACCTATCAGCCGGAGCATTACAGCGTGGTTTACGCGGCGAAGCAGGATTATGAAGGATTTTACGGGGAGGAGATCGCTTACAGGGAACTTGTAGGCTATCCGCCCGTGGAACATATGCTGGCGGTTCTCATCGTCTCTCGTGTGCAGGAGGAGGGAGAGCGGTTGGGAAAAGAAATGACCGATGTGGTCAAAAACAAGATGGCAGATGTGGCTGGGCTTAGGGTGATTGGTCCGGCGCAGGCAGCGATCGGGAAGATATCCGATCTCTACCGCCATAGTTTTTATATCAGGCACGGGACATATCAGACATTGGTGGAGGCCAAGGACAGACTGGAGCGTTTCTGCAGGGAGAGGGAGCTCAAAGGACAGACGGTGCAGTTTGATTTTGACCCGATGAATACATTTTAGAGAGAGTGAAAACAGGAAGGACAGGAGGAAAAGCAGTATGGCAACCAGAAAAGTCAGGGAGATGGGAGACCCGGTTTTGTCAAAGAAGTGTAAGGAGGTGACGGAGCTTACCCCACGTTTACAGGAACTGATCGACGATATGTTTGAGACGCTGTATGAGGAGAACGGCGTGGGATTGGCGGCGCCTCAGGTGGGCATCCTGAAGCGTATCGTGGTGATTGATACCACCGGAGAAGATCCCCTGCTGCTGATTAATCCGAAGATATTGGAGACGAGCGGGGAGCAGGACGGCTATGAGGGATGCTTAAGCGTTCCGGGCAAAAGCGGCAAGGTGACCAGACCAAATTATGTGAAAGCGTTTGCCTATGATGAAAATATGGAGCCCTTTGAGATTGAGGGGACGGAGCTGCTGGCCAGGGCTATCTGCCATGAAGTGGATCATCTGGAGGGGCATCTGTATGTGGAAAGGGTGCACGGGCCTCTTGTGAACACGGAAGATTTGAAAGAAGAGGATGAATAAGATATGAAAATAGTGTTTATGGGGACGCCCGATTTCGCGGTTGGCGCGCTGGAGGTGATAGTCGAAGCGGGATATGAGGTGGCGGCGGTGGTGACCCAGCCGGATAAGCCGAAGGGCAGGGGCAAGGAAGTGCAGATGACGCCTGTCAAGGTAAGCGCGCTGGCGCATGGGATTCCCGTATTCCAGCCCGTGAAAATCAAGGAGCCGGAGGCGGTGGAGACGCTCCGCGGTTATGAGGCGGACATCTTTGTGGTGGCGGCGTTCGGGCAGATTCTCTCGGAGGAGATTCTCGAAATGCCAAAGTACGGGTGTGTGAATATCCATGCGTCGCTGCTGCCGAAGTACCGTGGCGCGGGGCCGATCCAGTGGGCAATCATCAACGGAGAAAAAATAACGGGCGTTACCATCATGCAGATGGATAAAGGGCTGGATACCGGGGATATGCTTTTTGGGACGGAGGTGGAAATTGCCGCTGACGAAACGGCGGATACCCTGCACGACAAGCTGGCCGCGGCAGGCGCAGCGCTGATCGTGGAGGCGCTTGCAAAGATCGAGGCGGGCGATGTGACGCCTGTGAAGCAGAATGACGGGGAGTCCTGCTACGCGAAGATGCTGAATAAGTCCATGGGGAAGATCGACTGGAACATGGAGTCGGAGAAACTGGACTGTCTGATCCGGGGGCTGATTTCCTGGCCGGGAGCCTCCACAATTTATCGGGGAAAGACTCTGAAAATATGGCGGGAGGAAGTGGTTTCGGCGGAGACACTGGCAGCGGGAGAAGCACTTTCGGGGCAGGAGAAGTCAGATGGTGGCAGTGTGACAGAGCGGCATGCTGCGGATACGCAATTTGAACAGAGCAACGGCGGCTTCATCAGAAACGCGCCGCCGGGCACGGTTGTCCGGGTGGATAAGGACGCCTTCTACGTGCAGACGGGGAAAGGCGTGCTCAGGGTACTGTCGGTGCAGCCGGAGGGCAAAAAGCGTATGGAGGTAAAGGATTTCCTGCGGGGATATCCGGTGAGGCCGGGCGATATGCTCGGGAGGAACTGCTAACAGTCTACATCACAGGACGTTTTGCCAAGAAGCGTCTCAAACCGGAGAATGCAGGGCATTTTTTTGAGAAAGGATGATGAATATGGGATATTACGGGTATGGATTGGGATATTACTTTGATCCGACTTATATTCTGGTACTGATCGGGGCGGTGCTTTGTCTGTGCGCGCAGGCAAAGGTCAGCTCCACTTACAGTAAGTTTTCCAGAGTGCAGAGCCGGACCGGCATGACGGGCGCGCAGGCGGCGCAGAGGATTTTACAGATGTCGGGGATTTATGATGTGCGTATCGAGCATGTGGGCGGCAGCCTTACCGATCACTATGACCCGGTGCACAAGGTGCTGCGCCTTTCGGATTCCGTGTACGGTTCGACTTCCGTGGCGGCGATCGGGGTGGCGGCGCACGAGTGCGGTCACGCGGTGCAGCACGATAAGGGCTATGCGCCCTTAAAGATTCGTTCGGCGCTTGTGCCGGCGGCCAATATTGGTTCCAAGGCAGGGATTCCGCTGATCATTCTGGGCGCCATTCTGGGGATGAACCAGACGTTGATTCAGATCGGCATCTGGGTGTTCGCGCTGGCAGTGCTCTTTCAGGTGGTGACCCTGCCCGTGGAGTTCAACGCATCCGGCAGAGCGCTTGCCATGCTGGGAGATTACGGGATGCTGGAGCGGGATGAGACGGCGGGGTGCAGGAAGGTGTTGAAGGCGGCGGCCCTGACTTATGTGGCGGCGGCAGCATCGGCAATCTTGCAGCTTCTGCGGCTTGTGCTTTTGTTTGGCAACAGAAGCCGCGACGATTAGCGTGAGAAGTACTTCTAAAGCTCAGCAGCAAAGGCTGCATCGCAAAGTCAGCAAAGCTGACTTGGAAGTACTAAGTCTCACGCCAGAGAATGCCTGAAATACGGCATTCTCCGCATTGATTTGAGATTCCGCAGAGCGGAATCATGGGAGAGCATGACATGGCACAGATCAATACGCGGGAGATCGTTTTGGATATTCTGCTGGAGCTGTCCGGACAGACAGAATACAGCAATATCCTGATCGGGGCGGCGCTTACGAAATACAATTATCTGGACAGCAGGGAAAAAGCTTTTATCAAACGGCTGGCCGAGGGATGCGTCGAGCGGCGGATTCAGCTTGATTATGTGCTGGATCAGTATTCGAAAACACCTGTTATGAAAATGAAGCCGCTGATTCGGGAGCTGCTGCGCATGAGTGTATACCAGCTTCTGTTTATGGAGCACATTCCTGCGGCGGCGGTCTGCAACGAGGCGGTGAAGCTTGCAAAAAAGCGCAGATTCCAGAATCTGCAGGGCTATGTGAACGGTGTACTGCGCAATATCGCCAGAGGGCGGGAGGAGATCGCGTGGCCAGACAGACAGCATGACAGGGCGGCCTTTTTGTCCGTCACCTATTCCATGCCGTCCTGGCTTGTCGCACATTTTACGGAGCATTACGGCGACGAGGTCTGCGAGAAAATTTTGGCGGCTTTTCTGGAGAGACGCCCGGTGAGCGTGCGGCTGGACGAGCGGCTTTCGGATCAGGAGCGGGAGAGCCTTCTCGCCGCATGGGAAAAGGATGGGGTAAAGGTGAGCCGCCACCCATATCTTCCCTATGCCGTGGAACTGCAGGGAGCCGCCGGCATCGGCAGCCTTGCGGGATATGCGCAGGGAGGCTTCGCGGTGCAGGATGTGAGCTCCATGCTGGTGGTGGAGGCGGCGGGCATCCGTCCCGGGGATACGGTGATTGATGTCTGCGCGGCGCCCGGCGGCAAGGCGCTCCACGCGGCGGTGAAGCTGGACGGCACGGGCGAGGTCATTGCCTGCGATGTGAGCCGCTATAAAACGGATAAGATTGACGAAAACCGCCTCCGCCTCGGGATGGAGAACGTGTCAGTCCGGGTGCGGGATGCCAGAGAGCGGGACGATTCCCTTGTGGGAAAGGCGGATGTCCTGCTGGCAGATGTGCCGTGTTCGGGGCTGGGCGTGATTGGGCACAAACAGGATATCAAGTACCGGGTGACGAAGGAGTCACTGGCGGAGATCGAAAAGCTGCAAAGGGAAATAATAACAAATGTTATTAATTATATCAAACCCGGCGGTATTTTAATGTACAGCACCTGTACGATGAATCCCGGGGAGAATGAGGGAATGGCTGCCTGGATTCGGGAAACCTTGGGCTTGGAGCCGGTGAGCATGAGAGACAAACTGCCCGCTGCACTTGCCGAAGAGGCGGGGCGGGGGATGGTACAGCTTTTGCCGGGGGTTCACGAGACGGACGGTTTTTTCTTGGCGAAGTTTCGGAAGAAGTAAAACCGGGATTAAGTAAAGGAAAAACAGAGTTGGGCTTATGAGATACAATATGACTTAGGAGAAGAGGAATCGGGTTTAGACACAGAATCTGGCTTAGGAGAAGTGGATCGGTTTAGACGCAGAATCAGATTTAGGGAAAGAGCAGAGAGAAAGCGTAAAGGATGGAGAAGAAGGATATCAAGTCCCTCACATTGACGGAATTGAAAGAGGAGATGGCGGCGCTCGGTGAAAAGTCCTTTCGGGCGGTACAGCTGTACGAGTGGATGCATCAGAAACAGGCGCGCGGTTTTGAGGAAATGACGAACATTTCTGCGGCTATGAAAGCAAAATGTGGGGAAAGCTATCATTATACGGCGCTGCGCACGGTGACGGTGCAGGAGTCGGCCATAGACGGCACGAAAAAATATCTTTTTGCGCTGTCTGACGGCAATATGGTGGAGAGCGTGTGGATGCGCTATAAACACGGCAATTCGGTCTGCGTTTCCTCGCAGGTGGGGTGTCGTATGGGATGCCGCTTCTGCGCTTCCACGCTGGACGGGTTAGTGCGCAATTTGTCCGCTTCAGAGATGCTTGACCAGATCTATGCCATCACGCGGGAGACGGGGGAGCGGGTCTCCAATGTGGTGGTGATGGGAAGCGGGGAGCCGCTTGACAATTATGAGAATCTCCTTCGGTTCATCACACTGCTCACGGACGAGAGCGGCCTCCATATCAGCCAGAGGAACGTAACCGTTTCCACCTGCGGCATCGTGCCAATGATGCGGAAACTGGCGCAGGAAAAATTACAGATTACGCTGGCACTATCGCTTCATGCGGCGACGGATGAGAAGCGGCGGGAGCTGATGCCCATTGCCAATCAATATACGCTGGAGGAGCTGATGGCCTGCTGCGCCTATTATTTTGAACAGACCGGGCGGCGGATCACCTTTGAGTACAGCCTGGTGCGGGACGTAAATGATACACGGAGGGACGCGGAGACACTGGCGGCTTTGATCCGGGGGTTGAACTGCCATGTGAATCTGATCCCGGTGAACCCCGTCAAAGAGAGGGCTTACGTGCAGTCGGAGAGGCAGGCGGTGGAAGCCTTCGCTGCGCTTCTTGCGAAAAAGGGGATTAACGCCACGGTCCGCCGGGAGATGGGGCGGGATATTGACGGCGCCTGCGGTCAGCTCAGAAGGCGGTTTTTATCGGAAGCGGAAGAAGGCTGAATTTTAATTTGCTTGCTCTTTTGCAGGGAATATGCTAACATGGGTAATTGTTAAAATAGTTACTTTTTCACAGCCGCGCCATGCACTTGCTGCATGGTGTCGGAGACAGCGCCAAAATGCTGGTTTTTGAGCATTTTGTGTGCATCATCGCTGCAATTCACACCACGAATCGTAAATTTAGAAAAATTTGGCGTGTGAATGGTATCGTAAATATGCAAAACGGAGGAAAAAGCCGTGCTCAGGTCTTATGCGCTGACGGATATCGGGCGAAGGAGACAACTGAATCAGGATTATATTTATGCTTCCGAGACGCCGGTAGGGAATCTGCCGAATCTCTTTATTGTGGCGGACGGCATGGGCGGCCATAAGGCGGGGGATTACGCTTCTGACCTGGCGGTGGAGACGGTGGTCGGGGAAGCGGAGGCATCCTTTGAGAAGAGCCCGGAGAAGATACTGGGCCATGCGATCTCCAAGGCAAACGAGATTTTGCGCAAGCGCGCCAGTGAGGACTTTGACTTGAGCGGCATGGGCACCACGCTTGTGGCGGCTATCTGTATCGGGCGCTATCTGGAAGTGGCGAATGTGGGGGACAGCAGACTCTATGTGATCCGTGATGAGATTGAGCAGGTTACGGAGGATCATTCTCTTGTGGAAGAGATGGTTCGGATGGGCGGGATCGGCCGGGAGGAGGCCAGAAACCACCCGGATAAAAACATCATTACCCGGGCAGTGGGCGCGAGGGATGATGTGGAGGTTGATTTTTTCAACCGGGAATTACAGACAGGAGATATGGTTTTACTTTGTTCGGATGGTTTGACTAACATGGTGGACGACGAGACGATATGCCGGATTCTAAAAAACGGCAAAAGCCTCAGGGACAGGGTAGAAGAACTGGTAGAGACGGCCAACGTAAACGGCGGCAGAGACAATATATCGGTGATCGTTATCGAACCGTTAGCAGACGAGGACTTGTATGAAAAGTCATATGAGAACGTTCCGGAATGAGGTAGAACATGATTAAGATAGGAATGATGATCGCTGATCGGTATGAGATTCTGGAAAAGATCGGTACCGGCGGCATGTCAGATGTATATAAAGCAAAAGACCATAAGCTGAACCGTTTTATTGCTGTGAAGGTTTTAAAACAGGAATTTAGTGAAAACGCCAATTTTGTGTCCAAGTTCCGTATCGAGGCACAGGCTGCGGCGGGTCTTATGCACCCCAATATCGTCAATGTCTATGACGTGGGCGAGGAAGGCGAGAACCACTATATTGTCATGGAACTTGTGGAGGGGATCACCCTCAAAAAATATATTGAGAAGAAGGCAAGGCTTTCCGTTAAGGAGGCGGTGAGCATTGCCATTCAGGTTTCCATGGGAATAGAGTCGGCGCACAACAATCACATTATCCATAGGGATATCAAGCCGCAGAATATCATTATTTCCAAGGAAGGAAAAGTGAAGGTGACGGACTTCGGCATTGCTAAGGCTGCTACCAGCAATACCATCACATCCAACGTCATGGGAAGCGTGCACTACACCTCTCCGGAGCAGGCCAGGGGCGGCTATAGTGACGAGAAGAGCGATATCTATTCGCTGGGTATTACCATGTTCGAGATGCTTACGGGCAGAGTGCCATTTAACGGAGAGACTACGGTAGCCATAGCGATCAAACATATTCAGGAAGAGTTTCCGTCACCAAGAGAATATGTGCCGGAAATACCGGTCAGTGTAGAGCAGATCGTTCTGAAATGCTGTCAGAAAAGCCCAGACAGGAGATATCAGTCCATGTCTGAGCTGATTGTGGACTTAAAGCAGTCGTTAATCAGCCCGGATGAAGATTTTGTCAAGGTTGCCGACCCTGACGAGGAGGCTTCCACCCGTATGATTACCGACAGAGATATGGTGCAGATCAAACGCCAGTCGGAGAGCCGGGATTCCATGGATGAGGCTATGCGTTTAAAGAAGGATGTAAGGGACAGAGAACGCGCGCGCTCCTATGAAGACGATGAGGATGAGGACTGGGACGACGACGAGGAGGATTACGACCCCAAGATGGAGAAGATTACGACCATTTTGGCGGTGGTGGCAGCCCTGCTGATCGGCTGCATTCTGATCTTTTTGGTGGGGCGGACGATGGGCGTTTTCAGCTTCGGAGGGGGAAATGCCGGAGAGGAGCAGGAACAGGCTGCAGAGCAGGTGGAGATGATCCGCGTGGTCGGTATGCATGTGGATGAAGCCAAGCGTAAGCTGCTTGAGCTGGAACTGACGCCTGAAATCAAATATGAGGAGAACAGCTCTTACGATGCGGGAACGGTGCTTCGCGCAAGCGTGCAGGACGGGCTGATGATTGATAAGGGGACTACGATTGTGCTCACGGTGGCGGAGGCTGCCGAGGGCGTGCAGGTTCCGGATGCGGCGGGTAAATCCCAGACGGAGGCGACTTCCCTTCTGGAGAAGGAGGGTTTTGTGGTCAACGTGGTGGAGAGCTACGATCCGCAGGTGGAGAAGGGGATTGTGATTTCCCAATCGCCGGAGGCGGGCACCACGGCATCCGCCGGCTCCAGCATTACCATCCGCGTCAGCCAGGGGGCGGAGGACAATAAGGTGAGAGTGCCCGACGTGATGGGCATGGAGGAAATGGATGCGACGGTCAGTCTGACGGAGAGCGGCCTTACCGTTGGCAATGTGACGCAGACGACCCATGAGGATGCGAACCTTACGGGCAAGGTGTGCTATCAGAGCTATTCGGTCGGTTCCTACGTGGATAAGGGGACAGCCGTGGATCTGCGGATCAGCACAGGGCCGACCCAGATCACTTACAAGTATTCCGAGGGGATTACCGCGCCAACGGAAGAGCCGTCTTACCAGAACGGTATGCAGGTCACTGTGACGCTCACTGCAGACGACGGCACGCAGCTTTTGAATACGCAGACGACCACGTTCCCGGTAGGGGTCAATTATACAGGAATCAAATCAGCCACAGGCACGATCCGCTATAGCTTTGCGGTGCAGACGGAGCCAACCACGATCACCGATCCCGAGACCGGGGAGACGACGACCGAGGGCGGCGGGACAGAGACAAAGACGGTGGAGAGAAAGGTGAACTTCACGGAAGAATAAAGCGAGAAGTACTTCTAAAGCTTGGCAGCAGAGGCTGCCGCGCTAAGAAGTACTAAGTCTCGCTTGGGAGAATGCCTGAAAAGCGGCATTCTCCGCGTGGATTGGAGTATATGACAGGTAAGATAATGAAAGGGATCGCCGGGTTCTACTATGTGCATGTGGAGGGGCGCGGCGTTTACGAGTGCAAGGCAAAGGGAATATTCAGAAAAGAGGGAATCAAGCCTCTGGTCGGGGATGACGTCGGGATGGACGTGCTGGACGAGGCGGAGATGCTCGGAAATATCCGGGAGATTCTGCCGCGGAAAAGCGCGCTGGTGAGACCGGCGGTGGCAAATGTGGATCAGGCGTTGATTCTCTTTGCGATTGTGAAACCGAACCCGAACTTTAATCTGCTGGACCGCTTTCTGATCCGCATGGAACAGCAGGAACTTTCCACGATGATCTGTTTTAACAAGGAGGACATCGCCTCACAGGAAGAGAAAGAGGCGCTGCGCAGGGCGTATGAGACTTGCGGATATCGGGTGTTATTTATAAGCGTTCTGGAAAACAGGGGGCTGGATCAGGTGCGGGAGCTGCTGGCGGGAAAGACCACCGCGCTGGCAGGACCGAGCGGCGTCGGCAAGTCCTCCCTGATCAATCAGTTATCTCCCGGAACACAGATGGAGACGGGGGAGATCAGCGAGAAGATCAAGCGGGGGCGGCACACCACCAGACATTCGGAGATCATTGCGCTGGGGGACGGCACCTATATCATGGATACGCCGGGCTTTACCTCCCTCGATATGCCGGATATCACGAAGGAGGAGCTTGGCGGGTATTATCCCGAGTTCCGCGCCTACGAGCCGTACTGCAAGTTCCGCGGCTGCGCCCACTTAAGCGAGCCGGACTGTGGCGTGAAAGAAGCCGTGGAGGCAGGGAAGATCAGTCAGGTGCGGTATGAGAATTATATGGTTTTGTATCGGGAGTTGAAAGAAAGCAGGCGGTATTGAAACACAACCGCCTGCCGTTTTTCGTCCAGAAACTACAGCGTCCCCAGATAGGAACCTTTCCAAGTTGCCAGCACAAATCGTCTGTCCTCGTCAAACATGAGAAAGTCCGATACATATTCATAATCGAAATCCGCTATCTTTTCCATGTCAGCGAGGGTATAAAGGCTGGACAGGGACGGCGCTGTCTCATACGCCTCGTAGTCGCGCGGATCACATTGCTTTCCAAAATCCACAAACAGGTATTTTTCCCCTTCAGATATCCAGATTCTGTCATACAGCGTGCCGGTCGCGGGTTTCCACGCAGACGGCAGTTCCATTCTTGCAGCTTCCGCAAAATTTTTGTCGGTTTTTATGAGCAGGTTTTTTTTCCAGTCCACATAGTAATTATGGGTCTTGCAGAATGACAGCCCATGCAGACGGTCGGGTATGCTGTCAAATTCCCGCACCGTCTGATAGTCGATGTTTCCTATATCCGCCGGTGACACCTGCGCCCTGCCCTTTGTATTTCCGCCCGCCATCTCATCAGCCATAATCCTGTAAATGCGGTCACTGTAAACATCATAGTGCATAGAGACGGTTTTTGGAAGCCGCCCCAATACAACATTTGTCGGTCCGTCCAGAATCTGGTGTTTAACGCCCGTGCAGTCTAAAAACATGGTTCTGCCGTCCCAGTCAAAATCCAGCACGCCGCCGTCATCATGCGTAAACACGATCTTATCCCCTTCTCTGCGCTCCATCGCGCACCTTCCGATCTCTTCCCCGCTCTCCAGAGAAATCAGCGCGATCATCCCGGATGTATTTTTCACAGCCAGAAGTTTTTTGTCCCCGGAAACGGCTGTCTCTGACAGATTGCTGAGCGATTTTACGGACTGCTGCAGCTTTCCACTTTCCAGATCATATACATATGCCGTATTTCTGCTGACTGTAACAAGCAGCTTTTCGTCCGCGGTTATGTACGGCGTAAATCCGCCCTTTAGCTTTTTGGTCTTCATAAGTCGTCCTCCTATAAATATATCCTACTATGAATGGTGTATGGGGGCAATGTCTTTTTAGGGGCTCTCATTTTTCATGGAAGCATACTTGCACCCGATAGGCTGGGCAGATATTACGGTTTCTTCATAAAAATGAATTGCGTGGATAGAGCTTTGTAGCGTATAATATAAAATAATGTTTTTACACATAATGCAGGAATAACAAAGGTGTAATGCGAGGAGCAGGAAAATGTGATTCCATATTTGCGTTATAGGAGGGTGAAAATGGAAGTAGTAAGGAAATATGTTGATGCTTCTAGGAAAGCAGCAGATATTGAACATGCATTACAGTCATTGGCAGGCGTAATCCCTTATACAGATATGACTTTGGAGGAATTAAGAGAGGAACGGCTAAGGAAGTATGAAAATATATTTGGATAATTGCTGTTATAACCGTTTGTTTGATGATAGATCAAATATAAAAAATTACTTAGAACGTGAAGCAATATTGATTATTATGCAGAAGGCATATGAAAGTGAGGATGAAATTATTGGCTCGGATGTATTGGATATAGAAATATCGAAAATTGCCAATCCTGAAAAACGAGGGAATGTAGAAGGTGTATACAGGGCGTTGATTTCAAAGGTTCAAGAATTAAATAAAGGAATAGAAGATAGAGCAAAAGAAATCATGCAAATATCCAATATCAAGGCATTTGACAGCCTGCATTTGGCAAGTGCGGAAGCGGGGGCAGATATACTTTTAACTACAGATATGAAATTTTTGCGTAATTGTCAGAAAATATTTTGTAGAATAGATGTGAAAAATCCGATTGAATATGTGATGGAGGCATTTGATTATGACAACAAAGACGATTAAGATAACAAAGCCAAGCGACATTAGGAGAATGGGAACAGAAGCCTTAATAAAAGCGCTCGGTCCGATTGGGATGGCAAGATATTTAGAAGAATTTGACAATGGAGGCGCTGGCGATTATACGAAAGAAAAGCAGGAGCAGCCTGATTATACGATTCAGGAAATCCTGGCTATGAAAAATGAGACTTAATACGAGGAGTGGGATACAGGACAAGTCATTAGAAAATGGCTTGTTCTTTTTATATAGGGCAGATATACTAATGACAAAGGAAGGATTTCGTGATGATAAAGAGACGGATACTGTGTACGGTCATAGTGCTTTGCTTACTGTCTGCGGTCTGCAGCGCGAGGCAGGAAAATGGAGATGTTTCCCAAGCGGATACGGCGGCGGAGGAAGTGTTAAAGCAGAATCTGCTGACCACAGCGGGGGCGCAGGAGAGCGATATTTTACTGTTTGACTAATCTGTTCTTTTATACAGATTATTGCGTTACGGCAGATCTCAGTGAAATATGGACTGTGAGAGACGGGAAACCGGTAGAGGAAAGCGATTTGTTCCAACATGGGCAGGTGGTGTACCGCGGCGACAATGAAAGAGATGAGCTGGAAATCTGGGTGGACGCGTACGATATTTTTTGTGAGAAATATGATTCCGGCAAGGAAGACCTGTGGACCGGGCATAGCTATAAACCGTATTTCTATCATTACGACGCTGTCAGTGACCGGCTGGAATCGTATGCAGGAGAGGAGATTACCCCGGAGGAATTTAAGGAACTCAGTAAAACGAATATCATAGAAGAGATCGAGGCGGAAGGCTATACAGTCGGAAAGATCATCCACTGGGGAAATGATATTGTGACGATTAATTATCATTATATAATGCCGCAGGACGAGGATGAACCTTCGGAAACCTATGTCTACAAAAACGTGATCTGGGATAACCGGGTCGGGGATTACTGGCGCAAGGACGAGAGGGGCGTCACTTCGTGGGAGAATGCGGGAGAGTGGGGAAGCTATGGCATACCACGGTATGATGCGATTGGATGACAAGTATTGGTTTGATTGGTCAGAACGGTCAGACTGACCAATCGAACCAATCAGACCAAATGCAATTATTAGATGATGAAACGGTATTTTTAAAATTGATATAGGAACAGATGAGGTAGTATAAAAATATGGATTGATACAGAGGAACAAATACTGAGGAATTATTTTAAATGTGTTGTAATTAGGAAAAATAGTGTATACTAAAGGCAGTAGGTGATGCACAGCCTTGTAAATGAGCGAGTTATAAGTGGGTGATGCACAGCCCATAAATGAGCGAGTTAGCAGGAGGCAGGGACGATTTGAGTCTCTGCCTTTTCTGTCAGATTTTTAAGTTATGTAACCCAACCCACGAAAAGTATACCACAAAAACGACAATCCATACCAAACCTATACCTCAAACACATCTTTTCATGTACAATACACTCACTTCAACAAAACAACAAAAACGATAAATTCCCAAAAAAATTTAATTTCAGAAAAATAGGAATAGGAGTTGACAAGAATGTACAGAAAAGATACCCTTAGCCAAGCCAAGCCAAGCCAAGCCAAGCCAAGCCAAGCCAAGCCAAGCCAAGCCAAGCCA
>CAJUBE010000018.1:0-19602 GCA_910584725.1 uncultured Lachnospiraceae bacterium | reverse complement strand
AGCCTTAGGCGACTTCGCGTACTGGCGGTAACGCTCAGCGTCAGTGTGCTGTTTACGACCTGTCCCGATCTGCCCGAGACATTTTCCGTCCTTGCGGCGGAGGAAGCGGGGCGGTCGGAAACAGAGACGCGGTATGTCTCCGTATTTGCCGCGCTGCCTGACGAGGTCAAGGAGCAGACTGTCCCGGTGGGCACCGCGCTTTCGGAGTTGTCGCTTCCCGACACGCTGGAGGCGGTTGTGACAGGGCAGCCGTCGGAAGATACCGTCGAGAAACCAGATGGAGAAGGCAGAGAAGACTCCGAAGAAAGTGACGGGGAAAAGACGGATGGAAAAGAGGACAATCCGGAAGACGACGGCAAAGGGGATCCCGAAAAGAATGACGGGGAGACAGGCGGGAACGAACCGCCTGCGGAAGATGATGGCAAAGGGGATCCAGGGGAAAGCGACGGGGAAGAGACAGGCGGGAACGAACCGCCTGCGGAAGATGACGGCAAAGGGGACTCCGGGGAAGACAACGGGGACACGACCGACACAGCTGATAACGGCGGCGCTGGGGAAACGGAAGAAGGCGGACCGTCCGATACCGGACAGGAAGATAAGGAAAAGGGCGATGATACGGGAAATGCCGGTGCGGAGAACGGAAACGGACAGGAAGTACTGCCGTCAGAAGGCGGGGAGCCGGAGGACATAACCGGCGCCGAAAACGACGGAGACGGGGAAAGTGCGCCCTCTGGGCAGCGGGAAGAAAGCGGCTCTGCGCAGGAAAGCGAAACCGCGCAGGAAACCCATGCCGTCACACTGCCGGAGTATTATGCGGAGAATGTGCTGTCCGTACAGACATTAGAGTATACGCCGGCGGATGAGCCGGAAGAAATACAGCCGGAAGAATCAGAAGAAAAGCAGGAAGAGGTACGGGGGGAGCAAGAAATAGCACTGGCGGAGGAACGGGAAGAAGCGTTGCCGGAAGAGCCAAAAGAGAAGAAACAGCAGGCGGAAACCGTCACGATCGGCGGCGTCACATGGCAGTCCGCCCCTGCGTATGACGGGGACACGGAAGGCACCTATCTTTTTACCGCCGCTCTGCCGGACGGGTATGCGCCGGCGGAGGGCGTCAGCCTGCCGCGGATTACGGTGACGGTGCGGGCGGAAAGAAAACGGGTCATGGCGGCGAAAGCCGGTGCGCGGGCGGCGATTGTTGAGGGGAGCGAGGAGGCGGGCTGGACGCTTGACACGGACGGAAAGGTGACGATTTACTCAGATGCAGGTCCGCTCAGTTGGAGAACGGCTCACACAGGACATGGTGCTCAGGAATGGTGGGATAGGGTAATCAGCCTGGAAGTAAAAAACGGTGTAACACGGTTGTCTTACTTTACAAGTTGTAGGAACCTCAAAAGTGTAAAGCTGCCGGAAACATTGGAAGAAATAGGAGTCTTGGCATTTCAGAATTGTACATCCCTCGTCAGCATAGAGATTCCGGCGTCCGTAACAAAGATAGGTGGTAGTGCATTTGGGGGTTGCAGCAGTCTGGAAAGCGTAAAGATGCTGGGAGCAACACCGCCGGCACTCGTCAAGAGTGAGGGAGTAATCAATGTAGGGGGGCAGTTTGCGGCCACAAAATTTTACGGTAAAACGGGGGGGATCTATGTCCCGCTGGGGTCGGCGGACGCCTATAGGGATGCGTGGTATGTGTCCTCGTATGACGACTATCGGAACAACATCGTGGGAGCGCCCCTTGTCACCTACGACTATGCGACTAACGGCGGCACCTCCGCCACGAAGACTGCCATGCTAGTGGAGCAGAACACGAAGGTGGACCTGACGCCCGCTGCCACGAAGAAGGACTGGGACTTTGTGGGCTGGCATACGGACAAAAATGCCACGACGAAGCTGACTTCCCATACCATTGGCACGGCGGACATTACCCTCTATGCGATTTACAAAAAGACGCTGACGCTCACCTGCTATTCCGGCAACGGGAGCAGCGAGACGAAAACGGCGGCGGTTTATAATAACGGCACCACGGGGAAGGTCAGTCTGCCGGCGGGAGAGAGTCTGAGCGGGTATGCCTTTGACGGCTATGTCGGGACTGCGGGCGCCTTTTCCGGCGATGTGTATCAGGCGGGCACGGAGTATGCGCTGTCCGCGGATACGAGCCTGTACGGTCTGTACACGAAGACCATCACGGTTTCCTATGACGCCAACGGCGGAAAAGGGAGCGTGGCAGCGCAGACCCTTTCCCGGCACGCGAATGTGTCAAGTACCGTTGCCTACGAGACGGCGCCCACTGTTTCGCTGAGCAGCGGCGCGGCGCTTTCCCGTGACGGCTACCAGTTTAAGGGGTGGCTGAAGGGCAGCGGCACGGGAACCAGTGTGACCGCGGCGGGGACTTCCGTCACAGTGGAGGAGGATACCACCTATTACGCGAAGTGG
Organism: uncultured Lachnospiraceae bacterium; assembly: GCA_910584725.1. Lineage (GTDB taxonomy): Bacteria > Bacillota > Clostridia > Lachnospirales > Lachnospiraceae > UBA3282. Next base: position 17,172 of record CAJUBE010000018.1, on the reverse strand, counting down.
GAGGTGGTCAGCTATGACATTACCTATGAGTTAAACGGCGGGAAGGTGACCGGCAATCCCGCAGACTACACGGTGGAGAGCGAGGCAATTACCTTAAAGAATCCGACGAGGGAGGGCTATTTCTTCACCGGGTGGAGCGGCACGGGTTTGACGGGAAGCGCCAACACAAGCGTCACCATCGCGAAGGGAAGCACGGGAAACCGCACCTATACCGCAAACTGGAAAGTGGCGGATTATAAAGTCACCCTGCACGGAAACGGCGGGAGCGGCACGGATCTGACGTCCTATACCGACGGAAAGGGAGCGGCGCTGCCCACAGACTGGAAGAAGACAGGCTATACCTTTGGCGGCTGGTACGCCAATGCGGACTGCACCGGGACAAAGGTGACAAGCATTCCCCGCACCGCCACTGGGGAAAAGGAATATTGGGCGAAGTGGAATCCGGTCATTTATACCATTACCTATCACTTAGAGGGCGGAACCGCATCCGGCAATCCGACGCAATATACGATTGAGAGCGAGGCAATCACCTTAAAGAATCCGACGAAAACAGGCTATACCTTTGCGGGGTGGAGCGGCGACGGCTTGACGGGCAGCGAAAATGAAAATGTCACCATCGCGGCAGGGAGTATAGGAAACCGTACCTATACCGCGCATTGGATTGCCGCCTATCAGGTCACCCTGCATGGAAACGGCGGAAGCGGCACGAATTTGACGTCCTATACCGAAGGAAGGGGAGCGGCGCTGCCCGGGGACTGGACCAGAAGAGGGTACAGCTTTGGCGGCTGGCATGACAATGCGGACTGCGGCGGAGAAAAAGTAACACAGATTCTCACCACAGATACCGGTGCGAAGGAATACTGGGCGAAATGGATCGACGATATCGCCCCGGTCATCGGCGATCTGCAATACAGCTACGAGCCGGAAAATTTATGGCACTGGCTGATTGGAAAAGACAGTCTGGTGATCACCGTGCCGGTCACGGAGGAGGGAAGCGGGGCGGACGAAATCACCTATACCGTGACGCCGGAGGACGGCGGGGCAGAGACAAAAACGGCGGCAATCGAAAACGGTGCGGCTGAGATTACCATAGCGCCCGTGTTCAAGGGAACGATTGCGATTATCTGTACCGACAGAGCGGGAAACACGTCGGCGAGAGTGACCGTGGGGGAGGACCTGAATGCGGACGGCGTTATCATTGAGGACCATGCGCCGGAAATCACGGTACTGGCTGACCGCGGCACGTCCGATACGGAACCGACACAGCCGGACGGGGTGGCGGTGTCCGGGGGATATTATGTCGTTCCGCCCGCGCTGTCTGTGAGCGTAAAGGACGACATGGAACATGCGGTGACAGGGGGACTATCCGTCATTACCTATCAGATTGGAGACGGCGAGGCAAAGACTGTCACCTTTGACAAGAGCACCTTGCAGGAAGCGGCGCAGGCGGCTTTCACCATCCCTGCGGAAGAGATACCTACGGGCGTCACGGAGATAGCGGTCACCGCCACGGACAACGCGGGAAACAAAACCGTAAAGACATTGACTATAAAAGTCAAAGGACCGGAGGAGAAGCCTGCCGCGGTGATTGCTTACCGGGAAGAAAAATTGACGGACCTTGTGCCGGGCGCTGCCTATCTGATAGACGGAAAGCCTTATACGGCGGATGAAGAAGGCGGCATCCCGATTGCAGAAGGCTGGTTTGGCAGTACCGTCAGTATTATAAAGCAAGGTAACGACATCGAGACGACCGACAGCCCGGAACAGAGTCTGCCCATTCCGGCAAGACCGCCGAAGCCCGCGCCCACAGGCGTAGACGTGGATACGCCGGGCGGGACCGGGAAACTGACTGACCTGACAGCGGGTACAGCCTACGAGGTTTCCGCGGACGGCGGAAAGACATGGACCAGTAAAGCGGCGGACGAAAACGGAGAGATCACAGAGCTTGCACCCGGCGAATATCTTGTGCGCGTCGAAGCGGGCGTCTCCAGTTTTGCCAGCAAAAGCAGCGACCCTGCAGCCATAGGCGCGTACCAGATGAAGGTGACCTTTGTTGCCAACGGGGAGACTTATCGGGAAGTTTTCGTGGATTATGCCGGGACTTTGACGGATATTCCGCCCGTGCCGCCGAAAAAGGATGCGGGAGAACAGCTCTATGCCGGCGCGTGGTGTATGGACGAACAGGGGACAGCGCCCGCCGTATTTACGGACATTACCGTGGATCTGACCGTATATGCCGTCTATACCAAGGAATTTACCGTTACCTTGCAGACAGGAAAGGGCTATACCCTGTCAGCGGAGACAGGCAGCGAAAGCCCGGTCAGGGAGGGTGGCAGCTTTGCCTTCCGCTTTGCCATGGAAAACGGCTATCAGAAGACGAATCGCTTTGCAGTCAAAGTAAACGGTGTGAAAGTGGAGCTGACGGCGGAGGAGCCTTACACGTATACCATTGCTGACATTCAGGAAAACCAGACAGTGACGGTGGAGGGTGTGGCAAAGAAGCCTGACGACAAGGATAAAGAGCACGACCCGGAGCCGGATATCCCTTTGCCGGAGCCGGAGGACGCCGGTCCGGACCAGCCGGCGCCGTCCGGGAATCCGCCCGTGAAACCCACACCGCCCGCGCCGGGTACGACAAACCCGGTGGAAAAAGAGCCGGCGGGCGGGCAGCCCGGAAGCACACCGGGACAGGAAGAGGCGGCGGAGCCGGGAGACAGACAAGGAACCACGCCCAGACCACAGCCTGCCGGGAAACCGTCCGGAACGCGGAGAGAGCAGCGGGAGGCAGAGGGTGCGCAGACGGTTGTGGTATCCGCGGATAACGGAAGACTCGTGCTGTCCGGCGAGCCTGTGGCAACGGGGAATGTGAAAGGCATGACGGACACAAGCACCGTTCTGGCATTAAAAAACGGCGCGGTCATCGTGACGGTAGTCTGTGAAGAACAGGCGTGCACGGCAGGCGTGGCGGACAGCATTGCGGTAGCAGACGCGGTACTGACGCCGGAGCAGATACAGCTTGTCGGTGACGGCGAAACCATAGAGATTCGGATTGATGTCAAAGATATTTCCGAAAAAGTGCCTGCGCAGGATAAGGAAGTGATCGAGCGCGGCATGGAAGCGTACCGGGAAGAGACGCCGGGGCTTGTGCTTGGCATGTATGTGGATATCTCCATGTTTATAAAGATCGGGGCGGGAGACTGGAACGCCGTCACGGCGACAGACGCACCCGTGGAAGTGGTGATCGGCATCCCCGAAAAACTGCTAAGTGACGGCAGGGAGTTTACAATCATCCGCGCCCACAACGGCGAATATGCCTTTATGAACGATCTGGACGATGCGCCGGATACCATCACCATCAGCACGGAATTGTTTTCCAGCTACGCGATTGCCTATGTGCAGACGGAGGGCGCAGGAGCGGACGGCAAATGCGGGCTCTGCCACATCTGCCCGACCTTCCTTGGGATTTGCTGCTTTGTGTGGCTGGCGGTTATCCTGCTTATCATGGCTGCTTTGTTTGTACTCTTGAGGAAGAAGAAAGAGGAAGAGGAGGAATAAGGATATTCATAAGCTGTGGAAAATATGCTATACTACTATAGCTGTTAAGGCTTTTCATTTTTAGGAAGCATGGAGGAATAAGATGAGCTATGGATTTGGAAAGCTGTAAAGTCTTGATGATAGATGACGATGAGCTCATCGCGTCGCTTTCTCACGACCTGAAAACCCCGGTGACGGGCATTAAGCTCACATCTGAGCAGTCTCTGCCTTTTCTGATTCAGATAATACGGCGGCTGGGTGACTAATGGTGTTTATGAGGGCAGGCTTTACTTTGCCAGTGCGGGGAGGAGACCCGGTAGAAGAAAGCGGTTTATTGCTGAGATAATCATGTTAAGGATTTTTGGCGAAAGGTTGAGCGGGGCGTTGTCTCGTGGGAGGAAATTACCTATGTGGCAGTATGAAAAAGTAAATGAGATCAAGGATTCTATCAACAATTTTTTCGTGGGAAAAGAGGACGTAGTGGAAAACATGCTGATCTGCCTTCTGGCAGGCGGGCATGTGCTGTTAGAGGACGTGCCGGGCATCGGAAAGACTACGTTGGCGAAGTGCTTTGCGCAGGTAATTGCGTGCAGTTTCGGCAGAATCCAGTTTACGCCGGATACCTTACCCGGGGATGTGGTAGGGCTTTCTGTTTACAATATGAAAACGGGAGAATTTGAGTATCGTGCCGGAGCGGTGATGAATCAGATTCTTCTGGCGGATGAAATCAACAGAACTTCCCCGAAGACACAGGCGGCTCTGTTGGAAGCAATGTCAGAAAATCAGGTGACGGTGGATGGAACGGTGTATCCGCTAAAAAAACCTTTTATGGTGATTGCAACGCAAAATCCGGTGGAATATCTGGGGACTTATCAGCTGCCGGAGGCGCAGATGGACCGGTTTATGATGAAACTGTCCATCGGATATCCGGACAGGGAGCAGGAAATGAAAATGGCGTCAGATTTTCTTGCCGGAAAAGAAGTTTCAAAAATAGATCCGGTGTGTGACGCACAATGCGTAGAGGACATCAGGAAAAAAGTGGCGGAAGTTCTTGTAAAAGACAGCTTGCTCGGCTACATAGAGGATATGATTCGTTTGACAAGGGAAGAGAAGAGATTTGTGGTCGGCGCCAGTCCGAGAGCCATGCTGGCGCTTGTCAGGGCGTCACAGGCAAAAGCCTTCTTAAGCGGCAGAGACTATGTGAAACCGGACGACGTGAAAGCGATCGCCATGGAAGTTTTGCTGCACAGGCTGAGTCTGTCGTCAAAAGCGGAGATGGAAAAGGAAGACGCGGCGAAGATTTTAAACAGTTTACTGATCAAAGCGAAGATACCTGCGTAGATGGAGGAAGGAGCAGGCTTTTTGTATGAGAAAACGAAGGGCTGTTTTTGGGAGTTTCTGGCTTTTGTCATTGGTGGCGATTAGCTTCTATGGAGGAACGGTAAGCTATGGCATCTTTTTTGCGCTTACTTTGCTGCCGTTTCTTTCACTTTTTTATATTGTCTGCGTATGGTGCCGCTATCGGGTTTATCAGGAGATTGGCAGCAGAAATATCGTGAGCGGTCAATCAGTGCCCTATTATTTTGTGCTGCAAAATGAAGACAAATTTGCATTTGCCGCAATCGGAATTTCTTTCTTTTCCGATTTTTCCTATGTGGAAGAATTGCCGGATAAAATGGAGTATGAATTGCTGCCGGGAGAAAGATACCGATATGAAACTTCTTTCGTATGCAGATACAGGGGAGAATACGAGGTCGGAATTAAGGAGGTTACCATATCTGACTTCCTCAGACTGTTTCGTGTGCGATGCGAAGTAAGGGAAACAAAAAAGGTGATTGTAGCGCCTAAACTGATCAGAATTTATGAACTGAAAAGCGTTTCAGATATCAGCGCCATGTTACAGAAGGAGATTGCGGCACATGCAACGGAGCTCGATATCGTCACAAGGGAGTATGTCAGTGGGGATGCGCTGAAACAGATTCACTGGAAGGCGACGGCCAGAGAGCAGAAGCTTATGTCGAGAAGACTGATTGGCGAGGAAAAAGAAGGGGCGCTTCTTTTTTTTGATACGCACAGATATGATGAAAGACCCCCGGTTTATCTTCCTCTGGAAAACCGTCTGTTGGAAACGGTTTTGGCGCTGACCCTTTTCCTGTCGGAAAAAAGTATACCTGTCACGGTATGCTGCAGCCGGGATAAGTTTGGACAAAAATGTGTAAACGGTATCAGGGATTTTGGGGATTTTTATGAATTGACCAAGGAACTGGAGTTTGACAAAGCGGAAGATACGAAGAACAGAATCCGCCATATGCTCAACAGTGGAACGGTACTGAATCAGCATGTGGTTTTCTTTGTTCTGCAAAAGATAGATTATGAAATGTTGGAAATGGCGAAGCGGATATCTGAAAATGGGATTATCGTAGTTTTTTATGTGGTTACGGAAGAAAATATGGACGACTTTTGTGCCATGAGCGACGCTAACAGACGAATTATTGCAATCACGCCGCAGGACAGGCTTGAGGAGATACTGTGATGAAAAAAAGCAATGAGAGGATAATTGAATTGCTCTATCGGCTGCTTTGCGTGAATGTGTCTGCAGGCGCGATCCTTCTTTTGCTCTCCGCTTTTTTTGTGGCGGACGACGTGACATGGAAACATTTCGCGGTATTGTTTTTGACGATTGGTGTGTTTCTGGCTGTAAAAAGATTGAACAGACAACAGCAGATTTATGCGTTTCTTTCCATTATGCTGTTCCTTGCCCTGCTGTTTGGCGTGGCGGGCAGGGAAAATTTCGCAGGATGGGTTCTTGCCCGCCACGGTTTTCTGCGGGTTTTTGTTTTGGGAGTTTTTGCCTGTGTACTGCAGCTTCTGTTTGAGAAATATTTTTTCCTGCAAATCTCATTTACTGTTATGATGTGCATCTTACTTCTTTATTCTCTTTTTGCGAAACGGCATGTGCCCAAAATGGGAGTTGGACTTTTCATGCTGTATGCCGTGATGACGTTGACAGAGTATATCAGGATTGTCTGCAGAAAGAACAAAAGGGAAAAGGCACAGGCATATCTGGTTTGGATAACGCCATTTTTGGCTTTGTATTTTTGTATTCTGTGTCTGATGCCGGCACCGGAGACCCCCTATGGCTGGCAGTGGCTTGTCAATCTGTATCGGCGCGCAGAAGAGACAATCACGATCTGCGTTGAAAATTTTGTCAATAGAAATGACGAGGATTTGAATGGGTCCATCAGCGGTTTTTCCGAAAACGCGGCTCTTTTTTCCAATGTCACTGTGGATAATAAAAATATTATGGTGATTGAAACTTCACCGGGGAAAAAACAGCCTTTATATCTTACCGGAAAGATCTACGATTCCTTTGACGGGAGAGAGTGGAAAAGCACAAATGAGGCGGACGGACGAGAAAGACTGCTTGATACGATAGAAACGGTCTGTGCTCTGGAAGCGTATGCGAAAATCAGCCCGGATCATCCGATTTTTAATAATAGTGTCCGGGCGGAGTCGGAATACCGGCATTTTCGCACCGATTATCTTCTGGCGCCTTCCAAGACGTGGAAAATAAAGTCAAGATCAGCCTATCGTCAAAGAGGGGCGGATCTTGTGTTTGACAAAAAGGCGGAGCATGGCACGGAATATTCCTTTCAATACTGCCGGATGGATATGGGGAGAGATGCGATGCGGGATTTCCTGCAAAGCGATCTGGCGGAACGGGAAGAGCTGTGGGAGCGCACGGCAAAGAAGTATACGAAAGATGAGATTACATATGAGGAACTTGGCGCATACAGAGAGAAGATACGGGATTATTATTTGAAAGAGACGGCATTAAGCCCCGAGACGCAGGAGTGGGTCGCGGCTGTCACGAAAGACGCGGAGAATGGCGTTGACAGGCTGTTTTGCATAGAAGAGGCTCTGGCACATATGAAATATAATACGAATCCGGGAGGGCTGCCAGAAGAGGTGACGGATGCGCAGGGTTTTCTTAACTATTTTCTGACAGAGAGTCCGGAGGGTTTTTGCACCTACTATGCGACTGCCTTTGTGCTGCTTGCAAGGGCGGAGGGATTTCCGACAAGATATGTGCAGGGCTTTTGTGTTCCGATGGGAACCGCAGAGGAGACGGAGGTTTATTCCGGTATGGCTCATGCGTGGCCGGAAGTGTATGTGGAAGGCAAGGGCTGGATTCCCTTTGAGCCGACTCCGGGATATGGCGTCAGACGGTATCCGGCGGAGGAGGGAAAACCGGGTCCAAGGGACTATGCAGCACAGACACAAAATCCGGAAGCGGAGGAAAACAGCGTTGAGGATGTGGAAGTTTCTGACGGGCAGATGGAGGAGGAAAAGGAGCGGCTTCAGGAACTGAAAAATTGGCTCCGCTATCTGTTCATCGGCGCAGCGTTTCTTTTGGTAACGGGAGTTTTCGTCTTTGTCATAGAAAAGCTGAGTGAAAACTATCGCGATAGAAGAAGGAGTCTGAGCGAAAGATACAGACAGGCTGTGCTGAGAAATCTGCAGATTTTGTCGATGCTTGGGTATGACAGGGAGCCGTCGGAAACATATCACGAACTGGTGGAGTGCATCAGGAGAGATGGTGACGGAGCGGACATACCGACTGGGTTTATCGAAACCTATGAAAGTATTTTGTACGGGACACGGGAGGCGGGAGAAAGCGAGTTTGAAGAATGCTTGGAAGTAAGAGGGGAACTGATGGGGATTTTGCGTCAGAAAAAGGGGAGAAGATATTGGATTTACAAGATTAAGCTGTATATGATGTGAGGGAGGGGCGCGGATGTATTATGAATTGCAACCCTTGCGGATTCAGGCAGATACGATAATGCTTGATGAATAGAGCTTTACTGTGCTATACTATCATAGCTGTTAAAGCTTTCTATTTTTAGGAAACACGGAGGATTAAGATATCATGAAACTAGGCATCGTTATATATGAGGCTGTTTCATGGAAATCCATGTATCTCTATAAAATAACTTGAAGGTTGATAAATACTAGGGTTGAGGGTAATTTGATTTCTATGTAAGTCTTTATATCTTTATAAGGTTTGATGCGAAATTGGTACGTGATAGGTACATTGAAATGAAACTGGTAACTGTTAGGTTGAGCCTTAATACTGAGAAAAAGGACAAGGCATGAAAAATGTCTTGTCCTTTCTGAAATGTTGGAGGAATTTATTGTATGACGGAATTGAAAGCAAAGGAATATAAGAAATTTGAAGATATTAAGCGCATCAGAGAAGATGGTTCGGAGTTTTGGAGCGCGCGAGAGTTGGCGGATGCGTTAAATTATTCAAAATGGGAAAATTTTTCAAAAGTAATCGGGCGTGCGATGATTGCCTGTGAAAATAGCGGACACAATGTATCTGACGATTTTCCCGAGGTCAGGAAAATCGTAGATGCAGGTGCAACGAACAAGCCGATAAAAGATTATGAACTTTCAAGATATGCCTGTTATCTCATTGTGCAAAACGGAGATCCAAGAAAAGAAGTAATCGCCTTAGGACAGACTTATTTCGCGATACAGACCTATCGACAGGAAGTTGCCGACCATTTTAATCAGCTAGATGAGGATAGAAGACGTCTTGTTGTTCGTGGAGACATCAAGCAATGGAATCAGCTTTTGGCGGAAACGGCGCATGACGCCGGAGTGATTACGAATGAAGAATTTGCAATATTCCAAAATGCTGGATATATGGGACTTTATGGCGGGTTGGATGTAGAAGACATTCATGCAAGAAAGGAACTTCAAGTTGGACAGAAAATTCTCGATTATATGGGAAGTACAGAGCTTATCGCTAATCTTTTCCGCATTTCCCAAACAGAGGAGAAACTGAGGAAAGACAACATACAGGGGGCTGATATAGCGACAAGCGTACATTATAATGTTGGAAAAGAAGTACGCACGGCGATTGAGAAAATCGGCGGAACGATGCCGGAGAACTTGCCAAAACCGGAGAAAAGTATTCAGGAAATTGAGCGAGAGCAGATGGCGAGACTCAAGGCGAAAGCGAAGAAGGGGACGATAATGCTTGATGAATAGAGCTTTACTGTGCTATACTATCATAGCTGTTAAAGCTTTCTATTTTTAGGAAACACGGAGGATTAAAATATCATGAAACTGGGCATCGTAATACGCGGGACTGGATTCATATCTTCATGGATTTTCATAAATGTCTATAAACCTCAGTGTTTACAATGCTTTGCGGGATTTGAGGTTTCATAAAAGTTCATGCGGATTTTTATATATCCATGTTAAATTGGTGCGGAATTGGTGCGATATTATTTGAAAGAGATCCAACACAGGAAAGGTCAATGACTGAAAGGTTGTTGGCCTTTTTAGTGTATGGAAATTTGCGAATAAGCCATTGCCTATATAGTTGACACATCAACAAAACTGTGTTATAGTTGACACATCAACTATACGGAGGCTAACATGAACACGATTGGAAAAAACATAAATATTTTGTACAGACAATTTAATCTTTTCCTTAATCATGAGTTATCAGGAGTTGAATTAAATTCAACGGATTTAATGTATCTTGGAACTCTGTTTATAGAAGATGGTGTTACACAGGATGATTTAGCGAAGGATTTTTGTGTTGATAAAGCAGCAACAGCAAGATCAATGCAGAATCTGGAAAAAAAGGGTATCATTATTCGCAAACCGGATGAATCAGACCGTAGGGCTAAGAGGGTTTATCTGACTGATAAAGCATATAAATATAAGCCGCTTATGGAATCAATTCAGAAAAAGTGGATGAAAATATGCAATACTCCAATGAATGACGAGGAAGTGATTCAGTTTGAAAAAAATCTGGCGATCATCACAGAACATGTTAAGTTAATAAATGGAATTGATGACAAGGAGGGACAATAATGCCAAAAGTAAAATCGAATTTGAAACCGGGGACACATTGGCAGGATGTACATTTTCATTCACATGTTATGATGGATGCACTGGCAAAGCATCTGCTTGGATGCGCACCTTTTGGGATGACCGATATTGGAGAAGTAATGGAAATATATTGCCAGCTTACGGATTCCAGTGAAGAATCATGGATTGATAAGTGGTCTGGCTTAGCAAAAAAGCTGCAGGAGCAGGCAGGGGAAAAAGAACAGAAGGGACATTTGATTTCTGCAGCCGAATTATATCTGCGGGCATCTACTTACTGGAGAACTTCTCTTATTTGCTTTAATCAGCCAAAGGATGAAAGAATAGAGAAGTATGCTGGAATTGCGGCAAAATGTTATGAGGATTATTTGAGGATATCCGGTTATCCTGGTGTTGCAATTGACATCCCGTATGAGGATGAAACCCTTCCGGGACATTTTTATCAATCGTCGGCTGCCAAAGATAAGGCACCGGTTGTTATCCTTGTCCCAGGACGGGATACATGGGCAGAGGATACAAGGTGGCTTTATGACGGGCTGTTAAAAAGAGGTATTCACTGCCTTTGTTTCGATGGCCCGGGACAGGGTGTACCACTGCGGGTAAATCATATGCCATTTAGACCAGACTTTGAAAACGTAATGACTCCGGTTATCAATTATGCTTTAGGGCAGTTTGACTGTATTGACGAAAATAGAATTGGGGCTATTGGATTCAGTTTTGGAGCATTTTTATTACCCAGGGCTTGTGCATATGAAAAGAGAATAAAGGTTTGTATTACAGACACAGGAAATATTGCCTGGGGAACACATTTCGCGGGAATATTTGATAAAGTAATGAAACTTCCTGCAATGATCAGGCCCAAGATGGTATATAGCCTGATGGATGATTATGCATGGAAACATGGTGTGCCACGGGATGGAATAATAGAAGAGCTTAAGAAGTATGACAATACAGGTATTATGGATCTTATTACCTGTAAAACGTTAGTTCTAGATGGGACTGCGGAGATCAATAAGGGAAGTGCCAAAATATTCTTTGACGCCCTGACAAATTGTGAAAAGGAATATAAGTGTTTTGATACTGAATCGACGGCACAACATCATGCACAGATGGGTGGATATCAGGTTGGTTCTGAATTCATCGGTGACTGGATATCAGATAATCTGTAACAAAATGGCGGCATTACTTGATCAGGAAGCTCAATCAGAATCAGGAGGAAGGATAAGTATATTGTATTATGGAAAATTCAACAGTAAAAAGAAAAATGAGCAGACGTAAAAAAGTTGTAATAACTGTCATTATAGTAGTAAGTCTGACAGCTATAATAGGCGGGGGAATCTTTTATTGTACCTTTTTCCCTAATCCATTTGCAAAAAAAATTCCGGTCAGTGATATATCTGTAGGAGCCATGTCCGTGACAGGTGGGAGCAATGTGCTTGTGGCATATTTTTCGCTCACAAATAATCGGATATATACAGCGGATGAAATGGATGCGGTGGCTTCTGCAAGCCTGAAGATTGAAGATGGGACCGGTTACGGACATGCGGAGCTTTTGGCGATTACGGCACAGGAAGTAACCGGAGGGGATATTTTCCCAATCAAGGTAAATGCTCTATACCCGGAAACCTACGGTGGGGCATTTGACCGTCATCATAGTGAAATGGGAACATCGATGCGGCTGGAATTAACAGAACATCTTGAAAGCGTAGAAAATTACGATACAGTAATTATTATTTATCCAAACTGGCTAAGCAGTATGCCGGTGCCTGTTCTTTCATTTTTGGAGGAGTATGACTTTTCAGGGAAAACGATCATACCGATCTCCACTAGCCAGGCACTGGGATTAGGTTCCGGCCCGGAGCAGATTGCCGCAGCCTGTCCGGATGCAGTAGTGGCAGATGGACTTTCTGCCAGGAGCAGGGATGATGTGAAAGATTTTCTGACAAAAGCTGGTCTGGCAGAGTAAGGGAGAATTTATGCGTATCAAAAAAATCTGCAAGTTATGTATTGATATAGGGATGTTGGCTATTATGGTCCTGCTCATGAATTTGGGGAGAACAGGAATTGCCCTGCATATGTCCCTAGGTGCAGTTCTGTTTATCCTATTAGTTTTGCACAATATTATGAACTTGCTGTGGTGGGCAGGTATTGGTAAAGGAACATACAGTCGTACAAGGTGGGAACGGACTGTATTGAATGTACTCCTGCTCTTTGATTTTTTAGTAGTGATGATAAGCGGAACCATGTATGCTGCAGGTCTGCATAGGGTAACGGCAATTTTGTTTTTGATTCTGACTATATTACACATATTTGCACATGGGAAAAAGGCTTCGGCTAAACATAGAAACTAATTTTGCACGGATTTGCAGGGAATCTGCAAATGGTCGAATTTATGGAGGACAAATATGACAATTAAAGAAGCAATCAAAGAAAGGCACATGGTAAGACAATATACCGATAAGACAATCCCCACAGATATCGTGGAATCGCTGAATGCACGGATTACTGAGAATAATATAAAATATAATCTTCATCTTGCTTTAGTGGTTGGTAATTCTGACGGTATCGGCAGTATGGCAAAATTACTGCTTTCAAAGACAGTAAACAATTATATTGTTCTTGCAGGAGTAGATGCTCCCAACCTTGATGAAAAGCTGGGCTATTGCGGTGCTGACTTGATTCTTTATGCACAGACACTTGGGCTTAACACATGGTGGGTTGGAGGTATGTTTAATGGCAAGGGTGCATTAAAAAACCTTAATAATAAGGATGTGTGTGTAAACGGTGTTATTGCGATTGGATATGGTAAGACACAGGGAGTCCCGCATAAATCTAAAACTGCGGCCGAAATCAGCCGATATAACGGTAAAACACCGCAATGGTTTGTTGATGGTGTTGATGCGTTGCTTTATGCTCCAACAGCGTTGAATAAACAGCCTTATGTTGTATCCGGCGATGGAAATAAAGTGTCTATCTCAGCGGGTAATGGACATTTTTCAGGCATTGACCTTGGTATTGGAAAATATCACTTTGAAGTAGGTGCAGGCAAAGAGAACTTCGAGTGGATATAATAGTCAGAAACTGACAGATTCCCATTTGCCAACGGGAAGTTATTTCACAGGCTTGTGGATTACGCAATAGCCTATTCCAATGGCAAGGTGGTGTTCACCTTCCGGGATGGGGCGGAAGTCAGCATAAAGATTTGAAAGAAAATAGAGGGCAGGTTCCGGGAATTTCCGGAAATCCTGCCCGCTGTTTTTGTATATGGAAATCTATAAGGAAATGAGGTATAATTTCAACGTTGGAACAACCAATACACTAGAATTTTTTGGAGGGATAAAACAATGTTAGAGTTTAGATATGATACACAATTATTGATTGAGGGTGAAAACCTTGACGAAGATACTGTAAGCGAATATTTTACAAATAATTTTAAGAAGGATTGCTTATTAGCGGTTGGAGACGATGAAATGATAAAAATACATTTTCATACAAATGAACCATGGAAAGTTCTTGAATATTGTGCATCTTTAGGTGAAATCTATGATATTGTTATCGAAGATATGGATAGACAGTCACGAGGTCTAAAGGGTTAACTTCCAGTTAATAGGGATGAAGAAAAACGCAGTAATCCCTTGGGTGTAAAAAATAACGATAGCCACTCTGAAAAACAGGATATTGTTAAATTTTACACTCTGGAATATCGAAAGTGCGGCGGTTTCAATTCAAAAAACGATAGTCGCCCCTGCATGGTTGCATCTGTCTTTCTGAAAAGTATTGATTTTCGGGCATTTCTCGTAAATGTAAAAACGATAATCCCCACGCAAAAATGGTAAGAAAATTATAATGACGAATGGATTTATTAAAAAAACGCAGGAGACGCCAAAACAGGAAATACGGTTGGCAAAATTATATCGCAAAGACTATTTGGAAAGGGTGAAGGGAAATGAGTGAATTTCAGGATTTTTTAAAGGAACAATTACAGGATGATGAGTTCAGAAAGGAATGGGAAGACATCCAGCCGGAAATGGATGTGATCCGGGCAATTGTTGATGCAAGGATTTCGCAAAATCTCACTCAAAAAGAACTTGCAGAAAGAACAGGAATTAATCAGGCGGATATCAGTAAGCTTGAAAATGGAACTAGGAATCCGTCTCTTAAACTCTTAAAGCGTCTGGCGGATGGAATGGGAATGACGCTGAAATTGGAGTTTGTTCCCAAAAGTCCGGCTAAAGGTTAGATATGAGGGGTAGAAAACCCTGTGTACGCAACTTAGGGTATTATTTGTTTATAGTAGGAGAAACATTATGAGGACAAATGAAGAATATTTGCAGGTCATGACACAGGCGAAAGAGAATCTGGCCGATCTGAATGAGCGTGGAGCAGACGCTGTCGGCGGGAATGTTCTGGAATTTATGGAAAGTATTCTTACGCCGGATGAGATAGCCGGGAGCAAAGATGGAAGCGGTACGGAAATAGAAGAGCAGGAAAAAACAGTAGAAATTGTTCAGGCATTAAAGTCATTGGTTGGAGCAATCCCTTATACGGATATGTCTTTAGAAGAATTGAAGGAGGAACGGTTAAAGAAGCATGAAAATATTGAATGATACCCACATTGTGTTAGATGGTATCATGAGAGGGGACAAATGAACTGACCTGACAGGCAAATAGAAACTTGCAAATTTAGTCCATCTGTGCTAGCATGTAACCGTTAAACAAATAAACCATTAATTCAGAAAGTAGAAAAGGAGGTCATATCATGCAGAAAAATACAACAACCCATAACAGAATAGTGCAACTGACAATCAAAGGTATGTCGCTCCGTGCGTCTTACAGATAGTTTTATTATATCGTGCAATAGAAAGTTCTGATAATGATTTCGGAAATTTTTATTGTCCTGTACAGATAGTGAAAGAGTAGCCAGCACCTTTGGGGTGCTTTTTTTGCGCCCATTTTTACGGAGAAAAGGAAAAGTTAAAATTATGAAAACAGTAAAAGGTATTTACACCGAAGCAAAGATTTTTACAGACGATGTGGAAGACTACGCTCTGGCACAGGTAAAAATGATATGTAATAACGAAACCGCAGAAGGCAGCACAATCCGTATGATGCCGGACATCCATCCGGGTAAGATTGCGCCAATCGGCCTTTCCATGACGGTCACGGATAAGGTGATCCCGCAGCTCTTAGGTGTCGATATCGGCTGCGGCATGACCTGTGTAAAACTGAATAAGAGTAACGTGGAGTTCCAGAAACTAGACAGAGTGATCCGGGAGAATATCCCCTCCGGTTTCAACATTCGGAAAGAATCCCATCACATGGCGGAAAAATTTTCTTATGAAGGACTCCACTGCATCTGTCATATCAACAGGCAGAAGGCAGACAGGAGCCTTGGCACACTTGGCGGCGGCAACCATTTCATAGAACTGGATAAAGGGGATGATGGCAGTCTGTATCTTGTGGTGCATACAGGGAGCAGGCATTTAGGGGAGGAAGTGGCGGAATATTACACGAAACTTGCCAATATCTGCCTGAAAGAACAGTGTAAAGAAGTTCCTTATTATATGAGTTATTTAGAAGGTGATAATAAGACTGCTTATCTGGAAGATGTGCAGATCATCCAGCGCTATGCTGAGTGGAATCGGCAAATCATTGTCAGGGAGATTCTAAAGGGGATGAAGTGGAAAGCGGCAGAGCAGTTTTCTGTGCCACATAATTATCTGGATGATTCCGGCATACTCCGCAAAGGCGCTATCTCTGCGAAAAAAAGAGATTCTGTAGTCATCCCGGCAAATATGCGGGACGGGATCATCTTAGGCATAGGTAGGGGCAATGCAGCGTGGAATTACTCAGCGCCGCATGGTTCCGGCAGAAAGTTAAAGCGCGAAGATGTAAAGAGTCAGTATACAGTTTCGGAATTTAAAAAGGAAATGAAAGGTATTTACAGCAGTTGTGTCAGCGCAGACACCTTAGACGAAGCGCCTTTTGCATACCGTTCCATAACAGAGATTGCAGAGCAGATTAAAGATACCGTGGAGATTACAGGAATATTGAAGCCTGTCTATAATTTCAAAGCAGGAAGCAGAAAGTAGAGGAGAAAGAAATTTATGATAGTACAGATCAGTGCAGGACAGGGGCCGTCTGAGTGTCAGCTTGCGGTGGCGAAGCTGTTTGCGGCATTAAAAAGAGAATATGAGGATTTAGAAATGATATCCGAGACAAAGGGGTATGAAAAAGGCTGCTTAGATTCCATCCGCTTTCGGACAGCGCAGGATTTAAGCAGCCTAGAAGGTACGGTATTGTGGATATGCAGGAGTCCATTCCGTCCGAATCATAAGCGAAAAAATTGGTATGTGGATGTGAGCATCATCCCGGAGAAGGGAGAGATTGCGTCCGGGAAAGAATACCGTATCGAGAAGTTTCATTGTGGCGGGAAAGGAGGCCAGAATGTAAACAAGGTGGAGACAGGTATACGGATCATCCATATACCAACAGGACTTGTGGCGCACTCTACCGAGGAACGGAGCCAGTTTCTGAATAAGCAGCGCGCAATGGAAAAGTTGCAGGGGAAACTTGCGGATTTGCAAAAGGAGCAGGAAGCGAAACAAGTAAATGCCGCATGGCGGGAGCATACCCGCATTGTCAGGGGAAACCCGGTGCGGATTTATGAAGGAGACCAGCTATGAAAAGTCAAGCCTAAATTAGCAAAAAATTTCTTTTTCGTAT
>CAJUBE010000017.1 GCA_910584725.1 uncultured Lachnospiraceae bacterium | reverse complement strand
ATACTGTCGAAAATAAAATGCTTTTTCCGTCTACTATAAAGTGCCGCGTTACAGTCAAATCATGGCATCCATCAAACATACACCACATATCGGTTACATTACTTGTATCAAAATTACTCAAATCTAATTCTGTTAAGCTACTGCAAAAGCGAAACATTTGGGACATTGATTGAACATTTTTTGTATCAAATCGACCCACATCCAAATCTGACAGTGTATGACAACTCGCAAACATGCTGGACATTTGAGTGACCTTACTAGTATTAAAGTTTTTCAGATTTAGCTTTTCCAGAGCGAAACATGATTCAAACATACCGGACATATCAGTCACATTAGCGGTGTTAAAACCACTTACATTCAATTCCGGAAGACTCCGACAATATCCAAACATTCCTTTCATGCTGGTCACATTTTTAGTTTCAAATCCAAATAAATCCAAAGAAGTTAATTTACTACAGGAATAAAACATATAAGAAGCATCCGTCATTCCATTTACATGAACTACGGCAGATATAATAGAATCTTTGTAGTCAAACCATGGTGCACGTGTTTCTGGATTCCTAACATCTAATGCTGAAAATTCTCCACTTCCCCTCACCGTCAGCTTCCCGTTCGCATCAATCACCCATGTAATATTTCCATAACTACCGCTCGCAATATCCCCATCCGCCATCACCACAGAATCAGCCACAGCATCGATTTCCGCAGTCGCATTCTCCGAAACAGATTCCTCGACAGCCGCATCTTCCCCTTCCGGCACATCCTCCGTCTGCCCCGGATTCTCTGTTTTCTCTTCTGTCTCTTCCGGCTCTTCTCCCGACTCCTCCGTCTGCTCTTCTTGCGGAATATCCTCTTTTGGCAATTCCTCCTCGGAAGGTTCCTCTTCCTTCGGCGGCTCTTCCGGCTGTTCCGTCTCCGTTCCCGGGTTTTCTTCTTTCTCGTCGGCTCCTTCTGTCTCCCCTTCCTCTGTCGATTCTGATCCCGTCGTCTCCTCCTCTGATTTTTCCTCACCAGACGTTTCTTCCGCCTTTTCTTCTGTGGTTTCCTCTTTCTTCGCTTCCTTCTCCTCGTCATCGACACTTGAATCGTTTGTAACGTCTTCATTGTCTGACTCTGTTAATGCCACAGGTTGTTCCGCATCTGCATCGCTTGCCGCTGCCCGCACCCCCATAGAAGCTGCGTCTGTAAAAAACAGCGCGCCGCACAGTAAGCCCGCCGTTATCCTTGCAAAAATTCTTTTTCTCATCGTCGCTTTTATATGATGTTTGCAGAAATCAAACATCATATATCCCCCTCTCTTTGGATCCACTCTATATGGGTCTCTTTTGATTCCAGATACTCTGCCAGATATCCATATTCTTCTTTCGTAATATCCCTTTTTTCTCCCTGCTCCGTCACATATACGAACCGCCTCCCGTCTTCATCCTGCTCGTTTTTAAGCAGCATAACCTGTTTAAAGTTTCCATCGCTGCCAATCTGATAGGCTGCGTATACCTCATCTGTAGATTGTGAAGCTTTACCCACTACCAAATAGTCCTCCGTAAACCATATTTTAAAATCGGAGTTCATTGGCGATGCCGTCCAAAGAATGCCTTCGTCTGTGTAAAAAAAGAAATGGTACTCATGTCCACTCGTCCGAAGGATCATATCATCCGTTGCATCTCCGTTCATATCCGCAAACACATATTCCTGATCATTCGTATGATTAAGGAGTTCGCTTAGGTTCCCGTTAACTGTTGTTGTGGGAACCCCATCCACCATCTGATACAGATTTTTTTCGATTTCACCGCTATCTGCCGAGACTTCATAATCAAATTCACCGAAAACCATATAAACACAGCCGAACACTTCTTCATGTTCCAGCTTTACAATGCTATATCCATCCAGCGGGCTTTCTTTATTCTCTTCCACCACCGCAGATACCCGGATCATCCCATCAAGAGATGTCATCGAAACAGGCGCCCACATCATATCATAGGAAAGTGCAAACTTATTCTCCGCAAGCCGCTCTGTATGCATATTAACCTTGGAAGACCATGCCAGATAGGGAGAATATGCCTGAGACGCGTCGATCCCATCCGGAAAACAGTTACAGGTAAGCTCACGCCCCGTAATCCTTGAACCTGCCGCCGCCATTCTTTCATTATCCCACAGCTTGTCTGTGCTGTTTTCTTCGGAAAAGGGTTCAAACCAGCTATTGCATATCAAAGCCGACTTAACCCTCTCCCAAAATGCTTCGTCCGGATCTTGCATCGCTTCATCGTATTCCACGCCATAAACAATCAACATATCCAAGGCCGTCGATAGCTTTTCACATTTTTCTAAATCAGGCGCATTTTCGGCAAACTGCAAACCAGCTTCCCGCTCATTATCCTCTGTTGAAGAAATCTGATCTGCTTCCATGGAATACTCTTCTTTTATATGAGCAACCATATCAGAGCCCTTTCCTCTGATATGATTGCCATCTAAATTATTTTTGGAACATCCACAGAGAGCCAGCATCAGGACAGACAACACATATAAATATTTCTTTTTCGATATCGTTATCTCCACCACCATTTAACCCCTTTCGCACCGATCTTAAAGGTGGCCTTCTTCGTCCCGCCGTAATCCCCTGTTCCGCGGAGGACAACGGTCGCCGTTCCCTTCTTCACGTTATTGCTGTAACCGACTATTTCATAGTCCGTATCGGCAAGCGTTGTCTGCCCGATTTTAACCGCTATCTGATCCTTACCCGGACAAATCTCACCTCCCGTATAGGTCTGTTTGGAAATTTTCACCTTCGCCTTGCGGAAATCCTGCTGCGTAATCCGGTACACATCACTGATTGTCCCGCTATAATTTCCTTTTCCGGTCACAGTGACCAAAACGCTTGACCCGGCAGGTAAGATATCTGTCGGCTCAATATCACTTCCGGCTGTTTTCACTATCCCATCCAAGAGAACAGTATCTTCGGCATAAACGTATTTTATTTCGTTCTCATAATCTCTTCCCACTTTTAAGACTTTTCCGCTTAAGTCCGTTATTTTGGGAACCGATATGCATCTTCCGGCCTTGTTTTGAAATACTTTGTCCGGGGTCTCGATTTTTAACAGACCGATATCCTGCGGAGTGATCTCAAAGGGGATACGCAGGGTTCCGGTAAAGTTTCCCCTGCCGCACACTGTTATCGTCGGCTGATTTTCCGAAGTGCCTCCGAAGCAAACAGCCTTATTGTTACTGTATTTCAGCGTATAATCGCGTCCCTCCGTCAGCACTTTTGTTCCGAAGTAAACGGTTGGTTTCGGCTTGCTTCCTCCCAACGCATAGGCTGTTGAAAGGTTGTCGTCCACCTTTATCTTTCCTGCTGTGTCCTGATCAATCCGGTACGGCGTAATTTGAAATGTCTTTTTTAGTGTGCCGGAATAATGATTGATGCCTTTGAAAACGACGGCCGCCGTACCCGTCGCTTTGTTTTTTTGATAGCTTGTTGTGTAGTCCCGGTCCTCCTTCAGCCGTACATTTGTCCCGTCGTTCTCAATCATAAGATAAGGTTCTATGGTTATGATGTTTCCTGTATACGCAACGAATTCCGGGATATTTTCAACGACAGCTTTTTTGATATCCTTTCCGGTAATTTTAAAGGAAATCCGTTTTTCTCCACAGTAAGCCCCCATTCCGTTAAGAATAACCGTCGCTTTGCCGATTTCACATGTATTTTCAAAGGAAAGGAAATAATCCCTGTTTTCCTCTAACTGCACCTTGCCGTCCTTTGCAATGATTTCCGGCAGAATATCCAATCCGGTATAGGGCTGGTCTGGAATTTTTTCCACGCTGACCTTATTGATCTGTTTCTTATTTCCGATTGTAAACAAAATCGATCTTTTACCCGTGTAGTTTCCTTTTCCGATGATATCAATCTGATAGATTCCCTCAGCGGTATAGGCGCCCTCCTCCTTGTCTGGATATTGCAATGTAAAGTCCGTCTTGTTTTTCAACGCCTTACCATTCCATTTTACTGTCGGTACGGCTTTTTGAAGCGCGTTTTTATAAGGTCTGGTCATATCCTTGATTTCAACATCATCGCTGTCTATGCTTTTAGGTAAAATGGAAAAGGTAACTGTTTCTGTCCCAGAATAATTTCCTTTTCCCCTCACCACTACAGTCGGCGCTGCTGTTTGGGATGCATTACCGACTTTTTTGTTATTCTTATAGCTGAGCGTATAATCAATCTTTTCCCTTAAAAGTTTTGTCCCGTCATACACCTCAATATGTGGTTTGACCGCCCTTCCCGTATAATTCTGCGCCGGGATATCAGTAACCCAGAACCCCTTTGGAGCAGCATCGGCAAGTACCCTCCAATACGCATACACGGTCATGTTTTTACTGACGATCGAATTTTTACCAAATTGGCTGCCTTCTCCGTTCGGCTCCGTATACCATCCCATGAATTCAAAATTATTTTTAGAAGGCGGCTCCGGCAGATGATCTCCTATGGGCGTATTTTCACGAATATGACTGGCAGGCTTCACGAAGGTTCCTCCTTGTGAATCAAACGTAACGGTATATTTTTTCATATCTATCACCGAAACGGTTGCCACCCTGCTGATTACTGTATTGAAGCCATCTGTTATGATACAACGGTATTGGGTTTCCCCTATGTTATGACTTCCGGTAGAAAGCCATATGGCAGCCACGCTTTTTCCCGGCAGATAATCAACCCAATTACCGCCGTTCTTTTTACACTGCCATTGGTACTGCAGGTTGTCTCCTGCCGCCTTCACTATCAACGGAAAGCTCTCTCCCAGTCCTGCAGTGTAGTCCCCCGGCTGGCTTATGATGTTTATGGTGCTTATATTGCAGTCAGGCGCGGCAACAGATTTCTCATTTCCTGCATTATCATAAGCATAAATATGATTATGGTATAGACCGTGTTCATTATTATGGTCACTGATGCTGACACGGCAGGAATAAATATCCCCGTTCTTTGTTCCCTCTCCCCACCAAAGATCATCCTGTCCATTCTGATCGGTCCATACAGGGAACCGAACTCGTGACACGCCCACGTTATCAGTCACCCGGCATTGTACGGTATATCCTGTACTTGTTTGATCGGTTATCACCATGTCGGTAATCGTCGGATTCGTCCAGTCAACGCAGGTATCAGGTGATACTGCTGCAAAACTGCTGTTTCCCGCCGCGTCATAGGCGTAAATATGCGTGGTATAATAGCCTTGCTCATTGTTATGGTCGGAAGAGTTTACGATTCCCTCGTAAGTAATGACACCGTTCGCATTCTCCCTCCAAGGCGATCCGACATGCCACTTCAAATCATCCTGCCCATTGTAAACCGTCCATGTGGGAAACTGCACCTTTGTGACTCCCACATTATCTGTAACATCACATTTTACTTTATATCCTCCACTATACCGCTCTATCTGGATATTGGATATTACGGGTGGGGTTGTGTCGCTTGATGCGGCAGACTTCGTTGTAAACCGCACCGCCTTAGATGTAAGTATCTTTCCAGCTTTCGTAACACCAAAAAACTGACACTGATATGTCGTTCCTGGCGACAGCAACGGTTTGTTGCCGTACTTGTCTATCTCATTACCAAAATCTACAGAAATGTGCGAGCGCACACTACTCCCCGGCCAATTAAACTCAATTTGACGAACGGACGTATTTCCATCTATCCGATCCCACATCATACCTACTTCTTTCAACTGTGAACTATCAGCCGTGACTTTTACCTGCACGTAAGCTGTTGTTTCCGTAACGTTTGAATATGTCGGTGTCTGAAAAGTAATCGGATCTTGGGTTGGGGTTGGTGTGACAGTCCCTCCGCCTTTATCAACAAACGTTTTATATCTTGAAAAATTTTTATATTTATTCACTTTATAATTATCCGCGTTTTTTCCAACCTCACGGCTTGCCCCTCCGGAAGATGCTGGATCGTGAATGTAAAGAGTCCCATTCTCAATAAACGCATAGACATAATGGGAAATTCCATTGTCCATAGGAGCTTTAGCCACAATTCCATATGAATATTTCTGACATAGCGAATATATATGATTATATTTTTCTTCTGATGTAGTTCCATTAAGACCCGCTTCTATTGAATTTACATTATAATTTTTCTCCATATTGGCCAACGCAATACCCATACTCTTATTATTATTTTCCCATACCTCACGAGGAGTAGCATTTGATTTTCCCATGGCAGTAAGCAACATAGCTACACTACATACATTACAACCCTGACTTCCGTTTGGTACATTTTTTAAATCCCCATCATTATAATAAAAAACCGGTGCCGCCTGCACTGGCATAGCATCAATAACCAATCCACCCAGCACCATGCAAAGCGATAAGAAAACTGCCAATGCTCTTTTTCTTCTTAACTTCCCTCTTTTCATCATCTTTCAAACCTCCCCCACTCAAAAAATTTTACCATCATTTTAAATTACATAATTTTTTTGTTTAAATTCACTATATATATAGTAACTATTCATATGTAATTCGTCAAGCTGTTACTTTTAAGATAGTATATAACCATAGGGAGATATATATGGAAAACAGACTTTATGCTTTAGTAAATTACGGTCATATAGAAATTCATTTAAAAGAACTTATGGATGCACAGCAGATTTCCCGAAATGCGCTCGCCAGAGCCATTGATACCCGATTCGAGGTAATTGATAAGTGGTATAAGGGAAATGTAGAAAAAATTGACGCAGATATCCTCGCCCGGATATGCTTTGTCTTACAATGCACACCACAGGATATTGTGAAATACAAAAAGGACGCGCCTGACTGAACGCGTCCTTTTCTTATCCAATACCATTATTTTATCTTTCCAGCCGATACTCAATACTCACCACGACATCATTCTGCGTAATGACACACAGCGAAGTCTCCCCTCTCGTATAGGTATAGGCATTTTCCTCCGCCGCATAATCCTCCCCGTAGAGAGCTT
Organism: uncultured Lachnospiraceae bacterium; assembly: GCA_910584725.1. GTDB lineage: Bacteria > Bacillota > Clostridia > Lachnospirales > Lachnospiraceae > UBA3282. The sequence continues at coordinate 79,654 of CAJUBE010000017.1, read as the reverse complement.
TCATATCATCCACCGTATCCCCCAGACGCAGCCCCTCCGTTGTGGGCAGATTGGGATCGGTAAAATAAACGGAATAAATACGTTCCTCATCCCCGTCATAGTATGTCGTCAGCTCAAACAGCTCGAAATGATATACGTTGTCATTTCCTCCGAAAGCGCAGCTTGGAACCTCCGAGACATCGGCGTACTTCGGCAGCGCGGAGAGATCCGCAGGCTCTCCCGGAACCAATGCCGCCCCCTCGTATTCGAAGCAGAATGCGCCCTGCTCCTCTTTGGCGGTTTCCCGAGCGGATATCTCCGTCTCCCTGGTCTCCACGCCGCTGTCCTTTTCCGTATTTTTCAGACTGTCGGCGTCAATATGGATATCCTTTGCCAGATTTCCGGTTGGGGCCGCTTTCTGCCCGCAGGCTGTCAGCAGCGCGGCAATTCCCCATAAAACAAACACTTTACGAAATTTTTTCATCTTTTGTCCCCTGTTCTTTCTTCCACAATTCTATCGTACTCCTGCAGCTTTTTATCATATACAGGCGCAATCTCCGCATCCAGACGGCGATCCGGCAGCCCGTGTTCTTCTTTCAGGATGCGCCCAAAATACCGGGACAACTTGCCTGCTCCCTGCAGATTCAAGTGGTAACCGCCGTCGTAGGTATCTTTCGAAAAATCCAGTCCGATCTCATCAGACTGCTCCACAAAATTATAATAGGAAATCCCATATTTGGCTGCATACTTCCTGATCTGGACATCGTATTCCTCATACCAGTATGGATAGAGACTGGGCGCTTTGACAAGAACCAGCTCCGTGCCCTTTTCCTCGCACAACAAACGAAGCTTATCTAAATATTCGCAACAGATATCCCCAAACTGATAATCAGGCAAAATTCTTTTCGCAGGTAAGGTCCCTGCCGGCACCGTCTCCGTGTGAAGCTGAAATCCGTTACAGGTATTGTCCCTGACCCGAAAGAGATAGGTAAAATCCTCCTGCGTCAGCTTGTCAAAACGGGAATGATAACGAAGGATGGGAAACACATAAGAAAGAAACTGCTCCTCCTCGGTCATGGAAGCCAAAATAATCCCCGTCTTGCTGGGAGACCAGCGCATCTGATCGATGGTCAGGCGGTTGTACGCCTCGCTGACCGGCTCAGAATAACGCATGGCATTTACATTGAACACAAGCACGCGCGGCGTCTCATACTGAAACGTTTCTTCCGCTATGTAATAACTCATCCAGACAAGCTGTTGAGGTGTTCCCCTGATATATGCGGTAATCCCATAATCCCGATACAGCTCCATCGGCGAATAGTTCGCATACACTTCACAGTCTCCAAGGAATATGACATCGTGCCCGCCCGCTTCCCGGTAATATTGAGAGATAAAGCTGCCCTCCTCCAGCTCTGTCATATATTTCGGCTGGAGAAGTTCGGATATCAATATAAACGCCATGCCAAAAGCGATCAGCACACCTCCTACGGATAAAGCCGTCCTTCCCTCTCTTTTCATATCCGCCCCTCTGTCAAAATCTGCTGTATATAAACTCTGATGCCGAAAATCCGATTCCATACATGCCAAAAGTAAGGATGATAAGCGTCAGCACACAGATCACACCAACCTTTGCCGCAGGGGAAAATGTGCAGAACCTTTTCTTAAGGCATCTGCTTTTCCAGTCATACAGCCAAAGCAGCAGACAGGATATGCCCAAAACGATCCAATCCCCCGCACCAAGCCCCATTCCGCTGATTCCGGAAAAGAATGCATCGTAATTGAAGACAGTGAATACAGAGCCTGCCATCCGCAGTGCGGAAACGGTATCCGGCCAGATAAAAAATGACCATAAAAAACTGACAAGCAGAAACGTAACGATCCGGTTCCCTGTTCTGCTCTTTGTCTTCCATCTGTCCCCGCAAAAGACAAAAACGCCGTGCAGCAGCCCCCAGAGGAGATATCCGCTGCCATGCCAGATGCCGGAGACCAGAAACGCCGCCATTGTATTCAGGAATTTTCGCCATTTTCCCCTGCGGCTGCCGCCCAGCGGAATATATACATATTCCCGAAGCCAGTCACCCAGCGTTATATGCCAGCGGCGCCAAAATTCAGCGACGGACTGTGAAAAAAAAGGCGCATCAAAGTTTTCGCTCATCCTTATGCCGAACATCCGCGATATGCCAAGGACAATATCAATTCCACCTGAAAAATCGGCATAGAGCTGCACAGAGTAGAAAAGCATTGCCACAAGAGCATAGGCGCCGCGAAATTGTTTCGGATCTGCAGAAATGGCAGACACGATCACGTCAAGTCTTGCCGCGATCACCAGCTTCTGAAACAGTCCCCACAGGCTGCGAACCGCGCCCTTTGTAAAATCATCCCGGCTGATACGCCTCGCATTAAGCGCATCGCGCATTCTCGGGTAAGGCTCGATCGGGCCGATGAAAAGATGCGGCAGCCAGGTGACGAACAGGCCAAACCGCAGTATGTTTTTCTCCGGCTCATATCTGCCCCGGTACAGATCGACATGATACGCGATTATCTGCAGCGTAAAATAAGAAATGCCCACCGGGACAATAACCGATGAAAACGGCAGCAAATGCCTTACCCGCAGCAGAAGGAGCAGACATGCCTGCAGGAACACACTGATCCACATGACGAAACGGTATTTTGGAATCAGTCTTCCAGCCAGATAACCAAACAGCGTCACGCCAAGCAGATACAGCGCCGATATGCCATATCCCGCATAAACCGCCAGACCTGCAAGAAAAAGTATTGTATTTATCATCATAGTGCTATTCACACGCCGGCCATGCGGATCGGTCCCAGTCCCTTCCCTGTAATATGGAATATCTCTGCTCGTCCGTCATCAGACTATACTTTGTATGCCAATTACCCGGCGTCGCGTCAATGTGTCGCCATTTCCCGTCCAGATGAATGATCAGCCAATAGTGTGATCTGTCAGTCACCCAGATCAACCGGGTCTCATACCCCTTTTCCGTCAAAAGGCTCTGCAGACAGCGTGCATGAACCAGACAGTTTCCCGACTTATTAGTAAAACCGTACCATACCGGATCCGCACCGCCGTCATTGTGGCTGTACTTGATGGTATTGCGGACATAGTCACGGATCGCTTCCGGATCACTTCCCAGCCCCGCGGCGATAGAAGCCACTAAGGCATCCGTATCCGCCTGGTCATGTCCGACCACGACCGTCCGTCTCGCGGTCGCCACATTTCCGTCCTTGTCCTCCGACGTATATGTGACATAATAGGTTCCGGCAGCGGCAAGATTAACGCTGCTGGCATCAAATGTCACTTCGCATGCGCCATCCGCCGCATCAACTGCCCTGACCCCAGTCAGATAGTCAGGGGCCGTATTTTTCGCTGTACTCAGGGTAGTAAGTCCCTTGATGACCGGAGGCTTCTTATCCCGCACTACCGCTAACGTGGCTGTGGCGGTGGCGGTATTTCCGTTCCTGTCCGTGGCTTCGATCGTCACGGTATATTTCCCAAGCGTATTCACATCCGGCTCGGTCAGAAGACGTACTTCCACATCCCCGGAAATATCGGAGCAGGATTCTACAAAGTCGTCTACCGTGACTTTCTTCCCTTTGAAAACCGAAACATCCGTCACTGACAGCTCCGGCGGTGTCGTATCCGCCACATAAACCCGGCACACACTCGTGTCCACAAGGCTGCTGACCGTATACTCTCCTACTCCCGATTCATTGACGGCGTCGATATCGCCCTGTGCGATCCGAGCCCCATCCTGCTCCGGCAGATAAAGCAGATCTTCCTTACACAGCGTCTCGCCCAATTCCATCGTATATTCACTTTTCAGCCAGACGATAGACAGCGTACATTGCTGCGAAACCGCATTGCCGTATGCGTCCTCCACGACTACGGTGAAGCTCTGATCCTCATAACTCACCGGGATGTCCACATTCTCCGAAAAATAAACCGTGACATCGGACAGATCATGATAGGACGCCACAAAATCATAAGGATCCGGCGTATAATCGGGCGTCTTCTGCAGCCCGGAAATAAATTCCGCCTCGGGAGGCGTCGTATCCACTATGGTCAACATGACCGTCTCATCCTTATGTCCGCTCCGCAGCGTCAGGGACGTGCTTCCCACCACACCGATATCAACCGTGGAAAGATCCGTGACAATACCGGCATTCCGGACATCCGCATACTCTGTCATAAAATCTTCGACACGGATGGTTTCCGTCCCCAGCTCCACGGTCAGATCATGGAATTTCGGCTGGCAGTACAGCCAGTACCCATATGCGGCACACACCCTCCAAAGCAGCGCCGCCACAATGACACAAAACCACACCCATCTGTGGCTGATCCCAAAAGAGGCGGCTCTTGGATTGCTCTTCTGAACCGCCGTTTGCTCTTCCTTCTCTGTTCTGTTTTCGCCCTCCCAGAATTGCAGTTCCCATTCAAAGCACTTACAATGTGACAGATCGCCTCTTATATAATTTTCACACGTTTCGCATTGCGGAATAATCGGCCGAGGTTTGATGCCGTTTCCATACGCTCCCTTATCCATTGTAAAATGCTCCTGCAAACTGTATGTTAGAACCGCCGGGACTTTATCCTACTCCTCCGCCTCCAGGCATTTCTGCAGCGCCAGCGTCCCCGTGCGAGCCATTTCCACAATACTGATGCCTTTCATCATACTGATGAAGAGACGGATTCTTTCCGGCACGTCGCAGATCTGGATGATAAACATGTTCTGGGACATATCCACGATATCCGCGCCCATGATATCACAGGTCTCCATGATATCCTTCCTGTTGTTCTTATTGTATTTCACCTTCATCAGCATCAGCTCACGGCTCACGCTCGACGGCTCGTCAAAGGTCTTCACCTTGATGACGTCGATCTTTTTGTTGAGCTGTTTCTCGATCTGCTCGATGGTGCGCTCGTCCCCGGAGCTGACGATGGTCATGCGGGATACCGTGGTATCCTCCGTCTCGCCCACGGCAAGAGAGTCGATATTAAAGCATCTTCTGGAAAACAGCCCTGCCACCTTGCACAGCACGCCGGATCTGTTTTCCACCAATACGGAATATATTTTTTTCATTCGATATCCTCCAACATTCTCACGCTTTTACTAAATCCATCGGATCAATCAGGCACTCCAGAAGCACCGACTCGTCCTTCTCCAAAAAGGCTTTGATGGTCTCTTGCGCGCCTTCCAGGGTCTCCTGCCGCATAAATTTAAGTCCGAATGCCGCGGAAAGCTTCTCCAGATCGGGACTGCCCGACAAATCTACCACCGAGTAATTGTCTTTGTAGGTGTAATGCTGGTACTCCCGCACCATGCCGAGATAATTATTTTTCAGGACAATGATTTTCACCGGCACGTCAAACTGCCTCATGGTGGCCAGCTCCATCATGGACATCTGGAAGGAGCCGTCGCCACAGACCGCCACCACCTGGCGGCTTCTGTCTGCCAGCTTCGCGCCCATGGCTGCCGGAATGGAATACCCCATAGTTCCCATGCCGCCTGTCGTGAGAAAACGTCCCTTCTTCACGATATGGTAGCCGCAGGACCAGATCTGGTTCTGTCCCACATCCGCCACGTAAACCGCGTTCTCCTCCATCTCTCGGGAAAGCATGGTGATAAACGCCGCCGGATCCACATAGTCCGGATTCGGCTTCCTGATCGGCTGCATGGTTTCGCGGTAACTGTTTAACGTCTGAATCCACTCCTCATGCTCACAGGTAAACTCCTGCGTCTCGATATCCTCAAAAATATGCTTCGCATCCCCCACCAGAGGAATGGCAGGTCCTACGTTTTTCCCGATCTCCGCCGGATCCACGTCAATGTGGACAAGTACTTTGTTCTCCGTGATCACATCGGGCTGGTTCACCGCCCGGTCGGCAACACGCGCGCCCACCATAAGAAGCAGGTCCGACTCGTTCATGGCACGGTTGGCAAAAGGTTTGCCGTTATTGCCCACCATACCGTAATACATGGGATGCTCGGTGGGCATGGCGCCGATTCCCATCATCGTGGAGACAACAGGAATCCGATACTTCTCTGAAAAAGCCCGCAGCGCCTCTTCCGCCTGACTTAAGAGCACGCCGCCACCCGCGCAGATCAGAGGGCGTTTCGATTTCGCAAGCTCCTTGATTACCTTTTTGATCTGCGCCATATTGCCTTTTACAGTCGGCTTGTACGTACGCATATTGACCTCGTCTGGATATTTAAACTTGCTGACCGGCGCATTCTGGATATCGATGGGGACGTCGATCAGCACAGGACCTTTGCGCCCCGTTGACGCCAGATGAAACGCCTCCTTGAAAATCTGCGGAATATCCGCCGCATCCTTCACCAGATAGCTGTATTTGACAAAAGACTCCACCGCGCCTGTGATGTCCGCCTCCTGAAACACATCGGAACCGAGCAGTTCGCTGTTCACCTGTCCCGTGATACACACGAGCGGTATGCTGTCCGCAAAGGCGGTGGCAACACCCGTAATCAGATTCGTTGCGCCGGGACCGGAAGTCACGGCGCACACGCCCACCTTCCCCGATACTCTTGCCAGTCCGCTGGCCGCATGGGCCGCGTTCTGTTCCGTGCGGATCAGAATGGTCTGAATATCCGACTCCAATATGCTGTTGTAAAAAGGACATATGGCCACGCCCGGATAACCGAACACATACTCCACACCTTCCTCTTCCAGACATTTTACGATTGCATCTGCACCTATCATATACGTTATCCTCTCTTCTATCTATTGTCTGCCCATAACTGTTTCATGTCCCAGCTCTGCTATGACTCAAATCATTGCGGAGAATGCCGCATTTCAGGCATTCTCTGGCGTGAGACTTAGTACTTCCAAGTCAGCTTTGCTGACTTTGCGATGCAGCCTTTGCTGCTGAGCTTTAGAAGTACTTCTCACGCTAGCCCAAGCAGCTTCTGTGTCAGCTTCACCGCATCGGCCGCATCCTTAGAGTACCCGTCCGCACCGATTTCGTCCGCATACTCCTGCGTGATGACCGCGCCGCCAACAATGATTTTTGCATCCATCTCCTGCTCCTTCGCGTAGTCAATTACATGACGCATCTGCTGCATGGTGGTGGTCATCAGCGCCGACAAAGCGATCACCTGCGCGTTGTGCTCTCTTGCCGCCTCAATAATAGTCTCCTTCGGCACATCTTTGCCCAGATCGATCACACGGAAGCCGTAATTCTTAAGCATCAGCGCCACCAGATTTTTCCCGATGTCGTGAATGTCTCCCTCCACCGTGGCAATCACCACCGTGGGCATATCCTCCCCCGTCTTTGCCTGCAAAAGAACCGGCTCCATATATTCAATGGAGGCTTTCATCGCCTCCGCGCTGGCAATGAGCTGGGGCAGGAAATACTTGCCTTTGTCAAACAACTCGCCCACCTCGTTGATGGCGGGCAGAAGAACCTCATCCAGAAGCGCCTTGGCCTCACAGCCTTCCTCCATCGCTTTTCGGGTATCTTCCACAATGACATCCCGCTTTCCTTTGAGGACATCCGCGCGAAGCCTGTCCTGCGGCGAGGAAGCGCTTTCCTCCTGCACAGACCGATTCAGGCGGATACCCGTCTCCTTGGGCGTGGTCTCCCCGGCCGCCTCCTTCTTTTCCCGCAGGGCGTCCATCAGCCGGATATAGCGGGTATCCGCCTCCTCTTTATGCAGAAGCAGGTCGGAGGCAAACGCGCAGCTCATCAGAAGCTCCTGGGAAGGATTGGCGATCGCCATGGTCAGTCCCTCGCGGATTGCCATGGTGAGAAAGGCGGTGTTCACAAACCCTCTCTCCGGCAGGCCGAAGGAAATGTTGGAAAGGCCGCAGATGGTGGCAAGCCCCTTCTCCTTACAGTAGCGGATCGTCTCAAGGGTCTCTATCGCCGCGTTCTTGTTGGCGCCCACGGTAGCCACCAGCCCGTCCACCACGATGTCTTCCTTTGTCATGCCAAGCGCCAGCGCCTTTTCCTGTATGCCCTCTATAATCGCAATTTTCTCCGCCAGATCCTTCGGCAGTCCCGCGTCCGACAGAGGCAGAAGAATAAACATGGCCCCATACTTTTTCGCAATGGCAAGTAAAGGCTCTTTTGCCTGTTCTCCGGAAATGGAATTGATCAGCGCGCGTCCCGGGTAGCGGCGAAGCGCCGCCTCCAGCACATCCACATGGCTGGAATCAATGGACAGCGGCAGACTGGTGACGCCGCCCACCGTCTCGATGGCCTGCAGCATCATCGCTTTCTCGTCGATACCGCTCATGCCCATATTCACATCCAATATACCCGCACCGCATGCCTCCTGCGCCTCTGCAAAATCGGCTACCATCTCCATGGAACCTTCCCGCAGCGCCGCCTGCAGTTTCTTTTTCCCCGTGGGGTTGATGCGCTCGCCCACCACGATAAAGGGGTCTTCCAAACCAAAGGACACCGTCAGCCGCTCGCTTGTCAAAAAGCGTCTCTTTGGCTTTTCTCGGCGTGTGACGGCCATATCCTGCACCGCTTCCTTCAGGGCCCGGATATGCTCCGGCGTAGTGCCGCAGCAGCCGCCGACCACGGATGCGCCCGCAGAAACCAAATCCCGCATGTGGCGGCCGAACTCCTCCGCGCCCATATCGTAAACCGTATTGCCCTGCTCGTCCAGAGATGGCAGTCCCGCATTGGGCTTGGCAATAATGGGAATGGACGTCACCTCCGCCATACGCCGCACCGTGTCTACCATCTTGTCCGGCCCTGTGGAGCAGTTCGTTCCCACAGCCGCAACACCGAGACTCTCCAGCACGACCGCAGCGGTGGCCGCATCTGTGCCAAACAGTGTCCTGCCGTCCGCTTCAAAGGTCAGCGTCGCCATCACAGCCAGATCACAGACCTCCTTCGCCGCGATCGCAGCCGCCCGTGTCTCCTGCAGGCTCATCATAGTCTCGATCACCAGCAGATCCACACCCGCCTCGTCCAAATAGCGAATCTGCTCCTTATATACATCTATCAATTCCTCGAAATCCAGCTTCCCCATGGGCGCAAGCTGTTCCCCTGTCATGGTCAGATCACCCGCGATATAGGCATTTTCGCCCACAGCCTCCCTCGACAGCGCCACAAGGTCACGATTCATCTGCCCGATCTGCGCCTCCAGACCATACTCTTTCAGCTTGATCCGGTTGGCTGTAAAGGTGGGGGCATAGACGATATTGCTGCCTGCCGCGACAAATTCCCTTTGCAGCCCGATCATCATATCCCTGTGTTCCAAAATCCACTGTTCCGGACAGACCCCCGCAGGCATCCCCCTCTTTTGCAGATTAGAGCCCGTAGCCCCGTCCAAAAACAACGGCGTATCTTTTATTAAAGCCTGAAATTCCTGTCTGTTCATATATCTCTACCTCTACTTCTTTTCACTCTAACCGCCATAATTCCGCTCTGCGGAATCTCAAATCTATGCGGAGAATGCCGCATTTCAGGCATTCTCCTGAGTGAAACATAGAACTTCTTAACGAAGCAGCCTCTGCTGCTGAGTTTTAGAAGTTCTTTTCACCCTATTCTTCGTAAAATACGGTATCGTCAGTGTCAAAGTTATCCTCTGGCACATCTTCTCCGCCGTCTTCCGGCTCCGCATCCTTCTGTCCGTCCTCTTCTCCGTCCTCCCGGTTCAGATAGCCGCCGCCAAAAATCGGACTCTCCTCCGTGTAGGTAACGCCCTCACCCTCGGGAATTTCTCCGTGCAGAATCATGATAATGTACTGGATGCGGATATTGGTCCTGTTATAATATTCCATAGCCGCCTGCTCTGAGCCCTCGTCGTAAGCTTCCCCGTCGTATGCCGCATGGAAAAGGGCCACCGCTTCCTTCATATTCTCGTCCGCCTCATCCGCCAAACTTTCCACCGCCGAAAACTGCTCCGGCACCTCCAATTCCGCCATCCACTGAATGTCTTCTGCAAACGCGTCCAGATACCCAAGAAGCTCAATCACCGCCGTATCGGATTCGCGGTCAATGGCATTCATCTTGTCATTGTACTCGGCCGCCCGCTCAAAAAAGGTGTTCATATCATCCTGATAAGCTGTCAGCTCCTCATTCTTTCCGCAGGCTGTCAGCATCAAAACAAACAGCAGGCAAACAAGCGTTATCTTGTATTTTGTCAAAATAGTTATCCTCCAAATGCGTAAAAATTCCTAAATCCCCTATCTAAACATACTACTGATTTCCACCTCTTTCGTCAACCTTTTCTTTTATGGGAAAAATGGAATAAATGGAAAATAAGCGAAAAGAAGCGGCAGGTTTCTCACGGCCTGCCACTTTCTTTTATGCGCAGTCCCGCATAGGGAAGTTTGCTGTTTCACAGCATGCGGGCCGCGCGGCGAGTAGGGGAAGATGGCTCTTCCTTACTCGATTGTACAGGGACAAAACACTTCCCTGTCCGCTTCCTTGTATGGATTTAAGCTGTCAAAGCGCGATATCACAGTCCGGCTCCACCTTTCGGCACGCTTTCAAAACCTGCTTCATAACACTCTTTTCGTCCGCACCCTCCGCGAACTCCACTTTCATTTTCTGAGTCATAAAGCTGACCGTAGCTTCCGCCACACCCTCCGTTTTCGCCGCAGCCTCCTGCATCTTCTCGGCACAGTTAGCGCAGTCCACCTCAATCTTGTACGTTTTTGTCATTTTTTCCCTCCATTCCGAAGTTTCCGCTGAAATCACAAACAGAATATCAATCTTTGTTTCCTTCCATAATATGTTCCATACCCATGCTGAGAATCGAACGGACATGCTCGTCATCCAGAGAGTAAAAGATGGATTTGCCCTCTCTCCGGCTCTTTACCAGCTTGGAGGTCTTTAAAATACGAAGCTGATGGCTGACGGAAGACTGACTCATCTGTAAAAGCCCCGCAATATCGTTTACACACCGCTCCGTATCAAGCATGACGTACAAAATTCTGATCCGGGTGGGGTCGCCAAATATTTTAAAAAGCTCTGCCAGCCCATAAATCGCTTCCTCCTTATATGCTTCCTCCACAAGCGTCCTCCTTTCTCAATCCGGCCCACATATGTTTAATTGTTCATATTATAATATGAACGGATATATTTTGTCAAGACAATCTTTTCAGACTCTGCCTATCGCGCAAAAAGGGAGCCCTAAAAAGGACTCCCTGATCCATTTGATTTTTGATGGAAATTACATTTTGAAGAAGGATACATCCTCCTCCAGCACCTGCGCCATCGACTTTAATTCACCCGCAGCCTCGGCAAGCAGATTGATGGTGGCGTTCATCTCCTCCATAGAGGCATTGGTCTCCTCTGTAGATGCCGCATTCTCCTGCGATACGGCAGACAGATTCTGGATAACATCCACAACTTTTCCTCTCTCTCTGTTACACTCCTCCGCCTGGTCGCTGATCACGCTTGTCTCTTTTCTGGAGTTCTCAATGCCGTTGCTCACATCACCGAACTTCTCCTTTGTCTGCGCCAGCTTCTGCTGCTGTTCCAAAATAATCTCATTCACTTCGTTCATAATCTGAACGGAAGCCTCAGAATCGGCTGTCAGCTGGTGAATGATATCCTCAATGGTCTTCGTAGACTGCGCGGAATCCTCGGACAGTTTAGAAATCTGAGTTGCAACCACGGCAAACCCACGCCCCGCTTCTCCGGCTCTTGCAGCCTCTATGCTCGCGTTCAAAGCAAGCAGACTTGTCTCACTGGCAATGGATGCAATCAGATTAACCGCATCCTGAATTCTGGTAACGGACTCGTTCGTCGTATGTACGGAAACCTCAATCTTCCGAATCGCTTCTGTCGTCCTGTCATTAGACTCACTCAACTCATTGATAATTCTGGAGGACTCCACATCCGCCACATGCATCTGGTCGGAAAGGTCATCCAGTTCCTTGACGCTGTCCACAATCTTTTCAATAATTGCACCCATATTGGCAACCTGCCCGGTAGCGGACTCAATATCCTCCGCCATGGAAACGGCGCCTTTGGAAATATCCTCCACCGCGCTGCTGATCTCATCGGCGGTAGTCGAGGTCTGGGACGCCATGCTCTCCAGATTATTACCCTGACTCATCAACGTCTCTGTATTCTTCTTGATGCTGCCGATAATGTTTTGCAGTTCCTCTAAAAGTCTCTGTACGGCATGGCCCATAATGCCTATTTCATCGGTTCTCTTCAAGATTCTCTCATTCACGGTCAGATTCAGATCGCCTTCCGCAAGCGAGGAGAGAAGCTGCTCCGTCTGAATAATTACACGCGCAATCGCGCTGGCGATCTTGATACATACTAACAGGGCAATAATGAGAATAAACACCGCGATGCCAAGAATCAACATCGAACTTTTGTTGATTCTGGCGTTCGCCTCAGTGGCGGGCTGTCCGGCAAATACCATTCCCACACATTTACCGCTGGAGTCTATCGCCGGCATATAAAATGCGTAGTAGGCTTCCCCGTTGATGGTAACGCTGTCTGTCTCGTATGTCTTTCCCTCGTTGAGCACAGACTGAATCACCGCATCGGATGCCTTTGTACCGAGAATGCGCTCTCCTGTATCCTTATCCCGCAGAGATGTAGCGCGTCTGGTATCCCCGTAAAAAAGCGTAACATCCGCAGCACTTCCATCCACGAAACTGTCAATGATATTCACATTTTCCGATACATTGTAATCACCCTTATAAAGCGTTTCCCCTTCCATCCGGTATGCGCCCGGATCGAGCGCCTCATAAGCGGCATATACACTCTTACAGAGATTCTCAAGTCCCTCCATCGTGGCGTCACGCACCATATTTCTCATGGTACTGATTGCATACACGGTAACACACGCAACCATGACCACTAAAGGAATCACACAAAGCATCATAAGCTGCGCCATTACGCTTAGTTTCTTCTGTTTCTTCATCCTCACCTTCTCCTTATATTTATATGTTTTACCCCCCCCCCTGCATTTTCGACGACAGCAAGCAGTCTCTTAAACGCAGGCTGAGAACCTGTTCGACATAAATGTCGAGTCAGTGCATTAATTGTATCATGTTTTTTTGTATTTTAAAAGATACAATCACAAAAAAGCGGAAATTCTACACAAACAGTACGCTTTTTTACGCAAATGTCATTTGCAAACAACATCTGTAATGCACATTTATTATACATGAAAAACGTTATTTTTCTATTGGAATGGTACGGATTGCACTTTTTGCGGTATGCATTGCAGAATCAGTTTACATAAGTATATCCGTTATGGACGTATCTGTCCCGTTCCCATAATCTGATATTTATAGGAAGTAAGCTCCTTAAGCCCCATGGGCCCTCTGGCGTGAAGCTTCTGGGTGCTGATGCCGATCTCCGCTCCGAAGCCGAACTCAAAGCCGTCCGTAAAACGTGTGGAGGCGTTGACATACACACACGCCGAATCCACCTCACGCAAAAACTTCTGCGCATGAGCTTCATCCTCTGTCAAAATGGCGTCGGAATGCCCCGTATTGTACTTGTTGATATGGGCGATCGCCTCCTCCAGTGAGCTTACTGTTTTCACGGAAAGAATGAGATCCAGATACTCTGTGCCGTAATCTTCTTCCGTCACGGCATGTGCCTCCGGGATCTGTGCCCGCACCGTCTCGTCGCCCCGGATCTCCACCTGCTTTTCCAAGAGGGCTTTGCCCAGAGCAGGCAGGATTTTATCCGCGATTTTTTCATGCACAAGTAGGGATTCGCAGGCGTTGCACACGCCGATACGCTGGGTCTTGGCATTGATGACGATAGGAACCGCTTTCGCAAGGTCAGCCGACTCGTCAATGTAAATATGGCAATTTCCCGTGCCCGTCTCGATCACGGGTACTGTGCTGTTCTCCACAACCGAGCGTATCAGTCCCGCCCCGCCTCTGGGAATCAGTACGTCCACGTACTCTTTCAGCTTCATAAACGCCGTGGTCACTGCCCTGTCGTTGTTTTCAATCAACTGAATGGCGTTTTGGTCAACGCCTTCCTTTTCCAGCGTCTCGCTGATCACTGCCGTAACAGCCTGATTGGAATAAAACGCGTCTTTTCCACCCTTTAAAATCACCGCGTTTCCCGTCTTGAAGCATAGGCCGAAAGCATCCGCCGTCACATTGGGCCTCGCCTCATAAATAATCCCGATTACCCCCATGGGAACCCGCACCTTTTCTATGTACAAACCATTGGGACGGTCAAAAGTCTCCATCACCTCTCCCACAGGATCATCCAGATCGGCAATCTGCCTAAGCCCCTCCGCCATCGCCTCTATTCTCGCGTCCGTCAGCTTCAACCGGTCGAGAAGCCCCTCCGCCATGCCGTTTTCTTTTGCGCGCGCATAGTCTTTTTCATTTGCCGAGAGAATTCTCTCGCTCTCCTGCACAAGCGCATCCGCCGCCCGTGTAAGGGCGTGGTTTTTCTGCTCCGTAGTGAGTCTCTGCAAAACGGTTTTTGCCGCCTGCCCCTTTGTGCCGAGGGATTTTAAATATTCTTTGATTTCCGCTGTGTTCATATCTTCCATTATGTTTTCCCTTTCTGACCGTTAACTTCTCACATTATTCAAATATATTGATGATATATCCGTCAATCGTTGTCAAGCTGCAGCTTTTACCACCCCAAGGCTGCTTTTCCACCTCTGTAATCTGTTCCCAGCCCTTTGATGTAACATAATCGTACATCTTTTCGATTCCTTTCACCTGCATAAAAGAAATCACTATCCATATCCACTGTCATGTATACAGGTGCATTCTCTTTCACAAAATACCCTTTTTCACTGAACTTGCTCATAGCTGATGTCTCCTTATTTTTTTTCCCGAACTTTCTTATTTCCTGCCGCTGACATTCCCTTTTATTCTCTCAAAATCTCTTTCTCCGTGACCACGCACATCGGGCGGATATCGTGGGATTCCCACGGAATTTCCTCAAAAATCTGGCAGTCATACGCCAGCGCGGCGGTAGAAAACTTCAACTGTGGATGTTCTTCCATATCCGCACCCGTCTGCGTATATGCCGACGCCTCCACATCCTCTTTTTGATGTAAAAGCCTGCTTAAATATCTGTCGTAAAATCCGCCGCCATAGCCAATTCTGTGCCGCGCCCTGTCAAACGCCGTGCCAGGCATACAAATCAAAATCTTTTGACTCGACTGGTCACCCATCCACTCATCAAGCGACAGCCCGCCTGCCGGCTCCAAAATCCCGCGGTAGCCCGCCGCCAGATCGCTCTGTGAAAAAATCCGGTAGAACTCCATCTCTTTCCCGTAAACCTTCGGCGCAAACACCGCCTTCCCGTCTGCAAAAGCCCGCTCTATCAGGGGAATGGTATCTACTTCGCTGCGGAAACTGATATAAGTAAGAACCGCGTCCGCTTCCCGGTAGCAGAACAGGCTTGTCAGATTTTTTGTGATGCTGACGCTATAATTATTACGCTGCTGCGCAGTCAGACTGTCCCGCTTCGCCAAAGCCGCCGCGCGGAGTCTCTTCTTTTCCGCTGCTTGTTCTTCTGCCCCCGCCAGCCGCATATTCCCCTGTCCTTTCTCTGTGTCCAAAGACGCCGGGATTTCATCCGATGCAATGGACGCAGTGGTTTCCTGCCTCTGCTATTACCCGTGCCGCTTCTTCTCACCCAGATTCGTGATGCTTCCATCTTTTTCTACGATAGAAATATTGTCAAGCTGCCCCCGGAGATTCGCCCGCACATTCGCCACATAAGCCTGCCGCAGCGCCGCCTGCTCCTCCTTCTCTTCCGGGGTGAGACCTTCGCTCTGGGATTTATGGTACAGCTCGTTGATCCGCGCCGTCATCTGTTCCACGTTCATTGCTATACTCTCCTGCCGTACAATTCCTGTTTCATCAACTATCCAGCCTTTGTCTTTCTGGTCACTACATCCGGTCTGTTCCGGTTTTGTCTTCGGCAAAGAGACTGGATGTTCAAGGTCTTTTGCCTCTGTCATCTGTTGACGGACGCTGCCATCCTGTGATACGTGTGCCGCACGCCCCTGATTGCCACAGAATACGCCATGATATTTTCCGGCAGCGCCATCCCCGGATAGCCGGTGTCCCCGATGTGATGAATGTCCGTTCCCGCCATCTTGCACATCAGCGCGATCCGTCTGATCGTGTCAACGTCCGCCCCTTCCTGGGAAGTGCCGATCGCCGTGATCGTGAGAACGCCCCTTTCATGGGCGTGGGCGATCAGCTCCCGCACATATTCCATGGTAATTCCCGGCACGGTGCCCGGTGCGGGAAAAAGAATGACATCCGCTCCCGCATCTATAAATTCATCCACATCTTCCTTGGTAATAATATGCTCGCCGCCTTCTCCCGGCACGCCGGAGGCGTGCATTTTCCCTGCCGCCAGAATCAGTTTATCCTCCAGCCGCGCCGATATGGCTCTCAGTGAATCGGTGATCGCCCGGTTGCTCACGCCGTTTCCGGGGTTTCCTGTGAGAAGCACCATATCCACGCCCATTTCCGAGGCACGGACTGCATTTTCCACCGTAGCCTTCCGTCCCTCCGATATCGCCCAGAGCGTACCGTCATTTTCCCGTGCCGCCTGTTCTTCCACCGGCTCCAGATTGATGCCGACCATCCGCCCGGTAAGGCGTTTTAATTCCCGCACGGTCTCCGCCGGTTCTACTTCCGGCAGACCGTTTATCACCGGGTGGTTTACGTCAAACATATTGAGCAGTAACAGGTCGGCGCCGAGAGAAGCCGCCAGTTCCGCGTTGGTGACATCCGTAAGAATCGGCATGGTGATGCCGATACACTCACATGCCAGCACACGCCCTTCGCTTCCCGCGATGGCGCCCAGATAATCCTCTTTCGTAAAGCTCCTAAGGTCAGAAGCAACACAGTCCAGCATTCTCTTTGCCATATTGTTTCCTCCGAATGATATTTTTTAATGCGCGTGCATCTGCTGCACATAGAGCGGCAGGTCAAACGACTCGTCCTTATGCGCCAAAAACAGCGTCCCGATATTCTGCCCGCTTAGGATGCGATGGATCACTTTGATATCCTTGCTGTTGGCGATCACCATGTCCACCCCCGTGCTGCTGGCAATCTTTGCCGCCTGCAGCTTGGTGGTCATGCCGCCGGTGCCCACGCTGCTCCCGGTGGACGCCTTGCCCATGTTCATCAGCTCGTCCGTCAGTTCCTCCACCACCTCGATATATTTGACGTCGGGATTGGTGCGGGGATCGTCGGTGTAGAGCCCGTCGATATCCGACAGAAGAAGGAGCGCGTCCGCCTCCACCAGAGAAGCGACGATCGCGGACAGCGTATCGTTGTCGCCGATCTCGATCTCGTAGGTGGCTATCGTATCGTTCTCGTTCACGATCGGAATCACGCCCAGCTTAAAAAGCTCCGCGAATGTATTCCGGGCGTTGTAGCGGTTCAGATTATCCACAATGGTGTTTTTCGTCATCAGAATCTGCGCCGCCACCTGATTGTACTCCGCGAAAATCTTCTGGTAGACCATCATCAGTCTCGCCTGTCCCACCGCGGCGCACGCCTGCTTCACGGCGATGGGATTGTCCTCCTCACGGTTTGGCAGGAGCGCCTTCTCCCCAACGGCGATCGCGCCGGAGGTGACAAGCACCACGTCCTTCCCCATGTTTCTCAAGTTGCAAAGCTCCCGCACGAGCACGTCCAACTTCGTGTAGTCCAAGTCCCCGGTCTCCTTGTGCTGCAAGGAGGAGGAGCCAATCTTTATCACAATTCGTTTTTTATCTGCCATCAGGGCTTTTCTGTCAGTCATTTTATGCCATCCTTATATTTTTTATTCTGTGTCTGCGCACCACAATTTTTTCATCTTGCATCTGCGCACTCCGCAGTACAGCTCGAAAAACCTTCGGTTTCCCTCGCTGTCGGGCTGTCGCCCTATGCATCCTTCGGCATAAGCGCTTTGGTGAGCAAGCTCCCCACGCGCTTATGTCTCGTCTGCGCACTGCTCATTGCTTTCGTCATCTTACCACATTCACATAAAGCATTGCAACCTTCTCCGCGATCAGAATGCCGTCCATCGCCGCGGAAGTGATGCCGCCCGCGTAGCCCGCGCCTTCGCCGCAGGGGAAAAGCCCCTGAAGCGCGGACTGTCCCGTCTCGTCCCGCAGAATCCTTATGGGGGAGGATGTCCTGCTCTCCACGCCGGACAGGTACGCGTCCCCGTCGGCAAAGCCGGGCATCTTTTGACCAATTAGGTCAATCCCTTCCACAAGCGCAAGATTCAGGAACTCCGGCAGAATTTGATGCACCGGGGCGAAATTCCACGCGCCCTTAATGGCGGGCACGAACCCGGGATAACGTCGGCATAGCATACCACCCCCGCCAGCCGTCTGCCCTTTCCGCAAAATGCCATCCCGCCGCGCCGGTATCCGCCCAGAATCCGTTCCCGGCACGCCTGACAATTCGCTGTTCCTCTGTTCTGGCATATGTGAAAAGCCATTTTCTTGCACACGCTGTCTGGCATTTTCACCTCTTTGCGCCTGAAACAGCTGGTCCTCGTTTTGCCTGCCGCAGACCGCCGCCCGAAAATCCCCGTAACGCTCCACGGGCACCCTACCCTGTCCGATCTTGTAGGCACGCTCTTCCAGATGGCGCTGGAACGCAATGCCCGCAAGGGGGCCCGTACCGCCGTATGTCTCATAATCCGCGGGCGACACGGTGACGATCATGGCGCTGTTGCTGTTTGCGCCGTCCCGCCCGCTGTAGCTCATGCCGTTCACCGCCGTTCTGCCAGACTCCGAGGAGGCGTTCACCACATAACCGCCCGGGCACATACAGAAGGAATAGACGCCCCTGCCGGAAGCGGTCTGCGCCGTCACCTTGTACGCCGCCGCCGGAAGGGAAATGCCGCAGTCCCCGTACTGCAGCCTGTCGATCATCTCCCGGGGATGCTCCATGCGCAGCCCCACCGCAAAGGCCTTTGCCTCCATGGGCACCTGCAGTCCGTGGAGCATCTGGAAGGTGTCCCGCGCGCTGTGACCGATGGCCAGAACAACCGCGCCGCCTCGTATTTCCTCCCCGTTTGCCACAACACCTGTGATCCGGCGGCTTTGCGCGGAAGCCTCCGCCGCCCGATCATCTTCCGTAAGAAGCGCGGTCACCTGCGACTCAAACCGCACCTCGCCGCCCCATTTTATAATCTGGCTGCGCAGATTTTCTACAACCTGTATTAAAATATCCGTGCCGATATGCGGTTTTGCCTCGTACAGAATCTCTTCCGGCGCCCCGGCTTCCACGAAAATGCGCAACACCTCCCGCATCCGTCCTTTCGGATCCTTGACCGTAGTAGTCAGTTTCCCGTCGGAGAATGTACCTGCGCCGCCTTCCCCGAACTGCACGTTGGAGCCGGGATCCAGAACGCCATCCCGCCAGAACCGCTCCACGTCCTCCCGCCTCTTATGTACTTCTCTGCCCCGTTCCAGCAGCAGCGGACGAAAGCCCGCCTTCGCAAGCATATACCCGCAGAAAAGCCCCGCCGGTCCTGTCCCAACAATTATCGGTCTGTCACCGGGCGTTGATTTTCGCATGGGTAGTTCTACGAAAGCCGCCTTTTCGCCCGTCTGTCCATCGGCATCAACCGCCTTTTCAAACGCCGTCCCTCGATACGGCTCCTCTTTTGCCGCTTGTCCCGCATCCGATTCCGGGTGCTTGGGCATCGGAAACCGATACGCCTTCTCATCCACCAGCTGTATCTGCCCGCTCTTTCCCCGGATTTTCCGAAAAACCGCCCGCTCGTCCGACACCTTCACATCCACCGTATAAACCACATATATTTCCGGCTTCTTTCTGGCATCCAGAGATTTCCTCACAATGGAAAGGGATCGTATGGCGGAGGGCTCTGTCCGCAGAAGCTTTGCCGCCTTTTTGAGAAGCGCCGCCTGCTCGTCCTCACAGTCCGCCGCCTGTTTGATCTGTTGTATCCGAATCATAGCTCTATACTCCTGTTTGAAATTCGCTTTTTCTGGCCATGCGTTTTAATCGTGTCTGAATGATTCTCATCTCTTCGCACTTTGCATTTTATCCATACCGGCACTTTACCCGTCTCATTTGTGAATACTTTACATATCATCAAATGTCGTCTTACGAGCCGCCGCCTTCCCGGCAACTGTCCCGCTGCTCCACGCCCACTGTAAGTTATAACCGCCGCAGAGCCCGTCGATATCCAGAATTTCTCCTGCGAAATAGAGCCCCGGCTGCTTTTTCGACATGAGGGTTTTCGTGACCTCATTACAGTCCACGCCGCCCGCGCACACCTGCGCCCTGTCGAAACCGTTTGTCCCCACAACTGCCGTCTCCAAACCGAGATACATTTTCTGCAGCCGTTCAAATGCCGCCGCGGAGACATCTTTTGCCCGCTCGGACTCCCGAATGCCCGAAAGTTTCATAAGCAGACGGTTGATTTTCTTGTTGACTATCCCGGTCAGGAATATGTCCATCTCATCCCCACCGCGCGCCGCAAGCCGTTCCCGGAAAAATGCGCTGCAAGTCCCCTCGTCAAAGTCTGAAAGAAAAGACACCCGCACCGTGACAGGCTTTTTATCAAGCAGCGCGTAAGCCGCCGTCCTGCAAATCTGAAACGCCGGTATGCCGGAAAGCCCGTAATCCGTCAGCTGCAGTTCGCCCCGCTCCCGGCACACCTCTTTTCCTGCCACATGCAGGGTGAGTTCCGCGTCGCATCGCACCCCCGCCACCTGTTTATAAAACGGCTCCTTACAGACAAGCGCGGCAAGGGCGGGCACAGGTCTGACAATTCGGTGTCCGAACCGCTTGGCCAGCCGAAAGCCGCTCCCGTCGGAACCGGTATTCGGCGCCGCTTTGCCGCCGCAGCAGAGAATGACCGCATCATAATATGACTCTTTCCCCTGGCACCCGACCAAAAACTGTTTTCTTCCCTGTTCAAAGGAGAGCGTCTGAACCGCCGCCTCCGTATGTACTGCTACCTGCCGCCTGTCAAGCTCGTAGCGCAGCAGATCGAGCACCGTGGACGCCTGGTCGCTCGCCGGATACAAATATCCGTCCCGCGCCCTGATCCGCATGCCGAGGGACGAAAAAAAGTCTTTCGTCTGCGCCACGCCGAACGCAGAAAGCACGCCGTCCGCCAGAGCCTTTCCGCTTCCATGGTAAAATTCCTCCCCCATCGCCTCATTGGAAAAATTGCATCTGCCGTTTCCCGTGGACAGAATCTTTTTGCCCACTCTGTCGTTTTTCTCATAGACCGTCACCGCCGCGCCCATGCCCGCCGCCTGAATCGCCGCCGTCATGCCCGCCGCGCCACCGCCTATCACCGCAACCTGCCTTGTCATCGTTCCTTCCTTATCCCTAACTCTTTATTTCCGCGTGCAACGAGCCAAGTGATTGCTTGCAAGCATTTGGCAACTGCCGCGAGGATCAAATCTTTAAAAGATGCCTCTAGCTATTTAGCTTAACAGAATATGGATGCCTTGAAAAGCCCGTAAAGAGCCCGGAATGTTTCCCCTAACTGGAGTACGATTCCAGAAACAGATACAGCTCCTCCTCGCTCGCCACAAACTTCCCCTCCATAATTTCCCGCTGCAGGGAATCGGGCAGCCGTTCCAACAGGATATCCGTGTTCATGTAAAGTGTACTTCTGTCCTCCTCGTACACCACAATAAAATGATCCGCCACCATCAGATAAAATCCTTGCGGCTCTTTCTCTTTATAATATTTGCAGACCGCCACCCGGTCTTTGGAAAAGGCAGTCAGCTCGATCGTTTCAAAGCCCTGTTCCAGCTCTGTCAACGGCGGATTGTCCTCATAGGCGGATAACGCCTCCAAAAGCTCTTCCCTGTTCAGACCGATGTACATAACGGGAATAGTCTCCTCGCTCTCCGTCACCGTCCCCTTTGACAAGTCCACCAACTCCAGCAGATACCTCGTGTCCGCCGTCACCACAGGCTCCTGCGCGGCCGCAGCCTCAATGACCTGTTTTTCCTCCGTCTCAATGACCTGTTCCGCGGTCACTTTGCCAGCCGACACTCCTTCCGAGGTCGCGGCATAATCAGCGTCCGTCACATCTGAAGACTGCGATACCAACGGCCGGAAATGATCCGCCTCCTTCGTGCCGGACTGCGCAGTTCCATGGCTGTAACGGTGCGGATAAAAAAACTCCTCCGCCTTTAGCGCCCCCCAGCCGCCGAGCCCCAACATGACCGCGGACATTATCATAAAAAGACTGATACGTTTTACAAGCTTCATTCCGTTTTAAACCTCTCTTGTCGGATTCCCTGTAATCAGTATCAGCCAATTCCATTATTTTATACAACGATCTCACAAAACGCCTGTCATTCTACCAAGCATAATAAACAGGAAGCCGAGCGGCATCTCCTGAAGCTCCGCCTCCCCGATCACCCGCATGAGCATGAGGGCAAGGATATGGAAAAACAGTCCCACCACCAGCGAAACGATAATGCAAAGCGCTGCCCCCGCAACACCTGAAAGCAGCATGTTCAGCAGATACACCACCAGCCCTGAAACAGCAGCGGCGGCAAGCGGAAGCAGAACACCCGCAACCCAGTCCGGCCTGTATTTTACGCGCCTGTTCAGAAATACAAACGCCAGAACCATATAAATACCGAACAACAAAATCAAAGCACAAAGCAGTCCGTCCACCCCCATATGCAGGCGCTGTGTCATAAAATAAGCTGCAGCCAAATGCACCGCGAAAGAGGCGGCAGCCGCAAGAAACATTTCACGAACCATCCGCATTTTATATAAAATCTGCCCGAACAGAAAGCTGAATGTAAATAGAACAACCAGAACCGCGCCCTTTTGAAGCCATCCCGCCAATACCGCTGACTGCGCTGTCGTTCTCCCGTAACAACAGACGGCAAGTGGCTTTCCCAGAACAGCCACATACACCGCCGCAGGAAAAGATACCATGGACGCGTCCCGCACCGCTCTGCCCATCCGCTCCCGCATACTGCGGTATTCCTCCCGCTCGTAAGCATTGGCGATTTTTCCGGTCAGGCCGTGTACTGACAGGCATGAAATCGCCGCGCATATGCCCAAAAGCGGCGCAAATTTACCATAATAGCTGCCCCACTGAGCCGTCCGCACGCTGCCCTGCTCTGTCACATTCATACAATAGTTAAAACAGCGCTGATCCACGATCATAAACAGATTGGAGAGAAAGGCCGCCGCAGCCGTCGGCGCCATATTGATGACAAGCATCCGCTGAATCTCAAAACGAGTCTCAGCCCGTCTGCTGTTGTCCTGTCCCGGCCGCCCTTTAAACGCCCCCGCATAAATCACATAGACAAGAAGCAGATGCAGCAGAGCGATCACCTGTGAGGCAAAGACCCCCAGCATTGCACCTAACGCCCCGTATGCGTAACTGTGGGCCTCCACCTGATACAGCGCCGCCACTTTCTGCCCGTAACCGTAAAGAGCCCGGCCGCCGAGAATCGCCCCGACAAGCATGGCGGTCTTTTCGATATATTGAGAATGCGCCGTGAGCACCCCCATGCCGTAACCGTTAAAGTATCCTCTGAAAATGCCGACCAGCGCCGCAAAAAATACAGAGGGCGCAGCCGCCATCACCGCCATGCGGGCAAGGCGCTCCAGAACAATAACCTCCGCAATCCAAGAGGAAAACAGCAGGAGAAATAATGCCATCACCGTGCCGAGAAAAAGATTCATGACAAAAACCGTGCGAAATGCTTTGCCCGCATTCCGATACCGCTCCCGCTTCACCCGGTAACGGATGATGCCCGCCACAGCATTTGACATGCCATAAGATGTGACCATTGTAGTCAATATAAACAACTCAAAAGCCGGGGCAAAGAGTCCCACCCCCTCATCTCCTATGAACCTTGAAAGGGGAATTCGCAGGAAGAAAAGAAGCATATAGGAGATAATCCCCGCTGAGAGGATCATCCTGTTTTTCAAATTTTTCGCCATCCACTGTATATTCATCGTTATCCTCAGTATCTAAAACCTTGTGATGGAAAGCGCCTGCAAAACCGCCTCCTGCTTTTCCTCCATCAACGCTGCCTCCGCCGGCTCCATATGATCGTAGCCGCACAGATGGTACAGACTGTGCGCAAGCAGAAACGCATATTCACGAAGCTCACTGTGCCCGTAGGCTGCGGCCTGTTCCTTCACCCGCATTACATTCAGAATGATATCTCCCAGAACCAGCTCTCCGCTGTCCGGATCAAAGCAGTCCGCCACCCGCTCCTCCACACCGGAAAAATCCCCCGGCGTCTCAAACTCCAGATTGGGAAAGGAGAGCACATCCGTCTCCGAATCGATGTCCCTGTAATTTTTGTTGTACTCCCGAATGCCCGCATCATCTGTGAGCAGAAGATTCACCGCCGCCTCATAGGGACAGTTTTCGCTGTCCAAAACAGCCTCCGCAACGCGGTCGAGCATCGCTTTTTCATCAAAAGAGAAGGACTGTCCGGTCTCATTTTCAACGTAAGAAGTCATAGTAAAGCTTCTCCTTGATAAATATTTTTTTCATCTCGCAGATCTGTCCCAAGGAAATCTCATTCCCCCAGAGCTCATCCGTCTCAAATTTTTTCTTAAACACGGTTTCTATCAACTGCTCATAATCCAACTCTGCCTTTGGATCCTTCGCAAACAGGTACAGGATGGATGACACGATACAGTCAGCAAGTAGAACCACAAGCGTCTCCTTGGAGACAATCTTAACATCCGGATCCACATACTCCTTTAAAATCTGTTTTGCCTTCGGCGGAAAATGGTACTTGTCACAGATCGCAGACACATTTTCCCATGTATTTTCCCCGGTCAGTTTTCCGATTCTGTGATAATATCCGCACGCCTTCACGGCCGCGTCGTCGATGCCAAGGCTTCTGGCCACCTTATCCCCCAGATAGGCCGTGTGAATCGCGTGATAATACTCTTCCTTGGAAAGCTCTTTCAACTGCACAAGCAGGGGACATTCCGGGTCGTTGATCTCCATGTATCTGTCACGATACCGGTGAATAATCATGGAACTTACCATCTTCAGACTGACTAAAAGCAGGATGCAGCAGACCATCAGATTGATGCCCGGTATCATAAACTGGGCGATGGAAAGCCGCTCCTTCGCGAAGAGAATCACATTGGCTGTCAGGCAGAGCGCCAGCACCAGCAGAGAGATCAGCATCGGAATCCCCACCCGGAACTCCTCGTCCAATGTGGCAAATACCAATATGCCGGCCATGCCGCTGATAAAATAGAGCCAGAAAATCGCATAATCGCAGCCCGCAAAATTCACGGAGAGAAGCAGACAAAGGCTCCCCGCCACAAGTCCCGTCATGCCGTTTGAAAAGACGCCAAGCAGTACGAAAACCACAAGATAGGGCCAGCCCGTGACCGGCAAAAACGGCAGAAACACCGCCGCTGTCAGGCTTATCAGATAGGTAAGGGCAAACCTCCCGTATCGACCCTCATTGCGATAGACAAAAAAATTGCTTAACTCACTCATAACATAAGAAAAAATAGTGATTCCCGTCCCGGTCAGAACCATGACGACATTCCGTATCATCATATCCGTCTGGTTGTGGTAAAATACGCTGCCCAGCCACACAATAACGCCTGAAAGAGCAAACATAAACATAAATATTACAATTCTTTTAATGATAGTGCTGTTTTTTTGAAGATTGCTGTTATTTTCCACGCCTGTAATTCCTGTTCCCTGTTTTTTGTTCGCTGCGCCGTTTCTCTTTTGCCTCGTAATCGTCGTATGCCTTCACGATTCTCTGCACCAGAGGATGTCTGACCACATCTTTGCTGCTCAAATTGCAGAAAGAAATATCCTCTATTTTCGAGAGCACCCTCACCGCCACGTCAAGTCCCGATTTCATATCCGGCGACAGATCCTTCTGTGAGGCGTCCCCGGTGACCACCACCTTGGATCCGAAGCCGATTCTTGTCAGAAACATTTTCATCTGCGCCGGAGTGGTATTCTGCGCCTCATCCAGAATGATATAGGCGTTATCCAGCGTCCGCCCCCGCATATACGCGAGCGGCGCCACCTCGATCAACCCCTTCTCCATATTCCGCGCAAAGCTCTCCGCTCCCATAATCTGATAGAGCGCGTCGTAGAGCGGCCGCAGATACGGATCTACCTTGCTTTGCAAGTCCCCGGGAAGAAAACCGAGCTTCTCCCCCGCTTCAATGGCCGGTCTTGTCAAGATAATGCGGCTCACCTCGTTGTTTTTAAAAGCGGTCACCGCCATTGCCATCGCCAGATACGTCTTTCCCGTACCGGCAGGCCCTACCCCAAAGACAATCATATTGTCACGCATGGCGTCCACATACTGTTTCTGTCCCAAGGTCTTTGGTTTGATCGGTTTACCGCTCACGGTATGGCAGATGCAGTCGCTGTCCATGGTAAGCAGCATGTCCTCCTTGTGCTCCCGCCCAAGCTCTATGGCATAATCCACACTCTGTTCCTCCAAAATTGCGCCTCTCTTTGACAGGACAAGCAGTTCGTTTATAATACGGGCTGCCCTGTCCGCGGCCTCCCGCTCTCCCGAAATCCGGACTGCACCGTCCCGGTCTACGATCATTACGTTCAGATCATTCTCAATCCTTTTCATGTGAGAGTCAAACTCCCCGAAAAGATTCCGCATGTGCTCCACCGGCACATCAATACTGACTGTAAACGCGTCCATTCCCCACCCTTCATAAAATCTCTAATCCGTCGTCGCGTCCTCTTCCTTTTCGGATTCTTCTACCGGTTCCGTAACGGTCGGCACCGGTTTCACCGCCGATTCTTCAAGCTGCATATGAGCATATAGTACCCATTTTTTATCATTCTTTTTTATTGTAACATTTTTTTCTGTAATTTGTACCCCTTTTTCATTTAAAGTTGCGATAATTTTTCTAAACCGCTCCTGCAAAAGCGTTTTCATTTCCTCCGCCGTATGCATTTTCGACACAATTTCGTATTCCTGCACCGTCCTCTTTCCATAATACATCGGCAGATACAAATGATCCAGAAGTTGCACCTGCTTTTTCTCCTCACTGGTATCAAAAAAGGCATAGGGAACCTTTCGAAAACGGAAAGCGATCTCCTTATCTCCCGTTCCGACTACCGGAATTTCAATTGCCTCTCCCGTGTAACATTTCTCCTCATAGGCAATCTCTTCTTCCAAGGAAAGATTTCTCGCGTAACTTAAGGTAATATCCGCATCCGCCTCCACATACTGATATCTGCGCACCGTAGTATCCTCATTGTAGACGGGAACCGCACCGCTCACCAGTACATCCCCTTTCTGCACACTGTCTCCACAGGCCACCTGCGGCACACCGCTTCTGGTGATAATGTAAGTCACCACGCCTTCCTTTTCGGCCACCAGATCCATGCCTTTGTCTGTCTCCGCCTTATTGTGGTTATCGTAGACCGGCATCTCGTTCTCCTTTATGCGAATCAGCAGCGTAGTGCCCCGAAGCTGCACGGAAGTCCATGTAATCAGGTCATAGTCCTCCCGCAGTGCCTGCTCCAGCTTCTCGATCTCCAGCCCGCTCTTTCTCATGGCGGTATGCACACCCTGCTCCTCCAGATAATCCATCAGCACGTCTTCCGTCAGGGCGAAATTTCCCTCAATCCGGATATCCCAGATAAAGCGGGAGGCCAGACACCAGAAAAATATGCAGCAGACAAGCCCCGCCACAAACAGCTTCCTTCTCCACATTTTTGACACAAAAAAAGGCAGGCCGTATTTGCCTGTAACGGCCGCTCTCGTCCCTGTTTTTTTCAGGAGCGGCTTCAAGGCAAAAAACCCCGCTATACTGATATGCATGGTGTGATAATCGCCGTGATCCTCAATATCCCAGACCAGAACGTCATGATTGCCGCAAAGATTTAAAAGACGCTCCACAGAATAGCCCCAGACTTTGATGGCAACATATCCTCTTAAATACTGTATCCAATGAAGCATAGACCTTCCCCTGCACACACGCTCAGATATAGCGGAGCGCGTCGATCTTTCCGCTGATTTTCATGTCTTCATTGGTATAATAGTCGATGGACAGGCCGCTTCCCTCAAAACAGATCTTCGCATTCTTGCCCTGCAGCACAATAGACTCCGTCGTATATTCCAAAATTCCCTTATAGTTTTCAATAAAAGCCTCTCGATTCCCCGTGATCGTGACAATGGCCGCCCCCAGCATGGTATCCTTCGGAAGCTTTAAGGATTCCACGATCAGTTCTTTCGATCTGGCAAACGGTGAAAATGACTGGCGTCTGTTCTCTCTTCTCATGTTACACTATATGAACGCAATTGTAAATTCATGCACGGAGAATGCCGTATTTCAGGCATTCTCCTGCGTGAAACTTAGTGCTTCTTGGCGTCCCGTCCTATGGCGGGACGTCTTTAGAAGCACTTTTCACGCTATTTATGGTACGGTTCCCCGTTTATAATCCGAAACGCTCGATAAATCTGCTCCAACAAAACAACCCGCATCAGCTGGTGCGGGAATGTCATATCCGAAAAGCTTACCGCCAGATCAGCCCGTTCCTTTATACTGTTATGTAAACCAAGAGAGCCGCCGATCACAAATACAATGTGGCCGACGCCGCTTACGCCAAGCCGCTCAATCTCTCCCGCAAAAGCCTCCGAAGTAAACTTGCGCCCTTCGATCTCCAGCGTCACCACATAGGCGTCATCCGGCAAAAGCTTGGCAACGCGCGCCCCCTCTTTTTTCAAAATCTGTTCCCGCTCTGTCTCCGAGGCGCCGTCCGGCGTCCTCTCATCCGCAGTTTCCCTGATTTCCAGTCTGCAGTAACGGCCCAGCCGCTTTTCATACTCGGCAGCCGCATCGCGAAAAAACTTCTCCTTCAGTTTACCGACTGTTATCACTGTTATCTTCATACATTTCCTGATAATATCCGTCCACAAAATCGTCCACGAACGCCTCGTCCAGATTCATAAATTTGTCGTCGATGGCCGCCCGCATCCGCTCCGTGCGCCTGTAGTACTTTTCCTCCTCCGTCAGCTCGCCAAGCGTCTCCCCTTCTTCCAGAATCGACGCGTCAATCACCGCAGCGCTTAAGTTCTCCTGACACCATCTGGCAATTTCCGAGCGAAGGGAGTTTTCCGATTTCGCTTTCACCAAAAGCATTTTGGAATCCCGCATGGACACGAAGCCGAACACGATAAAAAGGACAAACATTGCCCCCATAACGCCGCAGACCAGATATTTGGTAATGCCCGCGTTTCTGTAAATAGGTATCACATTGAAAAAAATCAACAATACCGCAATAAAACCGATACCGCCGACTGCCAAAAGTGTGTACGCGGAAGACCGGTTG
Organism: uncultured Lachnospiraceae bacterium; assembly: GCA_910584725.1. Classification (GTDB taxonomy): domain Bacteria; phylum Bacillota; class Clostridia; order Lachnospirales; family Lachnospiraceae; genus UBA3282. Next base: position 50,400 of record CAJUBE010000017.1, on the reverse strand, counting down.
TCCTCCGCCTTTGCTTCGCTGCTCTGATATTGGGGCATAGACCATACCCTCCCTTATCTTACGAATTGGAAATTATTACTTTCTATAATTCAAGCTCCGAATAATCAATCCCAAAATTCTGCAGCACAACTTTTGCTACTTTAATCTGATACTCCAATTCTTTATTTTCACCAGTCTCATGTGCTTTAATTCTCATCAGATTCACATATGTCATAATAGCGGCCTGTCTTTGCTCTTCCAATGTCATACATCCACCTGCTTTCTATCATCATTCCCTGTATTGCTACAGTGTAAGTATACCACAGACCAAGTGCAAAGTCTACATCTCCCTCATTTCAACAGCTCCCTGATTCCCTGATTCTTATTTTCCGATTTGTCGATATCGAGACACACGGAATGGTCATCCACATACCGCCACACCGAACACTCTCCGATGGCGCTCATATCCCGCCACAGCGTAAATACGCCTTCTGTGGCAACGCCGTCCCACTCCTGCACATTGCCCGTGTAGTCCACGGTGTTGGCATACATGTCGCCGTTGTAAAGACCGTTTTTAAAAGGACCGACCACATTCTGCAAAATCCTGCCCTGAGTGGACGCAAGTTTCGAAACATCCACGTCATAGTGCTCCGCGCCCTGACCGTTTGGCAGATTGTCCACCCATTCTCCGGAATAACTGTGCGCCATATAAACACCCATAGCGTTTGTCTTATTCTTCTGGTTGATATAGAAACGAAACCAAGTGCCCTTGCCGTTTCTCATCCCATGACTCCATTCCCCGAAATAGTAGCTGTTCTTTTCATAGATGGCAAGCCCTGTACCGTGTGGTTTTCCCTCGCTGTCCACATCGCCCTGGTAATAATAATCCCCGGTGCCCTCAAGCCCCTTTGAGAGCTTCACATAGCGTTTTAAATGGGCCAGATCCCAGATGGCGTCCTGCTTATTATCCGCAAAATAAGGGTAAGCCTCCTTCAGTATAAATTCCTTTGTGTACGCCTCGTCGTTCTCGTCCTCGATATCCACCACAATGGCTGTTTTTTCATTGTCTGCGGAAACCGCTTCTCCCTCTTCTGCCGGCTCTTCTTCCTCGGCCTCCTCTGTCTCCTCGGATACAGGCTTTTCCACCGTGGGCATTTCCTCTCCTTCCCCGATCACCTGCTCTTCCAGCTCCTGCTGTTCCTTTGCATAGTCTGTAATGGACTGCTGGAGATCGCTGTCCGCCTCTTCCTGCCGCTTCTGTCTGCCGTTGACCATTACGGTGAGCAGAAGCAGAATAAAGATCAAAAGAACGGCAATCACACCTAAAAGCACCTTTGTCGTCAGGGTCTTCTGCAGAAAGTTTTCCGCTCCTTCCTCCCGCTCCTTCTCTCTTTTATCATTGTCCGGATCAGTTAATCTCATATGTTCCCACACCTTTCTTTCCCTACAGCAGCCGCTTCCCCTTTTTTGTAAGCACCCGCATTCCGATATGTCCTGCGTTCTATTCTACATCATAAAGGACATATTTAAAGATTATACATCGTAAATTATTAAGAATTTCTTATCTAAAATGTAAAATCTGCCCGTCGATTTCCGACAGGCAGACCTCATACCATAACTTTTATTTGGAGAGATATTCATCAATACCTTTCGCGGCAGCCTTTCCGGCTCCCATGGCGAGAATTACGGTAGCCGCGCCCGTCACCGCGTCGCCGCCCGCGTAGACGCCCTCTTTCGTAGTCGCGCCGAAATCCTCCTCGGCCACGATACATTTGTGTTTATTGACTTCAAGCCCTGCCGTGGTAGAAGAAATCAGCGGATTCGGGGATGTGCCCAGCGACATGATCACCGTGTCCACCTCCATCATGAACTCTGACCCTTCGATCACCACCGGACGGCGTCTGCCTGATGCGTCAGGTTCTCCCAGCTCCATGTGCACACACTTCATCCCGGATACCCAGCCGTTTTCATCCGCAACAATCTCCGTGGGGTTAGTCAGAAGATCAAATATGATCCCTTCTTCTTTTGCGTGATGCACTTCTTCCACACGGGCGGGCAGCTCTTCCTCGCTCCTGCGGTATACGATGTGCACTTCCGCGCCGAGACGAAGCGCCGTTCTCGCGGCATCCATCGCTACATTGCCGCCGCCTACAACGGCCACCTTCTTTCCGCGCATAATGGGCGTGTTGGAAGTCTCGTCAAAGGCCTTCATCAAATTGCTTCTCGTCAAATACTCGTTGGCGGAGAACACACCCAGCGCCTGCTCCCCGGGAATCCCCATGAATTTCGGAAGACCCGCGCCGGAACCGATGAACACGGCATCAAAGCCCTCGTCTTCCATCAGCTCATCGATGGTGACGGACTTACCCACCACCACATTGGTCTCAATCTTTACGCCGAGGCTCTTCACGTTCTCGATCTCTTTTGCCACCACGGCCTGCTTAGGCAGACGGAACTCCGGAATACCGTATACAAGCACGCCGCCCGGCTCATGGAGCGCCTCAAAAATCGTCACCTCATAGCCCATCTTGGCCAGGTCGCCCGCGCAGGTCAAACCCGCAGGACCGGAACCGATCACGGCAACCTTCTTTCCCTTGTTCTCCTTTGCGCCCTCGGGCTTGATACCGTTTTCCCTCGCCCAGTCAGCCACAAAACGCTCCAGCTTGCCGATGGAGACAGGCTCTCCTTTGATGCCGCGGATGCACTTGCCCTCGCACTGGCTCTCCTGCGGGCACACACGGCCGCATACTGCCGGAAGCGCCGAGGATTCGCTGATAATCTGATAAGCGGCGGCGATATCGCCCTCCTTTACCTTCTCGATGAATCCCGGAATGTTGATGGCCACAGGACACCCCTTGATGCACTGTGCATTCTTACAGTTGATGCAGCGGGTCGCCTCGCTCATTGCCTCCTCTTTATCATAACCGAGACACACTTCCTCGAAATTCGCCGCACGTACCTTCGCGTCCTGCTCGCGCACAGGAACCTTCTTTAAAACATCGATCTCCATCTTAGTTGTCACCTCCGCAATTCCCGCACCCGCCATGATGGGTGTCTCCTTCTTTGGCTCTCAAATAATCTCTGCCTTCCTTCGTCTTATACATCTGCTGTCGCTTCATCGCCTGGTCAAAATCTACCTTATGGCCGTCAAACTCCGGGCCGTCCACGCAGGCAAACTTCACTTCCCCGTCCACAGTCAGGCGGCAGGCGCCGCACATACCCGTGCCGTCCACCATAATCGGATTCATGCTGACAACGGTAGGCAGCTCATATTTCTTCGTGGTCAGGCATACAAATTTCATCATAATCATAGGCCCGATCGCCACGCACACATCATAAGATTTTCCTTCGGATTCGATCAGATCCTCGATCACCTTCGTCACCATGCCGCTTCTGCCGTAAGAGCCGTCGTCGGTGGTGATATAGAGATTTCCGGCCACCGCCTTCATCTCCTCCTCCATGATGAGCAGATCCTTCGTCTTCGCGCCCACGATCACGTCCGCATCAATCCCTCTCTCATGCAGCCATTTTACCTGCGGGTAAACGGGTGCCGTGCCGAGACCTCCGGCCACAAAGAGAATCTTTTTCTGCTTAAGCGCCTGCACATCCTCCTTCACAAACTCGGAGGGGCATCCCAGAGGCCCCACAAAGTCCTGAAAACTGTCTCCTGTCTTTAAACTGCGCATCATCTCGGTCGCCGCGCCCACCACCTGAAACACGATGGTGACGGTTCCCTTCTCCCTGTCATAATCACAGATGGTCAGGGGAATCCTCTCGCCCTCCGCATCCATTCTGACAATGACAAACTGTCCCGGCTGGCAGGATTTCGCCACGCGGGGCGCTTCCACGTCCATGAGATAGATATTCGCCGCAAGTTCCTCTGCTTTTATAATCCTGTACATCTCAACCAAACACTCCTTTTCCTTTTATCCGAACTATTCCATAATAGCGAAACTTACCGATTTTTGCAAGATATAATATTTGGGTTTTGCGAACGGGCGCGCACGGAACGCTGTGAATTTACAACATGACCGCCATAAACTCCCCGGCATCATCATAGCCGAGCTGCGCTGCCGCCCCGGTATACGCCTGCACCAGAAATACCTTGTCCGTGCGGCTGAGTAACCCCGTGCCGTCGTCATAATACTCGTTGATGGTGTAATAATCCTCTTCCCCCACCTTGAGCACAGAGCTGAACTGATAGGTCAGGACACCGGTCTGCCTTGGATTTTTCCCGGTCACATCATCCAGATATCCGGTCTCCACCAACCTGTTGACCAGATTAGTCACCGCCGTCTGTGTGGGAATGGCGCCCCGCAGTCTGAGCGTAAAGGTACGCGTCGTCACCTCGCTGGCAATGCCCTCGCTGCTGATGTTCACAAACTTAAACAGCGTTTTTCCCAAAGGCATGGGAATCGGCCCCGTATAGGGCACACTGTCCTCCGTAGGCTCCGACTCGTCCGTGGTGTAAAAAGTCTTACACCCTTCAGCAGTCTCCACCGCAATCATTGTCGCTTCCGTATATTCGCCGCTGTAAAGCTCCACCTCCGGGGCATTTGGCACAGCCAGATTAATCACATAAGTCTTCGTGACGATATCGCTCTCGATGCCGTAATCATTGACGAAAAAAGCGCTGATCGTATACTCTCCTGTCTCCAAAAACAGGGGCGAAGTATAAATCGGGCTGTTCTTATCCGGTTTCGATCCGTCCATGGTGTAGTAGATCGTCCCCGCCGTGTTGGAGCTCAGCTTCAAAGGAATCACCTCCGCATAGCTTCCCTCCACATAGCTGAACTCCGGCTCCATGGCCAGATAGCTCTGGAACATGCTCACGATCCGCTCGTTATCACAGGCACGCAGCAGGTCATTAATCAGCCCGAACTCTTTCTGATTGGCATAGATCGTGACAATCTTTCCGTAAGCTTCCTCCACATCCTCCTCCGCATATCTGGAGGCGGCGTCCGTGTCAATGATCTTCATGAGAGCCGACAGCGCATAATTGTCCATCTGCTGCAGGTAGTAATAATCCGCCTCCAGAAAAAGAATCCTCGCTTCCTCCGGATAATCTGCATAGGCCGCTTCCAGACAGGCAATCGCCTCGCTGTAAGCGCCCTTTTCCGCATAGGACACCGCCTTATTGATCTGGTAGTCCGCCGTATGGATATGGTAGGCGTAGAGGGCATAGGAAATAACCGCCGCCAGAAAAAGAATTGCCAAAGCGAGAATCACCTGCGGTTTGCGGCTCCTCTTCCCCGCACCGGTTACCGTTTCACTCTCCCCGTCTGCAGTTTCCGCCTCATCCGTCTCCTCCTGTTCGGAGACAAGCGTAGAAAGGGTTTCCGTTATGCTGTTTTCTATTTCCGGTTCGAAATCCGGAACGATCTGAATCTCCTCTCCGCACTTGTCACAGAGCAGATAACCGTCCGGCATTTCATGTCCGCAATGAGGACATTTCATAGGCTGTTCCCTTCTCTGGAATTTGCACAGTTATACATAAGCATGGCGATCGTCATAGGGCCGACGCCTCCGGGCACAGGGGTAATCGCGCTGCACACCGGCGCCACATCCTCATAATCCACGTCGCCGCAGAGTTTATTGTTCTCGTTTCTGTGAATGCCGACGTCGATCACTACCGCGCCTTCCTTCACATACTCTCTCGTGATCATCTTCGGCTTTCCCACCGCCGCCACGAGAATGTCAGCGCGTTTCGTCACTTCCTTTAAGTCCTTTGTCCGGGAATGGCATATCGTCACCGTGCCGTTTTCCCGAAGCAGCAAAAGCGCCATCGGTTTCCCGACGATATTGCTCCTGCCGATCACCACACACTCTTTTCCTGCAATCTCGATTCCCGAACGCTTCAAAAGCTGAATGATTCCCGCCGGAGTACAGGACACAAACCCCGGCTGTCCGATGCAGAGCGCGCCCACGCTCTGGGGATGGAAACCGTCCACGTCCTTCTTTGGGTCAATGGCACGGATCACCTCGTCCTCATCAATATGCTTCGGCAAAGGAAGCTGCACGAGAATGCCGTTTACCTCTTCCTTGGCGTTCAATTCCCGAATCAGGGCTAAAAGGGCCTCCTGCGTCGTCTCCTCCTCCAGCTCGTAGGCAAGGGATTCAATGCCCACATAGGCGCAGGCCTTCTTCTTATTTCCCACATAAACGCTGGACGCCGGGTCGTTTCCCACCTGGATCACCGCAAGGCACACCTTCTTCCCCTGCGCGGCGAGCGCCGCGACCTGCTCCTTCACCTCATCCTTAATCTGCGCCGAAATCGCTTTTCCGTCTATAACCTGTGGCATATTTACCATCCTTTCTTAAAATAACCCTACAATTTTCCCCTCATCGTCCACGTCAATCCGATAGGCCGCGGGGGTCTTCGGCAATCCCGGCATGGTCATCACATCGCCCGTCAGCGCCACCACAAACCCCGCTCCAGCAGACACATAAACCTCTCTCACATGCATCTCAAAACCGACAGGACGCCCCAGAAGCTTCGGGTCATCCGAGAGCGAATACTGCGTCTTTGCAATACAGACAGGCAGTTTTCCGAATCCGGCGCTCTGAAGCTTCTCCATCTGCTTTTTCGCCGCCGCCGTGTATGTCACGCCGCCCGCACCGTAAATTTCCGACGCCACGGTATGAATTTTCTCCTGCAGGGTCAGCTCGTCCCCGTAGAGCGGTTCGAAAAAGCTTCTCTTATGTTCCAGCGTGTCAAGCACCTTACCCGCAAGAGCCGTGCCTCCCTCTCCTCCCTTCTCCCAGACTTCCGCAAGGGAAAACTCACAATCCCTGTCCTCGCAGAATTTCCGCACATAATCTATTTCCTCCTGCGTGTCTGACGCGAAGGCATTCAGCGCAACCACAATGGGCACCCCGTACTTATGAATATTCAGGATATGCTTCTCCAAATTCACGATGCCTGCCTGCAGCGCCTTCATATCCTTTCTGGACAAATCCTCCTTCGCCACCCCGCCGTTGTATTTCAGGGCCCTCACGGTAGCCACAAGCACCACCGCATCCGGCTTCAAATCCGCCATCCGGCACTTGATATCAAAGAATTTCTCGGCTCCCAGATCCGCGCCGAATCCCGCCTCCGTAATCACATAGTCTGCCATCTTAAGCGCTGTCTTCGTGGCCATCACAGAGTTACAGCCGTGGGCAATGTTGGCGAAAGGACCGCCATGCACAAGAGCCGGCGTATGCTCCAATGTCTGAATCAGATTCGGCTTCATGGCGTCCTTTAAAAGCGCCGCCATCGCACCCACCGCCTGTAAATCCTTCGCCGTCACGGGCTCGCCGGAATAATCGTAGGCCACGATAATCCGCGCCAAACGTTCCTTTAAATCTTTAAAATCCGAGGCAAGACAGAGGATCGCCATAATTTCCGAAGCAACGGTGATGATAAAATGATCCTCCCGAACCGTGCCGTTTGCCTTGCCGCCCATGCCGATCACAATATTGCGAAGCGCCCGATCGTTCATGTCAAGACATCTCTTCCATACGATCTGCCGCAGGTCGATGCGCAGCAGATTTCCCTGCTGGATATGGTTATCCAGAAGAGCCGCCAGCAGGTTGTTCGCGGCGGTTATGGCATGAAAATCTCCCGTAAAATGAAGATTTAAGTCCTCCATCGGCACCACCTGGGAGTAGCCGCCGCCCGCAGCGCCGCCCTTGATGCCAAAACACGGTCCGAGAGAAGGTTCCCGAAGCGCGATCACCGCTTTTTTCCCGAGTCTGGCAAATGCCTGTCCCAGCCCCACGGTGATGGTGGTTTTCCCTTCCCCGGCGGGCGTCGGATTGATGGCTGTCACCAGAATCAACCGCCCTTCCGGGTTCTTTTTAATCTTCTCTATGTACTCTTCCGAAAGCTTCGCCTTATATTTGCCGTAAACCTCCAGATCCTCCTGTCCGATGCCGATACGCTGCGCCACCTCGGTAATCGGGATAAGCTCCGCCGCCTGGGCGATCTCAATATCTGTTTTCATACTTTCTACCTTTCAATTACTTCTCACTCTATTAACTGTTCAAACTCCTCCGCGCTCATCAAAATCTTTCGCGGCTTGGTGCCCTCTTCCTCGCCTACAACCCCGGCGTCACTGAGCTGATCCATAATGCGGGCCGCCCGGTTAAAGCCGATTTTAAACATCCGCTGCAGCATACCGATGGATGCTTTATCCTTCTCGATAATAAACCGCCCCGCCTCCGCAAAGTACTCGTCGTACTCCGAATCCGAGTCGCCGGCACCGCCGGACGCCCCTGCGGTGCCGGACTCCACGGCAATACTGTTAATCTGCTCCTCCACCGCTTCGTCAGCCGCTCCCTCAGGCGCATAATCCTTCAAAAACTCCACCACGTTAGAGACTTCATCATCCGAGACAAAGGGCCCCTGAATACGGGCAGGTTTCGGATACCCCTGCGGATAGAAAAGCATGTCCCCTTTTCCGAGGAGCTTCTCCGCTCCCACCATATCCAGAATGGTGCGGGAATCCACGCCGCTGGACACCGCAAAGGCAACACGGCTCGGCATGTTCGCCTTTATCAAACCCGTAATCACGTCCACAGACGGACGCTGTGTCGCTATAATCAAATGAATGCCGCAGGCTCTCGCCAGCTGCGCCAGACGGCAGATGGATTCCTCCACCTCTCCCGGCGACACCATCATCAGATCCGCCAGCTCATCCACAATAATCAAAATCTGGGGCATCTTCTCCGGCGCGGCGGAGTCTCCCGACGCCCGCATACTCTCCACCTTTTTATTGTATCCCTTCAAGTCACGGACATTGAAATCCGCAAACTTTTTATACCGCTCTGTCATTTCCGCCACGCCCCAGTGCAGGGCCGCCGCCGCCTTCTTCGGGTCTGTCACCACCGGAATCAACAGATGGGGAATGCCGTTGTAGACGCTCAGCTCCACCACCTTGGGATCGATCATAATCATCTTCACGTCATCCGGGTGCGCCTTAAACAAAATCCCCATAATGATCGTATTGATACAGACCGACTTACCGGAGCCGGTTGCTCCCGCGATCAGCAGATGGGGCATCTTCGCGATATCCGCAAACACGGTCTTGCCGCCGATATCCTTACCCACCGCAAAGATCAGATTGGCGGGAAATTTATCAAACTCCGGCGATTCCACCAGATCGCGGAAAGGCACCGCCGTGTTCTCTTTGTTCGGCACTTCGATGCCCACCGCCGCTTTCCCGGGAATGGGCGCTTCGATACGAATATCCGTGGCTGCCAGATTCAGCTTGATATCGTCCGCAAGCCCAACGATTTTGCTGACCTTGACGCCCTGCTCCGGCTGCAGCTCATAGCGGGTGACGGAAGGCCCCCTGCTGTACTGCGTGACGCTCACCTTCACGCCAAAATTGCCCAGAATCTGTTCCAGACGCTGTGCGGTCTCCTTGAGCTCCCTGTCGGAATCCGCGCCCTTCTTTTTCTTCCGCGGCGCCAGAAGGTCAGGCGTTGGAAAACGATAGCGATCCCTCCCGCTCCTTCCGGAAGAAACTGCTGTCTGCTCCGGCTGCTCTGACGGCCGGCTCGCCGCTGTCGGCCGCGTCCTGCCGGTCGATACCGCCATCTGATTGCCCGTCATGGGCTGGTAAGAATCCATCGGCTTTTTCGCCTGCGCCGCCGGCAGAACAGGCTCCTGTTCCTGCTCCACGAAAGACGGCGCCTCCTCCCCGCTGACATGAATTTCGTCAAGGTCATCGGATTCCTGCTCTATGTAATGGTAAGAATGCGCTTCCCGCTCTCTTGCGGGCGGCATTTCCTCCCTCTCCTCCTCGTCGTAATTTAACGTGATCTCGTGTATATCGTCCCGCACCTTTCCGGCGGCCTCTTTTTCCTGTTCCCTGCCGAGAGCCGTATCCAGCATAACGCCGGACACCTTCTTGTCCATGCGGAGAAGTTTTTCATTTTCCAGCTCCTCCTCCCGCTGTCTGCGTTCCCGCTCCTCGCGCTCCCGCCTTTCGGACTGCTCCTCCCGGCGCTTTGCCGCCCGTTCCCTGCGGTAAGCCGCATCCTCCCGGGAACGCTCATAGACTTTCCGTCCTCCCGCCGCCACGCCGCCGATAAAGGACTTCTCCGTGACGATCACCAGACAGATAATGCCCAGAACAAGAATGAGAAGAACCGTACCTACCGTACCGAGAAACTTGCAGGACAGATAGGACAAAGAACCTGCCAGTATGCCGCCGCCCTTGTGCCCCTCGCTGCAGCGGTTATAAATTTCCGCAAGCTGATAGTTTTCCGCCTCCGCAGGATTCGTGCTGAAAAACTCGAAAGCCATGCCCAGAAGGAGGACAAAGACAATGCCGGCCAAAAGCTTTCTCGTGGCAATGCGGTTCCCCACATTTAACATGCCGAAGGCGATCATCAGGAAAATAATAACCGGCGCCACATAGGCGAGAAGACCGAAAACGCCGAACATCACACGGCTCACCGCATTGCCGAACTTCCCCACCACCCCGAAATTGCACAAAAATAAAATAAGGGCGAGAGCCGCCAGCACAATCAGCAGGATTTCATTCCTGACTGCCGGATCCATGGGCGCATCCTGCCGTGTATTCCGGGATTTTGCCCGGGCATTCGACGCGCTTGTCCTGCCACTTCCTGTATTCCGTTTTTTCGCGGATGACCCTCTCGTACCCTGAGCCGCCATGACTGCCTCCACATGCATCAAAATTTCATCAAACCAAAAAATCCTATACTAGTATAGCATCTTCCTTTGGGCTTGTCATCCCTATTTTCCGTGTATAAGCAGAGTCAGAAAGCGGCAGAGTCAGAATACATGCTTGCATGTAAGACTGTCTATGACACTTTCTGACGAGGCGCAAGACGTCCGGGGGACGTCTGCTCTGCGCGGATCGAAGTGGAACGGAGACCGCGAACGAAAAATGCGCAGCATTTCGAATCTGCTTATACTCTGTCCGGTATCATATCATGGAGCTTTGCGATGGCGTCGCTGATACCGCCTACCTCACAGATAATGCCTTCCTCCACCGCCTCTCTGCCCACAAGCACCGTACCCACATCCTTCGTCAACATCCCCGTCTCCATCATCAGCTCCTCCAAACGAGGTTTCGGAATCTTACAGTGCTCACAGACAAAGCCCGTGATGCGGTTCTGAATCTGCTTAAAGTAATCGAAAGTCTGCTGTACGCCGATCACCATACCGCTTAAGCGCACCGGATGGATCACCATGGTTCCCGTAGGCACAATATAGGAGTAGTCCGTGCTCACCGCAATCGGCACGCCGATGGAATGGCTTCCGCCAAGCACCAGGGAAACCGTCGGCTTGCTCAAAGAGGCGATCATCTCCGCGATAGCCAATCCCGCTTCCACGTCGCCGCCCATGGTGTTTAATAGAATCAGCACGCCGTCCACCTCGCCGCTGTCCTCGATCGCCGCAAGCTGGGGCAGAATGTGCTCGTACTTTGTAGTCTTTGCATTGCTGCTCAAATTGTCGTGCCCCTCGACTTCACCGATGATCGTGAGCAGATGAATTTTATGGTGCTGGGCGTTCTCATCCAAAGTCACCTGCCCTACCTTCTCAATCCGCTCGTCCCTCTGCTTCTCATTCTCCCGCTTTTTTTCTTTTTCCTTTTCATTTTCGTCCCTGTTCTGGTTGTCCTTGCTTTTCGAGTTCTTATTGTTTCCCATACATGTGCTCCTTTCTGTCTCAATTTGGCTGCCCCATAAGCAGACTCGAGATACTCCGTATCTCTCGTTCGCGTTGCTCACCGTAAACCGTCATAGGCAGTCTTGTATGCAAGCATACATCCTGTCTCTGCCGTTTTCCGTCTCTGCTTAAGCGCGCAAAAAAGAGAGCCCGTCTGACTCTCTCTTAGTATGACGCATTTATGAAATAATATAAGCGATTACTTTATAAGTCAAAATCATCCCCTTCGGCAACTTCTACTTGATAGTGCATATCCGTCTCCGCCACCTCGTAATCGTAATCCATTTCCCGCTTCACATGCTTTTTCGGAAGCGGCAGAGGATTTTCGAGAAAGCGCGGTTTTTTCTCCGCGGACGCCGCCGCCACGGGATTTGCGGCAGGAATAGGCACAGCCGCCGCGTTGATCTCCTCAATCTTCTCCCGCAATGCTTCCGCCTGCCCGCCAAACACCGCATTCTTCAACCCCAGCGCCGCCATGACAGTCCAGAAAAACAGCGCCGCACCGCCAAATCCCACGACGCTGAAATCCAAAAAGAAAGCGGGCGATACCAGAATACAGGGCAGAAACCACAGCGTAAAATCCTGTTCCCTGCTTCCCCGTATAAATTCAAATCCAAGAAAAGCTGCCAACAGGAAAAGAACCGCAAAAAAGGGATACGCCGCCCCGATGGCACCAGACATCCTCGCTTCCATTCCCACAGAAAGATAAGGCGCCATCCATGTCATAAACCCCTGTTCGAAGCTGATGCCGCTGAAGGACACATCAATCCCGATTGCGCAAAGGAATCCAACCGCACTGCCTGCCAATGTGAGAAACAGACTCCCGACCAGACGTTTCCGTCCGCCGCCACTCATTTTCCCGGTAAACAGCCCCGCAAAAAACAGAAACAGAAGCAGAAGCCCCATTTCCAGATAGCATAATAGTCCCAAAACGATTCCCAAAAACGCTGCCCCCGGCAGACTGCCAAGCCCGCCCTTTCCACCAAGCGACTCCTTCACAAAACTGAGAACAAGCCAAAGTCCCACCGTCAATACCGCCAGCAGCATACACGCAGGATCAATCACATAAATCTTACGGATAAAAACATTAGAAAAGGCCAACAGTAAAAGCACCGTGCAGGCAGCGAACCGCCCCGCAGCTTTTCTTACGGTGAGATAGGCAAACAGCAAAATAAGCAGCTGCAATAAAATCTGAAACAGCATAGCCGCCATCATACTGTTTCCCAGAAAGGAAAAAACGCCCCGGAGACTGCGCACAAACAGATCACTCAGCCCGTGCGCCAGCGCCGGACTCTCTGCTCCGGCCCTCACAACCGCCATTTCGTAGTATTCTCCCGGCTCGAAAGAAGGCGCCGACTCATAAATTGGCGCCATAAGAAGCCCCTCCCTCAATCTTATGATAAGACCAAAGACAAAGGATACTGAAACGACAAGGGACTCTGTTATCGCAGCCGTATGAGCAGACATATGATATTTCTTTCGCATTGCCTGTGAGGACAGCCGAATCCCCACATAGATGCACAGAAGCAGCGGAAACGGCAGAAATGTACCAAGCGTTGCGAGCGGTGCCCCCACATAGGATACATAGATACGGTTTCCTACATAGGCCAAAAGTATCACGCAGACACCCGCGTAAACCGCCCAGAGCACATAATCAAACCAAGTTTTCCGATATGTCATAATGTTATCCTTCTCTTCTGAACCAAATATCCGGAGAATGCCGCATTTCAGGCATTCTCCTGCGTGAAACTTAGTGCTTCCAAGTCAGCTTGCTGACTTTGCGTCTCCGTCCTATGGCGGGACGTCTTTAGAAGCACTTTTCACGCTATGCGAGCGACTGTGAAAGATCCGCAATAATGTCGTCGATATGCTCGATCCCCACAGAAAGCCTGATCAGATCGGGCGCTACCCCCGCCTCTTTCAACTGCTCATCATTCATCTGCCTGTGTGTATGGCTGGCCGGGTGCAGCACGCTCGTCCTGGCGTCCGCCACATGAGTCACAATCGCCGCCATCTCCAGACGATCCATCATCTTTGCGGCAGCTTCCCTGCCGCCCTTCAGGCCGAAAGAAATCACGCCACAGGTGCCGTTCGGCATATACTTTTTCGCCAGCTCATAATATTTGTTCCCGGGAAGCCCCGGATAATTCACCCATGCCACTTTCTCATGGCTCTGCAGAAATTCCGCACACTTCTGCGCGTTATAACAGTGTCTCTCCATGCGCAGAGGCAGCGTCTCCAGCCCCACATTCAGTAAAAACGCATTCTGGGGTGACTGGATCGAGCCGAGATCACGCATCAGCTGGCTCGTCGCCTTTGTGATATATGCCGCTTTCCCGAACTTTTCCGTATAGACGATACCGTGATAGGATTCATCCGGCGTGCACAGCCCCGGAAATTTCTCCGGATAAGCCGCCCAGTCAAAATTGCCGGAATCCACGATACAGCCGCCCACAGCCATGGCGTGTCCGTCCATGTATTTCGTGGTGGAGTGGGTCACGATATCCGCGCCCCACATGAAAGGATTGCAGTTGATCGGCGTGGCAAACGTATTGTCCACAATCAAAGGCACCTGATGGGTATGGGCCAGCTTCGCAAATTTCTCTATGTCCAGCACTACCAGCGCGGGATTCGCAATGGTCTCCGCAAACACACATTTTGTATTATCCCGGAAAGCCTTCTCCAATTCCTGCGCCGGCGCGTCGGGATCCACCACCGTGCATTCGATTCCCATCTTCTTCATGGTACAGGTGATCAGATTAAAACTGCCGCCGTAGACCGTGGAGCTCATCACCACATGGTCGCCCGCCTCACAGATATTGAAAACCGCATAATGGTTTGCCGCCTGCCCTGAGGATGTGAGCATGGCCGCCACACCGCCCTCCAGCTCGCAGATCTTCTGCGCCACAAAGTCATTGGTCGGATTCTGCAGCCGGGTGTAAAAATACCCGCTCTCCTCCAGATCAAAAAGCCGCCCCATCTGTTCGGAACTCTCATATTTAAAAGTCGTGCTCTGGTAGATCGGAAGCACCCTCGCCTCCCCATTTTTCGGCTTCCACCCCGACTGGATGCAGATTGTCTCTTTCTTCATACCTTTCTCTCCTTTACGTTATGCAGAGAATGCCGCTTTTCAGGCATTCTCTCACACGAGACTTAGTACTTCTTGGCGTCCCGTCTATGTCGGAGAATGCCGCTTTATGGCATTCTCCAGTGTGAGACGGAGTTGCCTTGCAACTCCGTCTCACACGGTTATTCGTCCCAGTTATGGTATACCGCCTGCACGTCGTCGTCATCCTCCAGCAGATCCAGCGTCCTCTGCAGATTCTTGATGGCTCCCTCGTCCGTCAGCTCCACCCATGTCTGCGGGATCATCGTCACCTCGGAGGACATCGGCACAACCCCGGCCTCTTTCAAAGCCGCATCCACCTCGCTCCACTGGTCGGGATCGGTGTAAACCTCATAGCTGTCCTCCTCCTCGGAGAAATCCTCCGCACCAGCGTCAAGCGCGGTCATCATCAGATCGTCCGCGTCCATCTCACACTCTTCCTTGTCAATGATGATCAGCCCCTTCTTGTCGAACATAAAGGAGACGCAGCCCTGTGTGCCGATGCTGCCGTTGCCTTTGGTGAAGGCACTTCTCACATTGGCGGCCGTCCGATTGGTATTGTCCGTCAGCGCGTCCACAATAATAGCCACGCCGTTCGGACCGTAGCCTTCGTAAGTGACATACTTATAATCCACGTTTCCGCCTTCTCCGGCCGCTTTTTTAATGCCCCTGTCGATGGTATCGTTTGGCATGTTATTTGCCTTAGCCTTGGCAATCACCTGCGCCAGCTTGAAATTGTTCGCAGGATCCGGACCTCCCTCCTTCACCGCCACCGCAATTTCTCTGCCGATGATGGTAAAAATCTTACCCTTCGCCGCGTCGTTCTTCTCCTTCTTGTGCTTAATATTCGCAAATTTTGAATGTCCTGACATCTTTTTCCATCCTTTCCAAACCTTCTGTATGTTATGATTTATTTATCTGCAAATCCGCCATATGGCAGATTCCGTTTCTTTTCTTGTCTGTTCCTCTTGACAGATTACGTTTCCGTCTCTTCCCTGTCCTTTCTTGCAGACACGCTTTGGATCATATGATCCTTCACCTCCATAATGCGGAAGGTATAGCCGCTGTAAGTAAACTCGAAATCCTCACCCTCCTCGGGGATATGCTCCAACCTTGAGATTACAAAACCGTTCACCGTATCAAAGGGTTCATCCTCGAAAGAAATCTGCAGCTTTTCCTCCAATTCCTCCAGCGGCATCATGCCCTGAATCACATAATGATCCGTTCCGCTCTCTTTGATATAGGTCGCGTCCTCGTCATACTCATCCTGAATGTTGCCGACGATCTCCTCCAAAATATCCTCCAGAGCCACCAGCCCGGCCGTCTGCCCATACTCGTCGATGACGATGACCATCTGTATCTTTTCCTTCTGCATAACCTGAAAGAGATCGTTGATCTTACGTTTCTCCGTAATAAACCGCGGTTCCCGCAGAAGCCCTTTGATTTTTCCGATGGGGCGGTTACGCATCTTTTCGTTCATCTGCATCCGCATCACGTCCTTCAAGTGCAGGATGCCGATGATATGGTCTATGGTCTCGTCGTAAACGGGAAAACGGCTGTTGTGCGCCCCCACGATAAAGGCCGCAGCCTCCTGCAGCGTCATGGTGCAGTCTATGGCGATCAGATTGTTGCGGTTGATCATGATATCCTTGGCTTCCTTGTCGCCGTACTCAAAAATATTGGTGATCATCTCCGCCTCACTGGCGTGCAGAATTCCCTGCTCATGCCCCACGCTCACCATGGAGAGGATTTCTTCTTCCGTCACATCCTCCCTGTCATCGGCGTCCCGCACGCCGAACAGATGCAGAACCATCTTTGACGAGACAAAGATCAGGCTGCTGAACGGCGATACAATCCGCACATAGTAATAAAACGGATTCACCAGCGCGTGAAGCCATTTGTCCGGATGCTTCGCAGCCGCCTTCTTCGGCACCATCACACCGATCGTCATAATTATGTACAGAAGAAAAATCGTTACAAGGAATGGTACCGCCACCGCCACCGCCTGCATCTGCCACACGGAGAGCGCACCGAAACGCGCGTGTACCTGATCCGATACCAAAAAGGAAAAATATCTGTTTAGCCGGTACAGAATAAACGCACCCAGCAGCAGATTGATGGTCACCACACCGAGCTGTGTCGCCGTAGCATAAGCCGCATGCTGCTCCATCATATAAGCCAGTCTTTCCTGTTTCTTTTTCTGCTTTGCTGTCTGCTCTTCGGGTTCCTCCCCGCCTGCGCCGTCCTCTCTCTCCGTCCCCCTGCGATTTTGCATTGCCGTGCTGAATCCGTAAAAAACCATCTCCAGAATCAGCATGAACACAAACCACAGGATGCTGTTACTGCCCGAGCCGCCGTCTTCCATAGTGTTTATTTGTATCCTCCTCTAGTAAATAAATATCATAACTTTTCGACCCTGATATCATATCAATTATTACTCTGTGTGTCAAATCGCCCGCCCGAACCGTTCCTTACCTTCACGTTTCCAATGCAGAATCCGTTTGCAATTCCCATCTTATGTACCTGTACCCAGCTCCAGACTGATCATTAGTCCCTCATTGACTGCCCGCATGATATCCGAATCCAGATGGCAGACTCTGTCCTTGAGACGCTGCTTATCTATGGTGCGCAGCTGCTCCAAAAGAATGACGGAATCCTTCACCATATCATACTTTCCAGCACTCAGCTCTATGTGGGTGGGAAGCTTTGCCTTGTTCATCTTCGATGTGATAGCGGCACAGATCACCGTGGGGCTGTGCCTGTTTCCCACATCATTCTGTATAATAAGCACCGGGCGCACGCCGCCCTGCTCCGACCCAACTACCGGGCGCAGATCCGCATAATAAATATCTCCTCTTCTCATTACCTTACACTTCCTTTGACATTTCGCTACTCTCACTGTTTTCCTGTTACCAGCAATAGTATTGCCGTCTTTTTCGGTCGTATACAGGATAATGATACGTTTTTCCACACGCGCGCTTACAGGCTCTCCCCGTAATCATCCGCCGTACAGACAATTTCCCCGCCCTTGAGATAAACCCTTGGAATCCGCTTCCCGAGATCGCAGGCCAGTTCATAGTTAAACCTGCCGGAAAACGCCCCAAGCTCCTCCATGGTAATCTCCTCCCCGCCGTCTGCGCCGATCAGAGTCACTTCATCTCCCTCCGTCACGCCGGGAATTGCCGACACATCCACCATAAACTGATCCATGCAGATTCTTCCCAGGATGGAGGCGCGCTTCCCCCGGATCAACACGCTGCCTTTGCCTGAAAGGCTTCTCGGATAGCCGTCCCCGTAGCCCACTGGCACAGTGGCAATCCGCATCCGCTCCTTCGCCACAAATGTGCCCCCGTAGCTTACTGGCGTCCCCGCCTCAATTTCCTTTACATAGACCAGCCTGCTTTTCAGCGATAACACAGGGCGCAGAGAAAGAATATCTCTTGTCACCTCCTCAGAAGGAGACAAACCGTACAGCGTAATACCCGCGCGAACCAGGGAAAGATTCGCCTGCGGCAAGGTGAGAATGCCCGCGCTGTTGGAACAGTGCTTAAACGGAATCTGTTTTCCCACCCTTCGCTCCGCCTCCGCAACAAACGCCGTAAACTGTTCTAACTGTGCGAGCGCCGGGGTTTGATCCGCCTCATCCGCCCTCGCAAAATGGGTAAATATGCCCTCCACCTCAATATGCTTTAAACCGAAAAGCCATTCCATAAAGGAAAGCCCCTCCTCATCCGGCCTGATACCGATCCGCGACATTCCCGTGTCCACCTTCACATGCACAACCGCCTTTTTCCCCATCTTTTCGGCGCAGGCATCCAAAGCCTCCAGCGCATCTTTTCTAAAAACAGCGGGACGAATCCTCTGCATGATCAGCTCCTCATAACTGTAAGGAAAGGTATATCCCAAAATCAGTATCGGTTTCATAAGCCCGGCCCTCCGCAGGATAAATGCCTCCTCCGCCGTCGCTGTAGCATAACCGAACACATAGGGCAGTTTCTCCAGTTCCCTGCCGATCGGCACCGCGCCGTGGCCGTATCCGTCCGTCTTAATCACGCCGATCATCTCAGTCTGCGGCGAGAGCGCTTCGTGCATCCGCTCCATATTGTGAAGCACCGTTGAAAGGTCTACCGCCGCATACACCCTCTCGTATTTTTCTAACATATTCTCTCTCCCTGTTATATCTTATTCACATCCGCCAAAAACGCCAAAGCCCTGAGACTTCGGCGTCTATGTATTCTTACTTTCCGGCTCCGCGCCTTTTTCCGACTGCGCTGCCTGTTCTGCTTTCTCCGGTTCTCCCGCCGACTTCTCCTGTCCCGCTTCCTGCTTTTCCGGGCTTACCGCCTGGGCTGCGGTCTCCTTCCTGCGGTATTTTTCCTCCGGATCGTACTGCATGTCGAAAAGCTCGATTACCTCCGCGCCGAAAATATCATGCATGTACGCGTAGAGTCTGTTGATCACCGCTTCCTTTTCCTGCTTGCGCACCACCTTTTTCTTGAGTTCGCGTCTGATGCCGCTGATCCACTCCTCTATCTCCGAGAGCTCCTTCGTATTCTGCTGAAGCTTTTTGTAACATACGTCCATGGTAATCAGCATAAGCTGATTGTTGAGCTGATTGATTTGTCTGGGAAGTTCTACCAGCTCCTCCTCGTAAGCGTCCATCTTTTCATTGCACTCCTCGATCAGACGCTTGTGATCCGCCATCTCCTTATCCTGCTTTTTCGTGGGACGCTCCCCCATCACGTCAGCCAGAAGCACAACCTCATCCATCAACTTTTTTTTCAGTTTCTTTAGCTCTTTCGTCTCTGTATTCAGCTTTGCCTGCCGCTTTAACATGTCGTTTAAAGTCTTTTCCATCCCCTTTAATTCGGGCGTAAATTCCGACTGTGTAAAAAGTCTGTGCCATTTATTGTCCAGCGTCAAAATCGGGATCTTCTTTCCCACAAGCGCCGGCTTGAATACCTCGTCCGCTCTGGCCATCGCTACCACACCTTTCTGTACAGTTCAGCCCTCGGCTTTCCTGTACGGAATCTGCTCATTCCTCATTATTATTCTTCCGCTGTCGAGAGATTGTAAGACAGCTTCATCAGGCTGTCCGACAAATGTACGTTTTCCACCTGAATATGTCCGGGAAGCCTCAAATCCACATGGGCAAAATTCCAGATCCCTTTGATCCCGCAGGCGGCAAGCTGTTCCGCCACCTCCACCGCCGAGGTCTTGGGTATGGTAAGCACCGCGATATCAATCTGATTTTCTCGCACAAAATCTGCCAGCTCCTCCATCGGCCGCACTGAAATACCACGAATCTTTTTCCCGCAAACCTTCGGGTCACAGTCAAACAGACCCCGAAAGAGAAACCCCCGCCGTTCAAAATTTGAGTAATTGACCAATGCCTGTCCCAGATGCCCGGCCCCCACAATAATCAGCCGATGTTCCCTGTTTAAGCCAAGTATCTTACCGATCTCGTCTGAGAGATAACCCACATTGTAGCCGTATCCCTGTTGGCCGAAACCACCGAAGGTATTCAAATCCTGTCTGATCTGCGAAGCTGTCACCTGCATGATATCAGAAAGCTCTTGAGAAGAAACCCTCTCAACGCCCTCGTCCCGAAGTTCTCCCAGATACCGCAGATATCTTGGCAGACGGGCCACAACAGCCTGTGAAATTTCTTTTTCTTCCACAACCGTATCCTCCGCCGTTCATGCTGACTTTATGACTTGCAAGCCGTATTTCACGGCCGCCCGTCTTCCTTTTACAATGATTATATGATACCCCTCTGTTAAAATCTTGTCAATTAATTGGTGCAGATTGGATTGACACAAATGCCCCCTGTCTGTAAACTAAACATATTATAGTGTGAGAAGAACTTCTAGCCACTCACAGCAGAGGCTGTTTCGTGGAGAAGTTCTAAGTCTCACACGGGAGAATGCCTGAAGTGCGGCATTCTCCGCATTGATTTGAGTCACAGCAGAGGCTGTTTCGCGGAGAACTTCTAAGTTTCACCCAGGAGAATGCCCGAAATACGGCATTCTCCGCACAGAGATTAATATATTCATATTAAGAAGGGCACGGTAGCACAAAGATGATTTTATCTGTCAGCAATATAAATAAATCCTTTAACGAGGTTCCCGTACTGAAAAATGTATCATTTCATATAGAAGACAATGAAAAAGCTGCCATCGTCGGCATAAACGGCGCGGGAAAGACCACGCTGCTGCGCATCATTATGGGCGAACTGTCCGCTGACGAGGGCCTTGTGACCTTCGCGAAGGACAAAACGGTGGGATATCTCTCCCAGCACGAGGCCGTCTCCGGCGAAAATACCATCTATCAGGAGCTCCTTACCGTCAAGCAGGAAATTCTCGATATGGAACAGCAGATGCACACGATCGAATTGCAGATGAAAACCGCGTCGGGCGAGCTTCTTGAAAAGCTGATGGACAGCTATGCAGCCCTGACCCACGCCTACGAAGCCGCCAACGGTTACGCCTATAAAAGTGAAGTGACAGGCGTATTGAAGGGACTCGGCTTTTCGGAGGAGGATTTCGGTAAAGCCGTCTCCACCCTTTCCGGCGGGCAAAAGACACGGGTTGCGCTGGGAAAGCTCCTTCTTCTCAAGCCGAACCTGATTATTCTGGACGAGCCCACCAACCATCTGGACCTGCAGTCCATCGCATGGCTGGAAACGTATCTTCTGAACTATAAAGGCGCGGTGATCATCGTCTCCCACGACCGCTATTTTCTTGATCGGATCGCAAACAAAGTGATCGAGCTGGACAACACGAACGCCACCGTTTTTTCCGGCAATTACTCCGCCTACGCCGCCGGGAAGGAAATGCTTCGCGCTGCCGCCTACAGCGCGTACATGAAACAGCAGCAGGAAATCAAGCATCAGGAGGCGGTGATTGAGAAGCTGAAATCCTTTAACCGGGAAAAGTCCATCAAGCGGGCTGAGAGTCGGGAAAAAATGCTGCAAAAGATAGAAGTTTTGGAAAAACCTGTGGAAGTCCGGGCAGATATGCACCTGAAGCTGGAGCCGAAGTTCCAGAGCGGCAACGACGTGCTGCAGGTGGAAGGACTTTCCAAAGCCTTCGGCCCGCTCGCCCTCTTTGACAATCTGTCCTTTGATCTGAAAAAGGGCGAGCATGTGGCAATCATCGGCGACAACGGCACGGGAAAGACGACCATTTTGAAGATCATCAACGAGCTTCTCCCCCCTGACTGCGGAACCATTCATCTGGGCACAAACGTGGCCATCGGCTACTATGACCAGGAGCATCATGTGCTCCACCCGGAAAAGACACTGTTTCAGGAAATATCAGACGATTATCCGAATCTGAACAACACGGAGATTCGAAACACGCTGGCAGCTTTCCTCTTCACCGGGGAGGACGTCTTTAAGACCATAAAAACATTGAGCGGCGGGGAACGGGGCAGACTTTCCCTCGCCAAGCTGATGCTCTCCGAGGCCAATTTCCTGATACTGGACGAGCCCACCAACCATCTTGACATTATGTCAAAGGAGATTCTGGAGGACGCACTGTGCGCCTACACAGGCACCGTGCTTTACGTCTCCCACGACCGCTATTTCATTAACAGGACAGCACACCGCATTCTGGACTTAAACCGCCGGGTATTGACAAACTATCTGGGCAATTACGATTACTATTTAGAGAAAAAGGAAGAACAGCTTGCAAAGATCGACAGCTCCCTGTCTGTCTCCCAAGCGCCCGCTTCCGGCACATCCCCTGACTCCACGAGCGGCGCGGTGCAGGCGGATTCCGCCTCCAAGCAGGACTGGAAGGCAATGAAGGAACAGCAGGCCGCCCAGCGCAAGCGGGAGAACGATCTGAAAAAATGTGAAGAACGGATTGAGTCATTGGAAACCCGCAACGAGGAGATTGACACGCTTATGGCTTCGCCGGAGGTCTGTACGGATGTGGCAAGGCTGCAGGAGCTGAACCGGGAGAAAGAAGAAAACGAAGCGGCGCTTACAGGACTGTATGAAAAGTGGGAGGAGCTGTCGCTGGAGGGATAGGAAATAGACTAAAATATCAAATAAAAACCGCCCATGCGAAACTGATCTGCATCGCACCGGCGGTTTTTGTTTCTTATAACGTTTCCAGAGTCTTTCTGATCTCTTTGATAAAGTTCTCACTGTTTAACACTGTCACATCATTTAAGGAGGTAATCAGCGCCAGATCCTTCGTCATCTTTCCCTCTTCAATCGTCTGAATCGTGGCTTTTTCCAGTTTGTCCGCAAAAGCCATAAGGTCTCTGTTGCCGTCCAGCTCGCCGCGCTTTCTGAGGGCACCCGTCCATGCGAAGATGGTGGCGACGGAGTTGGTGGAAGTCTCCTCCCCCGCCAGATGCTTATAATAGTGTCTCTGCACCGTGCCGTGGGCCGCCTCGTACTCGTAGACGCCGTCGGGAGAGACGAGGACGGAGGTCATCATGGCAAGAGAACCGAAGGCGGAGGAAACCATGTCGCTCATCACATCGCCGTCATAGTTCTTGCATGCCCAGATAAAACCGCCCTTCGCTTTCATCACACGGGCAACCGCGTCGTCGATCAGCGTGTAGAAATACTCGATGCCCGCGCTCTCAAACTTCTCTTTATACTCCGCGTCGTAAATCTCCTGAAAAATATCTTTAAAGTTGTGGTCGTACTTCTTTGAAATCGTATCCTTCGTGGCAAACCAAAGATCCTGCTTTGTATCCAGCGCATAGTTAAAGCACGCCTTTGCGAAGCTTGCGATGGACTTGTCCGTGTTGTGGATGCCCTGCAAAATGCCGGGGCCTGCAAACTCGTGAATGGTCTCCCTGATCTGCGTGCCGTCCGCGGCTGTAAAGACCAGCTCCGCCTTCCCCGCGCCGGGCACCTTGATCTCCGTATTCTTGTAGACATCGCCGTAAGCGTGTCTCGCCAGCGTGATCGGCTTCTCCCAGTTCTTCACGCAGGGCTCGATCCCCTTCACAATGATCGGCGCGCGAAACACCGTGCCGTCCAGCGCGGCGCGAATGGTGCCGTTGGGACTTTTCCACATTTCTTTCAGATTGTACTCCGTCATTCTGGCCGCATTCGGCGTGATGGTCGCACATTTCACGGCAACACCGTATTTTTTCGTCGCTTCCGCCGAGTCGATGGTCACCTGATCGTCAGTCTCATTGCGGCAGGCAAGCCCCAGATCGTAATATTCGGTTTTCAGCTCAATATAGGGAAGCAGCAGCTCCTCCTTAATCATTTTCCAGAGGATTCTTGTCATCTCGTCCCCGTCCATCTCCACCAGAGGGGTTGTCATCTTGATTTTTTCCATGAATTTTCGTCACCTTTCCCGCCGCCTGTTTCGCGCCGTCGTAATTTATCCGTCTGTTACATTTTCCGTCAGGGCAATGCAAAACCCTGTAATGTTCCCACGGACTTTGCAGCAAGTGCAAAATCCCAGGCTGAATTGTTACTTATGTTCCTCTCAGCGGCTCACTCGCCTTTGGCGTTCTCGTCCATATTTTCCCCGTAAATTTCCTTCAGGCCGTTTTTCACCATATTGTCGTAGGCGTTAATCATATGCTGGTTCGCAAGCTTCTCCGCGAGCTCCGCATCCCCCGCCTTGATGGCCTCCATGATCTGTCTGTGCTCGTCGTTGGAAGCCCGTCCCCTCGTGTTGGTGGCCAGGGTCTTCTGCCTGACACGCAGCACATAGCGGTGAAAATCCCTCAGGGTATGCTCCAAAAGCTTGGAGTCGCAGGCTTCATAGAGAATATCGTGAAAACGGTTGTCCAGCTCCGCAATCTGATCCAGATGCCCCTTCTCCTCATGGAAGTCCGCCAGATAAATATTTTCCTCCATCTCCTCCATCTGTTCCTTCGATATCTTTTCCGTGGCCAGACGGGCACAAAGCCCTTCTAAGAGGGATCGGATCATATAGATATCTTTCACATCCTTCGCCGTAATACCCGTCACATAGGCGCCCTTGTTGGGAACAATCCGAATCAGTCCTTCCAGCTCGAGCTGCCGGAACGCCTCCCTGACCGGTGTGCGGCTCACGCCAAGCTCCTCTCCGATCGCCACTTCCTTTAACTCCTCATGCTCCTTGTACTTACCGCTCAGGATATCCTCCCGCAGCTTCTGAAACACACGCCCCCGCAGGGAATACTTGTCGTTCGCATCGTACTTCTTATCATAGTTCGTCATTTCATTCCTCACTCCTGCGCCGCCGCCTTTTTTCTTTCTTTGACAGCGCATGAACGGTTCTGTGCCACATAAACAAATACACAACTCCCGTTTTTCTCTCGCCTCGTATAATTGTATACAATATACTTTCTTCTGTCAATAATATCTGCATAAATTTTCTATGTCCAGCATCCCCCATCCCTGCCTGTTCCACTCCACCCCCAGATCTCTGGCCGTATAGACCATCTGCCGCTTCACCTGTTCGCTGCTGCTATAAGGAAATTTTTGCAGATAGAGAGCGGCCGCGCCCGAGACGATGGGCGTTGCCATGGATGTGCCGCTCTTTTTCACGTACGGCTCCCGATAGCCCCCTCTTCTGTCCCTGCGCAGATTCCCATTACAGGAAACAATGTCCGTCCCCGGCGCCACCAGATCCGGTTTTCTGTAAGCCAGCGCATCCCAGCCTCTTCCGGAATAATTCTCACACAGATCTCTCCTGTTTCCAAAATATCCGCCCTCGTGACAGCCCACTGTGATCACCCTGCGGCTCATGCCAAGAGGCGAGAGCGTGCCCTCCCCCGGTCCCTTATTACCGGCGGCGCACACAACCACCACTCCCTGCTCGCAGACCGTCTCCAAAAGGCCTGTCAGTTCCTCCATCCTCGCCGCATCCCCGTCCTCCCCGATTCCGACGGATATATTGAGCACCCGTATCCGATAGCGAAGTCTATTCTCCAATACCCAGAGCAGTCCATAGTACATGCTCTCTATGCTGCCCTCCCCCTTTTCATCGAGCACCTTCCCCACGCATAACCTGCAGGTAGGCGCAATCCCGGAAAAACGGCCTCGGGAAAGCCGTCCGCTTCCACCGACGCATCCCGCCACATGGGTGCCATGCCCGCTGTCATCATACATCGCCTGTCTGCCGTTCACAAAATCGTGAAAGGCGACCACCCTGTTCCCGAAATCCGGATGATCGCCAATCCCTGTATCCAAAACGGCCACGCAGATTTCCTCCGTGCCCACACTGTACTGCATCTCTTCACTGCATCCAAGCTGTCTCTTTACCCTGTCCATCGTACAAAAAAACTCCCGGCTTTACATATATAGTATGCCGGGAGTCGTTTTATGCATCATTTCCCAAAACTTATAAATGATTGGCATTTTTGGTATTGCGTTCCCCAAAGTATATTTTAATTATATGTCCTCTTCCATAAACCCTGTCTTTTGCTTTAATCGTCCTTTCCACCGTAGCTGATATCTCCTGTATGCAGACGAATGAATTTCCTGTGTTTTACACTTATTTGCAATAATCCTATATTGCAGATTATACTCACATAGTTCCTTTTTTAAGATCTTTTCTGTTGCCTCTATCTGCTCTGCAGCGGCTACTAAATCAGAACCTTTCAGCTCAATTAAATAAGCCGTTTTTACATCCTCATTTAATAACAGAAAATCACATCTATTGCCCGTCGTTATCACAACCCCATCAATCCTATAATGTGTTACATATGCACGATTTCGATTCTCAGCCTTATGGTATTGGGAGTTTCTCTTATCTTTTGAAACAATCTGCAACGCATTTCTATTACATAATGATTCAAAATTCTGTAACGGCATAATCAATTTATCCCCTTTTCTTCTGTATCCTGTAAGTCTAAAAGCTTGTCAAACTCCTGATTAATCACTTTCGAAATTTCATCTATTTTCTCATTTTGAATCATATGAATTTCCTCATCCATACAATTTTCAACGGTTCCATTTTTTACAAACCACGAACCAAATTTTAAATCATCAAGCCAAAACGAGATCGGAATAATCTTATCAGCTTTCTCTCTATTTTTTTCAATAAAAGTTTTTGCAAACAAAAGATTATTTAATGTACCCAGAACATAAGGACTGTGTGTAGTTAACACGATAGAATGTTTACAATTACTCAACAGCGCGATTAACTCTGTCATGTATTTTTGTGATTCCGGGAACAAATGTGATTCCGGTTCTTCAATGATAAACAACACTGGATTCTGTCGTAATAAATAATAAAATAATAAATTCAAAATCCACACACTTTCCTGTTGTCCGGATGATGAAAAATTAATCTTTACATATTTTCCATTTTCAAGAACAATTTGTTCTTCCCCATTACTATATCGGTAAGTACCCCTAAGTATTTTTTCAATCAATTCTAACGCCTGCTTTATCAACTTCTGCGATACACAGGTTTTTCCAGAAGCATAAGATGCCAGTCCCTGAAGACCTCCTGAAAATTCTGGTTTCAAGCGTAAAATTCTTTCCAAATAGTCTTTCGTACAACTGTCCAAAGAACGCTTTTGTCCATCATCCATAGTCGCATAAATATAGCTAATCTGCTGCGAAAGCAGCGTGATCATACTTCGACCTGCCGGAATGTAAACAACAGAACAATTATCATCAAATAATTCGTATAATTCAGTCTTTAATTTCCTTATCTGCTCTTCCGGCACTCCTAACAATGTCATCGAAAGACAATGATCTCTTTCCTTTAAAAATTTTTTTAAATCTTCACTAAGTGTTATCCATATATAGTTTGGCGAATTAAATCGCGAATCCTCAATAAGTGAAACTTTGACAAAACATGTGTCTGTAAAGTCGTACCGCATATACATGCTATTCGACATACCCCAAGACGATCCAAAAGTTCTTAAAAACTTTTCCCTTAAATAATTTTCCAGTCCCTTTTTCAATGTTGTCCCCTGTACCATATCAAATTCCGTTTCAAACCCATTAACAGAACCGGAATTAAGAGCCTGTGCCCTGGCAAGATTTAAAATATCATCTTTTATTGTTCTGAAAAAATAAATAGCCTTCGCAATTGTACTTTTTCCGGATGCTTGAAATCCTGTTAATGTCATAAACTGAGAACTCTCAAGTTCACACGTCTCTATTGGACCAAGGCTATTAATAATCAATTGACTCATAAAAAACCACTCCTTTTATCCTCGCACTACTAAGATATTCCAAATATAGTACAAACGTATTTTTTATTATAAATCATACCTATATTTTCATCAACCACATTTTACTGACAATTTTCTTCAATGAACCTTAATATGGTATTACATATCGTTACCAATGACATGATAAAAATTTATAAAAAATCCCAGTCATACATACAATATGCTGGGATTTTCATACAAACCTATGCTTCTTTTATTTTCTCCTGCCACTCCTTCGCAGCCTTCTCTTCCATCTCACCACAGTCGATTTCTGATAGAAGAACACTGCCATCGCCGCAAAGAACAGTCCTGCGCCGAGGAAATACTTGGGATGAATGCTGTAATCTCCCGTGTCGGGAGACGCGTCCTTCTTTCCGAGGGAGACAAACACTGCCTGCCCGTCCTTCACATCCGCTACGGCAGGACCTGAGCCGTAATTATAAATACCATAAGCCGAGAAATGCGCCGCCTGAAATGCCACCGCGTCCTGCCCGTCCAAGGAGACGATACGGCTGTCCACCTCCTCAAGCTGTCCGTCCGCATCCAGACATACCACATGAAGATTTTCCTGCAGTACGCCGCTGGGAAGAGGCATGGTAATCTCAACCCGCTGTTTGCCAAGCGCCGTGATCGGTACATCGGCGGTCGTATCCGTCATGGCAATCTCATAGCCATGCAGGGAATGGGGCAGCCTGTTGCCGTAGATCGACTTATACACATCCCCGATCTTCGTCGTCGCCTCCTCGCTGTCGGCGATATCGAGCCGATAGCTTCCCTCATCTCCCTCCATTACCGCCGTCACAATGCCGTCCCGCGGTATGGAGTAGCTGTTATTCTGCACAGTAATGCCAGTCTGCGTTTTCCCACGCTCCACATCGGAAAGCGTTTCCTGTCCCGCCTCCAGCGTGTAAGTGCGTCCGTCTATCTCCACGGTCTCTCCGGGGCCGGGGCCACCGCCTCTTCTTGACAAAATCGTGAGCACGCCGCCCGCTGTATCCGCAGTGTTATCTGCCGCCTCTGTATCTGCTGCGGCACGCGCATTGCTGTTATCAGACGAAGCCGCTGTGTCTGCAGCCGCCTGCCCATCGCCGTTATCAGACGAAGCCGTCGTATCCGCCGCGCCCTGTCTTCTGCAGATCACGCCCATAAAATCGCCGCCCGCCTTTGACAGACAGGTACCCGTCAAGTCTGTTACCCCCGCCGGAATTACGGCGACACGAGTGCCGGTAAATGCCTGCCCGCGATACGTATCCCGATAAAGCTTCGTGGACGCATTTTCATAAGAACGGGCCGGGAGCTTGTCACCCGCAAAATAGACCACACCGTCCTTTATCTTATCGTTGTCAAAAGCCCTAAGACCGATCTGCTCCACGGATGGCTGAATGGTAACCGTCCGAATCGGACAGCCCGCAAACGCTCTGTCTCGAATCTGCCGCACGCCTTCCGCGCCGCTAAACGATGTCAAATTTACGCAATCTTCAAAAGCGCCCTCCCCGATCACAGAAACGCTCTCAGGAATCTGCACGCTCTCCACACCGGTCAGACCTTTGAACACTTCCGGCCCGATCACCTTCACAGAATCGGGAATAATCACCGCGCCGCCTTTTCCTCTGTACGCCAGCAGTATGCCGTCGCCCACAATCAAAAACTCTCCCGCCTCGCCCGCGTTCGCCTTCCAACCGGAAAGCCACGGCGTATTTTCAAAAGCGGAAATACCGATTTCTTTCACACTGTCGGGAATGGCAACGTCCGTCAATCCGTCACAGTGATAAAAAGCCGCGTAACCGATTTCCTCAACGCCATCGGGAATCCTCACCGCGTTCACCGCTGATCTCGCATAGGCAAATTCCCCGATCCGACGGATGCCGCCCGGTATTTCGCAAGAAGTCATAGCATCATCATAATAAGCCTGCGCCGCTATGGTCTCTCCGTTTACCACCGTATACTTCGGGAAAGAACCGCCCTTCGCGTCCTCCGATCCCGCAAGGCCGGGAACCGTATCCAGCGCCGGTTCCTCCACCGCGGGTTCACCGCCCAGAATCTCCCCGGTGCCGCCCACATTCACGGTTGCCTTGGCATTGTCAACCAGCACATAGACTTCCTGTCCGACGATACGGGATTTTGCCTTTACGCTGGGGTCTTCCTCCGCCTCCATGGCGTTCATATGGGTTACCTCGTGATAATAATCCACAGGCCCCACTATCGGCGCTTCCTCTCCCTCCGCACTGTCTTCACTGACACTTCCGGGAATCGGCGCCTCCTCGTACTCGGACACATCAATATCATCCAAAACAAGCGTATCCGCAAAACTCTTCGCATAGGAGCCCGCCTCCGCGTGAATTTCCAGCTTCGTACAGCCGTCAAAGGCCGTGGAGTGAATCGAACTCACCGAAATCGGAATCGTGATATCCCGAAGTCTGACACAGTCCTCAAATGCCTTCATATCAATGCTGTTTACGGAATACGGAATGGCGACCTCTTTCAAATTCTTACAGTTGGAGAACGCATAGCCCGTGATCTCCGACACGTTGCCGCTGATATCCACACTCTGCAGATTGTAATTGCCCCAGAAGCTGTAGGGTCTGATTTTATTCACTGAGGACGGCATACTGTAGGAATCCGCTTTTCTGCCCGCAAGCACCTGATAGAGCACATCCCATCCCTTTTTGTTATAAATCGCGCCGTCATCGCAGACGAAATACGGATTATCGCTGGAAAAGTCCACCGATGACAAGCTGTAATCTCCCGTGAAAACACCGTTCCCCAGGCTCTTAAGCCCTGTCCCGACCGAAACCCTTTTCAGAGAAGGACAGTCAGAAAATGCCGCGTTTTCAATGGTCTCCACGCTGTCGGGAATCGTCACGCTCTCCAGATTGGCGCAGTCGGAAAAAGCCCTCGCGCCGATGACTTCCACACTGTCGCCAATCGTAACGCTGCGCACATGGTCATTCCCCGCAAAGGCTTCCGACGCTATCTTTTTTACCTGATTGGAAAGAGACACGTCCTCAGCCGTGCCATTATACTTCACTAATGTAGTTCCATCCATGTTAAAATCAGATGCGGCGGAGGAATCCTCCGCCTCCACATCTGATACAGGAATCTGTGTCACGACAATCGCTGTCACTAAGAGCAGCGTGCCGATCAGCTTTCTTATGCGTTTCCTCATAAGATTCCCCCTCGGGATCTATGTCCCTTATGCCTTTGCCGCCGTCTTTTTGTCCTTCTTCAAGAACAGAATGATCGACAGGCAAGCCAGCCCGAGCGATAAGAACCACTTCGGATGAATCGGGTCACCAGTCTTAGGCGTCACGTCGATCACGCCTTCCACCAGATTTCCGGTGTCTACATAAACCGTATAAGGCGAGAAGTGCTCCGCACGGAAACGGATACAAGGTACACCGTTGATCGTGGTAAAGCTCTCGTTCAGGCTCTCTAACTGATCGCCGTTAATCACCGCGCCCGCCATGTTGTTGCCGCCGTAAGCCACCAACGAATCCGGAATCGGGATGGTAATGTCCACAGACAATCCCGTGGTATCCGTAATCTTCGTGGTGCCGGTGGAATCATAGAGACTGATATCCATCGCGTAGTACAAAATATTATCAAGCGTACCGTACTTGTTTGTGAGCGCTGCCGCCACCGCGCGGGTCGCCTCATCCGTCTCGGAAATCTTCACGATGAAGTTATCCGAGGAACCGTTCGTGTTCGCCGTCGCCAGATCTCTGTTGGAGATTCCCGGCTTCTCTATATCCACTCTGGTACTGCCGTTGCCGTTTGTTGTGCCAGTGTTGTTGCCGGTATTCCCGGTTCCACCGCCACCGCCGCCAGTATTCACTGCCACGGAAGGAGCCGCCGGAGCTTCCACATAATTCGCCTTAACCGTCACATTGTTGGCAGGCATCGTAAAGGTCGTCGTCGTCATCGTCGTGCTGGCAAGCGCCACACCGTTCGACTCTGTCGTCCACTTCTCAAACCGCATACCGTCCGCAGGCATATAGCAGGAGATAATAACCACCGTACCGGGCGCATAGCTGCCGGATCCGCTTCCGCCCTCCACAAACACCGTGTACTGTCCCACACCGCTTGATGTGGTGGAGGTAGCGCTGGTGGAACTGCTGGAGGTAGAACTGCTGCTTGTGCTGCTGCTCTTCTTGCTGCTACTGCTTCCGCTGTTCCTGCTGGTCGTCGTATTTCTGCTGGTATTTCCGGAACCGCCGCTGGTCGTGCCGCCGCTGGTGTTTCCGCTGCCGCCGCTTGTATTTCCGTTGCCGCCGTTCTGTCCGAAGAGCGCAAGCACCGTCGTATTCCGGGTAATAATCGTCTCCGGCGTCCATACTTCACCCGCATCCGTCCTAAACTCATTCAGGAAGGTATATCCGTCCTCAGTCGGGTTCGGTGAAGGTACCGGTGTCGGCAGTCCGCCGTTCAAAGGATCTGCAAAGCTTGTTCCGGGCACAATCAGATATCTGTCGTTATCGTCCGCGCCTCTTCCGCTGAACACCTGACCGGTACGGCCGTGTACGAACTGTACGCTGCACTTGCCGTCCACCAGCGAACCGTCGCTCGTATACTGCGCCACAAAGACCGTCATATCGTTCTCAATCGGATCGTCCAGCGTCTTTCCTTCATCACTCAACCACTTATCAAAGTTATATCCGGGCCTGTGGTTTGCCTCTGTAACTTTCTGTGCCGCCGCGGGCAGATCGGTCACCCTCGTTCCCTTATCCACCGTGATCGCGTCGCCAAGCGGCGTACCGTCATAATCGTAGAACCATACCCTGCACGCATTGAGCGGCTGGAAATCAATCTGATATCTGTCCGCATACCGCTTCGCCGCAGAATCTTCATAGGAATAAATCGTGAAATCGCTTCTCGGCGTAAACGCCGTATCCGCAATATCCACCTCCCGGCCATAAATTGTCACATTCGCATGGGTCGTGCCCGTCGTCGCCGTGCGGGTAAATGCATTGTCCGCAATCTTATTCACGGAACCCGGCAGAATCATCTGTCCGATTCTTTCGCAGTCCTTAAATGCATTTTCCGGTATGGTCTTTAATCCTGCCGCATCGGTAAGATTCACAATAGAGACATACTTACATCCCTCAAAGGCTCCCTCTGCAATAGCCGGAAGAGCCTTGCTTCCGTCTTTATCCGTCTCACATGTCTCACACAGGAAGGGAATCATACTGTCTGTCACCGAGGATATGGTGGAAACTGACAGTTCCTCCCCTACGCCGCTCTTTCCTCTCGCCAACAGACACTCAATGATCCGGTATCTGTCATTTCCGTCCGCATCCTTATGCTTCTCGTAGAGAATGCCTCTCTCCGCGGGATAATCCGCGCTGCCAACCAGATTGATCAGATTCTCACAGTTGCGGAACGGCAGTTTGCCAACCTTCGTCGCCGCAGGCATCTCCACCCTCGTCAGCTGCTCGCAGTCGTCAAAGGCGTAGTCGGGAATGGACTTAATATCCGTCAAAATAACGCTCTGTATCGTATCATTACCCTTTACGGCATTCTCCCGCTCGTCATCATCCTCCTCATAGTCCTTATAATAGCCGCTGAACAATCCGGGAACCGCCCCGCCCAGCGTCGTGGTATACATGGTATCTGCCGGACGATCCTTAATGTACTTATTATAGTTGTCACGGTTGTTCTCCATATAGGAGATCACGTCTATGGAATCAATGCCCTTGGGCACATAAATATCCTGCGTCGCATGGATGAAGCCCCACACCTTTTCCGGTACCTGTTTATATTCTGGCAGCGCGCCGTACTCTGCAGTCCCCATATTCAGATAATTCTCGTAATTATCCATGAAATTATAGGGATAAGCTTCAAAGTAAGGCGTCGGATCCGTGGCAGCCTGCGCCACAAGAGGCTTGAAGAGGAAATCCGTCAGCTTCCCTTCCGCCGTGTCTTCCTGCTGCGCATTCATATACTGCACCCATGCGCCGCTGCAGTAAACCGGGTTGATCCACGGCCCATATCTGCGATCCAGCGCGTCTTCATAATCGGCCTTCACAATCACAGTGCCGTTAACCGTAACATTCGGAGCCCCTGTGCGGTATGCCTCAAAAATCACAGCATATTCATGCCGCAGCGTATTGATCTCCGCGCTGTCGGTATCGTAAACCGTATAGTAGTAGTAATCCTCCATATCTCGGCAGAAATCCTGCAGCTCATCGTCTCTGGTCAGATTCTCCAGATCCTGAAACTTCGGATAATCCAGAAGCGTCACCTCGCCGGTCGACTTATCGGGCATCACCGTGAGATGCGCCCCCTCTCCGCTGTCCCAGAGACTCTGGTAGCAGATATTTACCGGCGGATAATTCGGGTGATCCGGATCTCTGAGCACGTTGTTCTGATCCGTAGCCAGCTCAAAAGGCGCATACCCTTCCACAATATCCCCGTGGAATGTCAGATGATCCCCTGTGGTAACAAAGGCATCCGCGCCGATCTTAAGCGCCGCGTGTCCGGCGGAAGGCGTCGTAAAATACACGTCATACAGACTGGAGCAGCCGGCAAAGGCATTCGCGCCGATGCTTGTCACAGAGTCTCCAATCCTTACCTTCCTCAGCTTTTTCAGATCACGGAACACACCGTCGCCAATCTCAGCCACGGAATTATTCTTTATGGTAATACTGCGGATCACGGCGCGCAGCTCCCTGTCGTCAAAGCAACCCGCCCCGATACTCTTTACTTTAATGTCACCGATCGTCTCCGGAATAACCAGATCCACCATACCGGGATTCCGTGTGATCAGCGCACAGGAAATCAAAATGCCGTCCTCGCTCGCCGAATAACGGTATCTCGTTCCGTCATCACTGGTGAGCGCCATCTCGTAATGCTTCTTGCCGTCCTTCTCATAGACATAGGGAATGCCCTTGCCGTCGGTACGCACCGCATCCCATGTACTCGTCCTTGGGAATGCCGGGCTATTGGCATAAAGCTCCGGACCGTACACACAGAAGCTGTCCTCCGTCACATCCTTAAACAATTCGGGATCAAAGGATGCCGCCCCGCACTTGTCGGAAAACTCCGCTTTCTTTAATCCGAAACAATTATAGAAGGTGTGTACCGGCACTTTTTTCGTGTAATTTTCAATCACGACCGTTTCCAGTCCGCGGCGGTTGGCAAGAACATAATCATCCATGGTGTTCAGGCCCTCGCCGGGAAAATGGAACTCCGTCATGGAATCACCGCTCGGCGCGGCAATAGCGAAAGCGCATTTGCCAATTCTTTCAAACACCGTGCGGGCAAAATCTACTGATGTCAGACGGGTATTGCCATAAAAAGCATAATCTCCTACCGTACAATTTGCGCCTGTATCAAAAAATTTTATTTCACTCAGATCCAGGCAATAGGCAAACGCACCATAACCAATCCTTGCAATATAGCGCGGAAATTCCAATTTAGTATTAATTCCCGTTCCGTAAAAAGCCTCAACTCCAATCGTATCCGTAGGCGATGTCTCACTGAACGTAACCGTGGTCAGACTCTTACAATTCCTAAAAGCATGATCTCCGATAGTTCTCGCATTACCAATGTCAACACTGGCAATGTTTGCTTCCTCAAAAGCGCTCTGCTCAATCGTCCTTACATACTGATCTATTTCGATCTGCTTTACGTTATGCACATCAGCAAACGCCCTGTAAGCGATCGAGGTAATCAAAGTACTATCCTTCTCAACCAAATAACCGTCTACATCTTTATAGGTAGAGTCCGCCGGTACATTGCCATCGCCATGCGCCACATACACCCTGTCGCCACTGTTGGTCAGCCTTCTGTCTGTGGCAATCTCCAATGTGTATGCAGGCAGTCTGCTCAAAATCCTGTTATGCTCGCAAAAATATTTTTTCCGGTCTGTTTCGTTCGTGATATCGGAAGCCGCTCTCTCAAAAGGATCCGGCTTATCCAACGCATCCGCGGCAGCCTGCCCGCCGCCTTCAGCTACATCAGTCTCAAGTAATTTTGTATACTCTTCCCAATAAGCCTTAAACACACTTGTCGCGGACTCATAATCTCTGGAAAAATAAGTCTGAAAGAAGTGAATGGTAGGCTCATCCAGAAGAATTTCTCCCGTCCTGCGATCCACATCCCGGTATGTATACGCAATCTTTGTTGTCGGATAAAACAAATCGGTCGCCGTCAAATTATCCATTCCGGTTAAACGCGTTGACTCGTCATCGGGATCTTGATTTAAATTACCCGGATCACTAAAGTACAGATTGTACGCATTTTCGTGTACGATAAAATATTGCTTGTTCGGCTGTAAACCCAGATTCACCAAATCTGCCGGGAATTCGTCGTTATATTTGACAAGACGTCCTGTATTCTGCCCTTTCGGCTCATATAAAAACTGCCATGTAAGATATAGTTCCCCGCTGTAACTCGTTACAATTTCCGTGGGCACCACATCGCCACTTTCGATAGCCGGCACAATTGTATTCGCAATAAGCGCCTGCTCCTTGTCCGTATCTCCCGAATCATCCGCCGATAACACATACTGGTTCGTGGGAGGCGTACCCAACAGCCCGGGAACATCTTCCGCCGCCACATAATCCGTGGGCGATTCCACCGGATCCTCCGCTCTCGCTCCCGGATTGTCAGCTAAGTTTTCGGGCGCGGGAATAGCGGCCACCGCAATCGAAGTGACCATCAATACCGCCGCCAGACTCCTTCTGACTGTCTTCTTTAATCTTCTCTTCGGCTTTCTCACTGCTGTTTTTTTCGCCATGGTGTGTCTCCTCATTCCCTTACACATTCTAATTTATGTCAACCAGTCATTTGTCTATCAACTGACTCTTTTCGCTACCACCACAAACCTACCGTCCGTCTCGGAGCTGTCGCAGGTGGACAGGGTCAAAAGCTCGTCGCCGTAACTCGCCGTCACGCCCGTATCATACAGAGACAGCGCCGCCATCTCCTGCATATTGGAATTAAATTCCGCCTCCGAAGCCGCGTCCAAAAACTGATAATACTTAAACACCACTTCGTCCTCGTTGTAGATTCTGGAGCGGAACACATACATCACTTCGTATGTGCCCTTCTCATATATCGTGTCAAACTGGATCAGTGAATGTTTCTTCCCATAGTCCTCATTGCTGTAGCTGTTCAGATTCCCGAACATCTTGCCGGACTTCATATGATGTCCGTATATGATCAGATTGGTGTTTCTCCGCACCACGTCACAGTCCTTATCAAGAAACAGGCTGCCGTTCTTGTCATACTCCTGATTAAAGTTGTGATCCAGATAATATTCGTTGTTGGCTGTCTGCATCACCGGGTAGTCTATAATAGTATCGTCAATCTTCAACCATCCGATTAGCTTTTTGTTTTTATTATAGAGGGTCTGGTACTCTTCCAACACCTCCAGCTCGATCTCTTCCTCTTCCGTATAGTGTATGGTCACGCCATGGAAAAGGCTTCCCGTCAGTGTGCTGTTGCCTTTCAACCGGGAAAGATTCTCGTAATCCATCTCGTTTCTCTCAACAAAAAACGAATACACACCAAAATAGCCAAAGCACCCCACAGCCACGACACTGCACAGAATAACCAGAAGCCTGCGGCGTCTGTCGCGCTTCTTGATCTGCGCGAGAATTTCTTTCTGCATGTCAGCATCGTAATCTTCCAAAGAGACCTGCTTCGCCTTCTGCTGCTTTACATCCTTCTGCTTCTTTTGTTTCGGCTTCTTTTCCCGCTTCTTCCGGGCAGAAACCCGGCTGTCTTTATTGTAGCCCTGACTTTCATACTTCTTGGCAAGCTCGTAAATCTCATCGTCAAAGTCGTTTCCGACTACCGTCTCGAAACGATACTTCCCGGCCTGCATATCCGAATATAAGGTAATGACCGCTCCCGGCTGCTCCATATCAACCTGGGAGCGGATCTGCTGAATCAGTTTCTGATCACGGAGTGCAGCTTTGTAATCCGCCTCCGTCCTCAGTCTTCTCCCTGCTACTTCAAACCCCGCCATATAGGGATCGCTCCTTCATCTCCTACTATATCTGGTTATCAGATACCCATATTGGCATTGACATAATATTATCGCATATACTTCTATTTTACTCAATTATGAAAATTATGCAAGTATTTTACGATAATTACCCCAATATTTGACTGAGCAGGCTCTTTCCCTTAATCTTAAAGGTCACCGTCTTCGTGCCGCCGTAATTGCCTTTTCCCTGAATGGTCAGCTTTGCGGTTCCCTTATTTATATTGTTGGAATATCCCACAACCGTGAAATCATCCGGGGATAAAACCATGCCGCTTAACGTCACCTGTATATCAGCCGCTTTCGGCTCAATCGCTTTTCCCGTGTAAGTCTGGGTGGGCACAACGACCTTCGCTTTCGCGAGATCAGCCCGCACAAAACGGTATGTGCCTGTCGCTGTTCCCTTATAATTGGTGCCCTTTGCATTGACCGTCACCTGAATCAACGCCCCTGCGGGGATGATATCCGTGGCCTGCACAGGATCCCCTACTTTTCTGATCTTATCCGCCGCCACTGCATTCGGATTGGTGGTTTCCACATTGATATATTCCGCATAGGAATAGGTGACATTCTTGTCATAATCTTTGCCCGCCGAGAGGGCTTTGCCGTTCATATCCAACACCTTAATTTTGGTCTTGTAAATATTTGCCTTTGCCTGAAAGACCTTATCCGCCGCCGACACGGTTACTTTGGAGTCGGAAACGCCTAACACCTCTCCGGAAATATCCCGCACATCGACCCTGAAGGATTTCACTGCGCTTCCCTTGAAGTTGCCCTTGCCTTTGACAGTCACGGTTGCAGCGCTTCCGGCCGCCTTATTGTTCTTGTAGGATAAGGTGTAATCCGTTCCCTCCGTCAACTTCTTCCCGTCAAATCTGACAACGGGCTTCGGCACGCTTCCGCCCTTCATATAGGGATAAGCCTCCAGCGTCTGAATCTCCACTTTTTTGTTCGGGTCAGCCATCAGATCGTAAGCGGTTATCTTGTACGTCTTTTTCAGAGTACCGCCATAAGCGCCCTTTCCCGTAAATACTGCCGTCGCCGTCCCGGCCTTCACGTTGTTCTGGTAGGTCACGGTGTAGTCCGTATCCTTGACCAGCGTACGGCTCTCCGTGACGCCGTTTACTTTCTGCGATATCGTCACCGTACATGCAGGCTCCACCGCGCTTCCCGTATAGACAGGCGTCTCCGTAAACTGTACCTTCGCTTTGTTCATCGTCGCGGCGGCCTTGATCTGGAAGGTCACGCGCTTCACGCCGAAATACTTGCTTTGACCCGCCGCTCCGGTGCCGGTAATCATAACAGAGGCCGTTCCCACTTCCGTATTGTCTTCATAAGAAAGCGTATAATGCTTGCCCTTCTCAAGCACTTCTTTGCCCTCTTTCACCACAGGCTCCGGCATAATCGGGCTGCCCGTGTAGGTAACGGCGGCGATCTTGCTGACAGTCAGTTTGGGCACGGGCGTTCCCTGCGTGATGGTGAATGTGATCTTTCTCTCGCCCGTGTAATTTCCGGTTCCGGTCAGCGTGATCGGATAGCTGTCCGCTCCCATCGGCACCTCCGAACCAGTAGCAGCACCTTTTCCAATACTAACGCTGTAATCCTTTTTGCCGGAAAGCTTCTTGCCCTTCCATGTCACCGTCGGGACGGGCTTTTGCTGTTTGTTGTTGAACGCAACCGTCAAATCGTCCGTCTTGACATCCGCGTCCGTAATTTTCTTCGGAGATATCGTGAAGGTCTTATTGATCTTCCCCTCATAATTTCCCTTGCCCGTAATCACAATCGTGGGCGCTTTGGCGGAATTTTTGTCCGCCGCATTCACATTGTTCTTATAGGCTATGGTGTAGTCTTTCTTCTCCTCCAGCCGCTTCTTGTAATCGTAAACCCGCACCGTGGGTTTGATCGCCTTGCCGGTATAGACAAGCCCTTCATATCCCTCATCCGGCTTCACGTCTGTCACCCACATATCCTTGGGGATTTCTATGGGATTTCCGTTATCGTCCTTGGGAATATCCTCCGGGGGCACCGTCGGGTTATCCGGGTCATCCGGGTTATCCGGATCGTCCGGATTGACAGGTTTTATATTCTTATCCAGATAATAGGTCACCCGCAGAACCTCACTGTCTCTCTTGCCGTATATGTGTGAAACAGCAAGAATCGTCATGGTTCTGTTGATCTCAATTGCCTCGCTGTAAAGACGCCTCAACTGGGATGTGCGTGGATCGCTCCCATCCACGGTATAATAGATCTGCGCGCCCTCCTCGTCGGTGAGAAGCCGCACACTTGTCTGCGAACCTACAACACCGGATGCCACATCCGCACGCGGCATCAGCGCCTGGCCTTCATCATAAGCCTCCCGCACGCTTACCTCAACCGTCACGGTTCGCTTTGCGTCATCTTCCGCATATACAAGCTCTGGCAGGACGACCTTGCCCTGCATTGTAAACTTCTGTTCTCTTTTCTCCTTTTCGTTATAACTCGTGCCGGGCGCAGGCTTCTCCGTATCCCACTCAATTCCTGTCGTAGTCCTGATATCGTTTGATGACACCGTATCGTTATACTGATCGTCCGCCGCGTTATCCGCCAGATAAATGAACGCCGTCTTTTTAGACAAATACTTTTCCGCAATCTGCGCAAGAGTTAAGCCGTTTTCCACATTGGTGACAGCTTTCAGCACACCGCCGTTGTCAACACACTTGAATCTCGCTTTGACCGTCAGTTTGCCCTCTGTATAGGTAATATCGTAATTCGACCATTCCTCCGCATTGATTCCTTCCGCTTTCAGATCGTAAATGCCAGTCTGCACAGGATTTACCTCCTGCTGGACATTCACCGTAAGATTCTTTATAAAATCATCCTTTTCGTCGTCAGGAATCCCCTCGATCTGATACAGCTCTTTTTCAAAATCATCCCGTGATAAGGCTGTGCCCGCCTTGATCGGGGCGCCTTTCTTCACATGCATCTCCTGGTCATTCACGGTAATCTTTACTGCCCGCCGACTAATTTTGAAAGGAAACGCCCATTCCCTTGCCATGTAATTATGCGTTTCGTTTTCTTTGAGATTGACATAGAGCGTATAGCTGCCGGCATCCGCAGGCAGATCGGCCGCCGACGTATCCGCAGCTACTGTCTGGTTGTATTCCGTGCCGTCCTCCGTCTTTCCCTCCACACGATATTCGAGATCTACCTTGTCCGTGATATCCACACCTTGCTTCGTCTGTACCTTCACATTTTTAATGCTCTGGACAAGATCGACAGGCTGACCGTCATAATCCTTATCCGTAATCCCCGTCACGCCGACAAGATTTACCTCCTTCCCCTGCAGGGGAAGAATCGAGAACGTAAAGCTCTCTTTCATACTGCTTTCTTCATACTCATACTTATCTTTGTCCGCATCATTCGTAAGCGCAGCCGAAATCTCCAGCGTATACCTGCCGCATTCCGTGGGCGCAATGTTCTCATAAGCCTCTGCGAACTCAGCCGCCACACTGTTATAGGACAACACAACTTCTGTCTGCCCGCCTTTCGGATCCGGGTAATAGTCATGAAGCTTTTTCGCTGTCAGTTTAAAAGTCCATTTCAGGTTCGCTGCCTGCGGTGTCCAGAGTACGTGCCCGCTGATGCTGTGCTTTTCGCCGTCATAGGTCTTATCTTTTGCCGTCACCGTCTGGGTATTAAAGTCAACCGTCAACTTCTGTTTCTGTGTCTCCGTCGTATCCCCATCGGCCGCTGCCGACGGAAGCGCCGGTTCCTCCGGCCCCGGAGCGCCCGGGCCGTAATCGTCATCCGCCGGAGCGCCATTATCTCCCGGCTTCGGGTCGGTATCCCGATTATCTCCGTTTTCGCCCGGCTGGCCGTCATCGCCGCCGCTCGGGTCTTCTGTCTGTCCCGGTACCGGATTTGGATTCCCGATATCATCCCCGGGCTGATCATTGTTTCCGCCGTTTTCACCCGGTTCCGGATCAGCGGCTTCCTGGTTGTCACCGCCGCCCTGATCCGATCCGGCATCTTCCTGCTTCCCGTCAGTTCCGCCCGGCTGGTCAACGCCCGGGGTCTCCCCGCCTGTCCCCGGCTCCTGTGAGGGCGCATCCTGCTCTTCCCCCTGCGCATTCGCCGCCGGTGCCGACTCCTCCGCGCGGACATACAATCCGGCCTGCGGCGTGCAGGTAAACACCATCGCTGCCGCCAGAAGCGCCGATCCCACTCGATAAAGCCTGCTCTTCTTCATGCTTCTCATCCCTCTTTCTTCCCCTAATTCCATTATATGACAATAAATCCCCTGTAATCCTGTCCGCTATCCGACATTATACAGTCGGACATAATCTTTGAATATTGTAGCACAATTCTTCCCTTTTTACAAGATTGCGCCCGCAAAAAACGACCCCTGCAGGTTTACGGCAAAAGGTGCAGAGACGCTGTTCCCGTCTCTGCACCCTACTGTTTTCCTTTCTCACTGACCGCTATACCAATTTTTCCCTGATGGTCTGTTTAATCTTGTCCACCTCTTGCCAAAGATAGTTGACTTTAATCTCATACATATAGTTATTATGTGCCGCGGGAACCGCCATATTAAGCTTGTTCGTTAGCTCAATAAAGCTTTCAGCCAGCAGTTGGACATTGTTGTCCGTGCAGTTCTCAATATGCATCCCAATCTCCGCCACTTTGCGCTGCAAGTCCTGAATGTCGGCCTTCATGGCTTGCATGTCGTCCCGCATTGGCTGCAGCTTGGCTTCCAGCTTAGCCTCCAGTTTCTCGTCCAAAAGATCGGACATTGCCTGCAACAATTCTGTGTTTGTCATAATTGACCTCCTTATGTGCAGCACAATTCTCTCCGTCATATCTAGTCACATTCTGTAAATAGAGTATTACGTCTCGATGCATTTGTCCATATGTTTTTATCAATTAAATAAACGTTATTTCGTTAATCTATCCAGTATTTCCCCCACATGATTCTGCAGAAAATTATCCTGCCTCTCGGACAAGCCCATCTCGTTCAATATCTGCACCAGCACATTGCAGACCGCCTCAATCACCAGCACTCTGCCATCCTCCGTATTTAAATGATACAGGTAGTCCGTAGGCGCAATGCCTTCCCAGGCAGCCGCAGGATCGGGAACCTGATAGAGAAGCGCGAGCATATCCCCGATCTCGCCGCCGACGGCAAGCTCCTTCATCCCTCTGTGCATCCACTTATAGAAGGGGGCGTATTTTCTATTTAACAGATAGACGATCTGCATGGCCTCCTTCACAAACTCTGCCAGCGCAAGCTCCGCCGCAATGCGCTCCCCCCGCTTCATGGCCCGGGCATAGTTATACTGTCCCGCCTGCGCTGCACGGGCCAGACTCTCCGCCAGCTTTTTCAGCCATACCTCCCGGGGATAGTAAGCCAGAAGCCCTTCCCTGATTCCGGTAAACGTTCCGCTGGGATCCTCAAACACCGCGCCGTTTGTGGCTGTGGCAAGAGCGGCTTCCGAAACCGAGAACCACTCCTCCGGCGTCTTAGGCACGCTGTCCCGCCCCAGAATCTCCTGATAGAAATCCTCCAGACAAAGCACACCCACACGCCCTTTTCCCTGCTCTTCCTCCACGCGGGCCGCGCAGCCCATAAAATCTTTCGGCAGCGCGTCGTAGGCCGCCTGCATTTCCTTTCCGTATTTTATGTAAACCTCTCGGGGCAGCCAGATACAGAAGGACGGGCCATAGTCGTGGTCTGTCGAAATCTCGTCGTCGAAGCCAAGACATTCGGAGCCATAACCCACAAGCCCCGCCGCCGTCTGTGCCGCGACCTCACGAAACTGTGTCGCAATCATCGGCCTGCCGTATGTATCATAATATTTCTGCGATAATTCCAAACCTTTCATACACTTTCCGTTCTTTCTTTTTCATCAATATCCGGCAGACCGCATCTGTCCGCTGGAATAACTATTCCGCCTTTACGTGTTCCCATGGACTTTGCGGCAAGTGCAAGAACTGTTACCCGCCGGATTCATCGTCCAACCCGTTCCCGCTTCTCACCCATCACCTAAACAGGCTAAGCTTTTCACTCTGCCTTTCCCCGCAGCCGTCCCGTCACTACGCGCGCTTTCTCCCGATACGCCGCCTGCTTTTCCCTATCCCCCATCGCTCCGTACACCGCGGCGCAGTTCTCACAGAGAATGCCATAGCTCATGTTTTCCCCGTAGTGCCGTTTCACATCCTCCAGCGCCCGCTCGTAGTAGGACAGGGACTTTTCATACTCGCCGTCCCGGAAGCAGGCTTCCCCCATTCCGGCCAGCGCGCCGCTGTAATGCTCATTCGGCTCACCCGTCCCCTGTTCAAAAAGGCTGATCGCCCGCACCAGGCACTGTTTCGCCTCCTCATTTTCGGAAAGTTTAAAGTAAACCAGCGCCAGGTTGGTCAGCGTGGTGGCAGTCTGCGCCTCGTTTCCCGGCTGCTTCTCGATGATGGCAAGGGCCTTCTTCCCGCATTCGACAGCTTCTTCATTCTCATCCGACTTTTCCAGCATAATACTCATATTGTTGTAGAGCCCTGCCCATCTGTAATCCTCCGCCGGCAGAAGCCTTTCATAAATCTGCATCGCCTGCCTGTAAAGCCGCAGCGCCTGGGCATAGTCCCCCGCCGCGCTGTAGGCGGTGGCCGCATTCAACAAGGTTGTGGCAAAATGTTCCGT
The DNA here is from genome assembly GCA_910584725.1 of uncultured Lachnospiraceae bacterium. Classification (GTDB taxonomy): domain Bacteria; phylum Bacillota; class Clostridia; order Lachnospirales; family Lachnospiraceae; genus UBA3282. Next base: position 5,816 of record CAJUBE010000017.1, on the reverse strand, counting down.
ATCCTCCAGCTTTAACTCTTCCATCAAAAGAAGCACATCCTCCGCCGCCGTATATGCTTTCTGAAAAGCCGACACACTCCTGTAAAAGCCGATCATCTCATTGCAGATGGAAATATAGGCGGCATAATCCTCTTCCTCCTTCGCCTGTGCCAGAGAAGCCGTCAAAAACCCGTCAATCTTATCCACCTGATTGGTGTCAAAATAAGAATCCAATTCCTCAAAAAAAGCGTCAATATTCATACCAATCCCCCATTCTTTCCCTCCATCTTCGCGATGATTCTTTTCTGCTTATAAAAATAGTAGCCGCTCACCAGCGCCGCGCACATGATCCAGCTGATCGGGTAGCAGGCCACAATTCTTGTCAGGCCCTGCCCCGGCGGAATCAGGCTCACCCATATAATTCGAAATACGCACACCCCGAGAACCGAAATAACCGTGGTCACAAAAGTATATCCCTGCGCTCTGAGGGAACCCGAAAAAATCTCGATAAACACAAACATGACAAAGGCGGGAGCAATGTTTCGCATCATCGTCAGCCCGATTTCCACTACCGCAGCGTCCCCCGTAAAGATACCGAGCAGGAAACGTCCCGCCGTCATCAGCGCCGCTGTCAGGCAAATCGCCGTGCCCACCGCCATTCCCAGACAGACCCTCGTCCCCCGCTTCACGCGATCCCATTTCCCCGCGCCGAAATTCTGCCCCACAAAGGTGGTGAGCGCAATGCCGAAGGAAGAGTTAATCATCCAAAATACGCTGTCAATCTTGCCGTAGGCCGTCCAGGCCGCCATGGTATCCACACCCAGCAGATTGAGGGCCGCCTGCACGATCATGTTGGAAATGCTGTACATGGATGCCTGCAGGCCGGAAGGAAAACCGATCTGCAGCATATTTTTCAACACTTCCCTGTGTATTTTGATTTTGCGAACCGAAAGCTTCATGCAGTCCACCTGATACATCAATGTCCACGTCACCAGCACCGCACTGATGGCCTGGGAAATCAGGGTAGCCACTGCCACGCCGAAAACGCCCAGCCCAAAATAGAGTACCAGAAGCAGATCCAGCACAATATTTACAATACAGCACACCACCAGATAATACAACGGCCGCTTAGAATCCCCGATGGCCCGCAGGATGGCTGCGCCCATATTATAGATAAAAACAAAGACCAGCCCGGAAAAATAAATCCGTATGTACAGGGTGGACATCCCCATCAGTTCCTGCGGCGTATTCATGGCCCGCAAAATAAGCGGCGCTGCCGCCACGCCTAAGATCCCCAGCCCGATTCCTCCCAGAATGCCGAAGGCATAGGAAGTGTGCAGCGCATCCTCCAGCCTCTGCCTGTGGGATGCACCGTAAGCCTGGGAGATCAACACCGTGCCGCCGGCCGTAAGGCCTGTAAAAAAGCCCACCACCATGTTGATGATCTGCGCCGAGGAGCCGCCCACGCTGGACAGCGCCTCCTTCCCCGCAAACTGCCCCACAATTACCGTATCTACCGTATTGTAAAGCTGCTGGAAGAAAGTGCCGACCAAAATCGGGAAGAAAAAGAGTAAGAGCTGTTTCCAGATCACCCCTTCCAGTATGCCATTTTGTTGTCCCCTCGTTTCCATGGTTTTATCCTCAATGTCCCTACCGGAAGCGTTGTTAATAGCGTCCGTTAAAAATCTGCGTAATCGGGGAATCCTCCGTCAAAATCACCGTCTTATTGTCTCCCACCACACTCTCCTTCAACGCGTCAAGCGCGCGCACAAAGGAGTAGAAATCCGTCTTTTCCGGGTCCGCATACGCCCCCGACAGAATCCGCATATATTCCGCCTCGCCCTCCGCAATGGTGGCTTCCGCCTTGGCCTGTGCGTCGGAAAGCATGATGGACACCTCTTTATCCGTGGTATTCTCAATCATCTTGGCCTCGGATTTTCCCTCCGCCGTATACTGTGCCGCAATGTTGCCGCGCTCGGAAATCATGCGGTTGTAGACCGCCTGCTTATTGTCGTCCGGCAGATCCAGCTTTTTGACCTCCACCGCCACCAGCTCAATGCCGTACTGGTCTTCCACATGATTGATCTGTCCCATCACTTCCTCTGTCAAGGAGGTGATCTCGATCACTTCCTCCCTGGCCTCGGACAGATCCAGGTCATTGCCGGAAAGCTCCGTGCCGCTCTCATCCACCGTAATCGTCATTTTACCATCGCGGCTCCTGATGACCTCGTCCTGCTTCATGTTGGAAATGGTATTTTTCGTGGCGTTGTAGACAATGGCGTCGATACGCCCCTCCGCGTTCTGCACGGAGCAGCTCAAGGTCTGCGCAAACCGTAAGGGATCCGTCACCCGCCAGAGTACATAGCTGTCCACGATCATCGTCTTTTTGTCGGAGGTAATGACATCCGACGCGGGCAGATCATAGAGCAGAAGCTCCTTCGGCACAGTGTCCACAGACTCCACAAAGGGCAGCTTGAAGCTTAAACCCGGCACGGAAACCACCCTGTCCACACGACCAAACTGACGGATCAGCTTAAACTGGTTCTGTTTTGTCACCACCATACAGTTCGCCAAAAGAAAAACGCCGATCACAAGGAACACGCCCAAAAGCACACCAAGTTTCTTTCCGCCTTTTCCCCTTTTTTTCTCCTTTTTCTTCGTGCCGTCGGAATTGTACCGCTCAAAATTCTGTACATTTGAATTTTCTGTGTAGTCAGCCATGTCTATTCCTCCTCATCCATTCCGGCATCCTGCCCGTTGTCCTGCTCTGTGACAGCGGCATCTGCGCCGGTGCCGCCCTCCTGTGACACAAAGCTGTCAAGGGGCAGCATCGTGGTGGTATTTCCGCCTTCTCCCTCGATCACTACTTTCACATCCGGAAGCACGTCCTCCATCGCCTCGTAAAACATGCGCTTCTTCGTCACCTCGGGATATTTCGCGTACTCCTGATACATAGAATTAAAGCGGGCCGCCTGTCCGTTGGCTTCGTTGATGCGCTCCTGCTTTTTCGCCTCCGCATCCTGCAGAATTTTATCGGACTCCGCCTCCGCGTTTGGAATCTGCTCGTTTCTGTATTTATTCGCGTTATTCAGGGCCGTCTCCTTGCCCTGCTTGGCCGTCTCCACTTCCTTGAAGGCATTCTCCACCTCGGCGGTGGGCGGCGTCGCGTCCTGAATCGTGATATTGACAAGCTGGATGCCGATATCATACATCTCCAGCTTATCCAGAATCATCTGCTTAATATTGGACTGAATTTCATTCTTCCCCGTGGTAAGCACGCTGTCCACGCTGTAGGAACCAATGGTCGTCCTGATACAGTTCTGGGCAATGTTTTTCAGGACAAGCGCCGGATTCTCCGACGCGTAAAGAGCTTTGACCGGATCAGTCACTCTATATTCAGCGTAGAAATCCACATAGATAAAGTTGTAATCCGACGTAATCATCAGCGCGTCCTCAATGGTATCATCCCCCACATCATCCGCGTCCGTCCCGTCCCGATAACCGATGTTAAAGCCCTGAATCGTCGTATTCACCTTTGTCACCGTCTGGATAAAGGGAATCTTAAAGTGCAGGCCCGGCGTAGTGACCGCTTTGGGCGAGCCAAAAGTGCTGACCACCGCCTGCTCCTCCTCCTGAATGGAATAGTAGGAATTTCCGGCGAGGAGGGCAAGCACGACAAACGCCAGCACGATCTTTGCCGTCAGCGCACCCTTCCCCCTGGGAATCCCCATATTGCCTTCACGTTTTTTTCCAAACATATTCATACCTGAACCTTTCCCTTCCTGCTGTGTCACTCGCAAGAAAAACAAATGCCGCCTGCGGCGTCGCTTGTTTTTCTTTTGCTTTTTGCCGGCTCGCAAACCCGCGCTTCGCGCTCTCTGTCCGCCTTCGTCGGACGTTTGCTCGCTGCCGACGCAAGAAAAGCAAATGCCGCCTGTGGCGTCGCTTGTTTTTCTTTTGCGTCTGGTATATTATATCATGTTAGAAAGAAATAAAAATGAAATCTTTGAAAAATATTTGGGAAGAAAAAGGAGCGACAGATTATGAGAATCATCTTTATCAGACACGGAGACCCCGATTATGCAAATGACTCCCTGACGGAAAAAGGTGTCCGGGAGGCAAAACTTTTGGCGAAGCGGGTGGCCAGGTGGGACAATATCACGCAGTTTTACTGCTCCCCTCTCGGACGGGCGCAGAAAACAGCCTCCTACTCTCTGGCCGCTGTCGGCAGGGAGGCCATCACTTGTGAATGGATGAAAGAGTTTGCCTATTTTATCGACGATCCCGTGACGGGTCGCCACGGCGTACCTTGGGATCTCATGCCCGCGTACTGGACGGAAATCCCGGAAATGTACGACAAGGAGGGCTGGAAGAAGACAGCTCTCTACCGCTCCAACGACGAACTGCTCCCGGCATACGAGGAAGTCTGCGAAGGCTTGGACAGACTCCTGTCCTCCTACGGCTACGCCAGGCATCACAATTATTATCTCACGGCTCCCGAAAAAAAGAATGACGCCGCCAATGCGGAAGATACCATCGTGATCTTCTGCCATCTGGGCGTCACCTGCATCATGTTAAGCCATCTTCTGGGCATCTCCCCGGTGCCTCTCCTTCATGGGTTCTACCTCGCGCCCACCTCCGTCACCATCCTTGCAAGCGAGGAGCGGATGGACAACAACGCCATCTTTCGCGTGCAGGTGATGGGCGATGTGACCCACCTTCTCACCGGAGGGGAGCCCGTTTCCGGGGCCGGGTATTTCACGGAACCATTCCAGGGCTAGAGCCTGCGGACGGGAATCCTCATTTCTCGTAGCAGCAGACTGCCCCGACATGAAAACCGGAACATTACCGCCACCCCTGCCCCATCATGGGCGCGGGGGTCGGACGATTGTCCGGCAGTTTCCTGATCGCGAAGCCCATAAACGCGGTCGTTACTGCAGCTCGCAGCAAAAGGGGCACTGCGATATCAACAAAAGGTATCAGCTCAAGGCATACCGCCACAACAAACATCAGCACCTTCGCGTATACCGCTACCCGGAACAGCACTTCCCCTGGTATCTGTTTGCTCATGACAGATGCAATGAGCATCGCAATCAGCAGATAAACCGCCGCACACAGGAAATACCAGAGAATCCGCCATAAAAAGTAGACAATGTACGCTACGACGATGATAACTGTAACAAACGGCGCCAGTCCCGTTGCAATCCACTCTCTGCTCAGGGAAAAGCTATCCCCTAAATCTCTGAAATCCATCTGCTGGTAATCCCCGTTATTCATGATTGAAATGCGGTCGCGTCCCACCAGCATCACACTGTGATATCCCTCATCAATGATCTCATCGACATCGTCATAGGAAAAGCTTTCAATATCTTCCGTCATGTACACGAATACGCCGCCTTCGTCCACCATAAAATCCTCATCCATATACAGGCGCCCGTTCTCCAGCGTAAATTCCGGCATCTGTGCCGCAATCTCTTCCATGTCTATGGATGAAAAAGAAACCATGACGGATACAAAGGACAGTAAGGTCGCCACCAGCACCAGCAGCGTCACAAACCCGATCATACTTCCCACCTTCACCTTTGTCAGCCTGTCGTACAGATTCGGCACAAAGGAATAGGCAAACTGCTGAAAAATATTAGGCGCTTTCTGCGGCTCGGCATTGCCGTTATAATTTCCGTAACCGTTACCCCCGTAAGAACCACCCTGCTGATAGGAGTTACCCTGTGGGTAGGGGCTGCCCTGTTGATAGGGACTGCCTTGCTGATAAGTATTACCCTGCTGATAGGCATTCCCCTGCTGGTAACCGCCGCCCTGTTGATAGGCATTCCCCTGCT
>CAJUBE010000016.1 GCA_910584725.1 uncultured Lachnospiraceae bacterium | reverse complement strand
CCATGCACTTGCTGCATGGTGTCGGAGCCAGCGCCAAAATGCCTGCTTTTGGGCATTTTGTGTGCACCATTGTTGCAATTCACACTGAATAATCATAAATTGATGCGGAATCTGGCATGGGTGTGAATTGTAACTATATTTGATTCAAGCTGTTGATCTGGCCGATGAACTCCTCCACCTGCCGCAGATACTCCCGATTCCTCCTCGTCCCCCCCTTCTGCATCTCCTTTCGGAAGCTCGTGGGGGACATCTGCTTCATCTGCCGGAACGCCTTGGTAAATACAAGCGGGTCATGATAGCCGCACGACAGAGCAATGCTTTCGATTGGAAGGGACGTAAGCTGCAAAAGCTCCGTGGCTTTCGTGATGCGGAAGGTCGTCAGAAACTGCTGGGGCGACATTCCCATGGAATTTTGAAACAATGTATAAAGATAACTTCTGTTAATACACACATAATCCGCCACATCCGTCACCTTGATGGGATTACAGTAATTATTCTGTATAAATGATACGGCTTTTCGCACATAAATATTTGCCTTGTCATCATCGCCATGCTTCTCTACCCTGCTGCCTTCCGCAATGACCGACAGGAAAATGCCAAGCTGCCCGTTTCGCCGCAGATCATTGGAAAGGCCGTAGGTATTATGCTCCATCATGTCCTTCACAATCCGGTAAAGCTCCTCCGATGCCTCGGATTTAAAAATTGGCTGTCTTACGGACAACCCCATGTTACCTACATACTCCGCCGCCTGCGTACCGCTGAAGCCGACCCAGACATACGTCCACGGCTCCTCCTCGTCCGCCTGATAAAAGGCCAGCTCGTCGGGCGTAATCAGAAAACCATATCCCGCTTCCAAAGGATACTCTTCCCCGCCGATTGAAAATTTCCCCTTACCGCTCAGTATATAATGAATCAGGTAATGGGGCTTTAAGGCCGGGCCAAAGCTGTGCATCGGCTCCGTCCGGGACAGACCGCAGCAGTTCACATAGAGGCTTCCCGTATGCTCTCCCGCAAATTCCAGTTTATATGCTTTTTCCATCGCTATTCTTTCCTGTCGTCGCGCCCTGTCGCGGCGCGCGTTCCATTGCCTGCGAAATCAGTTTGACTCCGCATCCTTCTCCGGTCTATAGCTCTTCACATCCGCAAGCAGCTTCTCCCAAGCGTCCTCGTGCTCCACATAGTAGAGCGGACACATTTTGCCGCCGCAGTCGTAATGCCGTAAAATATCATTCTCAGACAAATGATACTCCTGTGTCAGCCAGGCCAGCGTATGTACCAGGGTATCGTATGTCTCCTGCGTAAACTTCCCGTCCTCATCCAGATAACAGCACTCTATGGAAACGGAGTCCTCATTTCTGGTAGCTACCGCGTAGGCCTGCTCCTCCAGCGGAATGCACTGGATCAGCTCTCCCTCATAACCAATGATGAAATGTGCGCTTGCCGACCTTTCCTGCGTCTCGGCAAGATTGGCAAAATAACTGCGATTCTGCGCTGCGGAAGTACCCGGGTTCGCGGTGTAATGCACAAACACGCTCTTTATCTTTTTCAATTCCGTGCCGGGCCTAGAAAATTCGTTCGGCTCCAGATAATCTATCGTAATCGGCGGCGCCTCGATCCGGTTCCCCTCTATCTTTTTGGACACAATGTCCACAATGCCCTTGCCCTTATCGACACTTTCCCGATGTGCCATGCGGTAAATGGCCCCTGTCGTCTGATAAATCAGTATCAGACATACGCCAATCATAAGAAACACAAAAATGCGGTAAAGATTCAGCCGCCGCTTTCTCGCCCGGCGTCGTTTGATGGAGCTGACCGGGCGCGGATTGCCCGTGTTTCGACGATTCTGCTGTAATCCCGGGCGGGTGCGCCTTTGATCGAAGCGAATCTGTTCGCGGTTCGCAAGCCTCATAATGCGGGAATCGTCGGATTCTCTGGAAATTTCCCACAACTCCAGATTTTCCAGTCCGTCATTGCCTTTACTCTGCTGTCCCGCTCGTTCTCCGGCTCTGCTTCTGCTTCCCTGCGCACCGCCGCCGGCTCTGTTGCCCGCTATGACGCTTAAACCGTCTCTTGCACTGTTCCTATACGCATTTCCCGTCCTGTTTCTTGTACCGTTCTGTTTTCTGCGCCGCTGCACAGGGTACTGTGCCCGCCGTCCTTCTTCTCTGCCCCGCGGAACATTTCTTCCGTCGCTCCTCTGTGCCTGCCCCATGCTGTTCCCCCTCTTTTGTGTTTCTCATACTAACCGCCATGATTCCGCTCTGCGGAATCTCAAATCGGTGCGGAGAATGCCGTATTTCAGGCATTCTCCTGTGTGAGACTTAGTACTTCTCCGCGAAACAGCCTCTGCTGTGAGCGGCTAGAAGTACTTCTCACACTATTGTAGTACGCCAATCTTTAAAATTTCTCTAAAACCGACATTCTTCTACGTTTCTATATATTAGAACGGGGAACTTAAGAAAAAGGTTACATAATTCTTAATATTTTTTTATTTTTCTTTCACCTTATGCGTTTCGCATCTCGTCAATTCTCTTCGCCTTCTGGTACGCCAACTGCAAAAACTCCCGGATCGACAAATGCCCATAATCCCAATTCATAGGCTCCAAAGCAGTCACTCCACCAGAGCATGACACAGTCGAAACCCGCATCTGCGATCAGCCGATACCTCTCCTCAAAGGACACCTCATAGCCCGGTCCATACCCGAAACAATCATATATGCCTGTCATTTTTGCCTCCACCAGTCAAGCGAACATGCAAGCATGTTCATGTATCGGCGCATTACTCGCCGGACGCCGCTTGAAGATGCGTCTCCACCGCCGTCTGCAGCTTGGGCAGCCCGTCCCGGAAAGTCTGTTCGTCCTCAAAATTCACATTCTGCAATATGGGAATCTCCTTTTCCAGCTCTTCCCGGTAATAGACCTTCATCTCGGAACCTTCCCCGGACGGATGTTTTATTTCCGAAGAAATCTCCTCCACATTCCCGATCGAATAAAACAGCATCGCTGCATTAAAATATAACATATCCTGATCTTGCTGTGTAAAATAATCCGTACTCATCTCATAATCAACCCGCAGGGAATATGGTTCCTCCAGCGTCTGCAGGGAAAAGCCTCCCGAGCGGTTCAGCGTGGCAGGCAGGGGCAGGGCGTCAAGCAATGCGCCCACCTTGGCGTTGTCCCCCACGTAGGGCGTGCGGTTTTCACACAGCGCGTCAAACAGTGCCTCCCTTCTCTCCCGGTTCAGGCTTAAGATAATCACCCGATCCGCCGCCGCTTTTAACTCGCTGTCAATAAACGCCATCTCATCCCGGTATTTCTCTTTTACCTTATTGTCATACGCCGCCCTGATATAAACGTAACACCTGTTATCAAGTCTGTCGATATCGACCTCTCTCGGCGGATAAACCGTCGTCGTAATCTCCTCGTCCGGCAGGTAGTCTACCGAAACCTCCTCCTGTGTTTCCGCTGTACGGGCATTGTTATCATCTATAATATATGTCGTATCATCTTCATCTACGATATAAGTGGTGTCGTCATCGTTGCTGTCTGTGCCGGGCACGCCTGCCGTCATGCTGGTATCCGTACCCGATACACCTTCCGAAATCCCGTTGCCTGTTCCGGCATCCTCCGTCGGTGTATAGGTGATATGCGTGTCCTCTTCTTCCGCAGGCGTATAGGTATGTATTGTGGATTTCTCGTATGCCACCGGGTCCCCCGGGTCCATGACGACGATTTCCTCGTTGGGCAGATAATCTGTCTTATCCTCCACAGGCGTATGGATATCCTCATGCCCCAAAGCGCCCTCACTTCTGGTTTCCGCGGACGGCTCCTCATCCTCCTCCAGCGGAATCACTTCCCAGTCCTTGCTAAGCATCGGATTTTCATCTGTTCCGGGCACAGCCTCTATCGTGTCCTCGTGTTTTAAAACGCCGGAACCTTCCCCTGAAGGGAAATAAAGATGCTCCGTCCTCGTCAATGGTTCTCCCAGATAAGCCCGCAAAAAGTAATTACAGCCTCTGTCTCCAACCGGCACGACCTCCCGCCCCTCGTCCACAAACCCCAGCGCGTCCCGAAGCGGTATTCTGGAAAATCTGCCCACCTCCTCCTGCGCGGCAACATGATAGATGACAACCTCGTCCGTTTTCTTTTCCACCACACAGCCACTGATGCCGCCGATACTTGCGGGCAGCGGTATCTGCATATCCGCGCCCGTGACCGTAAGCCCTTCCTGCGCGTCCACCGTTGTCCCCTGGAACCGGGCGTCTTTTGTGAAGACAAAGAGGCATACAGCCGCAATCAGAAAAAGCGCGCCCGCCACCGCAGCATAGATCACCTTCGGCTCCTTTGCGATAAAGCGGATCCGCTCCTTTACGCTTTTTCCACTCCCGGTCATAGTAGTGGCGGTGCAGATAAGATCGGAAACCCGCCCTTTTTTCGTGATAATGGAAAGCAGCGTCTCCCCATAAGAAATCCGCTCTTCCTCACCGAGCAGCATAAGCGCTCCCTCGTCACATGCCAGTTCACAGTCCCGCTTGGAGCAGACTGCCGCCACCCACACCAGCGGATGAAACCAGTATACCGTCACCAAGACACCGCGAAGAAGCGCCCAGAAACTGTCCCCGTGTTTTTTATGGACAAGCTCGTGGACAAGCACATGCCGCAGCTTTTCCGCATCATCTGTTACATCCGCTGTCAGATAAACCGCCTCCCGCCCCGGAAATCCGTACAGACAGGGCGAAGAAATGCCTTCTGCCAGATAGATTACGGGCAGACGGTTCTTTCTCCTCGAAAAGCGGCTGCGTTTCTTTCTTCCCTGCGAATCCTCTTCACTTTGCACGCCGGCTGTCGTCTTACCTTCTTTAGATGTCTGATACGCCAAAACCGCTGTCTTTACTTCTTCCGGCAAATCAAAAGGCTGCCTTGCCTTCCTCAGACGGCGGCTGAATACGATGTTTGCCGCCAAAATCCAAACGCCCACAACAAACGCACCCGTTCCCCAGAAAAACCAGAGCACATCCAGCCGTGAAAAACCCAGCGTGCCTGCCAGAAACACGGATGTCGGTCCGTCATCCGGCATTCCCTCCATCGACTCTCTGATCTCATCCGTGGTAAACAGACGGAACAACACGCTGTTTGCATTTACGTTCATCTGGATGGGGTCTTCAAGACGAATCGTCTCATCCAGCCGTTCCCCAATACCGCTATCATCTCTCTCCACCAGATCCATCAGCCGGAAATCGGAAAATGACCCCAGATCAAACTCCGCGGAAACCGGAATCATCAGACGGACCGCCACCAAGAGCCAGAGTGCATACTGCAGCCTGCTGCTGATTTTTCCGCGGAACACCCGCCGGATCAGCAAAACGCATAAAATCAAAACTGTTGATGTTATCAGTATCTCTTTCATAATCATCCTCCATCATTATAAAGCATTCATCCTCGTGTACAGCCTATCCCTGTCCTGCACAGTTGTTTTGCACGTTCTTTCTGTCGTCTCACGATCATTCATTCTTGTTTCCGCGTTCATTACTTTCCCTTTTCTTTCTCCTCGCCTGCTCCAAAATACCGTAAAGCTCCTGTATCTCCTCCTCGGACAGCGCCTGATCCTCCACCATGGCATTGACCATCATGCCAAGACTTCCCCGGTACACTTTCTGCAAAAAGCCCCGGGTTTCCTGCATGGAAACCTCCTCCCTCGTCACTAGCGGATAAAATATTTTGGCACGTCCGCCGTCCCTGTGGGCAACCGCGCCCTTCTTTTCCATGCGGGAAAGCATGGTGATCACAATATGCTTGTCCCAGCCTGTTTCTTTTCCCAGTTCATTTTTCAATTCTGTAATTGTGCTCTCATGCTCCCAGAGCCGATTCATAATTTTCCATTCCCCGTCTGACAAACTGACCATTTTTTACCTCCGTTCCGAAGCGTTTTCCGCTGAGGACGCTTTCTTCTGCATTTCCTGCCGGCTACCTAACTTTATAACGGTACACAAACCTGCCCAGCGTCATTGTTTTCTATGTATATGATATTGGCATATTTTGGTATACGAATGTATACCCCTTGACTGTATCATACACGCCGAGGTATACACCTGTCAACCCTTTTAAGCAGGCAGGAAGGTTTTTGGCCCTGTGCGCCCCTGCGCAATCGAGTAGGGAAGAGCTATCCTTCCCTACTCGCCGCGCGGTCCGCATGCTGTGAAACAGCAAGCTTCCATATGCGGGCCTGCGCATAAAAAAACAGGAAACCCTCTGTCTGAGTTTCCTGCTTTTTTATAAATATTTTCCTGTGACCTGCCGCGCATTTGCCTTGCATGCCTCAGAATCCCTCGCTGTACTTCCGATACAGTTCTTCCAGCTCCGCCTGATCCTGCTCGGACACGTTTTCCCGCAGATACTCCTTGACCTCCGACAACGATTCACTGTCCACACCGTCTCCCACAATCTCCATCACATCGGAGAGTGTGTCGCCGTCTGCATAGCGGTCGATAATTTCCTCGGCTTTCTGCTTGTCAGCCTCATCCATATTATCGACAATTTCTTTTGCCTTTTCGGCCGCCTGCGGATCGTCATTGCTCTCAAGCGCCTGTTTCACCGCCTGTTCCATCACCGTTTCGGAAACCTTTTTTGTCACGGCATGCTTCACGCTTTTAGAAACCTTTTCTGTTACCGTGTTTCCACCTGCTCCGCTCAGTGACCCGCTGGCAATACCGACCGCCACAACAAGACAGACCCCCAGCAAAAGTCCCAGGACAATCACAAGGACAAGCCCCTTTTTCTTTTTCCTTTTCCTGCTCATTTCCTATTCTCCCATGCGCTTTTCCGTCTCTCTGCATCCCTTTCCACAGTTCGCCACCTGCAAATTCAAAGTCAACAGCCCTGCAGCATTCGCCACCTGTCTGCTTCGCAGCCGTCCGGCCCATTGCTCGCTAAAATCAATACGCCCTGCCCCAATAGACCATCTTCTTCGCCGGTTTTCCGCAGCATACGCAGGTGTCACTGATCTGTTCCTGCTCAAAAGGCATACAACGGCTGGTTACTGCCATCTCTTCCTTGATCTGATCCTCGCAGGCCTGCTCCCCGCACCACATCGCCTTCACAAAACCGGATTTCTCCGCAAAGAGCTTACGGAACGTCTCCATATCCTTCGCTTCATAAGTGTGCGCGTCCCTGTGCGCCCTGGCGCGCTCCAGCATTTCCTTCTGCATCAGCTCCAGTATTTCTCCCGCCTTTGCCTCGATCTCATCCAGAGACACCTCTATCTTTTCCCTCGTATCCCGGCGGCAGATTATGCACTTGCTCGCCTCGATATCTTTCGGCCCGATCTCCACACGAATCGGAATACCACGCATCTCCTGCTCGGAAAACTTCCATCCCGGGCTCTTGTCGGTGTCATCCACTTTCACGCGGAATGCGCCAAGCCGCTCTTTCAGTTCATACGCCTTATCCAGCACACCCTCTTTCTTCTGCTGGATCGGTATAATCATAATCTGTGTCGGTGCAATCCTAGGCGGCAGTACCAGCCCGGAATTGTCCCCGTGCACCATGATCACCGCGCCGATCAGACGGGTCGTCGTTCCCCATGAAGTCTGATGCACATATTTTAAAGTATTGTCCTTATCCGTAAACTGTATGCCAAACGCCTTCGCAAAGCCGTCGCCAAAATTGTGGCTGGTGCCGGACTGCAATGCCTTGCCGTCATGCATCAATGCCTCGATTGTATAGGTAGCGATCGCCCCCGCGAACTTTTCCTTGTCCGTCTTGCGACCCTTGATGACGGGAATCGCCAGCACCTCCTCGCAGAAATCGGCATAGACGTTCAACATCTGGATCGTCCGCTCCTCAGCTTCCTCGGCTGTGGCATGAGCCGTGTGCCCCTCCTGCCATAAAAACTCACGGCTCCGAAGAAACGGTCTCGTCTCCTTTTCCCAGCGCACCACCGAACACCACTGATTGCACACCTGCGGCAGATCGCGGTAAGACTGCACCACATTCTTATAATAATCGCAAAACAGCGTTTCGGAAGTCGGTCTGACACAGAGCCTCTCCTGCAAAGGCTGCATACCGCCGTGGGTCACCCATGCCACCTCCGGCGCAAAACCTTCCACATGATCTTTCTCCTTATTTAACAGACTCTCCGGGATAAACATGGGTAAATACACGTTCTCCACGCCCGTCGCCTTAAAACGGTCGTCCATCTGCCGCTGAATCAGCTCCCAGATCGCATAGCCCGCAGGCTTAAACACCATACATCCCTTGATGCTGGTGTAATCCAGAAGCTCCGCTTTCTTCACCACATCCGTATACCACTGTGCAAAATCATCCTCCATCGCCGTAATCGCTTCCACTAACTTTTTGTCCGCCATAACTTCCTCCTTTTCCAAAGCGTATGCTGAGGAACGCGAGCAAAATATCAAATTTTGCTCTGCGGTCAATGGAATTTGTGACGCTTCAACACAAATTCCAGATTAAAAAATCAGCGCATCAGCGTGATTTTTTAATCGCCTCCTTATCCTTCTTCTGACTCTGCTTATGCGCGCATAAGAAAACCGCCAAAACTTCCATCCCTAAGGGACCGAAATCTCGGCGGTACCACCCTAATTAATGCCATTTTATGCATTCTGCTTATCTTACCGTTATCGCCGGTGTTACGCTGCGCTCATCACGCAGGGCTCCAAGACCGGTTCCGAACAGTTCCCGTAAAAGCCTCCCACCAACGGCTCTCTCTCTGCAACGTTTCCCATCCGTACTATTCTCTTCATCGCCACGTTTTGCTATTATATCAGCCCTGATCGGCTGTATTTTCATCCATTTTAGCCGCATGAACCGGTTTTGTCAACTGTTATTATTGTTTTCCAACCGCGCAAGCTGTGCACGAAGCTGACGGATTTCCTCTTCTTTCTCAGCCACTATCTGCTCATGCCTGATTCTATCCTGTTGATACGCTATCTGGTCCTGCTCGATCTTTCGCTTATAGTTGCGGATATCCTGCTCATGTTCTATCCGGTCCTGCTCAATCTTCCGCTCATAGCTGCGCAAATCCTGCTCATGTTCTATCCGGTCCTGCTCGATCTTCCTCTCATAACTGCGCAAGTCCTGATAATACTCCTCCCTGTCACGACACCGTTTGCGCACCAGATCGTCCGCGCTCATGCGGAATATGGTTTCAGACGCCTCCTGCAGATACTCATCCTTGGATGCCAGCATTTTGATCTCCTCCCATGTCGCTGCCTTAAACAGCATTGCCCACTCGTGAATATGATATTTCTTATCTTCCTCGGTTGCCAGGTCTGTCCGAGATAAGTCTACCACATGTAAGGTCAGACTGTCACTATATTTTTGATGGTTTTTGACGTTTATCAGTTTATAGGTCGCATAGAACTCCGGCTGCTCCTCGGACAGCGTATAGTTGAGGAATCCGATATGTACGGCTGGTTTTGCATCCAGATAATCCTGCCCGTGGTTTAACTGGTCAAAGGAGCGGCACAGATACATGACCGAGCGTTCCCGCCAGTTGAGCTTGTTGGCAATCTGCATCTCCAGATTGATCAGCGTGTGGTTGTTCAAAACAACGTTGATATCCAGACGGAACTCCTTGTCCGTCACGGTTTCGCCGAGAATGACCGGGTTGGTGATCTCCACGGATACGACTTTCCGTTCCGAAAGATGGAGCAGGGAGCAGATCAGCCCGCGCAGGACTTTGTTGCTGGACTGTAATACCGCCCGGAACATGTAGTCGTTGGTCATGTTGTAGGGAACCGGTCCCTGTGCCTTGAGAAAAGCCGGAGAAAAATCTGCATTCATAGATGTGTTTTCCTTTCTTAGAAAAAATGACGGAGCGGTGCCCCGAAGAGTTAAGGAATCAGAAAACCGATTCCAAGTGAAAAGATATGCGCATATAAATCATATGTTAAAATAGATATACCACAGCGGAATACAGATTGCAAAGACTTTTAGAAAATAGACTGTAGAAAAATCATAGACGAAATACCGTATATCCCGTCTATGTTTCTATATCTGGAACGACAAGTACCTCATTGATGAAGAAAATACAACATATGGTATTGTGCAACTTTTTATTGCACATGGACTTACGATAGACAAAGTCATATTATAACATTCACCCAGTCTGCCCACTCTTTTCCCTCAAAACATACTCCCCCACGCCCAGCAGTAGAAACACAAACGGCGTGCAGCACACCTGCTGGTAGCAGAAAAAATTAAACGCCATATATGACACCGCAGAAGCCGCTGCACCTACCAGCAAATAATCCTGCTGCCATGCCCGCAGATCTCTTCTGACAGCCGTGACAAATATTCCTATGTAGGACAATGCCCCGAAAATCCCCGTATTAACCAATGTCGTCAGCCATTCATTGTGCGCGTTCGTCAGAATTTTATCTCCCCAGAGGAGATATGCTTCCTCCCCGTGAGCAGCCGCCACATAACTGCTGAAGCAGTCAGGTCCCACGCCAAACAATTTATGCAGGATGCTCTCGCCTGCAAACACCCTTACCGCAAAGCTCCAGATCCGCCCCCTGCCGTTTCCCCATGCGTCATTCCAGTTGAAGTAGGACACCGCGTTTAGCGCCTCGCCAAGCCTGCCGGACAAGGCATTCCTGCTCTGCAGGACAATAAGCCCTGCCACGATTACCACGACTGCCGCCGCCACAAGCACAGCCAGCCGGCCGACCCATTGCATCCGCACTGACAGATACGGTCTGTTTCGTCTCCCATACAGAAAAATGCACAGAAGCAGGCAAAGCCCGAGAAGAATCCACGTAGCGGTTCCTTCCAGTATCAACGCCGTTATAAAATCATATTCCAAATCCGGGTTGGGACGCATCTGCATCAAAAAGTGCATCACCTTGCCTACGGCAAAAAAGAGCGTACACACCTCCACAAACCGGTTCAGCGTCTCCCGCTTTTTCGTGCAGACCCAAAAGAAAACCAGCATAAATCCTGCCAGAGCAAAATAAGCGCTGTCGCTGTTCTGCGTCACCAGAGAGGCAAAACCCACCGTCGTATAAATACCGCCCAGAATACGCCACGACGACTTCTCCGCAAAGAGAAACACCGCCACACCCATCGGCAATGCCACCACCAGAAAGCTGGCATACCACGTCGCCTGCCCCATGGTGGAAAGAAACTGCGCCATCTGACTGCCGTTCAGACCCTCATAAAACCCGATCGGATCTATCAGCATACGATGCAGGACGGCAATCAGAAACACCACAAATGACGACCCTCCAAAAGCCGCCAAAATTCCCCGGTAATGTCCGCCAAACCGGGACACCGCCAGATAAATAAGCACAAAGCCAAGCTGGGACATCCATCCCATGTTCCAGCCAAAACTGCCCCACAACGCATCCTCATAAAACCCGCCGGAAATCACAGATATCGTCGAAAATAGCAGATATGCCAATACACAGAAATCCGTTACGGACACCCTCTCTTTTAGGCGGCTGAAAAACCCTGCCGCAAACGGTTCCTGCCCTCTCTTTCCCCCAGACAGCCGCACAGACAGCCAAACCGCTCCTGCCACCAGAAAAATGGAAAACCCAACTATCATTACCATCCTGTACGCCGCAAACTTGGCATTGCCGATCTGGTTATAACCGTCCTTTGCATAGAAGGAAACTGCCACGCACATTGCCGCCATGATTGCCGCCGTTATGTATTCCATCATTATTTGTAAAAGTTCCTGACCAGACACCCCTGCGGCATTTTTCCTGTTTTGCGCCTTTTTTACTTTATTACTCATTTTTCTATTTTCCTCTTCCCTGTCTCCCGGCTAAAATTCCTGTTTTCTCTACGACTTCCCGTCACCTCACAGACACGCGCCTCGCGACTTCTATGTTAATACACATCAACAGGTTCGTCAAATTCTTCCCGCCTCTCCTTCAAAATCTCGGAAATAACGATAAGCGCCAGAGGCCCTTTTACAATGCCGCCCACGCCAAAAAGTTTCATGCCCGCATAAATAGAAAACAAAATCCACACCGGCGACAGACCGATTTTATTTCCGATCAGCCTCGGCTCCAAAAACTCCCTTGCCAGCGCACAGGCTCCGTAAAGAACCAGACATACCGCCATCCGCACATACGCCCCGTTTAATAACTGCCACACTGACAACGGTACCAGCACAATGCCCGTCCCTATAAAGGGCAGCATATCCAGAAATCCTGCCAGAATGCCCAGAAATATGCCGCCCTCCACCCCTGCGAGACTGAGGATCACGCTGCAGAGCACGGCAATGATCAGAAGAATCACACCCTGCGCCTTAAAAAAAGTGACAAGGTAAGACAGCACGCCCTCCAGCACGGACCATAGAAACCGAAAGCTCTCCTCCTTCTTCACCCAATCCACCATTTTCGTGTAATCTTTCTCAAACAGGAAAACCGCGATGCAGGTAATTGCCAGAAACCCCACGGTACCTAAAATTCCTTTGAAGCAGCTGTAAGAAGAGGACAATAGCTGCGGCACTACCTGAATTTGCACATTCTCCATAATAACAGTCATCTGCTCGATCACATAACTCTCAATCCGCTCCCCCTCCCAGCCAAACCGCCCGTCCAGCTGGCAGCAGCACTGATGGAAAAAAAGCTCCACTTGTCGCTCCACCTGCTCGCAAAATGCCGGCAATCCCTGAAGCTGTCCCATGCCAAAGGTAAGAATCGCCCACAATGCCGCGCACACAAGAAGCAGAACCGGCAGAACGATGCCTGCCGCCAGAAACTTTTTCTTAATCGGAATTTTTTTCTGTATCCGCTCCAGAAGGGGATACAGCAGGGTAATCAGCGCAAACGCAAGAAAGAAGGGAGCCGCCAGCGAAAACAGATATCGGAAAAAGAACCATACAAGAGCAGAGACAAGGCATCCCTTTGCCAGTTTGTTTTTCCAAAACCGTCCAATCAGATCGTTTCCCTCTCCGAATACCATGAAATTCTGGCTCCTTTCGACACTGTTTATCGCGCAAAAAGAAGCAGGCGAGTGTTCCTGCTTCTTTAGCGATTATTATTTGATTTTTTTGAAATCTTATTCTCTAAATTTCTTTCCTGATAGTATTGCTTTTACTTTCCCATATTGAACTTATGAAACGCAGCACCCTCAGGCTTGATCTCAAACTGCATCCGCTTCCCTGTTTTCGGATGAATAAATGCCAGACGGTACGCACAGAGCGCCGTCTCCCGCACGCCCAGCTTTTCCGACAGTGCGAGCGCCGTCTGACCGCCATATTTGTGATCCCCCAAAAGAGGCATACCCGCGTTCGCCATCTGCACCCGGATCTGGTGGTGGCGTCCCGTGTGCAGACAGATTTTCGCAAGCGCATATTGCAGTCCATTTACTGGCTGTCCGATCATGCCATCATCAGACCGCCTGCCATCCAAAATATCTTTTTCCATCCTGTCCTTTGCCGAAATCCCTTCCGTCTCTTGAACCAAAAGCAGGCTGTCTGCGGCTTCCTCCCACAAAATTTCATAAGACAGCCGTGCCTGCTTCGCCCCCTTCACCTCCGGCGGCACAACGCGCGAAGTGTTCGTCTTCCCGTCCTTTAACAGATAATCAATCAGTTCACCCGTCCGCGGCATATCTTTCCCGCAGACTAATGCCAGATACTCCTTTTTCATATCCTCCCCTGATGCCTGCCTGCTCAAATGTGCCGCTGCCGCCTTGTTTTTGGCAAATACCAAAATCCCCTCCACGGGTTGATCCAATCGATGAACCACGCCCACGTAAGGGGATTTCTCTACAGCGCCGTCCTTCTTCGCCGCCAGATAATTGGATATCTCGCTGACCATATCCGCCTGCCCTACCCGCGCGGTCTGAGTCGCGATCCCGGCGGGCTTATGGCAGAGAATGATGTCGTTGTCCTCATGGATGATTCTGTTTTCATGCATAGATGCCTCTATTCCGCAGTGTCAGCTCGAAAAACTTTCGGTTTTCCTCGCGCGGGCGTTCGCCCTATGCCGCTATCGGACGAAACGCTCCGGTGAGCAAGCTCCCCTCCGCTTTTATCCGTTGTCTGCACACTGCTCATTGCTTTCGCGTCATATCTTAAACCGGTATCCGATGCCCCAGATGGTCTCGATGTACTGCGGCTTTGCGGTGTCAAACTCTATCTTCTCTCGGATTTTCTTAATGTGTACGGTGACGGTAGCAATGTCACCGATGGAATCCATATCCCAGATTTCTCGGAACAGCTCTTCCTTGGAATACACATGGTTCGGATTCTCCGCTAAGAAAGTCAGCAGGTCAAACTCCTTTGTGGTAAAAACTCTTTCCTCGCCGTCCACATAGACCCGCCTGGCAGTCTTGTCGATCTTAAGTCCTCTGATTTCTATGATATCATTGACCTTCTGGTTACTGCCAACCAATCTGTCATAACGCGCCATATGGGCCTTCACCCTCGCCACAAGCTCCGAAGGGCTGAAAGGCTTCGTCATATAATCGTCCGCGCCCAGACCAAGACCCCTGATTTTGTCGATGTCATCTTTCTTTGCAGACACCATGATAATCGGAATATCTTTTTCTTCCCGAATCTGCTTGCAGACTTCAAAACCGTCAACTCCCGGCAGCATCAGATCCAGAATCACAAGGTCATAGTTTCCCGAAAGAGCGGCTTCCAGCCCTTTGTCCCCGGTATTTTCAATGGTCACTTCAAAATCACTCAGTTCCAGATAATCCTTCTCCAGATCCGCGATTGCCTCTTCATCTTCCACAATTAGAATTTTACTCAATTCTCTGTCCTTTCCCTCAGCCTTTTTCCGATTCGCTGAGCCATTTCCGTATCACGAAATGCATACACGTGCCTTCATTTTCCTTACTGGTTGCCCAGATATAACCGCCGTGATCCTCTATAATTTTCTTCACAATGGACAGCCCGATTCCGCTGCCCCCCTGCGAGGAATTTCGGGACGCGTCCGTCCTGTAAAACCGTTCAAATATATTCGGCAGATCCTTGGCCGCGATGCCCTTGCCGTTGTCCTCGATCTCCACGCGGATGGAATCCACCTCATCCAGAATGCGGATGTCAATGACGCCCTGTTCTTTATCCAGATATTTTACACTGTTGCCAATAATATTATTGATAACCCGCTTTAACTGCTCCGGATCGGCGATGATCTGCGTGGACGGCTCCACCAGATCTTCATAATTAAGCTGAATATTTTTTGATTCCAGATCAAGCCCCACTTCTTCCACACAGTCACCAAAGTATTCCGCTACGTTAATGCGGTGGAAATTATAAGGAATGCGGTTATTGTCAATACCGGAATAGGTAGTCAGTTCATTGATCAGGCGATCCATGTCGTTCGCCTTATTGTAGATGGTTTTAATGTACTTATCCATCTTCTCCGGCGTGTCCGCCACACCGTCCATAATGCCTTCCACATATCCTTTAACCGCAGTAATGGGCGTTTTCAGATCATGGGAGATATTGCTGATCAGCTCCCGGTTTTTCTTCTCATGCTCAAACTTTTCATCCAGAGATTCCTTCAGCCGCAGTCTCATATCCTCATAGTTGCGGTAAAGCTCGCCGATTTCACCCTTTTCCTCTGTGGTCAGCATGTATTCCAGATTGCCCTCGGCAATGTTCTGCATCGCCGTATTCAACTGGTTGATCGGTGTAAAAATACCTTTGCGGAACCACTGTGTCAGCAGGAAGCTGGTAAAAACCAATACCAGAATAAAAGCCAGTGTCATTCGGAACAGCATCTTTCTGGATAGCAGGGAGCTGACGCTTGTAATAACGAAAAAGCTCCCTTCGGCACCATCCGAAAAGCGAAAATCCACTTTTTTCACAAGCTTCCTGATATCGCTGTAATAGTATCCCGCCTCCGACCCCGGCATCTCATTCCCATACTCAGGCAATGCGGGGAAAATTTTTTTCGCATTACTATTATTGCTGGTATAATAGAGCAAATCACTTTTTCTGATTACAATATAGGAAGACTTATCCTTCAAGTCTGACGCAATCTCATCCAGATAAGCCTCGTCCTCCATCTTTGACGGATCTTCCTTAATCTGCTGTCTTACCTTCTCCAACACTTCCTCGGAAATACGACTGTAAGTTTCCACCGTGTATATATAAGAAGCATTATCCCGATCAAAAAAATCCGACGGCGTTTCCACGTCCTCTATGTGGCTGCCCACCACCAAAAGCGCGGCGCATGTCAGCAAAAGCGGCAGCAGTACCATCGTCACCGATGTAATCAGAAGCCTCGTCCTAAATTTCAATGAAAAACCTTCTTTCTCTTTCTGCCCATATGTGCATGGTTTCTGATTAACGCGGAGAATGCCGCATTTCAGGCATTCTCTTATGCGAAACTTAGTACTTCCAAAGTCAGCTTGCTGACTTTGCGTCTCCGTCCTATGGCGAGACGTCTTTAGAAGTACTTTTCGCATTTCTCACTCTAACCTCCATGATTCCGCTCTGCGGAATCTCAAATCTGTGCGGAGAATGCCCGTATTTTGGGCATTCTCCTGAGTGAAACGGAGTTGCGAAGCAACTCCTAGAACTTCTTAACGAAGCAGCCTCTGCTGCTGAGTTTTAGAAGTTCTTTTCACTCTATGATACCACAATTTACAAAGTTGAAAATAAAACATCTCCTATAATCTTATAAAAAATTTATAAATTTATAAAAATCGCATTGACAAGCTTATCCTGTTTGCTATAATGGACATGTAAAACAGTAATGATTCCTAGTTTTAAATTACAAAAGATCTGACGGATCAGGAGGAATTGCCATGGCGGTGAAATACAGTCGGCAGCGGCAGCTTATCCATAGCTTTCTGATGACCCGCAAGGATCATCCCACCGCCGACGTTGTGTATCAGAACGTCAGGCTGGAATATCCGAATATCAGTCTGGGAACCGTCTACCGCAATCTGACGCTTCTCGCTGACAGGGGAGAAATACAGCGCCTGCAGATAGGCGACGGCGTTGACCATTTTGACGCGGATACTTCCCGCCATTGTCATTTTATCTGCTCAGACTGCGGTTGTGTGACAGATCTGCAGCTCGACTGCGTGGATGATATGTTCGCCGAGGCTCAAAAGACATTTCACGGCAGAATAGACAGACAGTCCACTTGTTTTTACGGGCTCTGCGGCAATTGTCTGAACAAATTCGCCGATACGCTGACCGAGAATGCATAAATCAGGTTTCTTCCGCACTAACTATTTACGATGCTGAAAACCCATATTTTATGGGTAAAAATATCAAAAAAGAAAAGGAGATCACAGTATGAAATTTGTATGTCAGGTATGTGGTTATGTTCACGAAGGAGATTCTGCACCGGAGAAATGCCCTCAGTGCGGCGCACCGGCTGAAAAGTTTACAGCGCAGAGCGGCGCTATGGAATGGGCTGCAGAGCATGTAGTCGGCGTAGCAAAGGGCGTCAGCGAGGATATCATGGCTGACCTGAGAGCAAACTTCAACGGTGAATGCACCGAGGTTGGCATGTACCTTGCTATGGCGAGGGTTGCACACAGAGAAGGATATCCCGAAATCGGTCTGTACTGGGAAAAGGCTGCATGGGAAGAGGCGGAGCATGCCGCTAAATTCGCGGAGCTTTTGGGCGAAGTAGTGACCGATTCCACCAAGAAGAATTTGGAGATGAGAGTCGAGGCTGAGAACGGCGCAACTGCAGGTAAATTTGATCTCGCAAAGCGTGCAAAAGCCGCTAATCTGGATGCGATCCACGATACCGTGCATGAGATGGCCCGCGACGAGGCTAGACACGGCAAGGCGTTTGAAGGTCTGTTAAAGAGATATTTTGGCTAATTGCCACATATCTATAAAGTACAAAGGAGGAATGTGATATGAAAAAATATTTTTGCAATCCCTGCGGCTACACTTACGATCCCGAGAAGGGCGATCCGGAGCACGGCATCAAACCCGGCACGGCGTTTGAGGATCTCCCGGCAGACTGGTGCTGCCCGATCTGCGGCGTGACTAAGGATATGTTCCAGCCGGTTATTGAAAATTACAACTAAATATCACATAAGGAAGGACGTCCTGACGTGGGACGTCCTTTTTGTAGCTATTCAGCCTTCGGCTTCACAGCTACTGCATCCGACCTACTCCGGTTTTGCCTTCGGCAAAGAGGTCGGATGCTTCTCAACTTTTACATGTTCTCACGGACTTTGCAGCAAATGCAAAGTCCTGGGCTGAACTGCTACTTCTTTCTTCTGTTTTATCTCCATTTTTCTGGGCATACTGTATAATATATCCTTTAAAACTTTGTTAATTCCGCCTATTTACATTTTAAAATGCGGCAGATATTATATTCTCACAAAATATCAATTATATTTTCGCAGAGAAAGGAGGCTCATACGAAAACAAACGACAAACTAACAGATGTGTTGTCAGGGAATTCTGCATATAGGGGAATTGCTGTAAATCGGATTGATTTGTAAATCATTGATTATTCTATTTTTCAGTCATCAAAAATGATTAAGGAGGACACGAGATTATGCAGCAGGTAAATGTTAAATTCAATGATGTGAATCAGATCAGAAGGTTTGTGGATGTAATTGATAAGATTGATTCGTGCTTTAATCTGGGGGAAGGCCGAAGAGTCGTAGACGCTAAATCCATACTCGGCGTAATGGCGCTTGATCTGACCCGTCCGCTCCAACTCACTTACGATTCGGACGACGAGGGAATCAGGGAGAAATTAACTCCCTTCATATATGGCTAACCATGCGGGGCAGGCCACTTGTGCCTGCCCTTTTTATGCACACGCCCGCATATGGATGTTTGCTGTTTCACAGCATGCGGGCGGCGCAGCGAGTAGGGAAAAAATCTTCCCTACTCGATTCTGTATCCGTTGTCCCCAAGCCACTTTACAGACTGCCGCAACGCCTCGATCGTTTTTGTCTCCACCACGCACCGGCAGCCGTTCGTCTCTGCCAGCCCGATCCGCTGTGCCAGATTGATCTCGCCCGATCCCAGCGTCTTATGGTTTCCGGTTCCCTTTGCATCGTGGATATGGAAGTGGTACAGCCTGTCCCTGCGCTCCATCAAAAACGCTTCATCCACATTGCCACACGCATGGGAGTGCCCGATATCCCAAGTCAGCGCAAACATTTCACTCTCCAATAAATAATCGATCGCTTCTTTCTCAAAATCCTGATAACCGTCGGTATTTTCGATACATACCTTCACGCCGGAATCTCCCGCCGTCTTCTCACACATTTCCCGAAATCTATGTATCGCCGCCATATACGGTTCCCGGTACTCCCCGAACAGCCGCACCTTCCTGTCGGGCAGCGTGACATAGATGCCATGATTCATATGCATGTTCAAAAGCGGCGAGCCAAGCTCTGCAGCAACTCTAAGTGCCCGCTCCACCGTCTCCATATACGCGTCCGCCACAAGCGGATTAAAATCGCAGACATTCAGATTCTCATCCAGATGAATAGTGAAATAAATTCCATTTTCCCGCGCCAGTTTTGTTAAATTCTCCGTCTCCTCCAACTGAGGAATCTGGTACATCGGAAAATTCATATTCAGCTCTATAAATTGCAGACCCAGCTCTTTACAGAGAGCGATATTTTCCTCCAGCGTTTTGTTTTCAATTAATGTCGGCATTCCAAAATCCATATGCATTTTCCTCCTCCCATGAAAGTTCCTCTGCTTTCTCCATTTCCATGATACGCCTCTGACCACCCTGCCGCCAGTTTATAATCTCTTTATAAACAGTTTATATTTCTATTATTGATCCTTTGTTATAGTTGATGTATAACATATATAAACAAATAAACAACTACCGGTTATGAATCGAATTTGTTAATCCGGTCATACTGATAGCAATCGAGTGCAAAAACACTCGATTCAGAGAATGCTTCGCATTCTCCTTATATTATAGCATAACATAAAGAAGGAGTGATTTCTATGTTAAGACCTGCATTATTCAACAACCGTAACTACAAACCCGCATTCTACGAGGATCCTTTCGACAGAATGTTCGACGATGCCTTCAAGAATTTCTGGGGCGGCAATGAGCTGGCCACCTTCGACGCCTTTAAGACCGACGTGATCGACCAGGGCGACAGTTATCTCTTACAGGCGGAGCTGCCGGGCTTCGATAAGTCCGACATCAACATCGACTTAAAGGATAACCTGCTGACCATCTCCGCTTCCCACAAGGAAGAGAAAAACGAGGACGAAAAGGACAAATACATCCGCAGAGAGCGGTATTACAGCTCCTACTCCCGGAGCTTCCGCGTAGACGACGTGGAGCCCGGAGACATCGACGCCTCCTACAACAACGGCATTCTGGAAGTAAAATTCCCCAAGAAGGAGCTTGCCGCCAAGGAAGAGGTAAAGCGGATCGAAGTGAAATAATTATATCCATCTTATCCCCTCTATGGAAGCGGCAGGACGGTACTGATAATCCGTCCTGCCGTTTTTGTGTGTATATTTTACATTGCGCACGCCTGAAAAAATCTGCTGCCAATGCACTTTTACTGTACTTCCTCAACCAGCTCCAAAAATTCCCTCTTGTAAATGTCTTTTAAATCCAACTTTTTGACGGTTTTGATGACCCGCTCCACGGACGCGTCCTCCGGATACGCACTGTGGGACGCAAGCAGACCAAATTCCGCCACCGCCGCTGCGAAAAGAAAATCATTGGAGGGATCTTCGCAATAACTGTCATACCCGATCGGATATTCCAGAAGTTCACTCTTACTTCCGGCAGGCTTTTTGTAGCGGATGCTGACTGTCAGCCATTCCCTGTATTTCGACCCGGATGCAGGCATTTCCTCCGCCCTCTTTCTGTATTCGCTGCCATATTTCAAATCGTCTATTTCCCGCTCCGTCATGCCGGGCAGCTTATGCTGCAAAGGCTCCCGCAAAATAATTTCATAAAGCGCCGTCACGCTGTGCCCGGCTCCGATTTCCCCGCCATCCTTCGTATCATCGTGAAAATCCTCCCTGTCCAAGACTCTGTTATCATATCCCAGAAGACGGTACGCCTCTACCTGTTCCGGATTAAACTCTACCTGCAGCTTTACATCCTTGCAGACCGTCAAAAGCGTCGCCGTCATCTCCTCCGACAGCACCTTCTTTGCCTCCTGCATACAGTCTATGTAAGCGTAATTTCCGTTTCCCTTATCCGCTAAAGTCTCCATTTTATTATCTTTGATATTGTCTGTCCCGAAACCAAGCACTGACAGGAAAATCCCGGACTCCTTCTTCTCGCTAATCAGCTCCTCCAGCTCTTCTTCCGTTGTCATGCCGATATTCAGATCCCCGTCCGTCGCCAGAATAATACGGTTGTTGCCGCCCCTGATAAAATTCTCCTCCGCCAGTTCATACGCGGTTTCAATTCCCCTGCTGCCCCAGGTGCCGCCACCGGCCTGCAGCCCGTTCAACGCCCTCTTTATCTTCCGTTTCTCACTGCCGACTACACCTTCCAGCACAATCGTATCCTCCGATGCATAGGTCACAATAGATATCCTGTCTTTACTGCTGAGATTATCCGTGAGTTCTGCAAAAGCCTCCTGCAAGAGAGGCAGCTTGTCAGGCTCTCCCATGGAGCCGGACACATCCAGCAGGAACACCAGATTGGAAGCGGGCGCCTGGTCGTAACTGATATCCTCTGTCTTAAGACCGACCATCAGAAGCTCGGCCTCGTCATTCCACGGGCAGCGGCCGATCTGGGTCGTCACTCCAAAAGGCTCCTGTCCTCTGGGCCCCTCATAATCATAAGAGAAATAATTGACCATCTCCTCAATTCTGGCTGCTCCCTCGGGCAGACTCTCCAAATCATAGCCCTCACGAATAAGCCGCCGCAGATTGCTGTAAGAAGCTGTGTCCACATCGGCGGAAAAGGTGGAAAGCGGCTGCTCCATCACGGAAAAGAACCCCTGCTCCTCCCACTTGCTGTATTCCTCCTGATTGTCCTCACTGTCAATTTCCTCATCAAACTCATAGCAGGAACCCAGATAGCCGTCCGGGGCATCCCCCTTTGCATACAGATCGTCATTTAACTCCTCAGCGCCTTCGATCTTCCTCTCATTCTCCGCGCTGCCCCGGCTGTAGCTGTTCTGCGGCGTTTTGGCAATGTCCGCGTATTTCTCCGCGGCACCGTCTACCGCATCTGCCGCATTTTCCCCGGCTGCGCTTTCTGACGGGCTTTCCATCCCGCTGTCCGCCGTTGTGCCTCCTTCCGTTCCGAAATCTGCTTCCGGCAGTTCCCACGCTGCTTCCGACGGCGCTTCCTGACTCGTCATGCCATCCGCACCCGCCGGCGAAGATGTATCCGCCTTTCCGCCGCACCCCGTAAGCAGCAAAATCCCCGCAATCCCAAATGCCGTCATTCTTTTCGTATTCTTTTTCATACCTTTCTCCTCCGTTCCGGGCAGTCTGACCGCCCTGTTCCTCCCCGGACACTGCTTTGTGCCCTTCTGCTTTTAATACCCTTAATGGAAGAAAAAGGTTGCAAAAAATCGGGCCAAGAAAAATTTTCTCAGCCCGTCAAGTATCATTCCTGTTCTGTCAGCTTCCGATACCCCATCTCCAGAAACGTCTCCAGATCTTCCGCCTCCCCGCGAATCACATACTTACTTCCGTCTTTGGTCTCCACATAGGCCGCCCAGCCGTTTTCTTCTTCTGCCACTTGGAATGTCTGCCCTTCAAAAACATGTTTACCGGTGTCGGGATGCCTGCAGAAATCCGGCTTTTTCTCCACTTTTTCTATCGTAATATTCCCGGCTGCCGCCGCATCGCCGCTCTGTGCCCCGCTTTCCGCAGGAGCCGCTTCCTCCGTCATGTTTTTTTCCGCATCACTTAATTTCCGCTGTCCCTCGTTTTTCCGGGCTTCTTCCAACTCCGCCTTTTCTACAACAGCTTCTTCTGCGGTCTCCGAAAATCCTGCCGTATCGGATGCAGCATTTTCCACTGCTGATGCCGACTCGCTCATGTCTTCGGCTTCGGCCGCCGGAGCCGCCGCCATACCCGCCTCCGCGGCAGTCATTTCATCCTCGAGCGCTTCCTCCGCGGTTTCCGCCGTGCCCTCAAAATCCATCGCCGCCCCGGCTGCCGCCATGCCGCCGTCCAGATCCGCGCCATCGGCCATTTCCGCCGTTTCCATTTCCATCGCCATATCGTTCGCCGGCGCCTCGCTCATGGACATATCCCCGGATTTCAGTCCTCTCATCATCATGGACACAGACACCAGAATTAACAGTGCCGCTGCCGCTGTCAACGGATAAGCCCATTTGCGAACGCAAAAGCCCTTCGTATAGCTTTTGTCATCTGCATGAATTATCACCGGGCCGGGAATCGCTGACAGCCCTTTGCTTTCCGTTCCCGCTCCCTGCATTGCAAATTGCCGCCGGATCCGCGCCTCTTCCTGGCGCATTGCCGCCTTGGTTCTTGCAATCAGCTCTGCGGGCGCATGTATCTGTTCTGTTTCTCTATTGTATTGCTCTTTATATTGATCCATCATCATTTATGAGTTTCCTCTTGTATTGATAAACCGTTTATCTATATTCTCAGCAGTCGCCGTCTGATTTCCAACCCCTGTCGGTTTTCTATCCGGCTTTCCCTTTTCCGCAGTAGACTTTCTCGCGCTGTTTCATTCGAATCTCCTGACAGCGCTTTTCCCTGTCCGATCTCCTACCCCGAATCCTCCAGCATTTCCTTTAGCATCTCCCGCGCCCGATGAAGCTGCGATTTGACGGTACCCTCCTTCTGTCCGGTCTGCTCGGCAATCTCCGCCACAGAAAGTTCTTCATAATAAAACAGGTGCACCGCCAGTTGGTATTTGGGCGGAAGCTTCGCCACCGCTCCCCTGACGGGGTGTTCCTCCGGCGGCTCGTATGCCTCTTCTCCCCTCAGCAGCGTCTCATCCTCCATATAATCCACATTTTTGTTCCAGTACAGGTCAAAATGCTTCTTCGCGCAGTTGATCGTCACCCGAATCAGCCAAGCTTTCACATGCTCCCAGGATTCCAGTTTTTCCACATTGCTGACCAGGCGGACAAAAACCTCCTGAAAGAGATCATCTGCATCTGTCCTGTTTTTCATCTGTGATAACGCCAGACGGTACACCATATCCGCATAGCGGTCTATCGCAGCCTCCGCCGTGATCTGTTCCTCTTTTGTCATATATGACCTCTTTGCACCAACCTGCCTGCATGGAACAGACAGGATCCTCTACTTTTAATACCTCTCATCTGCTAAATTGGTTTCATTTTATATAATTTCCCACAGCTTTTCCACAAATTCTTATACGCGCAAAGTGGAAATGCTTTTCAGCACTCCCACTGACACATCTTCATATCCACACACCCGTTTCCCTTAAAAATAACGCCTTCTTTTTCCAATAGCTCCCGCTGTTTCGACCAGTTTGGCGCCGTGCGCCCCGCATGGTTGACGACTCTGTGGCACGGGTAATTACCGAAATACTCTGCCCGGCTTAAAATTTTCCCTACCAGCCTCGCGTTTTTCTCCCTGCCCACCAGCCTTGCGATCTGACCGTAGGAAGCCACTTTTCCCGGCGGAATTTCCTCTACCACGGAAAGGACTTCGTAAGCGAGCAGTCTTCGTTTTCCTTCGGTCTGCGCAAAACTGACGTCCCCTGACCATTCTGCGCCATCACTGAACCACATACCTCTGCCCCTCGCATTTCGGCAGGTTTACCGACAGCTCCCTTCTCACATGGGTATCCGCGTAGGTTTCGTCCGTCTTATTAAAATAATCATACCGGCCGCCCTCCGTGTCATCCCATGTCACATCTACATTGTAATAGCCGTCGTCCAGCCCGACGATATTCCAAGCGTGGTCTGTCCCCGCATAGCCCGTGCAGTAAAAACAGGGAATACCCGTCCGCTGCATCAAGTACTGATAAGCTCTGGCGTACCCTGCGCACACACTCTTTCCGTCCACCAGCGCACTGTAGGCGCTCTGGTTTTTATCCACACTCTTATCGTACTCCACCCGATCAATCAGAATATCATGCAGCCTGCTCTCTTTCTCGTAAACGCCCAGACCCTGTACCTGCGCCAATATCTCATTTGTGATATTATAAAATGTTCGGGAAGCCGGGGTAAGCTCTTCCAGCGTCATATTAAACTCTAACTCCAGCTCCGCACAGATTCTATTCTGGTCATACTTACAAGTATACACTGTGTTAAGCCAGAAAAGCTCAGGATGGTCATTATACACTGCCATAACTACATTCTTAAGCTCCGACACCGGCACCGCCTCAATGGGTACAAAAGCCGCGTTGTACGCGGCCGCATTGGCATAAATCTGTCGGTAAAGATGTTGTCCCTTTGAATCCAACATTTGATAATAGGGGTAAAAAATCGAGTCAAAGGACAGGTTGTCACCCGTCTCACCATAGCCCAAATCGCTTGTATACTCGCCGCCCTCCGCGTCAGGCAGCTCCTCTGCTTTCTCCGTGATAGGCTCATAGCCGGACTTACCGCTGACCGCTTCGGGAACACTCACACCCGATTCCGACGGCGGCTCATACCCGTTCATGCCCCTGACGCGTCCGCTGCTGCTCTCCGAATTAGAAGCGCTCCGATCCGGCTCCTCAGGCTGGCGCTGTACACGCTGCCCGGCGCTCGTCTCCTCTGACTCCTCCGGCAGCGCGGCATTGTCCTCCGTCCCTCCCTCCATTTCGGAAGGTGTATCGGACGGCTCTTCCGAAGGCGAAGCGTCTTCCGTCTGATCGGATTCGGACGGCTCTTCCTCCGTTTCGGACTCCTCTTCCTGCGTAGGAAGGCCATTCCCCGAAAGCAGGGAGGAGAGCGTATCCGTAATTCCCGGATTTACAGCAGATAATATAATGAGCGCGCACAATAAAGCCGCCACAATTCCTATTCCTGTTACAATATTCTTCAGTATTTTCATGGCAATGATATCTTTCCCTGTCTCTATACTCTCATTTACAGTTAAGCAAAGTATATCACTCCCATCATGATTCTACAAGAAAAACAGCTTAAATCACGTAATCGTAATCCCTTATGATTCTGCGGAGGAACTGTCTTGTTCTCTCCTCCTTCGGAGCTGTAAATATCTCTCCGGGTGAGCCTTCCTCCACCACCACACCGCCGTCCATAAAGACGACCCTGCTTGCCACTTCCTCGGCAAATTTCATTTCGTGGGTTACGATCACCATCGTTGTGCCTTCCTCTGCCAGTTCCTTTATCACCTCCAGCACACCGCCGATCAGTTCCGGATCAAGCGCGGAGGTTGGCTCGTCAAGAAGCACGATATCCGGCTTTACCGCCACCGCCCGCGCAATTCCTACACGCTGCTGCTGCCCGCCGGAAAGCTGCCCGGGATAGTAGTCGCAGCGTTCCGAAAGCCCCACCTTCGCAAGCGCTTTCCGCGCAATCTCTTCCGCTTCCCACTTCGGCACTTTTCGCGCCACCGTAAGCCCTTCCATAACATTTTCCAAAGCGGTCTTATTGCGAAAGAGATTGTAATTCTGGAACACAAAGGAAATCTTTTTTCTGATCTGCGCCACTTCCTTGCGGCCTGCCTTACTTAAATCCAGATGAAGCTCTTCCCAGTCCAGTGTTCCCTCATCCGCCCTCTCCAAAAAATTCAGGCTGCGCAGTAAAGTGGTTTTCCCAGATCCGCTGGGGCCTAAGATAACTACCACATCTCCCTGCCTGACGGACAAAGATACGCCCTTTAACACTTCGTTTCCCTGAAAAGATTTATGTACGTTTCTGATCTCCAGCATCTCTATGCCTCCGCCGCTTTTTCTCTCACCCATTTCAGTCTTTCCATATCAATATCGCTCGGTACGGTGCAGTCCGCACCAATGATAACGCCTTCCCTGCCTGCCTCCGCCAGCAGCTTCTCTACATACGCCTCGATCTCCAGCCTTGTACCGGAGTAAAGCAAACCTTCCTTTACATTGTCAAAACCGCCGATCACGGCTTTTCCGCCGAAGAACTTTTTCCCCTCGGCAAGTCCCAGATTTTCCGCATGAACCGCCCAGTTTACTACCTCTGCCGGATAATCCTGATAAACGGAAAGAATATTCTTATTACCCGCATAGCCGCAGATGTGAAGAATATTGTCCGGGCTTACCGTATTCGCCGTCTCCAGCACCTTGACTTCACTCGGCGCCACAAATGCGGAATAGATCTGCGCGGGAATCGTGCGGTTGGGATTGTTGACACTCAGATAGATACCGTCTGCCAGACCCGGTTTTACCACGCGCCTTGTCAAAATATTCAGGCTCTCGGCCAACACATCCAGCGCATAGGCCACAGCCTTCCCGTCCTGCTCCAAAAAGGTTTTCAGCCGCTTAAGCCCCAAAGGTCTGTTGCCCGCGACAGCCAATCCTGACAGCAGCTGGTTAAATGGCGAAAACTCGTTAAAGAAAAGCAGCGTATCTTCTCCAAAAATTTCCCGTACACCTTTTACCAGTTCCTCATTTTTCCCAAAAAACGGATGATCCTCCGGCAATACTTCCAGCTTTTTTAAATCTTCCGCCGTCTTCACGCCGCTAAAATCATAGGGAAGATTAAACAGTCCATCCGTCATGATCTTTACAAAATCGGGGTCAAAAGCCTCCTTGAATTTCCTGTGTCCCTCCAGATTTTTTTGGAGAAGCTCCGGCCGCTGCAAAGTGGCATTAAACTCGTCCCCCTCCAAAAAGTGAAACCAGAAACCCACTGGAATACGGTCTGTTTTTTCATTGTGAAATGCCTTTAATACCAGTTCTCTCTTTGTACTCATAATGTAATCTCCTCTCAATCAGCCAAAACACGCCTTCTATAAAAAGGCACAACAGTATGTAAATAACTAAAATCACGATGTATGCTTCCGCATACCTGTAGTTTAACGCCGCCCCCAGCTTTGCTGTCTGGGTCAGATCCTTCACTGTCATCATAAAAGCCAGCGAAGTGTTTTTCACCAATGCCACCATCAGATTACACAGGTTCGGAACCGCTCCCCGCAGCGCCTGTGGCAGTATAATCCGTGTATAAGCCTGAAATCCGCTCAAACCAATGCCGTATGCCGCCTCAAGCTGTCCTTTATCCACTGCTCCGATCGCGGAGCGGAAAACTTCGGTAAGAAAAGCGATAGCGGACAAGGTAAAAATAAAGTAAGCATAGACCGCTCCCGGTATACTGCGGTAAACATTAAAGCTGCTCCCAATGGCCTTAAAAAAACAATCCAAGTATCCCGGCAGCGTGTTATACAAAAGCAGTACCAGCACCACCATCGGCATCCCGCGGATCAAAGAGACATAGAAGGATGCAAATTTTCCCCAAAAACGCACCTGCCTGATCTGCGCGAGCGCCAGCAGAAAGGCAAAGACAGAACCGAACAAAAATGGCACCAGCGCTAAGCTCGTTGTAAGCGGCAGCGCTTTTACGGCGTTAATAAAAGTCTCCGTCATAAAGGCCGTACTAAGCTTCATCCCATCCCTCCTCTCTGCAGTCTGCGTGTCAGGCTTCCAAACACTTTCTGGGTGCCCAGCGATAAAAGCCAGTAGATGAAAGCCAACGCCAGATAAGTCTCCATCACATAGGCACCAAGATTCATGGAAATCAAGTATCCGGTCTGCCCTGTGATGTCTACCACACCGATGGAGTAAGCTAACGCTCCGTCTTTTAACATGCTGATCGTCGCATTCCCCAACACCGGAACTGCCACCACCACCGCCTGCGGCAGCACAATGCGATAGAATCCCTGCATAGGCGTAAGCCCTACACCGACAGCCGCTTCCATCTGTCCCTTATCTATCGCCTGGTACGCGCCCCGCATCATCTCCGCCATGCCTGCGCCGTGCAGAAGGCTTAAGGCAATGATGGCAAAATAGACGGCATCCCAGGAATCTATATCCACCCCCGTCAGGCTTTTCGCCAGCGCAGGCCCACCATAATAAACCACAAACAGCAGGACGATGGGCGGCACACAGCGCATCAGATTCACATAAACTTTGCTGACGCCCCGCCAAAGGACATTCCTGCTCAGAATCCCTGCTGCCGTGACCGCGCCCAGCGCCAGACTGAAAATCATCGAAAGGAACGCCACATAAAAAGTAGTTCGCAGATAGGGCAGAAGCTCTATCAAATGATGGATAAATACTTTAACATTAAAACTCATATCGCGCCTCATTCTGCCGCTATCCGGCGGCGTTTCATACAGAGAATCATTTATTTCTCAAAAACACCCAGACCGTCTCTTCCATATTCGGAAATGTAATCCGCGCCGTAAAGCGTCTCCTGCAGATAATTCGTGTATCCGCTCTCCCAGATCTGGTCGATCACCGAGTCAAAAGCGTCCGCCACGTCTTTGTCGTCAAGACTGAAAATCACATAGGTAGGAATCGCCGCGCAAGGTGTCCAAGTCAGTGTATCTGCATACTGATGTGCAGGGCCGTCCTCATCCTTCACAATACTGTTGAAGTTTACTTCCAGACCGAAGTAAGCGTCATAACGCCCCTCCGACACCCACGCAAAGGCATCCGTCTTGCTTGCCAGACTTCCCGTCTCAAATTCCCACGCCTTGTCCGGATGCGCCTCACACCAGTTTTTCAACACCGTATAATGTCCGTCCCCCGGATCTACGGGTACAAGCAGGCCGCCTGCGTCCGACAGCGAGGCAAAGTCATGGATTTTTTCTAAATCCTCCGTGCGCACTGTCAATCCGGTAACGCTCAGACCCAGAGTTTTCTCCGGAAAAGAAAAAATTTCTTTTCGTTCCGCCGTCTGAAACCAGTTTCTCACCGCGCCATTGAATTTTCCGGTCTGAACACCCAACAGCAAATCGTCGCCACCCTGGGATGGAACAAACTCAAAGCGATACCCGGGCAGCAGCGCATCCACCGCTTTGAGAACCTCAATATCATATCCCGACACCTCTCCGTCCTTGGTCGTATAGGAAATGGGGTAGCCCGAATACCCGTAAGCAATTTTAATAACTTTG
The DNA here is from genome assembly GCA_910584725.1 of uncultured Lachnospiraceae bacterium. Classification (GTDB taxonomy): domain Bacteria; phylum Bacillota; class Clostridia; order Lachnospirales; family Lachnospiraceae; genus UBA3282. The sequence continues at coordinate 62,972 of CAJUBE010000016.1, read as the reverse complement.
GCATCCGCCGCATCCGGCTGCGCTTCAATGCCTGCGTATTCCAAATAGGACTTTACCCCGCCATATTCCGTGTTCCCAAAAGACTCTTCCTCGTTCGCCGTCCCATTGGCCGGCGCGGCTGCTACCGCAGAAAGCTCCTTCGATTTTACGGGCGTTGTTTCGCATCCGGTAAGCCCTACCGTGGCTGCTATTGTAAGACTCAGAGCCAATGTCTTATTGATGAAAGTGTTTATCTGTCTTATTTTCATTTCTTTCCTCCAATCTGTTTCCGGACACAAAAAAACAGGCTCGAAGCCTGCCGTATCCTCTTATATTATAAAGATTCCTCTAAACGGACTTCTATCTCATACTGCACTCTCGATTTTTCATACAGAAACACATACCGCAGCGGGACATTGCGCCCGGACACGCACCTGTACACGCCATCTGCTTTTCCGCCATAATTCCTCTGCTGATTCTGCTCTTCATAAAAACTCCTCCCTCTCTTTTCATAGTATTCATAGTTATTAACTATGAAATCATGGTTGTATCCTACACCTTATTTCCCAGTATGTCAATAGGTTTTTAAAATATTTTTCTCTTATTCAAAAAGGCTTCCCGGGTCGTCCCGAAAAGCCTTCTCAACTAAACTCTTAACTAAACTTTAGAAAACTCCGCTCCACACGGTTTTCATGCCTTAGAATAATGGCCGAGGTCGCCGGCAGAGTCACCCGCACTTTCCCTGAAATAACGGGATACTGCTTCGGCTCTATAGAATAACCTTCCGCCGTCGTCAGCATCAGACAGGTAAGCGCACACTCCTTCGGAATGCCCAGATACCACACCGATACCTCTCTTGTGACCTCATAGTCATTGTTATTGACAAGGATCACCGACTGTCCCTCTCTGTTAAATCTGCCGTAGCCGATCACATTGTAATCGGCGTCCAGATACTTAAGAGAACCCGTTAAAAACTCCCGATGTGTTTTATGAATACGGATAATTTCCTTATGAAAGGCAATCAGTTCCTGATCCTCATGCCCCCATGGGTAAGTCCGTCTGTTATCCGGATCGGTAAAACCGCAGACACCTGCCTCATCCCCATAATATATGGTAGGTGCGCCGGGCCATGTCATCTGTATCACCACTGCTTCACGCAGCACCGCCTTGTTTACGCCCCCGTTTGCCGCCTCCGGTCCAAGGGTATTCGTCCGGCCGACCTTATGGTTCGTTCTGGTAAGAAACCGGGAATGATCGTGGTTGGACAGCTCGTTCATCGCCACCAGAAGAGACGGCATGGTAAATGCCGCACAGTGATGCCGCATCGCCCCCCAGAAGCTGTCCGCATTGCCCCGCATGTCCTCTCTGTAGTCATCGCTGTGCTTCTGCATCCCGGTCAGAAACCAGGTCACCGGCTCCATAAAGGCGTCATAATTCATGACCGTGTCCCACTCCTGGCCCTGCAGCCAGTCTAGAGGACTGCCGTAATGCTCCGCCAGAATGATTGCGTTGGGATTTGCCATCTTAACTGCTTTCCGAAACTCCTTCCAGAAACTGTGGTTAAATTCCGGCGTGTGGCCCAGATCCGCCGCCACATCCAGACGCCAACCGTCCGCATTGTAAGGCGGAGATACCCACTTCCTGCCAATGTACAGCACATAGTCCAGAAGCTGTCTGGAATTCTCATAATTCAACTTCGGGAGCGTGTCATGCCCCCACCAGCCGTCGTAAGAACCGTTATAGGGGAACTTGTTCTCGTCATGAAATTGGAAATAATCGTGATAAGGACTGTCTTTATCAATATAGGCACCCTTTTCGTAGCCGGGCGCGTTCTCATAGATCCGTTCTCTGTCCAGCCATTTGTTGAAAGAGCCGCAGTGATTGAACACACCGTCCAAAATCACCTTCATGCCCCTTCTGTGCGCTTCCTTCACCACTTCCGCAAAAAGCTCGTTGCTGGCTTCCAGATTCTCCTTATTGGAAACGCGGTCAATATACCGGGTGGCAAAACGGTTCTCCGTCTGTTCCGGCCGCAAAAGATCACCCTCATCATGCACAATCTTACCGAAATGAGGATCAATATAGTCATAATCCTGTATGTCGTATTTGTGGTTAGATGGCGATACAAACAACGGATTAAAGTAAATCACGTCAACGCCCAGATCCTGCAGATAATCCATCTTATCAAGAACACCCTGCAGATCGCCGCCGTAAAACTCGCGCACGCCCATAGCCGCCGGATATTTATTCCAGTCCTCCACTCTGACCGTTTTATCCCCGATATACTGATACTCATTTGTCAGCACATCATTGGCCGGGTCACCGTTGTAAAAACGATCCACATAAATTTGATAAAATACCGCGCCCTTCGCCCAATCAGGCGTTTTAAAGCCCGGAATGATATGAAAATAATAGTATTCATTCGTATCTTTCGTCACGCCGCGCCTGTCAAAAAAGCAGGAAATTTTCCCGGCGTGTACCTCGAAGTAATAACTCAGCTTCTCATCCTCGAGCTGAATCGTATGCGAGTAGTAATCGAAATACGCGTCCGATTCTGTCTTGAACATGATGTGTTTCTCGTTCTTGTGTATAAAAAACACTTTATCAATATTATTTTTCGCAGACCGAAAACGCACGGTTACTTCGCCGTAAGCGCTCGGTTCCATAGGCGACACGTAGTCCTCCGACATATCCGTAAATAAAGCTTTTCGGTTAAAAACCGGCCGCATACCCGCAAAATACTGCTGATTCTTTTCTGCCTTCTGAAATTGATTGATATCCATAATCAGCCTTTCTTTAAAAATGGAGCAATATATAGATATTTTATCCTATATATTGTGGATACGCAACCCACAATTCTTGCACAAAATCACGACAAAGTAAAAAAGACAGTCGCTAAACTGTCTTTTTTAGAGAAGGTATTTCTTTCTTATGGGGTATAGCAAAAAACTATATAATGTATTGGGGGGTTACAAGTAGTATATTAGCATACCCCCCGTCTGTCTACAATACCAAGGATTCACAAATATTACAATTTTGAATATCTGATTTTGTGCATTGTGCACAATTATCAGCTTCCCCGGCTCTCCCACCGACCAAACCATAGGTTCCTGTCCGGATTATGACTGTACCAGTTCGCCCGGCTCCTCCGGCTGGGGATAGTAGGTTTCAAAGAGCGCCTCAAACTCCGCACGATTGATCTTTTCCTTCTCCAAAAGGAGCTTCGCACACTTGTGAAGCACATCCTCATGCTCCATAATAATATCCTTCGCCTTCTGATAACAGTCGTCGATAATCGTTTTTACTTCCCTGTCAATTTCACCCGAAACAAGCTCGCTGTGATTCTTCGCGTGGGCCAAATCCCTGCCGATAAACACTTCGTCGTCGTCATCGTCATAGTTGATCACGCCGATGTTGTCGGACATACCGTAGCGTGTCACCATCCTGCGGGCTACCTTGGTAGCCTTCTTGATATCGCTAGACGCGCCCGTCGTGATATCGTCGAAAATGATTTCCTCCGCAATACGACCTCCCAAGGACACCATGATATCCTCGATCATCTTTCCTTTTGTGAGGAACATTTCATCCTTCTCGGGAAGCGGCATGGTGTAGCCTGCTGCTCCCAGTCCCGTGGGAATAATAGAAACGGTATAAACCGGTCCCACATCCGGCAGCACATGGAAGAGAATCGCGTGGCCCGCCTCGTGGTAAGCCGTGATCTTCTTTTCCTTCTCCGAAATGATACGGCTCTTCTTCTCCGCGCCGATTCCCACCTTGATAAACGCTTTCTTGATATCCTCCTGCCGCACAAAGGCCCGCTTGTCCATGGCTGCGTTGATGGCCGCCTCATTTAACAGGTTCTCCAGATCCGCGCCGGTAAAGCCCGCCGTGGTCTGGGCGATCTGCTGCAGATCCACGTCGTCGCCGAGAGGCTTATTCTTGGCATGTACCTTTAAAATATCCTCTCTTCCCCGCACATCCGGGGAAACCACGGTAATTTTCCTGTCGAAACGCCCGGGACGAAGAATTGCCGGATCCAGGATATCCACGCGGTTCGTGGCCGCCATCACGATAATGCCCTCGTTGATGCCGAAACCGTCCATCTCCACCAAGAGCTGATTCAGCGTCTGTTCTCTCTCGTCGTGGCCGCCGCCCATACCCGTACCGCGCCGTCTGGCCACCGCGTCAATCTCATCTATAAAGATAATGCAGGGCGCATGTCGTTTCGCCTCCGCAAACATATCCCGCACGCGGGATGCGCCCACGCCGACAAACATTTCCACGAAATCTGAACCCGAAATACTGAAAAACGGCACATTCGCCTCACCGGCAATGGCCTTGGCAAGAAGGGTTTTACCTGTGCCCGGCGCGCCTTCCAAGAGCACGCCCTTGGGGATCCTGGCGCCAACCTTGGTAAACTTGCCCGGCTCTCTGAGAAACTCCACGATCTCCTGCAGTTCTTCCTTTTCCTCCTTTAAGCCCGCCACATCTCCAAGCGTAATCTTATTCTCCGCCCCTATGGTGAGTCTGGCGCGGCTCTTTCCAAAATTCATCATCTTGCCGCCACCGCCGCCGGCATTCTGCGAATTCATCATCACAAAGAAGAATACGCAGACAACCACCACGATCAGAATCGGCAGGACGCTGTTCAAAAACCAGCTCTCCTCCGGCACACTCTCCACAGAGCAGTCTATACCGTGAGCCCTGACAATGCTCTCCATCTCCGTCACATCGGTCACGTAAAGCGTCCTCTCCGAACCGTTTTTAAGAATTACCTCCAGAGAACCTGCGGATGAATCCTTGTTCGGACAGACAGTCACCACCGCGACTTCATTATTCTCCATCTGCCTTTCAAATTCGCCTCTCGTATAGCCGCTGTTCGGCACTCGCAGCGTTCCCACCCAAACGGTAAACAGCAGCAGACAGATAATAATTACAAAATACAGATAAAAACTCCTACTACTCTTGTTCATCAAACAATTCCTCTACTCCAGCCTGTACTAAATTTACAATCAATCAAATTTCACTATCCCGATATATGGCAGATTGCGGTACTTCTGGTCGTAATCCAGACCATACCCTACCACAAATTCATCGGGAATCTCAAATCCCGTGTAATCCACCTTCACATCCACCACACGCCTGTCCGGCTTGTCTAAAAGCGTGCAGAGCCTAACATCCAAAGGCCCCCTGCTTCGCAGCATGTCTAACAGATAGCTCAGTGTCCGCCCAGAATCCACAATATCCTCAATCACAATTACATGCCTGTCCGTCAAAGGTTCATCCAGGTCTTTCACGATCCTGACTACGCCGCTCGATTCGGTGTCCCCGCCGTAACTGGACACCGACATAAAATCAATGGACACCGGCACCGTAATCCGCTTTGCCAGCTCGCACATAAAAAAGCTGCCTCCCTTTAATACGCACACCAAATGTACCTGTTTTCCGGCGTAATCTTGGGAAATCTGATTCCCTATCTCCTGAATCCGTTTGTCAATCTCTTCCTCCGTCAACAATACCTCTATCCGTTCCGCCATGGCTTCCTCCTCTTAGACGTACTTCCAGAATACGTCTTGTGTTTTTCTCCACCCGGTACTGCCTGCTGACACGATGTCCGGGCACCCAGAGAATATGGGCGCCGTCCGCCAACAGATACATGTCGTCCCGTTTCGCTTTCGGGATTTTTTCGTTAATCATGTACTGCTTGACTGACTGGGTGTGAAGTGCGTCGTCTATTGTAAGATAATCTCCCGGCTGTCTGGTCCGCAGGAGTAAAGACGTAGTTATTTTATCATAATCAAACCATTTCGTATATCTATTTTCTGGAATATTTTGTTCCTTTCTGTAGAAAAAGGACGCTGTCGGAAGAAAAGCCGCCTCCCACAGAGTAAAGAAAAAGCTTCCCGCGCCCGGCGCATCAAACACCGCCGCCGCACCGGGAGTCAGCATGGATTCGGATACACAAATCTCCGGCAAATTCACCGAACCCACCGTCTGCCGCCCGCTGTCGTTTTCGCTTTCCATGATCCGCCGCTCTGAGCCGCTTTCCTCATGCGCCGCCCGCTGCCCTGAAACGCCCGCTGCCTCGTCCCTTCGCCTTAAAAACAACACGTCGTACTCTTTGACCCCCCTGATTCCGTAGGGAAGAAAAAGCTCCTTGCTGCCTTCCTTCTCCGTAAGCGCCATCAACCCCGCCACATGACGCGCGGTAATGTCCTTCCGATAGGGCGTCATTCTTTCCAGCGCGCGCAAAAGAATGCGCTTACGCATCACCACATCCTCGGTTCGAAACCCTGCCAGTTCTATCTTTACTTCCCCATAAAGAATTCCCGCCTCCAAAGACTCGTCCGCCATCCCGGTTCCACCGACTTTACCTTCAATATCTTCCTTTACATATCTGTCATAAAGCCTGTCCGTCTCCCGGCTCAGATAGCTCTCGGTTTCCGCCAGCATATCTGCCAGTTCCCCCATATGAGAGACCGCGTTTTTGCAGATTTCCCGCCGTGCGTAAGGCAGTATATGGTGCCTGATCTTATTGCGGACGTAAACGTCCTCCCCGTTCGTTGCATCCTCCCGCCAGTCAAGCCCTTCTTCTCTCAGATACGCTTCGATCTCTTCCCGGCTCACACACAAAAGCGGCCGGATGACCAATTCCCTGACGGGACGAATCGACGAAAGCCCCTTCAACCCGCTGCCGCGGAACATATGAAAAAGCATGGTTTCCGCCCGGTCATCCGCATTGTGGGCCACCGCAATCCTGCTTCTGTCCCCGCTCTTTATTTCCTCGAGCACTTCCTGAAAAGCCCGATAGCGAAGCAGACGTCCCGCTTCCTCCCCGGACAGTCTATGTGCCGCCGCATAGCCCACCATGTCCACTTCCCGCAGATAAAAGGGAATACCCAATTTCCCGCACAGCTTCTCCACAAAGGCGGCGTCCGCCCCGGCCTCCGCGCGAAGTCCGTGATTCACATGCACCACCGCCAGCCGGAATGGAATCTCCCTTTGCAGTCGCACCAACAGATGCAGCATACAGACTGAATCCGCCCCGCCGGAAACGCCTGCCGCTATGCAGTCTCCCGCTTCCACCATGCCATGAACACTCATATATTGTTTTATTTTTGCAAAAAGTTTATCCTTCATCCTTCGCCTGTCCGTCATCACTACGGCTACAGGGTGCTGTCCTGATCCCAGATTCCCGTCACAAGCACCGTCATGTCATCCCGAATCCGTCCCCGGCTCTGCCCGATGGCATAGGCCAGAATTTGGTTTGCAATTTCTCCCGGATTGCTGTATTCCATCCTGCCGATAATCTCCGGAAGCGCTTCCTCGCCAATTCCTTCCGAGAGCGCATCAAGCACGCCGTCCGAGAGCATAATCACATAATCTCCGCTCTGCAGCGTTCGATTCTGTATTTCCGGCGCCATCTGCCAAAAAACTCCCAGCGGCAGATTCCGCGAGGAAAGCCTGTCCACCAGCCGCCCTCGTTTAATATAGGTGCTGGCCGCTCCCACTTTTACAAACTCACAATTCCCCGTATAAAGGTCAATATCGCAGACATCCAGCGTAGACATAACCTGTTCCTGTCCTGCTGCCGCCATTGCCCCGTTTACCATCTGCACCGCGGGCTCCTTGGCAAACCCCGCCTCCAGAAGACGCTCCATCATCTCAATCACCCGGCCGGACTCCCGACGGGCATCCTCCCCGGAGCCGACGCCGTCTGAAAGCAGCACCAAAAGCCTGCCCGTATCCGACTCAAAAAAGGAATAACTGTCCCCCGATACCTTCTCCGTCTCCTTCACCGCCTTGGCAAAACCTGTCAGCAGATGGTAGGGTGGTTCCTCCAAAAAATAGTAGGCATTGTATTCCCCCGCCAGATAGGCGGGCGTATTTTTCGCCGTGCAGAGCCTGCGGTTCATCGCCACCGATATGTAATCCGCCACATCCTCCGTGGAAATATATTCTGTCTCCCCAAAGCGCGTGTGCCTGCTGCCTGCCTGCCGCATAATGAGACTGATCTCCCGATGGCCGTCCTCATGTTCCAGCTCCAGAAAGTCCTTCAACACAATACCGGAATCCTTCAGCAGCGCCGCCATCTGCTTGTACCGTCGTTCTCCCATGGGACGACAGCGGCAGGTTTCTCTGGCCGTCACCGCCAGAATATGCGCCATCTCCTTCAAATGCTCCGCCAGAAGCCCCTGACTCTCCTGCAGACGCCGCCTGCAAAGATATTCCTGTCTGTCCGCCGGCTCTTCCCCGGAGGGCTCGTCCTTCGCCTGCGTGTCCTCAAACAAATCCGCCAGATCCCGAAAGGAGTCCGCATAAGCTAACAGCTTCTGCCTTCCATACTCCGGTATCACATCTATTCTGTCTTCTTCCCTCAAGCTTGTCCGTCTCTTCATCACACACCGCCTCCATACACGTCAATACTGCCTGTCCCGACGGGACGGAGAAGCCCGCAAAACCCGTCTTACACATATATATGAAAAGTTGATGTGTTTTATTCCAAAAATCGAGTAGGAGAAAAATTCCCCTACTCGCTGCAAAAATCTATCTATTTTTCGTCTTTAAAGATAATCTCGCCCTCATATACCAGACCAAGCTTCTCCTTCGCCACTTCCTCGACGAATTTCTTAGTCTGCGTATACTTTCCATACTCTTCAATTTCCGCGGATCTTGCCTCCTCCGCCTCTATTTCCTGAAGCAGCGCCTCTTCCTTGTCCATATAAAACTGGCGCTTCTCCCGCAGCTCCACACTTTTGAAGGTAACCACCAGCATCATCATCAACACTACGGTAGTAACTAAAAGCATGGCCAGCCTGTTCTGACGTCTTTTACGATATGCTGCTTTTCTTGCCATGCCCTAAAACGTTCCCCTCTCCACCGCCTGTTAGTGTTTACATAAAACCATTCTAATGGTTTTTCTGAAAACCGTCAACCGTTTTTTAATAAATTCTTTACACTTTTTCAATTTTCTTCCAAGGTAAAGAACAAACGTTTTCCCCGCATAAATCAAGCGTTTCAGGGGTTTTAGCACAATTTGTAGGAGACGAAAAACGAACCACATGATCTTGTGTAGACACGTTGACATAACATTTATAAACGCGTCTCTGACAGTCACTTTATAAAAAAACATGCCAATTGTGGCGCCGAGAACCGCAAACCACCGAAGCGTCCCGTCGTTCTCCCTGTAAAGCATATAAAAAACGCCGATTCCACAGGCCAGCCAGAATAACAAATCCTCCGCCGACATTAAAGTCGTTCCATGCTTGAAAAGCTTGCGGAGCACACGGATCCAGTCATAGATAAAAGTAATGACCAGCCCCATAATGACGGAATGTGTAAAAAAAGTAAGTTCCTGCACGATCTCCCGGCTCATATGCCCCCCTACATTATTTAAACAGTCTCGCCAGCAGGGACTCCCCCTTCGCTCCATATCCCGCGGTTTCCGAGTAGGTAAAGCTATCGATCCGCCCGTCGATATCCACTTCGCCCTTATCCAGAGAAAGCCTGCTGACATGAAGCTCTCCGCCCCGTATCATCAGCATTCCCTGCTCCGTCTCCAGCAAAATCTCATTCACATCAAAGGAAAGCACATCATTTACGCCCGTCAGCGCACAGGTCCTTCTGCCTGTAAGCATCAGCTTATGCGGCCGCTTACCGCTGTTATTTAAATCTTCCATACACGCCCTCCTATACCATAATTATGGTACTGATTCAGTGTATGTCTGCTCTTTCAAAAATATGTCTCCACAATCTATGTGAGGTAGCGGAACAGTTCCTTTGCCTCCTCTTTGCGCACCGTCTCCTGCACGTCGAGAACCTCCACCTTCACCTCTTTGTTGCCAAACTGTATGGTGATCACATCCCCCGCCTTTACGTTAGTCGATGCCTTAGCGGGTTTATCGTTAATGAGAACCCTGCCCGCATCGCATGCCTCGTTGGCCACCGTGCGGCGCTTGATCAGTCTTGATACTTTTAAATATTTGTCCAGTCTCATGTTCTTCCTCCCTGATAATATAGAAAGGCCCGTATGCATCGCATACAGGCCTCATCTGTCTCCAAAAATTCAATTATGCGTTGAGCATATCCTTTAAAGCCTTACCAGCCTTAAACTTGGGAGCCTTGGATGCTGCGATCTTCATAACAGCGCCGCTCTGAGGATTTCTGCCTTCTCTTGCCGCTCTCTTGGAAACTTCGAAAGTACCAAAACCGACTAACTGTACCTTGCCATCCTTCTTCAGCTCGTCCGCAACCACGTCCGTAAATGCCTTTAACGCCTTCTCTGCATCTTTCTTAGATAAGCCTGCCTGATCAGCCATTGCTGCAACTAACTCTGTTTTGTTCATTTGAACTCCTCCTCTTAAATGAGTTATCGTATTATTTTGGTTTCCCTTGGAAACTGTCTATACATATTTATATCTGCTTTTACCTGGCATGTCAAGAAAAAAATGCCTTTTTTACGGCATTTTTCGGGTTCGCCTGCATTTGCTTTTCATTGTTAAAGCCATATTCGACAAAAAATACCTTATTGTCAGAAAATTTACTCGTATTTGTCAATTAAATCATCTATTCGGTCCGCCAACGCCTGTTCCTGCGGTATTTTTGTAATTCTTGCCACATCACTGATCCGTAGAAGCAGATCGGATATCAGTGCCTCTATTTTCTTATTGTCCGCCTGCGGTTCACAATTTCTCAAAGCCTCCGCCAGTTCACAGACAGCGGCCGTATCCTGTTCAAAAGTGCTTCCCTTTTCATAGTGCTTATCTATCTTCTTCAAAACTTTGACTGCCCTGGTAAGCGCCGGGAGCTCTTTTGGAATGTCTTTTAAAGGCGATTCCACCCAATCTTTATCCTTTTTCTCCTCCTTCTTAATCTCCTCCCAGTTTACCAGCACCTCGTCGGGCGTATCCGCATTTCCCGTGCCAAAAACATGGGGATGCCGCCGCACCATTTTACGGCTGACTTCATTCACCACATCCTTCATGGTAAAAAGGCCCTCCTCGGAAGCAATCTGCGCGTGCATCACGACCTGCAAAAGAACGTCCCCCAGCTCCTCAATCATATTTTCGGGATTGCCCGTCTTGTTGTAAATGCGGATGGAAGCAAGCAGCTCCGCCGCCTCCTCCATCATACAGGGCTTTAAGCTGTCGTGAGTCTGCACCTTATCCCAGGGGCAGCCGTTTTCGCTGCGAAGGGTAGCGATGATTTCAAGAAATTCTTCGTAAGTGTATTGTTTCTCCTGTTTTTCTGACATGTGTGCTCCTTCTGTATACTATAATTAAAAAATCTATGAATAATGACCTCGACATGAAATAACATAAACGATATCATTCTGCACAAAATATACAATTCGATTCGTCTCATCTATACGCCGACTCCAATATCCACTCAAATTGTCTTTTAGCGTTTCTGGTTTTCCTCTCCCCTCAAAGGGCGTTCTTTTTATTTCCTCTATCAGTATATTAATCCGTTTTAATGTTTTTTTGTCCTGTGTCTGCCAGTAAAGATAATCATTCCAGGCTCTGTCCTCCCACAGCAGCCGCATTAATCTTCCACCTCCGTAAGTTCGTGCTCCGCAAAATGTGCCCGGCCTTGCGCAACATCCTGAGCAATTCTTTCTAAATACCGCATATTGCTCTCAGAATAAAACGGATCCACACTGACATCAAAAGGAATCCGCTTTTCACGGCTTACCTTTTTTGCAAAAATGGTAAAAGCCGTCGTCATCGACATTCCTAATTCTGAACATGTCTGTTCCATGCTCTTTTTTAAATCTGCATCCATGCGAAAATTTACGTTTACTGCCTGTGCCATGTTTAACGCCCCTTTCTTCCCGTTTCTGTAATTATACACAATCGCAATGTAAAAAGCAATCATTTTCATTACATTATCATTACACATGCAGGAGGATTTATTCGATATAATTAGAAAAAAATGCGCCCGACCAAGGACATATATCCCCTATCGGGCGCTGTCTGCTCCTATGTAGGTATAAACAATTACTTAAACAACGAGGAAAACCACTTCCGGATCGGGTGCGCTTCCTTGGTTATCTCCACTTTTTCTGTGGTCAGGCCATTTTGCGCATCTTCATCGCCACTTTCGCTGCTGCTATTTCCCGTGTCCGTACCGCCTGTGGACGTCTTATCAGTAGTATCTGAACCATTAGGCGTTTCCGGATTGCCACCGAGAGTCGGTCCAGTCGAATCAGTGGGGATAGTCGGATCCTCAGACTTATTTATTTTTACTGTCTCAGAATCTTTCTTCTCTATATCACCATCCTTATATGCAGCCGTGGCAGTAAATCCTGTATCTGTTTCCACAGAGTCCACCGATAATGTCATTGTAGTTCCCGCTGTGCGAATCTCACTGTTCGACGCTTCTGTCGACGTCCATGCTGATGTCCATTCCACTTCCGCATCTTTCTTTTCTTCGTCGCCTTCCTTCACCACAGCAGTAAAGATAACTGTTCCACTTCCGGTTATTTCCGTAGAATCCGCCATAACCTCCACAGTAATATTTTTCTCTTCCTCCTGCTTCTCCGTAATCGTAACCGTCGCCTGCCCTGATAAAGTCTGTCCTGTCTCGCTGTCCATATATGTAGCCGTAACCGTAAGACTCTCCGCGGATTCATCAGAAGCCACCATCAATGTACTGGGTTCATCCCCTCCCATAAACTTAGTTCCTTCCGATTTCTGTCCATCCAGCCCCCATGTGACACTGACATCACCCTGATCCGTACCATTCAGGTTTACATGCGCTTCAAAAGCCTGCGTCTGTCCTTTTTCAACAGTAACCGTGGCAGGTCTAATTTCAATCTGCTGCAGAGGCGCCGGCGCCATAGAACCGCCGGAATTGTCATCATCCCCCTTATTATTGCCGCCATTGTTACCGCTATTGCCAGAACTTTCCTTTTCCAGTGCGGAGAAGGAATAGGTCTCATCCTTTTTGTTGTTCTCCAGATAAATGGTGTAGGTTTTTGTCTTATAGCCGGTCTTTTTCAGGGTAATCTCGTGCCTGCCCGCGGTCTTGGTGAACCTGACAGGGGCAATGCCCACATAATTCCCGTCCAAATATACTTCGACGCCCTTCGGAGAATCAACGTACACTTTATTATTGTTGGAAGTGCCAAGCGCATTTTCGCTCACGCTGGCGGTGGTATTGCTGCTGACACTGGGTTTGTTTTCTCTGGAGGTCTCCAGCGTATCTTCCCATGGAATCCGGTCGGGCGTCGTCGAGTTATCGCTGACGGTGTTTTTCTCGTCGTTCTTGCGGCTTTCCTCCAGCTTAAAGGAAATGGTCGCATACTCCGAACCTACCTGAATGTGCTTAGTCAGGGTATCGTAGCCGCTCGCCTCCGCCTGTATCTGGTGAATGCCGTACTTTAACTCCACCGCTTTGCTGATATCCACAGGTTTGCCGTCCACACTGACTGTCGCGCTCTCGGGCTCCACCGTAAAGAGAATCTTTCCGACGGCATCCTCCGCAACTTCCAGATCGCCCACATCGAGCACCACTTCCTTGTCACGCTCCACCGTCACTTCCTTCACACAGCCCACATTATTGTTGGAGAGCACTACCTGATAGGTGCCCTCTGGCACTGTGAGAAGCATGTCCTCCTTGATTTGACGGATTACGCTGTTGCCAACCTCAATCCAGCCGCCGAGAAGGGGCTGGTCATTTTTCAGACGCAGGTACCCATGGCCCCTGTCCACGTTTACACTGTAGATCTTATGATTGATGCCGGAGATCGTGACCACATCCTGAGACACCACCTCACCCGCCTCCACGCGGCGGCCTTCCGACAAGACAACTACACCGGCGGGCAGAGAATACACCTGAGAACCGATACTTGCCGACCTGTTCGCGCCTGCCAGATCATAATTGTTCACCTCGTCATAAATCCATGCCTGCGGTGACCGCTGGATGCTGGCCAGCTTTTTCTTCCCCTTCAGAAAAGTGACATCCACCACATCCCCGGCCTTAATCTGGGAGATTGTCATGGGGCCGTCGTATTTATCCTTCACATAAGTTGTTCCATCGTAATAGAGAGTATACTGCTTTCCCGTATCCATGTTAACAAGGGACACCGCTTTGTTGTCCGGATCGGTGGACAGGACAACCGCCGTATCCGCGGAATCATAACTTCCCACAATGGAAAGCGTAAAACCTGTGTCCACCACATCCGGTCCGCCATCCTTGTCTTTGGCCTTTCCTATGTTGCTGGCCTCCGAAGTACATCCTGTCAGAACGAGCGCTGCCAGTGTCAGCGCCGTAACCGCCCCGGAAATTCTTCTGTGTATTCTAACCATTTTTTACCTCCATGATTCCGCTAAATCCACGCGGAGAATACGCTCTTTAAAAAGAGCTGTTTTTCTCTCTCCTGCGCAAACAATTTTTCTGTTTTTTCCATGTTGCGCCCGGGAATCCATGCCTTACCGCTATTATAATAGAAATTCACGATTTTCCAGAATTTCTCCGGATAGGCAAAGCGGAAATACAACTGTCTGTAATCCCGTTCGCTCAAAGGTTTCACTTCATTATACCCCGAAAGGAGCATATCACCAAGCGGCTGAGACCAGTTATTTTTTTCCAAAAGCTTTCGCATAAACAGATACAGATCCCGAACCGGATAGTCCCTGATACATTTTTCAAAATTGACGAGCACACTGCCCTCTTCGGTCTGTATGATATTATGATACTGATAATCGCCGTGGCACACAACGGAGGCGGAAAAAGAATCCTCCTCATAGGCATAATAACTCAATTCCCCCGTAATTTGCAAGGCAATATCCATAAAATAGTCATAATGTTTCATCAAATAAATCTCAAAATCGGTCTTCTGACTCTTTTCACGCAGGAATTTCCGCACCTTTTTCAACTCGCGGTTATGTTTTTCATACTCATTTTCCACATGAAAAACAGGCTGTTCTTCCAGAATTTCACAGCCGGAGAGATCACTGACGCCATGAAGGCGCGCAAGCGTCTCGACCGCATGGCGGCACTCCTGTGGATTTCGGTGATCACACTCCCTGCCTTCACAGTAGGTCTTTACAATATAGGCCGTCCTGTCCTGATCGCGGACAATCAACTCATCTTCCTTTGTCCGCAGAATGGTCTCCGCCCGCACCACGCCGCTCTCCCGGATATGGTTCAGCAGAAACTCCTGAAAGCCGACTTTTTCCGCCGGGCCGCTGTATTCTTTCATAATGAGCAGACCCCGATCCGAATCGCAGAGAATCGCCCCACGGCCTTTCCATGTGCGGCGCACCTCTATATCATAATTCTCTAATAAACTGACATCTCTGTCATTCACAAAAATACCCCCCGCCTGACTCTGACTGTTACATCTTATGAACAGCAGGGGGTTTTCATTACACTTCTTTGTACAGTTTGAGAAGAATCTCTCTCGTATTGAGAGACGGGTCATCAAGCACCCTCTCTAAAAGCGCGGACAGGGTTTCCCCAATCTGCCTGCCAGACGGCATCCCCATAGCAATCAGGTCACTTCCCGAAATCGCCAGATCTTTCAGGGTAACCGCATCCCTGCGGGCCAGAACTTCCCTGTACAGCTTTTCTATGTAAGCGACCTTTGCCAGCTTTTCCTCCCGCATGTAATCGCTCTGCGCGGCGATATCCGCCCGCCGCACCGTGAAGATCATGGGAAAAATATCTTCCCCGATCCGATTGACCGCCCGCCTTACACCCGCCTCCGTGGGCGCGATATCGTAATCGTGGTAAAGAACCAGTTTTGTCACTTTATCCGTGGTATCGTTATCGAACTTTAAACGCCGCATCACCTTTCTGGTTATTTTCTCCCCTTCAAAGGGATGCCTTTTATTGTGGGTTGTCCCATCCGGATCAACAGTCAAAGTCTGAGGCTTGCCGATATCATGGAAAAGCATACCAAGCCGCAGCACCTTGTCCGGCTCCACGCCGAGCATGGAATGCAAAATATGTTCTCCCACATCATAACAGTGGTGCTTATGTCTCTGGGGTGTCTCCATACAGAGATCAAACTCCGGCAGAACCTGCGCCGTAATGCCAAGCTCGTAGGCGGTTCGCAGATAATCCGGGTGGGGTGAGGTCACCAGCTTTACCAGTTCCACCCGGATCCGCTCCGCACTGATTTTTTGTAAATTCGGGGCAAGCGCCTTTATTGCTTCCCCGGTTGCCTCATCAATCCGATACCCGAGCTGGGCGGAAAAGCGCACCGCCCGCAGCATACGCAGGGCATCCTCCTCAAACCGCTCTACAGCATCCCCCACACAGCGAATCACCTGCTTATCTATGTCCGCCAGTCCGCCGTAAAGATCAACCAGACCGCTTCTTTCATTGTAGGCCATAGCGTTGATGGTAAAATCACGCCGCAGCAAATCTTCCTTCAAATTGGCTGTAAAGGTCACTTCGCTTGGATGCCTGCCATCCTCATATGTACCGTCAATCCGATAGGTAGTCACCTCAAAGCCTTCCCCTCCCAGAAGAACCGTGACCGTTCCGTGCTTAATCCCCGTATCTACGGTTCTCGGGAAGAGCCGCTTCATTTCCTCCGGCTTTGCCGAGGTGGTAATATCCCAGTCATCAGGATCTCTGCCGAGTATGGAATCCCGGACACAGCCGCCCACCGCGTAAGCCTCAAACCCCGCTTCTTCCAGCGTGTCTATGATTTTATGCACTTTTTCGGGCAGCTGTATCTGCATGGGAAACTCCTTCGTTGCTTTTTACATCCGGGCCGCCGGTTATCCGATACTTGGCCCTTTAAAAATCTGATTCACGTCTTCGAGATGAAGATCCGGCTCCTCGTCCTCCGCAAGAGAACTTACCAGACTGTCCATCTCCTTTCTGGACATGATCCCCCGGCTTCTCTCCACAAACTCCTTCTTCTCGTCGTCAGTCATATCCACAAAACGGTCCATGGCCGCACGATTGTTCGCAAATGCCAGCCCAAGGCCGACAGGTAACGTATTATAATCCATTTTTTCATCCCTTTCCGGTATCATACTTACCGATTGAAAATAAAATTTGCAAGTTTATTTTCAACCCACCCGGACAATTTCCGTCGGAAGCATTCCGAGATCAATTGTCTTAGAATAAGCATGTACACCAGAATGAAATGTTATACAGCGTTCCCTGTATGTTTTTCTGTTTATGGCTATTACTTTCCATGTCAGTTAAGCGTCGCGATGCCCCGCAGTCTGATATCCTCGCAGGATGCGCCCACCAGAATTTCGTAATCGCCCGCGTCCGCGATAAATTTGTGTAACTGCACGTCAAAATGCATAAAGTCTTCCTGTTTTAAAGTCAGGGAAACTTTCTTTGAACGCCCCGCGCTAAGTTCCACCTTGACAAACGTCTTTAACTCCTTATCCGGCCTGTCCACCTGCGCTGCAATGGGCGCGATATAAATCTGCACAATCTCTGCGCCCGCCCGCTTTCCGACGTTTTTGACTGTGAATGTCAATTTAACATCCTTTCCTTTCTCTGCCTTCAAAGTGAGGCCGCTGTACTCAAAATTTGTATAAGACAAGCCGTGTCCAAAGCAGAATGCGGGTTTGATCCGCTGCCTGTCAAAATAACGATAGCCGCAGTACAGCCCTTCCTCCAGCGCAATCTTATCCCACACGCCGAACTGCCCGTTCTTCGCGGTCACACAGTCCTCATATTTGTCAGGGAATGTTTCCGCCAATTTTCCGGAAGGGTTCACTTCACCAAAAATAATTTTCGCAAATGCGTTTCCCGTCTCCATACCCGCATAATAAGTCCACAGAATTGCCTGCGCCTGCTCCCGCCAAGGCATCTCTACCGGCGAACCGCCCACAAAGGTAACGATCGTGTCCTTCCTGACTTTTAAGAGTTCTTCAATTAAAAGATCCTGCTCGTAAGGCAGCTTCATATCAGGCCTGTCAAAGCCCTCGCTGTCATAATCGTGATTCAAACCGCCCACAAAAATCACTGCGTCGGCGTTCTTTGCCAGCTCGAGTGCCTGCCGGAAAAGCGACGGATTCTTCTCGTGAATCTCCGCCTTGTCCCGCTCTATCTGCGCAATCCTTTCCTGCTCGCCCTTGATATGCCCTTCCCCCGTCTCATCTCTGGTCGCCTGTCCTACCGTCGTATCTTTCAAATCGTCCAGACTTGTCGCCTGCCAGTTCACCTCAAAAGCTTTCGGCTTCGCGGGTACATAATAACCCGGCGCGTACACTACCTCTGTGTTGCCGCCCAGATACATTTTCAGACCAGCCAGCGGACAAATCTCATAGAGCGCTTTGATTTCCGCGCTGCCGCCGCCGTTGGAGTGCACTTTGGCCGCGTTTGCACCGATCACCGCAAGCTTTTTCACCTTTTTTTCATCCAACGGCAGGGTGTGATTTTCATTTTTTAACAATACCGCAGACTCCTCCGCCGTGCGCAGGATTGTCTCCCGGCTGGCCGGCGCATTGTACACGCCCTTCTCCCTGTTGTCCTTTTTCGAACCAATCATCTTCAGCCGGTACATCATACGCAACAGGTTTTTCACCTTAGCATCCACCGCAGCTTCGGAAACTTCCCCCTTTTCAATCAGTTCCTTTAAGGGATTCGCCAGCTTATACTCGTCAAAGTCGGGAAAAACGGACATCTCTAAATCCATAGAGCACAGCGCCGCCTCCTTTGTGTTATGTACGCCGCCCCAATCGCTGATAACCGCGCCGTCAAAACCCCACTCTTCACGCAAAATTCGGTCAAGCAGCGTTTTACTCTCACAGCAGTACTCGCCGTTTATCTTATTATAAGCGCCCATAATGGAGTGCGCGCCGCCCTCCTGCACCGCTGCTTTGAATGCAGGCAGATAAAGTTCATAAAGTGTCCGCTCGTCGATCGTCTCATCCACAACCAGACGACCCGTCTCCTGCACGTTTGCCGCAAAATGCTTGACGCAGGCCGCCACGTCATTTTCCTGTACGCCCTGTATAAAAGGCACTGCCATCGCTGCCGTAAGTGCAGGATCCTCGCTCATGTACTCAAAATTCCTGCCGCAGCGGGGATCTCTCTTGATATTGATGCCCGGCGCCAGAATCACATCCTTGCCACGCCCTCTTGCTTCCGCGCCGAGCACATGTCCCATTTTCCGGGCGAGCGCCGGATTCCAGGACGAAGCAAGCGCGCTGTTGCTAGGAAGATAGGACACCATGTCATCCTGATTACCCGAGGGAATCCATCTGTCATCCATAAACTCCGCGCGCACGCCCATGGGTCCGTCTGAAGTTTCAATGGCGGGAATCCCCAGCCGCTCCACCGCGCCGGATCGAAAAAGGGAAGCTCCGTGAATCATGGCAATCTTTTCATCCAGCGTCAGCTTCTTTACCAGCTTGTCAATTTCTTTCTCTCTCTTTTTCTCGTCCTTCTTTTCATCCTTTTTCAACATTCCGTGATAACCTCCTAAAAGTGGCGGTATATCCATATGGACATACCGCCTGTTCCTCCAATTCCATATTAAGGTAAGTATAACGGGAAATTCTCCCGGATACAATTCCCTTTTTATACTTTATTTGGGGTAATTTTTTTACTAATCCCTCTCAGGAATCCATACCCGCATCTGGTTCAGTCCCCGGTTGCCCCAGGTATAATAGGGCACCAGCGTCACCTGACAGGGTTCCTTCTCCTGTCTTTCAAAGCTGTAAAGCTCTTCGTTCACCGTCTCTCTGTACCCTTCCGCATATAGCTTCCGGATGCCGTACAACTCATCCGGCAGATATTCGCTGACCGTCACTTCCCCGTCCTTTTTCAAACTTACAGAGAGGATATCATTTTCATTGTCCACACCTTCGGCACAGTAAATCAGCGGTCCGCGCTGCAACGCCGCCCTGCCTGTATTCGCGGAAACCCGATTGCTTGTGTACACACGCCTTACCGTCAGGTCAAGCTCCACCGTAATTACATCTTCCGCCGTGTACTCCCCTCTCAAATAGGCGTACCCGTCCTTGATTTCACAGTCAGCCTCTTTTCCGTTCAGCAAAATTTTCGTCTGTCTGCTCCATGCGGGAATACGGACTGCCAGAGGCACCTCCATGCTGTCTCTGCCCTCCTGCGGCACAAAGCGGTACTCCACAGTGTTGTCATAAGGATAGTTGGTCCGCAAAACCACCTTGCCGCCGAAACGGTCGCTCACATCAAGCGTCCCCGCGATAAACAGGTTAGAGAACAAAGTGCCCGGGATCACATGCCACGCATACTCCGCCACAGAACCCAAAAGCCTTGCCACATTGGGCGGGCAGCAGGCACAGGCAAACCACTTGGGTCTGACAGGCAGCGCGTGTTTGTGGGTCTGCGCCTCCCCGGAAATACCTGGCAGTACCTCCAGCGGATTCACATAGAAGAATTTCGTGCCGTCAAGCTGCATACCCGCCAGCACACAGTTGTAAAGCGCCCGCTCCATCACGTCGGCGTACTTGCCGTTATGCTCCAGATATAACATTTTGTTGGAGAAGAAGATCAGCCCGATCGCCGCGCATGTTTCCGCATAAGCCGTATCGTTTGGCAGATGGTCGTCCTTCGTGAACGCTTCCCCCTCATAGGCGGAACCGATCGCTCCCGTCACATACATTCTGTGCTGCGTGATATTGTTCCACAGCGTTTTGCAGGCTTCCGCAAGCTCCCTGTCGCCCGTCTCCATTGCCACATCCGCCATGCCTGTGTAAAGATATACCGCCCGGACGGCATGTCCCACCGCCTTGTCCTGCTGCCGCACCGGCGCATAATTCTGCGCGTACTCCAAATCTTCGGGATGATTGCCCCAGACACGCCAAGGGTTCTTTTTCATTTCCTTCTTATAATAATCCGGATCAACGCCGCGCACATTGATAAAGTGCATTGCCAGCTCCTTATATCTCTCCTCCTTGGTGCTGCGGTACAGCCGCATCAGCGCAAGCTCAATCTCCGGGTGCCCGGGATATCCTTCCGCTCCCTCCTCGATAAAATGACGGTAAATGTGATCCGCCATGTCGCACATGATCTCCAAAAGTTTTGAT
Organism: uncultured Lachnospiraceae bacterium; assembly: GCA_910584725.1. Taxonomy (GTDB): domain Bacteria; phylum Bacillota; class Clostridia; order Lachnospirales; family Lachnospiraceae; genus UBA3282. The sequence goes on along the minus strand of CAJUBE010000016.1, from coordinate 41,991 downwards.
TTACCCGTACACTCCGCGTAAGCCACCGCCGCCTCAATCATGTGCCCCGCACAGTAGAGCTCGTGCGCCTCGTGAAGATTCGTCCACCGCTTTTCCGGCTCCTTCACCGTAAAATAGGTGTTGAGATAACCATCCTTCTGCTGCGCCTCCCCGATCAGATCAATGATTTTATCACACCGTTTCTCCAGCTCTTCATCGGGATTCTGCGCCAGGGAATAGGCCGCGCCCTCCAGCCATTTGGCCACGTCGCTGTCCTGGAACACCATGCCATAAAACTCTCCGTCACAGCTTCCCGTTTTCAGCTTCTTCGCCGCCATACGGAAATTTTCAATACAATGGCTTTTCTCCGCCCCCTCAATCTGATCGTTTAACGCCCTCTCCTGATAGGGAAGCACCACATCCTTCACCAGCTTTTCATATCTGCCGAAAAATCCATCCCCCACCGTAAAATCTTTGATTAATCTCAAATCGCCCATTCTCTTACCCTCCATTTTAACTTCCGTCTTCCAAATGTGCAGACATACTCTCCATCTTTTTACAGTCTGCCCGCTCACTCTCTAATATGTATTATATTCTGAAATATGCGGCATTAAAATGGATTATTTTCGGTTCTATTTGTATTATTTTCCGATTTTGTATTCCGCAATCAACCCATGCTCGACGCAGTAATGATAGACCCCGTCCTCCGCCACATGACCGCACATGTCGTCCGCCACCGCTTTCAACTCATCCGATCCGTTTTCCATGGCAACGCCCGTACCTACCGCCTGAAGCATTTCAATATCGTTGTTGCCGTCCCCAAAGGCGAGCGCCTCCTCTTTATTCAGATGATAATGTGCCAGCACGTGTTCAATCCCGACGCCTTTTCCGCTGTCCGCCGGGATAATGTCCACCGCCCGGTCCCACCATGCCGCTATCTTGGCGTTTTTCACATCCCGCAGCAGCGCCGGATATTCACTTTCGCGACCCCCGGACATAATCTGATATACCTCGTCGTTCTCTATCATCTCATTAAAATCATTGGAAACATCCACATCCAGCTTGGCAATGGCAAAATAGTCCACTAAATCTTTATCTCTCCCGTTTGCCGCCAGCTTATTCGGTGTGGCAGCCGATACGGGTCTGTTGATCGAGGCGGCATTTTTTACAATTAATTTTGCATCCTCGGGCGAAATCGGGTTCTTGTAGATCACCTGCTGCCCGTTATAACAGTACGAACCGTTAAAGGTGAGATACACATCCGGCTCCCATCCGTCAAAATGAGGCACGGTCATCGGAGACCTTCCCGTTGAGAGACAGAGAATATAATTCCGCTCCTTCAACCGATTCAGTGTCTTAAGCGTTCTTTCCGATATTTTTTTGCTGTTGATATCAATCAGCGTGCCGTCGATATCGAAAAAGATAATTTTAATGTTTTCCAGACTCATACCTAAACTTCCTCCTCCAATGTACGGATAACTCTGCATGGATTTCCCACCGCGACGCAGTTTGCGGGAATCGAACGGTTCACAACGCTCCCCGCCCCGATCACACTGTTTTCCCCCACCGTCACGCCCGGCAGGAGAATACTGCCGCCGCCGATCCAAGCGTTATCCTTGATTTCTATCGGGCGCGCATATGTCCTAAAAAATGTGGTTCCCTTTTCTTTCCAGTCATCCACCAGACGCTCCTTGGGCAAAACCGGGTGCGAGCTTGTGTAAAACTGCACGTTCGACGCAATCATCACTCGGTTTCCTATGCGAATTTCCGCATTGTCAACAAAGGTGCAGTTAATGCCGATAATCACATCATTTTCCAGAAAAATATTGTTCCCGTGGTCACAGTGGAACGGCGTGTCAATTTCCACATTTTCTCCCATGCCGCCCAGAAGCTCCCGCAATATAGCTTCTCTCTTTTGCGTATCTTCATAATCCGAAAAATAATATTCCCGTGTCAGTTCCCTTGTCCGGGCAATCAGTTTTAACGTGCCGCTGTCCGCGGTTTCCAGAAAGTCACTGTCTTTATACTCTGCCATATCGAACCTCCTCCGTAAATGTATGTTGTCTTTACGGGTATCATTATATTGCAGTCCGAATGGTAAAAATATTTAATTCCCGCCCCTATATATCACTATCCTGCCATTTTCTCCGATATTCCAGAGGCGTACAGCCCGCGTACTCCCGGAATACCTTTCCGAAGTAACTGCTGCTTCCCAGACCGCAGGCATGACAGATCTCTGTAATTGACTCCTGCCCTTTTTCCAGCATCTGGCTGGCTTTCTGCAGGCGATAACTCTTGATATACTCCACGGGCGTCATATGCAGATAATCGTGGAACACCCGGAAACATTCCCGCTCGCTGAGATACGCCGCTGCCGCCAGTTCCCGAATGGAAATCTTTTCCGAATAATGTTCGTGAATATAAATCATCATCAGCTTAATCTTATCATTATTCCTGTTCGCCTCCCCGCCCTGATCCAACATGGGACGGGACAACTCAAACAGCATTAACCATATTTCCGACAACGCCTCCCGCAGTTTCATCTCATACCCAAATTTGTCATTTGAAAGATGTAATGATTCCAAAATACGTTCCAAAATACAATCCTGCAGCGCATTTCCCGGAAAAACAGGGATAATCTCTATTTGCGGCGCCGTCACAATAGGAGCAATATATTGCCTTTCTATTCTGCTCCCCTGCTCTCCGCCAAGCAGGGATGCGTCAAAAATATGGAGAAGCTGTATATTCTTTTCTGTCCGTGACAGCACTTTTGTCATATGGAGCACATTCGCATTTACCATGCCGCCGCTTCCGGCGGGAAACTCTATCCTTCCGTGGGGCGTATGATATTCCAGACTGCCGCTCTCCATATAAAAAATTTCCACCGCCCTGTGCCAGTGCCACGGCACAAAACGCCCCGTATATTTGTCCAGTTCGACTCTGGTCGCAATATAAGGAAATTCATCCGTGAAACCGGGAAGCAGTTCCTCCTTGCTGCCAGTGTGAAATTCAATCTTCTGTACTGTTTTCATTGATGGTCTCCATTGCTCCGCATGACAGATTCATAGCAGGCAGCGCATTGACACAAGTCATTTTATCCCACATTTCATTTTATACAATAACCAATCGTCAAATCCCCGGTATATATGTCCTGCGGTACTCGCTGGGCGGGCAGCCCTCTTTGGCGCAGAAAACCTTGCTGAAATAAAACACATCCGAAAAGCCTGTAAGCTGGGCAATTTCCGTGATCGGTTTATCCGTCTCCTTCAACAGCTGCTTCGCTTTCCGCAGGCGCAGCGTCCGCTGATATTCACGGATCGTCTGTCCTGTTTCTTCCTTAAATAGTGTGCCCGCATATTTATAGGAAAGACCGCTAACCGTTTCAACCTTTGTTGCATCAAAACTTTCTGTGTAATGCGTCTGAATAAATTCCCGCAGTTTTTTGACATAACCGTTTTCGACGGAATCCCCCGGCGCGCTCTTTGCACATTCCAGAAAAATCTGCCACAGTCTGACCGAAGCCTGCGGAATATTCCCGTGCACATGGGCCTCGATCATTTTCTCAAAATTTTTCTGTATCTGCCCCATCCGTTCACAGTCCGTCATCTTCGGAAGTGCAATATATTTTTCATTGTCCTGCGGATTTAAGCAGACTTTCGTATCGTAATACACATTTCTCGGAAGTTCTTCCATCCCGGTGTCCGGCTCCTTGCAGTAAAAATGTGCATAATACCAGGCAGAGCCTTCCTCGAAAGGCTTCTCTCCCCAATGGTGTACTCCACTTTTTAGAAAAAAGAGCCGGTGCGGCAAAAGTTTATAGCGGTCGCCGTCTTCTATGATTTCCATGGAACCTCTGAGCAGATAGATCACCACATGAAACGGTGCAGTCCGATCCGCGTGCATCATCTTTCCAAGCGAAACACTGTAGTCTGCCTCACATATAAACGGCATGGCATTACATGGAATTTTAAGCGCGTGTCTGTCCATCGTTTCCTTCTTCCTAAAATCAAAATTCTTCCTGCAAAAAATACCGCACATATTTCGCTGTTTGCAGAGAAAAAGCAAATATATACAGTCTATCATATCATAAATGTTTATAAATAGGGGGATTCGGCAAAATTATTCTCTCAGAATCATTGACAATACCCTTATAAATGTTGTATTATCATAGTTGTTCACAAATCGAAGCGTGGCTCAGTTTGGTAGAGCGCTGCGTTCGGGACGCAGAGGTCGCAGGTTCAAATCCTGTCGCTTCGACTAGAAGAAAAGGCGCATGGTTTACAATTTACTGTTCCATGCGCCTTTACGCTGTTATTTTGATATCAAATTGTTTTGCTGATTATGCTAACTGCATAACCTCGGCTTCAAGTTCCTTAACATCACTATCAGACAAACTAGGAAAACATTCAGATAGTTCATCTATTTTTATTTTTCCTAATTTCAAAAGTCTGCGGGCATTGTCCTTTGTAGTTTTCTTAGCCGCTTCATTCCGCATATCTTCCATCATCTTACACATAGCCGCCACTCCTTTCTCGTCTTGCTTGAAATATCTTGCTTTCCCTGCAAGAACATCATAATTCATATCATCAGGATTGGTACATGAAAAATCGTGCATCAGCCTGCCAATCTCATTATCTCCTCGGTACTTTCCATTAACATATATGATATGCGAACCATCGCCAAACAATACCTTATCTTCCCCAATCGTGACATATCTCTCCACCGGATATATTGATTGGTTTCCTTTCATAACATCATTTTCTGTAATGAAAATAACATAACTGTCGGGAATATCCTCCGTATCTTCTCCCGGCTTTAATATATGCGCGTCCAAAAGGCTGCTGTTATGCCTTGCTCTCTTTGCGCCTGTTCCTGCATCCTGCCGCTGGATTTCAACATCAAATTCTTTCTTTGTGCTGTCAACCGCATGAACATCTAAAACAGCAGAACGCCCCTGCAAATTCTTCAACGGTTTTTGTGTGCGGACTGATTTGATCGTTATATCCTTCCGTCCTAAGACAATCCGAAGTATCAGTTCCACACCCTCAATATTATCTTCAAGGCAGTCATAAAATCGTCATCCATATAGCGGAATAACTTTATCCGCTCTAAATCTTGTTGACGTGCCTGCTCTGCTGTATTCAAAATGTCACCTTCTTTTGTTTCTTTTATTATACATCGGACAATATTTTTTGAAAACTAACTTTTTGGAGAATTTTTATCCCACTCGTCCAGGAACGTTACAATTCACACGTACGCCAGATTTCGCATCAATTTACGTTTATTCCGTGTGAATTGCAACAATGATGCACACAAAATGCCAAAATACAGGCATTTTGGCGCTGGCTCCGACACCATGCAGCAAGTGCATGGTGCGGGTTTGAAAAGTAACCCAGAAACTTCAAAAGCTCCTTCGCTTCTTCCTCTGTTATGTTATATTTTTCTACGATAGAAAACATCTTTATGATAAATTCTGGAGTCGGATGGAAAAAAATGTGGATTAGGTTTTTTATTTTTTAACATGGACATCTCATATTTTCTTCCTACTTTTTATTACTTATTGCTACTTGAGCATATCACACGTGCAATTGGTATACAATAAATAAGTAAGAAAAAGGGGTAAAAAGTATGAACAAGCCATACAAGAAAAAAGTGAGCGTTTCTCTTGATGAGGATATCATTACAGAAATCAAAGAACTGGCAGAAAATGACGATCGATCATTCAGCCAGTATATTAATCTGGTGTTAAAGGAGCATCTCGCTAAGATTAATAATGAAGATGATTAGGTAAAACATTCACGACAAAAGCTCCTTTGAATAATCCCCAAAAATTCGGACACTCTGAGAACATGAAAAGAAAATCAACCACCGACAGGTTTACCTTTTATGTTCTCCTCTTTTTTATCACCGCCTTCGCGGGCTGGCTCTGGGAAGTGTTGCTGTTCTTTTTCACGGAACACGCCTTTATCAACAGGGGCGTATACGAAGGACCCTATCTTCCGATCTACGGGGCAGGCGGGCTTTTGCTCTGTGTGCTGCTTCACCGGCTGAGTCAGAAACCACTGTCTGTATTTGCGCTTTCCATGTTGATCTGTACGATTCTGGAATATTTGACCAGCTATTTTCTCGAACATAAGTGGGGCATCCGATGGTGGGATTACAGCAGTCATTTTCTAAATATAAACGGACGGGTCTGTCTTCTGGGAGCGGTCGTTTTCGGCCTTGGCGGAACGGCTTTAGTCTGTCTGTTTCTGCCCTTCTATGAAAAATTATTCGAGCGAATCACTCCCGGCTGGCGTAAAGCCATCTGCCTTTTCCTTTTGCTGGTATTTATAATAGACGGCGTTTGCTGCGCTACACGTCCAAACACAGGTGCCGGTATTTCTTTTTCGTCGGACCATTCTGCCCTTTTTCCTTAAAATGTTTGCATGCGCTCTCCATATCTCTTGTTTTTTCCTCATAAAAGGTGTATTCTTATGTAGCAAATTTTTGTGGGGAGGTTTGTTATGGAAGCTTATGAAGTGTTAAGAGACTTGGCGATCATTATTTTCGCCGCAAAATTTTTTGCTGTGTTGGCAAGGAAATGTAAGGCGCCTCAAGTTGTCGGGCAGATCGTAGCAGGACTGTTAGTCGGTCCCTGCGTACTGGGCTGGGTTACCCCTTCTGACTTTATCACACAGATGGCGGAAATCGGCGTTGTCCTTCTGATGTTTGAGGTGGGATTGGAAACGGATTTAAAAGAGCTGGTAAAAACAGGACCGATCGCTTTTCTGATTGCCTGTGCGGGCGTGTTTGTACCGCTGGTGCTGGGTGCGCTCTTATACATGGGCTTTTATGGGGTCGCGCCTTGGGGCAGTGAAGAATTTTTCAAGGCAGTTTTTATCGGCACGATTATGACCGCCACCAGTGTGAGCATTACCGTAGCCGCTTTACAGGAATTAGGTAAAATCAAAAGTAAAGTAGGCACAACGATTGTCAGCGCCGCCATCATAGATGACGTCATCGGCATTATCGTACTTACTTTTGTGATTGGGTTCAGATCTCCGGATTCTCATCCCGGCATGGTCATTATAAAGACCATCGTTTTCTTTATTATTGCGGTGGTGGGCGGTTTCGTCACATTTAAACTGTTTCTGGCTCTGGATAAGCGTTATCCGCACACGAGGCGTATTCCCATTGTCGCCATGGCTTTCTGTTTCGGTCTTTCCTATGTGGCGGAAAAATATTTCGGCATTGCGGATATCACGGGAGCATACATAGCCGGCATCGTACTATGCAACTTGAGCGACAATACATACATAGAGCGAAAGGTAGATGTGAGTTCCTACATGCTTTTCGGTCCCCTGTTTTTCGCAAGTATCGGTCTGAAAACAAACTTTGACGCGATGGACTCCACGCTGTTTATTTTCTGTATCTGTTTCGTGATCGTTGCCTTGCTTGCCAAAATCATCGGCTGCGGGCTTGCCGCCAAGCTCTGCCGCTACACCTTCTCCGACTCCGTAAAAATCGGCGTCGGCATGATGACCCGCGGAGAAGTGGCGCTGATCGTGGCACAGAAGGGATTGGCGGCAAACCTTTTGACAGCGGACTATTTTATGGCGGTGATCCTGCTGATTCTGTTCTCCTCCATCGCAACACCGATTATATTGAAATTCCTATATAATAAAGAGGACAAATAATATGGGAGCTTTTGGCACATTCAATCCTAACCGTGACCCGATGCGTAATGCTGCTTTCAGCGCACAGTTTACGGATTATGAAAATAAGAGAAGCAATACGCCCATATCACCTGTAAAACGCAGGATTGCCTACGTTGCAATGTTCCTGTTGGCTGCTTTTCTGATTACTGTCATTGCGCTTTTTATCATATGACAGACAAAAATCTGACAGTCCGCTTCAAAAAATACGTGCTGCAAAACACAGGAAAGGTTTTGCAGCACATTTCTTTTACAGCACTTTTGCCAGTTCCGCTTCCAGCTCGTCCTGCCCTACGGCGCCTACAATATTACCCACAGCCTCTCCTTTCACGAAAATCTTCATATTGGGAATATTCATAACACGATACATTCTGGCAAGCCCGTCCTCGTCGTCTATATTGCACTTTCCGACTTTTACTTTTCCGTCATACTTTTCCGCCAGCTGCGCAATAACCGGCGCCATCATTTTGCAGGGACCGCACCAGTCCGCATAGAAATCCACCAATACGGGAACTTCCGACTCCAATACCTCACTCTCAAAATTTTCGCTTGTGAATTTGTACTCCATGTGTTTTCCTCCTTGTCGTTTCCTTTTCTATTCTGATTTTTATAAGTAACCACTTTTAATGCACACATCGTAGTATTTCTTTCTATATATGCCTGCCACATTTCTATCTCGCAATCACATATTTATAAATGGGATTCCCCTTTGAAGAAAACCGCTCCTCATACTCGGTCATAACATTCCCTTCCATCATCTGCGCGTTATGGTGAAGATCCTCCGTCATCTGTAAGATTTTCCATCCCGCCGGTTCCAGTTCTTCCAGCGCAAACTGAAACAAATCATGGTTGTCCGTCTTAAACTCAATCACGCCGTCTGGTATTAGTATCTCATCATAACGGTGTAAAAATTCACGGGAGGGAAGTCTGCGCTTCGCGTGTCTGTCCTTCGGCCACGGATCGGAAAAATTCAGATAGATGCGGTCTACCTCTCCTGTTCCGAAAACGGACGTAATCTCCTCCGCCTCCATACGGATAAAATAGAGATTCGGCAGCGGATCAGCCTCCAGTTTCTGTATCCCACGGATCAACACGCTGGAATACTTTTCAATCCCCACATAATTGACGTCCGGGTTCTGTCTTGCCAGATCCATGATAAAACGTCCTTTTCCCATACCGATCTCTATACGGATGGGAGAATCATTTCCAAAAACCTCATGCCATTTTCCCCGGCATTCCTGCGGATTATGTATCACATAATCACATGCCGCTATCACTTCCCTCGATCCTGTCACATTTCGTAATCTCATTTTCTTATCCTGTTTTCCGTCATATGTTTTCTTCTGCGTTTTTATATACTTGCAAATCCGCGCTGGATATATTTTAACTCATTTTGTATTTTTTGTGAATACACTACAGTTTTTCTTTCAAATAGTGTATGATATGTAAGAACAGATTCATTATTATATTGAAAATATCATATATTTGTTATTATAGAAAGGTTTTACCCTATGTTTTTATTGAACAAAAAAAGATTTTTGCAACGCGGACGGCTCGCAGGTCTGCTTCTTTCTTTTCTTCTGGCTTTTGGCAGTTTTCTTTCCGATGGACTGATTCTGACCGCAGAAGCGGCAAGTCTGGAAGAATTGCAGGAAGAGGCAGAAGCGCGCAAAGCCCTTCCCATACAGTCAAATGAAATCGACAACTGGCCTGCGGGTCCCCAGATAGGCGCGCAGGCTGCCATTTTGATGGACGCCAATACGGGCGTTATTCTTTATTCTAAAAATATTCATGAACGACTTTATCCCGCCAGCACGACGAAAATCATGACTGCCCTTCTCGCCGCGGAAAAAGGAAATCTGGATGACATGGTGGAATTCAGCCATGAGGCAGTTTTCAGTGTACCCGCAGACGGCTCCAATATGGGTATGGACGAAGGGGAATCCATTACACTGGAAGAATGCCTTTACGGAATCATGGTCGCCTCTGCCAACGAAGCGGCAAATGCGGCGGGGGAATATATCTCCGGCTCGATCGAAGACTTTGTGGCTCTGATGAACGAGCAGGCGCAGGAAATCGGCTGCACCGACACCCACTTTGTCAATCCAAACGGTCTGCATGATCCCCAGCATTATACAAGCGCTTACGATCTCGCACTGATTTCCAGTCTGTTTTTCCGCAATGAAATGCTGTGTAAAATAAGCAATACTGCGCGTTATCACTTTGAAGCTACCGCCACACAGCCGGACGATTTTTATAAAAACAATAAACATCAGTTAATTAACGGTGAAATTCCCTATGAAGGCATTTTAGGCGGCAAAACCGGTTTCACCAGCGATTCCAGACAAACCCTTGTGACCTGCGCGGAGCAGAATGGTATGCGTCTGGTGTGCGTTGTCTTTAAAGAGGAATCCCCGGATCAGTTTACGGACACGGTGGAGTTGTTTGACTATGGTTTTCACAATTTTCAAGTGCTGAATATTTCGGAAAATGAGGAGAAATATAATATTGAATCCACAGGCTTTCTGCAGATCGGAAATGATGTTTTCGGCAGTTCAAAGCCTATTCTTTCCATAGATACCGAGAGCTATGTTATTATTCCGAACACCGTTTCCTTTCAGGATCTGGATTCTGAGATTGACTACAGCCAGTCGGATGAAAACCGTGTGGCTGGCATTGAATACTCTTACAACGGTATGTATGTGGGGAACGCATATTTGAACCTTGTTACCGATAACGCTTCTTCCTACGAATTTGACACGAAAATGACTTCCACGGATGTCAGCGTGGAAAAGACGGAAGCTGAGCCGGAAACGGACGCGGAACCGCAGGATACCATTTTCATCAACATCAAGAAAGTATTGATTATCATTCTGGTTGCTGCCGCCGTCGTTATCACCATATTTATGGTACATGCGCTAATCACCAACGGGAGAACGGCGAAGCGCAGAAACAACCGGATCAAGCGCAAACAGCGGAGACGGTCGCGTATACGCACGGATTTTGACGATTTTGATTTTTAAATCATTATCCTCTTGACCTTATACTAAGTATACCCCCTATACTTAACTCAACGAACAGGGAAAGGAGGTACATTTCTTGAATATCAATGAGCTGGAACGCCTAACAGGAATCACTAAACAGAACATCCGTTTTTACGAGAAGAAGGAGCTGCTCCATCCAAAGAGAAATCCCGAAAACAACTACCGGGAATACTCAGAAAAAGATGTGACTGCGCTTAAAACAATCAAACTTCTGCGAAAACTGGATTTCTCACTGGAAGATATCCACAGCGTTCTGTCAGAGGAAATACCGTTTCACTCGCTACTGGAACAGCACATGAAAGAACTGCAGGCACGACAGCAGCAGTTAAAATCGTGTATTGATATTTGCAGCGATCTGCTCCGAACAGATACCGGAACTTTAGATGTGGACGGCACACTGGAAAAAATGGATCAAATCGAACGAAATGGGGGTATGTTTATGTCAATTATAAAAGATTATAAAAGGTATACCGCAGCGCAGCGTAAGCGGAGTTTTTCCTTCCAGCCGGATACGATGGTAATGAATCCCGGCGAATTTCTGGAAGCGCTGTTTTTATATGCCAATGAAAACAATCAGAATCTGGAAATCATCAAAGAGGGCATGTATCCGATTTTTAAGCTGGATGGCGTGGAATACAGAGCCGAGCGTATCTTTGGACGTTTCGGTGCGACAGTACACTGTACTATGACCCATCCCGAAGAATGTGGCGACGCGACTATTTCCAGAAAGAGAAAAATCGTGTACCGGCTGATAAACGGACCCTATATTCTGCTGCTGGCTGTCTTTCTCTTCATGGCAGTTGACAGGCAGAACGTCGGATGGGCAGCGGTGGTGGCGCTCTTTACTTTCCCGTATCTGATCTGGCTTTTTGGAATGTATCCGAAAATAAAATAGGATACTGCTAATTCTGAATAAAAGCGATAGATGGAAACAGTTAAAAAGAAAAAGGCTGTAAACTCAAGAATCCTTGAATTTACAGCTTTTTTCAACGTTCCCTGCGGGAATCGAACCCACAACTGGGGCTTAGGAGGCTCCTGTTATATCCATTTAACTAAGGGAACAACTGCTATCTATTTATAAGGAAAACCTTACATCGGATAATTGATATATCCCTGCATCCAGATAACCCCCTTAAACCGGCGGCCAATCTGCGGTTCTCCATATAAATCTTGTTTATTGATACAAACGTCAAACTCCAGATCGTTACAGCAAAGACGCAGCACATAAATCTCTTCGCGGGTAATTCTGTTCACCCGCAGGGAAATATCCGTGATCTCTCCCATCACCGAATATTGATCACACTCCACACCATAAGGCATAAAATAGGTGTCTACCAGACTGAATACATCTTCCGTAAGAATTTTCTTAGAAATTGTGGAATAGATATCCATGTCTTCCAGCGTGAGACTTTCGATCGCGTCCTCATCCCCTCTGCGAGCCGCCGCAATCAACTGATTTCTGCTCATGGATTCCCTCTGTATTCTCTGTCTATCGCTCTCATCTTTTCCGATCGGTAATAATATATTACCACTAATTGACAATCCTGACAATGTCAAAGTTGTGCCTGTCACCGGCAGCATATCCGTAGTCTGCGCCTTCACATAAGGAACAATATTTTGCAGATAGAAGATCAGACTCACACCCACTTTAATATCATCACACACTCCCGCATAAGACTCCCTGTCCGCATGACGTTCCACAGATACATCTTCACAGGAACTGATACCTGTACCGCGAAGGTAAGGATAGAAATAATCGTAAGTAAACTTTTCATCGGCATCAAACTCACCGCAGACGGCAATTCCAATATCCTGTGCAAAATCCTCGCAAAATTCCGCGAGTATGGTATCTTCACCGTTGGAAGTATAGGAACGATGCGTCGCATTCATAATAATATCCGTAATCAGACGCTGCTCTTCCCGTCTGTCTGTCAGCTTGCTAAAGCCGATTGCCCGCATAAATTTATGCAAAGATTTCACCTCCCCTTATCATGATTCATCTTTTAATCAAATATACTGCCCGAAATCCGCTAAAATTCCGTCATTCCATGCAACATCTTTCGTTTATCGAATCTCCGTCATGCCGCCCATATAAGGCCGAAGCACTTCAGGAATACGAACAGAGCCATCCGCCTGCAAATTATTTTCCAGAAAAGCAATCAACATTCTTGGCGGCGCTACCACTGTATTATTCAATGTATGTGCAAAATACTTGCCCTCTGCACCGTTCACACGAATCCGCAGTCTTCTCGCCTGCGCGTCTCCCAGATTGGAACAACTTCCCACCTCAAAATACTTTTTCTGTCTGGGCGACCATGCTTCCACATCATAAGACTTAACCTTCAGATCAGCCAGATCGCCGGAGCAGCACTCAATCGTCCTCACCGGAATGTCCATGGATCGGAACAAGTCCACGGTATTCTGCCATAATTTATCAAACCACATCGGAGACTCCTCGGGCTTGCAAACCACAATCATCTCCTGCTTTTCAAACTGATGAATTCGATAAACGCCTCTCTCCTCAATGCCATGTGCTCCCTTCTCTTTGCGGAAGCAGGGAGAATAACTGGTAAGCGTGTGTGGAAGCTCCTCCTCGGGAATAATGGTATCGATAAACTTACCGATCATGGAGTGTTCCGACGTACCGATCAGGTATAAATCCTCTCCCTCAATCTTGTACATCATGGCATCCATTTCCGCAAAGCTCATAACGCCGTCCACCACCGCGCTTCTGATCATAAAAGGCGGCACACAGTAGGTAAAACCTCTGTTAATCATGAAATCTCTCGCATAGGCAATTACCGCGGAATGAAGTCTGGCGATATCACCCATCAGATAATAAAATCCATTTCCGGCCACGCGCCCCGCTGCATCCATGTCAATCCCATGGAAACGCTCCATAATTTCCGTATGATAAGGAATCTCAAAATCTGGCACCACCGGATCGCCGTACTTCTGTATTTCCACATTTTCCGTATCATCCTTGCCGATGGGAACGGAAGGATCAATGATATTCGGAATGGTCATCATATCTTTTTTGATTTTTTCACGCAGATCTGTTTCTTTTGCCTCCAGCTCGGAAAGTCTAGCCGCACCTGCCGCCACCTCAGCTTTTTTCGCCTCGGCTTCCTCCTTCTTACCCTGCGCCATCAACGTGCCGATCTCTTTGGATATTTTATTTCTCTTAGCGCGGATATCGTCGGCCTCCTGCTGTGCAGCCCTGACTTCGGCATCCAACGCAATCACTTCATCCACTAAAGGAAGCTTTTGCTCCTGAAATTTCTTTCTGATATTCTCTTTTACAATCTCAGGATTCTCTCTCAAAAATTTAATGTCAATCATGATATGTCCCCTTCTCCTCTATAAATATATATATTTTTTACACAATCACATCTTCGATGTATAAATCATTGTATTCAGCCAGATCCTTCACCACATCCACAGCCATTCCATTTCTGTCCTTTGTGATCCGGATAACCGGGCGATCAGAATACTGTTTGTTCTGATAAAGAACAATTCCTGTCTCCCCCTCACTTGTCTTAATAACAGTACCGGCAGGATACACAGCAGTAAACTCTAAAAAAATATCGACAATTTTCCCGTCAAATTTTATATCTTTATTATTTCTTAAATACCTTACGGCTTCGTAGACTTTTTTCCTCCGGCACCCAATTCCGCAGATCATCTCATCAAAGGCATCGCAAATCTGAATGATGCGGCATTCTTTGGAAATGTCCGTCGTTTTTAGAGGATAGCCGGAACCGTCCAAACGCTCATGATGATATAATATCATATTTTTGCAGTCTTCGGATATCCAATTTTCGTCACGAAGCGCTGAATACCCGTAAACCGGATGTTTCTTATATTCCACATACTCTATTTCAGCCAATTCGTCCAAATTCTGGTTTTCATAGGGAACCTGCAGATACCGCAGTCCCAGATCATGCAATAAACAACTGACACCTATATCATGTACCGTTTCCTGCGGCAGTTCCATCTTAAGCGCAACGATGGTGGCGAGGCTGCACAAATTGATCGAATGCTCATAAATATCAGAGCTTCTCTCTTTAATATCATAAATTTTTTCTACAACCTCTTCTTCTTCCAAAATATTTGTAATAATCGTATCCGCCGTCTGGCACAGCTCCATGAGGTTTTCATTATGACTGTAAGTATGCTTTTCCAGAATATTCTTTACCTTCGACTTAAAACCTTTCTCCACTTCTTCCTTGAGAATAACTACTTCCTTTGTGTCCGGTTCTTCTTCTTTTATATATACTTCCCGGACATTTAACTCTTTGAGCTTCTCAATGTATTCCGGTTTCAGATGTGTGCCTGCAGAAAGCAAAATTTTATATTCCAATGTCATAGCATCTTTGGCTAGAATTTCTGTTCCAATCAGATCCTCTACTTTACATAGTCTCATTTTTGCCTCCCGCCTTGGTCATACCAGACTACAAATCCATAGCCATGTCAAGAGCCTTTTTCTCCTCGTCTCCCAGTGAAATATCGCATAATCCGTTTTTAATTTCTTTTGTATAGGAATAACAGCCTTCCGCACTGTGAACGGAATTAATGATAAATCCATTGTCATTTTCATCAAGCAGCGCAAGAGAAAAACTAAGCTGTCCACCCATCTGGTTAAAGGCATCGTATTTTACAATACCCATTTTTTGGAATGTACCTTCCAATTTTCTGTAAAGATTTTCAATATCTTTCCGATTCTTTTCCATGGATGCTTTGATCAGTTTATTGTCCTCATAAAGCCCCATGATATCTTTCTCCAGGCTTTTAGCATTTTTCCCGCCCATAAATTTATTATATTTCTTTGATAGTCTGCCCAGATTTACACAAAGCACAATCATAATAACCAGCAGAATAAGAATCGCCGCAAACGCACCTATAAACAGATACGTTAAATCCATATTTCCAAGTCCCATATCACTGAGTAAATTATAATTCATTTATCTTTAGCCCTTCCGTATTTGACGATTTACTTATCGCTGGTATACATGTGCTGAAACAACTGCAAATCATTTACCTGTCAGCAAATCCGTAATTTTCTCCAAATCATCATGTGTATAAAACTCAATTTCCAATTTACCGGCACCGTCTCCCTTTGACGCTATGGAAACTTTTGTCCCCAAAGACTGTTTCAGCTTTTCCTCCAGATCCTGATAAACCGCTTCAAGCGCTTTATCCGTAACAGGCTCCTTCTTTACCTTCTCCGGCTTATTCAAATTTTTGACAAGCTTCTCCACATCCCGGACACTCAATTTTTCATCGAAAACTTTCTGTGCAATCGTATATTGCTGTTCCGGGTCATCAATGGAAATCAAGGCTCGTGCATGACCGGTTGTAATCATATCGTCAATAATCATTTGCTGTACTTCATCGCAAAGTTTTAACAGACGCATGGAATTGGTAACTGCCGTTCTGCTCTTGGAAACTCTCTCCGCCACCTCGTCCTGTTTCAGATTAAACTCTGTCAAAAGTCTTCGATACGCCTGCGCTTCCTCGATCGGGTTCAGGTCTTCTCTCTGTATATTTTCAATCAGGGAAATCTCCACAATCTCCTGCTCGGTATAATTGCGGACAATAACCGGCACCTCTTTTAAACCGGCCAGTTTCGCCGCACGCCAGCGGCGTTCCCCAGCAATAATCTCATAATACGTCTTTCTGTCCTGGACGATCAGAGGCTCCACAATTCCATACTGCTTAATGGAATCGGCAAGCTCCTGCAGAGCATCCTCATCAAAATTTTTTCTCGGCTGTTCCCTGTTCGGTTCCACCTTTGTAATTTTGACATAAGTCCCCTGTGCGTTATCTTCTTTTGCCGCTGTTTCCTGTACAGGTTCCGCCTTTGGCACGGAAGCCGGTATCAGAGAATCCAATCCTTTTCCTAAACCCCTTGCTGCTTTTGCCATATCTTTTCTCCATTTATTTTAACGCTGCCATTTTTTCATTTTACAGATGTGCACTGTTCATGCCTTCGCGGAGATGACTTCATCCGCCAGCAACATGTATGCTTCCGCACCCGCGGATTTTGGATCATACATATTGATGGGCATTCCGTAACTGGGCGCCTCCGCCAATCTGATATTTCTTGGTATCAGCGTCTTATAAACATTTTGTTTTAAATGACTTTTTACATTCTCAACCACCTGCATGGAAAGGTTTGTCCGGGAATCATACATGGTAAAGACCACACCTTCCATATCAAGCTCGGGATTCAGTCTCTCTTTTACAAGATTAACTGTATGTATTAATTGGCTTAATCCTTCTAAAGCATAATATTCACACTGGATCGGAACAAGTACGCTGTCCGCCGTCGTCATGGCATTGATCGTTAAAAGGTTTAAGGAAGGAGGACAATCAATCATAATAAAATCAAATTTATCCTTTATCCAGTCAATTTCATTTTTTAAAATAAATTCCTTTTTATCTACACCGATCAGTTCAATCTCCGTTGCTGCCAAATTTACATTAGACGGTATAATAGAAACACCGGGAATCACATCTTTTAAAATACATTCATTGATGGAGCACTCACTTAAAAATAATTCATAAATTGTATTTTCCAGATCATTTTTTTCTACGCCAAAACCGCTCGTCGTATTTCCCTGCGGATCTGTATCAATTACCAAAACTTTTTTCCCTTTAGCTGCAAGTGCAGCCGATAAATTGATAGCTGTCGTTGTCTTACCAACACCGCCTTTTTGATTTGCAATCGCGATTATTCTTCCCATTTACTTACCTTATTCCTTTATCTTTCATGTTTTTGTGTCCGTTTACGATTATATCACTAATCCACGTGATAATCCACATATATTTTTTTACAGTTTTTATAGTACATTTTTAAAATAACTGTACGGAACATCCTACAGCTTTTCAATTTTCTCCGGATATTTCATTCCCCACGAAGCACGGAGCTCATCCATAACCCGCATCATCCTCAGGGTTTCCACATGAGGCATGGATGGACACTCTAATTTTCCTTCCTTAATACAGGAAATTGTCTCTGCGATTTCGTATTCATAACCGCTGATCTGTTCAGGTACTTTAACTTCCCGAATAAGATTTCTATCTTTATCATATATTTTGATAACTTCCGGATTGTTGATATTTTCTACAATCATACATCCTTCCGATCCATAAAATACACCCTGGCTGTCAGACTTACCATGAATCCCGGAATTTAGTACAGCCATTCTACCGTCTTCGTAAAGTAAAAGTATACCATTTTCTCCATCTACACCGGCACTCGTCATCTGTGCAGCGGAATGTATTTCTTTTACATGATTTCCAAAGTGCATATATGCAAAGTTCAGAGGATAAATTCCTACATCCAAAAGTGCACCGCCCGCAAGCTCCGGTTTCACAATCCGCTCTTTATCCAAAAGAGGGTAATTCAAATTTGCAGTCATTTTCATCACATCGCCAACCACTTTTTGGGCAAGCAGATCATCAATTATTTTTCTGGAAGGCATATATCTTGTCCAGATTGCCTCTGTCAGAAGAAGTTCTTTTTCCCCGGCAATACGAAAAACTTCAGCTGCCTGCTTTGCATTTACTGTAAAACTTTTTTCACAGAGCACATGTTTACCTGCATCCAAACACATTTTAATGTGCCGATAGTGATGGGAGTGTGGTGTTGCAATATAGACGAGCTCCACATTTTCATCCGCCAACATATCCTCGTAGGAACCAAATGCATGTTGGAAACTATGATCTTTTGCAAAAACTTCTGCTTTCTCCAGATTTCTGGAAGCTACTCCATAACATTCCACCTCCGACATCTTATTCATCGTCTCCGCTAATGTTGCGGCAATCCTACCCGCACCCAGTATTCCAATTTTCATAAATTTTCCCATCCTTTCATATTTTTAATTTGAACTTTCCAGACATAAAATTTTGTAAAACAAAACTTTAATACTTTTGAATATAAAAACCGAAAACACTATTGCTAAATTCACCAGCCGCAAATTTGTATTCGTTTTCTCCAATTATAACTTTATAAATAGGAAATTTATATTCTTGTCTATATAAAGGATCTAAAACATCCGCTCTCTCCCCTGTCCATATCCATTCAAAGTCAAATATATTTACACCAAAAAGAATCGTATTTCCATCAACACCAGTTATTTCATGCTGCCACGTTTTTTTCTTATATGCTTTCATGTTATCCTCTTACTATAATTTCTGCCAGTCAACAACCCCGCCGCAAGCAACGGGACATCAAATTTCAAACGCCCCAAGGGGCGGGTATGTGACCCTCGCGGCATTCGCCAAATGTCTGCTTCGCATCCGCTTGGCTCATTGCTCGCGGGAATAAAGAATATATGCTCTTTTTTATAGATAATTTGAATTTATAGATGTTTCACGATCCTAAAATTCTACTTTATTGAATGTTTCACGAGTATCATCACAATATCTTGGGCTGATTTGTTTCACGTGAAACATTATCTAGTGTCAATGCCCCACTTTTTTCCAGATGTTTCACGTGAAACATCATAGAATAATTATTTTAGAATAGATATTTAACCTTCACCTTACAATTTTCATATCTCTATCCCAAGAAGAAAAAGGTAAAACTTATTTTTTAAAATATACTAATACAACTTTATAATATTATTTTTAATTGCAAAAACCGCCGCCTGTGTTCGATCCGAAACATCTATCTTTTTAAATATATTTGATATATGGTTTTTCACCGTTCTCTCACTTATATTCAAATTGGTGGCAATTTCTTTATTAAACATGCCATTTGCTACCTGCACAAGAACTTCCAGTTCTCTATTTGTTAATAAGGAAATTTTATCCTTATCCGTATCTCTGTTTAACAACTGGCTGTTTAATGCCGGTATCAGTGAAGGCTGTATATAATTTTCTCCATTGCGCACAGCTTTGATTGCTTTCTTTAATTCTGAAGATTCCGAATCCTTCAAAATATATCCGTTCACACCGATATCAACTGCCTTCATCAAATATTCCATTTCATTATGTACTGTTAATATCAATACTTTAATCGGCGACTGATCTTCTTTCATCTGTTTCAAAACTTCTATTCCATTTTTTTCCGGCATATTAATATCAAGAAGCAGAACTTCCGGACTGCTCTCATTCAATTTTTCAAGACATTCTACCCCATTAGATGCCTCGCCCACAATTTCAATACTTCCATCAAATTCAAGTAACTGCTTTAATCCCTCTCTGATTAAGCTGTGATCGTCCGCAATCATTACTCTTATTCTTTTCATTTCATGCACTCCGTTTCTCTATCTTATATCTTAATTATTACTCTTTTTTGGAATTTCAATAAAAATAGATGTTCCTTTCTCTGTGTCCATTTTTATTTTTCCATTTAATAAGAAAACTCTCTCCTTCACAACAATTAAGCCAAAATGCCTGTCTTTTTTTCCGACTTCTCTCTGATCAAAACCAATTCCGTTATCCCGAATCTTTATTTGAAAAGTATCCTCCTTTTCCTTTAAAAATACTTCTATTCTGTCTCCCCCTGAATGTTCCACAGCATTATAAACACATTCCTGAATAATACGATATATCATAATAAGTGAAATTTCTTTTTCCTGATCCGGCAGACTGTTATCTATCTCGTCAATATCCGTTATCATTTCAAAACGTCCGTCCTGATTTATAAGAGCAAAGAGATTTAAAAGAGTTTGTCGTAGACCTAAATCATCAAAAGACATTGGTCTGAGATCATAAATTCTGTTTCTGATATCATCAATTACTTTTCGTAACCCTGCTTCAATTGTGGCAAGTTCCAGTTTTGCCTTCACTGGATCATGGTCAATATAAAGGGAACTCAATTCAACCTTATGAACCAGATGCGTTAGATTTTGGAGGGAACTGTCATGGAGATCTCTTGCAATTCTCTGACGTTCCTTTTCCTGTACATCCAAAACAGAAAATTGTTTCATGTGAAACTCTGGAATACTTTCCGCCACATCATTTATCTTATCCATCATTACCTCCACATCAAGAACAGTTACTATATCAACATGCACCAATAATTCTTAATGGCTGCAATTCATAATACATTTATTTACCTCAAAAACATAAATTTTCCTTGCGGTTATTATATACTAAAATCTGATGCAAGAAAAGAATATTTATAGAAATAAAGTGAAAAAAATGGTATAATTTACGCATAAATTAAAAATTCGGAAGGAAACAATGATATGCATAAAAAACTCACCACAACAATTATATTAGCCGGAATTTCTATTGCTGCTATCCATGGAATCAACAGAATACATACTTCCCTCTGTACAGTAAAAGATCTTCTCAGCAATTCTGAAAATTATTATTATGAATGGCGTTTTGGAAAAATCAGATATCAGAAAAAAGGAAACGGCAGTCCTCTTCTTCTGATCCATGATTTGACAGTGGGAAGCTCGAATTATGAATATCACAGATTGATTAATAATCTGACAGAAAAACATGAAATATACTCTTTGGATCTTTTAGGATTTGGCATGTCTGATAAACCTGCTATGACATACACCAATAATTTATATGAACAGCTCATTACCGATTTCATTAAAAATATCATCGGCAGAAAAACTTCTGTTGTGGTAACGGGAGAGTCAGTGCCTTTCGTTATTATGGCATGTCATAACTATCCGGATATATTTAATAAAATCGTGTGCATCAATCCGCAAAATCTCTATCTGCAAAACCAAAT
The DNA here is from genome assembly GCA_910584725.1 of uncultured Lachnospiraceae bacterium. Taxonomy (GTDB): domain Bacteria; phylum Bacillota; class Clostridia; order Lachnospirales; family Lachnospiraceae; genus UBA3282. The sequence goes on along the minus strand of CAJUBE010000016.1, from coordinate 20,560 downwards.
TCCTTCCAAGCAGACAAGTCTGTTCAAACTGCTCATTGAATCACCAGTAATCGGGACATTTATCTACCATGTTCTCTCCAACCGGCCAAGTATAGAAACAGCCTTTTATCAGACCTATTTTTACAATCCGGAAGAAGTCAGAGAAAAATATATTTACAACTATCTGGAAGCCGCCCACCTCGGAGGCTATAATTCCAAATATGCGTTTGCCAGCTATACAGGCAAATATATGAACATGAATATTCTCAATGAATTAAAAGAAGTCAATAACAGTATTTTAATGATCGGCGGTGAAAAAGAAAAAGAAATAAAGACAGTGATTGAAAACTATAAATATTACAATCCTTCTATAGAAGATGCCTATATTCCAAACACCAGACACCTCCCTCAACTGGAAGCGCCTGATGAAATGCTGGAACAGCTTCGAATGTTTTTATAAAAATCGCCGCTCAGCAAGGAACAACAGAATATGCTTACAACAAACTCTAAGAATGTTCCACATTCTCCTTAAATAATTTATGTTATCGGCTTTTTAGCTGCCGTCCCTGCTTTCCGAGGATACTGCTTTGGAGTGGGGCGGCTTTTTTCTATCACAACTAAATTTCTGTAAATATCAGAAAAGGGAAGCGTAAACTCTTTCTGCTCCGTCAACTTGCCGCCTAAAACAGAGATCGCATGTTCTGCTTCCATAATCTCAGTCTTATTGTCATTCAATTTTACAGTAACTTTATCGGATTTATAAGAAATAAATTTACCCCCTACTTTTACATAAGGAATACAGTATTCTGACAACACAGATAAATTTGCTACTGCCCTGGAGACACAAAGATCAAAAACTTCTCTTAACTGTCCCGGCTTTGCAAAATCTTCCGCCCTTCCATGAACTGCTTCCACATCCCGAAGTCCTAAGCTTTCAATCACTTCCTGCAAAAAATCCACTCTCTTATTCAGAGAATCCAATAGTGTCAATTTTATATCCGGAAAAGCAATCTTTAGAGGGATACCCGGAAATCCTGCCCCCGTTCCCACGTCAATCACAGAAAGACATCCTTTTAAATCACAGACCTTCACCAAAGAGAGACTGTCAATAAAATGCTTTTTCATTACTTCATCAAATTCCGTAATGGCCGTCAAATTCATCACTTTATTCTTTTCTACAAGCATCTCATAATATTTGAGAAACTGATCAAACTGTGTGTCGGATAAAGAAATATGTAATTCTTGCAAATCTCTTTTAAATTGCAATGGAATCCCTCTTTTCAAAAATAAAATTGTAATTTTAAATAAATATGTTGCCGCCCCCAGATAAATAAAAAAAGGGAGAATATTATGGAATCACTAATTTTCTTTATAATTCACAAAAATTATTTTTTTTGTTATAATTTTCCAAGTACACTAAAAGTACAGATATATCAGCGGGTGACACCCCGGAAATTCGCGAAGCCTGTCCCACGGAAACAGGTTTGTAAGCAATCAGCTTCTGTCTTGCCTCCAGCCGCAGACTTCCCACTTCATTATAATCCAATTCCGCGGGAATTTTTTTCTTCTCCATCTTTTTATAATGTTCCACCTGCTTTAATTGTCTCTCAATATATCCCTCATACTTAATTTCAATCTCCACCTGTTCCACTACATCTGCAGAAAGATGTTTTCTCTCAAGATCAATCTCAGCAATCATTTCATAGGTAAGCTCCGGACGACAAATCAATTCCGCCAACGTAACACCTGTTTTCAAAGGAGCGCTCTCATGTGCTGTCAAAAATTCCTGTATATATTTAGAAGCACCTACAATTGTATTTTTTAAACGTGACACTTCCGCATCAATCTGCTGCTTTTTATTTAGTGTCTCCTGATAAAGTTTCTCCGAAACCAAGCCGACTTTATAACCAATCTGACGAAGTCTTAAATCCGCATTATCCTGCCTTAGCAAAAGGCGGTATTCCGCTCTGGAGGTCATCATCCGATAAGGTTCAAAATTTTCCTTTGTCACCAGATCATCAATTAAGACGCCAATATAAGCTTGAGAACGATCCAGAACAATCTGTTCTTTTCCCTGCATAGAAAGGGATGCATTGATACCTGCCATCAAGCCCTGTGCTGCCGCTTCTTCATAACCACTGCTGCCGTTAAACTGTCCACCACTGAAAAGCCCTCTGATACTTTTAAACTCCAAAGTCGGATACAGCTGTTTTGGATCAATGCAGTCATATTCTATGGCATAAGCATTTCTCACCATTTTACAATGCTCCAGTCCTGGCACTGTGCGGTACATGGCAAGCTGCACATCCTCGGGAAGTGAGGAAGACATACCACTCACATACATTTCATTGGTATGCAGCCCCTCAGGTTCAATAAAAACCTGATGTCTGTCCTTATCAGAAAATTTAACCACCTTATCTTCAATAGAAGGACAATACCTTGGTCCCGTTCCCTCTATCACCCCCGCATAGATTGGAGATCTGTCAAGATTCGCTCTGATAATGTCATGAGTCTGTTCATTGGTATAAGTCAGATAACAGGACACCTGATCAATCTGCACCTCATCCGGATCTGTTGAAAAAGAAAAGGGAATAACCCTCTCGTCGCCAAACTGTTCCTCCATCTTATCAAAATCCAACGACCGCCTGTCCATCCTGGCAGGCGTACCTGTCTTAAAACGACGCATCTCAATTCCGAGACTTAAAAGAGAATCCGTCAAATGGTTTGCAGCCTGCAAACCGTTCGGTCCCGTATAAGTAATTGCCTCTCCACAAAGACATCTGGCTTTCAAATAAGTACCCGTACACAAAATAACAGTCTTACATTCATATATAGTTTCTGTGAACGTCTTTAATCCCACAATTTTTTTAACCGGCAGATGAGAAGAAACTTCCTCTCTTTCTTCCACCAGAAGCTCACAGACTTCCGCCTGTTTGATGGTCAAGTGCTCTTGGTTCTCTAAAATCTTGCGCATCGCCCGGGAATATTCCGCCTTATCCGCCTGCGCTCTGAGAGAATGCACCGCAGGTCCTTTTGATTTGTTTAACATCTTAGACTGGATAAAAGTCTTGTCAATATTTTTTCCCATCTCCCCGCCAAGCGCATCGATCTCTCTCACCAAATGACCTTTTGAGGTACCACCTATATTCGGATTACACGGCATAAGCGCAATACTGTCCACACTCACAGTAAAGATTACTGTCTCAAATCCAAGCCGCGCACAGGCTAAAGCTGCCTCACACCCCGCATGTCCCGCGCCGACCACACATACATCTGCTTTTTCTCTTAATTCAGCCATACTCCATTATACTCCCATTCAAGAAGAACATTTTTTTACGTTCTTCAGATTGAAACATAAAATTTCTTAGCAAAATATCCTTTGACATGAGCTTTAAAAATTCTTCTCAATCACTTTCCCATACAAAATTTCGAAAATATCTCATTCACCAAATCATCCCCCACCTCTTCCCCGATTATCCTTCCAAGCGCAGCATAAGCATTCATCAGATCAATGGAATAAAAATCCTCCGGCATATTATCCTCAAGACTCTTTTTTACCTGATTAATACTCTCAAGCGCTTCCAAAAGAGCCTCTTTATGGCGGGAACTCGTAATACATACTTCATCATTATAAGAAATCTGCCCATGAAAAAACATCTTTTTCAACAATTCCACAAGTAAATCTAACCCGTCATTTTTTCTAGCAGAAATTCTAATCATACAAATATTTTCATTACCATCCCATTTTTTACCGTTTTCTATTTCTGAAAGTTCATATACACTGTAATTTTTTTCACAGACATCTGAAAACAGAGCGTCAACAGAAGATTTATTAACTACTTCATTCAAATCCGATTTATTTAAAAGAATAATCGTTTTCTTATCTTTTATCATGCGGACAATATCCACATCATTTTCATCCAAAGGAACAGAAGAATCCATCACATACAAAATCAGATCCGCATCCTCGGAAATCTTCCTAGCCTTTTCCACGCCTATTTTTTCCACAACATCCTCCGTATTTCTGATGCCTGCGGTATCTATCATATTTAATGTGATATCTCCTAAATTAACTGTTTCTTCCAAGGTATCTCTGGTCGTTCCCGCAATATCCGTAACGATAGCCCGATCCTGTCCAACAAGAAGATTTAAAAGCGAAGATTTTCCCACATTCGGTTTACCTACAATAACCGTGCGGATTCCTTCCTTCAACATCTTTCCATCATCTGCAGAATCCAAAAGCTTTTTCAATTCTTTGATAAGATAACAAACCTGATCCGTTAATCTTTCCGTATATCCTTCCAGACTGATATGCTCCGGATCATCCAAAGCTGACTCAATAAAAGCAATCTCATATAAAATCTTTTCTCTGAGCTCTCTAATTTTTTCAAAGACAGAACCTCTAAGCTGCTTAATAGAAGATTTAAGGGCAAACTGATTTTTCGCATAAATCATATCCATGACCGCTTCCGCTCGAGAAAGATCAATTCTTCCATTCAAAAAAGCCCGCTTCGTAAACTCTCCCGGCTCCGCTAATCTGGCTCCTGCCTCTATCACTGTCATAAGAATCTTTTTCATCATCAGGGCGCCGCCATGACAATTAATTTCTACCGTATTCTCCGTCGTATAACTGTAGGGCGCTTTCATAACGGAAACCATCACTTCATCCAGCAGGTTTCCATTTTTTTCGATAATAAAACCGTAATGAATCGTATGAGATTTATAATCAGAAAGAATATCCTCATACTTTTTATTACGATATATTTTACTGACAATCGAAATTGCCTCCTCACCGCTCACTCTTATAATCCCTATTCCCGAATCAGACAAAGCAGTAGCAATGGCGGCGATCGTATCTGTTTTCATAACCTTCTCCCCATATAATAACAATATCTACAGTTATTCAATTTTACTACATACTTCACAAAAAATCTACTATGACAAAAACCGGCAGGTGTACAACCCGCCGGCTTTCCAATTTTTCAATCTTATTTAATACTCAGATTTTTCCTCATAATTCTTTTCATAATTTTTTTCATAACTCTTTTCGTATCTCTTTTCACTTCTCTCATACTTTCTCAGAACCACAACCACATGACGGAAAGGCTCGTCTCCCTCACTGTAAGTTGTCACATATTTATCATTCTGGAGAGCGGAGTGAATAATTCTTCTCTCATAAGGATTCATAGGTTCCAGAGAAACAGGCCGTTTGGTTCTCTTTACCTTATAGGAAATGTTCTTAGCCAGATTTTCCAGCGTCTCTTTTCTTCTCTTACGATAATTTTCCGTATCAACTTTCACTCTGATATAATTCTCCGTATCTTTATTGACTACCAAAGATACAAGATACTGCAGAGAATCTAAAGTCTGTCCTCTCTTACCGATCAAAATTCCCATCTCATCCCCGGAAAGATCAATATCCATGGAATTTTCTTCTTCATTGTAAGAAACAGTTGAAACGACAGTAAGATTCATAGCCGCAAAAACATCTTTCAGAAAATCTTTCGCTTTATCTTCCACAGAAGACTTTACTCTTACTTTAATGACAGCAGGTCTTGCGCCAATACCGAGTAATCCTGTTTTTCCTTCATCTACTACTTCATATTCCAACTTATCGCTGGTCAAAGTAAATTTCTGACACGCTTCCGTGATCGCATCATCAACTGTTTTTGCAGATACTTCAATATAGTCCATCACGCTACCTCCTATTTGTTATTTTTTTCATTATATTGTCTAACCATATTTGCCTTAGCCATCATACTGCCTTGCTTAGCGTTTTTATTATAATATTCTGTCGATTTTTTAACAAGCTCCTCTTTTTCTTCCTGACTCAATTTAGGAGAAACAGAAGCCTTCGATGCCATGCCGGCATTTTTTGTATTCATGTTTGCATAAGCCGCCATCTTCTCCGCTTTTTGTCCGGCCTTTTCCATTTTCTTTTTGGCCTTGTCCTCATTTTTCTTAATGACTTCGTCCAAATCCATCTTATCAATATGTTTATTAATGAGAATCTGCTGGATACTTCTCACCACCGCACCGGCTACCCAGTAAAGTCCCATACCTGCAGGCAATGTATAACAAAAAATAGCAGACATAATCGGCATCACCATGTTCATGGTTTTCATGGACTGTGCCATAGTATTTTGCTGCTCGTTATCCGTATTTGTTTCCTGCTGAGGCATTAGCTTTACATTGATCCACTGTGTCAGCGCCGCCAAAACCGGAATGGAAAAAGCGGCAATCATCATCAGGACGGAACCTGACGCCCTCGCTTCACCAAAAGTAAAGGAAGGAGAATTTGACATACTTAACCCTAAAAAGTTATTGTACTGATCAAGTAAGGACATGGTATGGTCTATATCCGCAGAAAGAGTAGAAAAATTCTCTTTCAGACTTAACCATTCCGCACTGGAAGCCTTATTCAAAACATCTACAAACGTATTCTGCACATAGGAGGTAACGCCGCCTGTAAAATTCTCGTTTTCAAATTGCTTCGCAAACATATTGGCGTTAGAAAAACCTCTCAGAAACTCCACGCTTCCCTGTTCGGCAATCAATTTATCCACCAGAGGAAAAAAGGCATCTTTCACTTTACCAACATATGCAGGAATATTATATATTACCCGATAAAGAGCCAACAAAATAGGCATTTGGATTAAAAGCTGGATACAACTGCCTGATGGAGATACGCCGTATTTCGCATAAACAGCCTGCGTCTCCATATTCATCGCCATCATGGAATCGTTATCTTTTTTATTCTTATACTTCTTCTGAATCTCCTGAAGTTCCGGATTCATTTTCGCAGACAATTTAGAAAATTTCTGCTGCTTGATCGTAAGAGGCATCAACAGAAGATAAATAACAATGGTAAATAAAATAATGGCTAGTCCGATATTAGGAACGCCTATTTTATCTATCACAAAAAAGATGCCTTCCATAATATAACCCAACAACTTTGACACAGGACCGAGTATTGCTCCCGTATCCTTTGTCAATAAAATATTTGACAAAATATCTTACCTCCTTTACAAAACAAGTTTTCCTGCCTCTAAGGAACAGGATCATACCCACCTTTTGAAAAAGGATTACATCTGCATATTCTCCAAAAAGCAAGAAGCCCTCCTTTCAGAGCGCCATATTTTTCTACAGCCTCCAGCCCATATTCCGAACAGGTAGGTATATAAGGGCATTTCGTGTGCTTCATAGGAGAAATATACTTTCTATAGAATTTGATAAAATAAATCATAACTTTTTTCATCATAAATTCTAATTGTAACTGTTCAGTACCTTCAAAGTTACATGCACTGAAATTGTTACTTTTCCTCATCGTCATAAAAATAAATTTTAATGATATGATGAAGCTTTGAAAGATGTAACAGTGCGCTTTCGATTTCGAAAAAACCAACCGATGCCGCACTTTTTCTCGCAACGACTACTATATCTAAACCACTATTAAATATATTTTCGTGTAGCCGGTAACTCTCTCTCACCAGTCTGGCAAAGCGGTGTCTCACTACACTGTTTCCCACTTTCTTACTGGCGGAAATTCCCAGTCTGTTTATGTCTCTGTTGTTTTCCAAAACATACATCACCAGATACTTGTCTGCATAACTTTTACCGTTCTCATAAACATTCCGGAAATCTGCATTCTTTTTTAAGGATTCAGAAAATACCATTTTACTGCCTTTCAGATGAAAACTTCTATATGCAGCTCTGCACATATTAGAAAAATAGGCCACATAAATGCGGCCTATGCTGATAATCTCTTTCTTCCTTTTGCACGTCTTGCAGCTAATACTTTCCGTCCACCTCTGGTACTCATTCTTTTCCGAAAACCGTGGACTTTAGCTCTATGCCTTTTTTTAGGCTGAAACGTCATTTTCATTCCATTGCACCTCCTTCACCAAACTTTACTTATTTTATAAGGCTAACCAAATGTTATCATTTTTTGGAAAACAACATGTTGATTATATATAATTAATAGGAAAACGTCAAGTAAAACCAAGGATATTTTTGAAATTTTTATCATACAACTTTACATAACTAATCCACAATATGTTTATAAGTATGTGGATAACTTTCATTTTCCTTGTTCAAAATAAATATAACACATATTTTATCACTGTGATTATTGTTTATATCCTATCCTACAGTTATTCACAATAATTTTTATGACAATAGAATATGTCAACCTGTCTAAATAATATACACAGTTACAATTCACACGTACGCCAGATTTCGCATCAATTTACGATTATTCCGTGTGAATTGCAACAATGAATGCACCGGGCTGGCTCCGACACCATGCAGCAAGTGCATGGTGCGGGTGTGAAAAGTAACTATACACATACGTGTTTTTCACGTGGATAACTTATCATTTGAATTTTTTTGATGTTTGTATTATTATATATGGTAGGGTAATTTTGATGTAGCACAATTATTTAAAAAGAAACCGAAATACATCTATATAAAGTCAATGAGGTTATGGATATTATGGACTCTATCAAAGAAAAATGGGATGAAATCAAAGATACAATCAGAAAAGAATATGAATTAACTGATGTTTCCTATGATACTTGGATTAAACCTCTCCGTTTTTATGAAGTGAAAGATAATGTAGTAATCATTATGATACCTTCCGATCAGGCTCATGCCCTTAACTATATTTCTTCTAAATATAAAAACTTTTTTAAGGTAATCGTTTCAGAAATGATGGATCACACTTATGATATTTCCTTTATATTAGAAAAAGAAGCCATGGAGCAGGAAAATAAATCAAAATCCAAGGCAAAACCTGCCAATCATGTAAACTATGAAAACTCAAATCTGAATCCTAAATATAAGTTTGATTCTTTTGTTGTAGGCAGCAATAATAAATTAGCGCACTCTGCGGCATTGGCTGCAGCGGAATCTCCGGGCGAAGTATACAATCCCCTCTATATATATGGGGGAGCCGGCCTCGGAAAAACCCATCTGATGCATTCCATCGGACACTTTACTTTAGAAAGGAATCCGGGAATAAAAGTTTTATATGTCACCTCAGAAAACTTTACCAACGAAGTGATCAGCTGTATCAGAAGCGGCGATGCCATTAAAATGAATAAAATGAGAGAGAAGTACAGAACAGTAGATATTCTTATGATCGATGATATCCAGTTTATTATTGGCAAAGAAAGTACACAGGAAGAATTTTTCCATACATTTAACACGCTTCACTCTGCAGGAAAACAGATTATTCTATCCTCAGACAAACCGCCGAAGGATATGGAAACATTGGAAGAAAGACTGCGTTCCCGGTTCGAATGGGGATTGATCGCTGACATCCAGCCTCCGGATTATGAGACAAGAATGGCTATCCTTCAAAAAAACGCAGAGAATTATAACAAAGAAATTGACGATGAAGTTTTATCCTATATCGCAGAGAACGTAAAATCCAATATCAGGGAGTTGGAAGGCGCTTTAAATCAGATTATGGCCTTCTCTAAATTAAATAAGGTAGATATCAATCTGGAATATGCGAAAGAAGCCCTGAAAGATGTGATCTATCCGAATAAGCAGAAGGAAATTACCCCCTCTCTCATCATAGAAGTAGTAGCGGAACATTTTGGCGTCAACCCGGAAGATATCGCTTCCAAGAAAAGAACGGCAGAGCTTGTACAGCCAAGACAGGTTGTCATGTATTTTTGCAGAGAAATGACAACAAATTCCCTGCAGAGCATTGCGAAAGCAATCGGCAAAAAGGATCACACTACAGTTTTACATGGCATTAAAACCATTTCAAAAGAAATGGAAAACAATGAAGAACTAAAAAATAAGGTAGATATTATAAGAAAGAAAATTATGCCTTAATCATTATCCACATTGTATTCAACATCCGTTGTAAAAATAGTGTGGATGAAAGTGTTATGACATTAATGTCATTTATAAAGTTAAAAAAGTGTTGTTGAAAACTTTTGATTTATCATCAGGTTGTCCTGAATTATCAACACCCTAATTTTTTTCAGAAATCCTTTAAATAACAGAACAGATCAGGTTATTCACATATCTACATCTGTTATTATGATTACTACGGAATATTTATTAAATTATTAACTTAAGGCAGCGTTTCAATTTACCCAAAAGCAGGAAAGGAAGTTATTCACAGATGAAAATTGTATGTACAAAATCAAATCTATTAACCGGCGTACAGACAGTATCCAAAGCTGTCCCAAATAAAACTACCATGTCTATTTTGGAATGTATTCTGGTAGATACTACAGATGGTGAAATTAAGCTGACTGCAAACGATATGGAGCTTGGTATTGAGACTATTATAGAAGGAGATATTTTAGAGAAAGGTACGATAGCACTTGACGCTAAAATTTTTCTTGAGATTGTGAGAAAGCTTCCTGATAACGATATTACCATCGAGACAGATCCTTCCTTTAAGACAACCATTACTTGTGAAAAGGCTAAATTCAATATCATAGGAAAGTCAGGAGAAGATTTTTCCTACCTCCCTGAAATTGAGAAAAATGATTCTGTTGTCATCTCACAGTTTACATTGAAAGAGGTAATCCGGCAGACCATTTTTTCTATTGCGGATAATGAAAACAATAAACTGATGACAGGCGAACTGTTTGAAATAAACAACGATACATTAAAAGTTGTCTCGCTGGACGGACATCGCATTTCCATCAGAAAAATTGCTCTTAAAAATTCTTATGGTAATAAAAAAGTAGTGGTTCCCGGAAAGACACTGAGTGAAATCAGCAAAATTTTATCCGGGGATATGGATAAAGACGTCAATATCTTCTTTACGGATAAGCATATATTGTTTGAATTTAACGATACAGTTGTTGTTTCCAGGTTGATTGAGGGAGAGTATTTTAAGATAGACCAGATGCTTTCCAGTGATTATGAGACGAAAATTAAAATGAATAAGAGAGAGCTTCTTGACTGTATTGACAGGGCGACACTTCTTGTAAAAGAAGGGGATAAGAAACCTGTTATTATTGACGTGAAAGATACTTCCATGCAGCTAAAGATGAATTCTACGGTGGGAAGTATGGATGAAGATATTGATATTAATAAAGAGGGAAAGGATTTGAAAATCGGATTCAATCCTAAGTTTTTGATTGATGCGCTGCGTGTGATTGAGGATGAAGAGATTCTGCTCTATATGGTGAACCCGAAAGCACCCTGCTTTATCAAAGATGAGAGCGAAAGTTATATTTATATGATTCTTCCGGTGAATTTTATAAACGTCGAATAACAATGTGAGAAGTACTTCTAAAGATGTTCTGCCATAGGACAGAACGCCAAGAAGTACTAAATCTCATATGAAAAGAAGTTCTAAATACATCGCGCCATAGGACGCGATGCCAAGAACTTATAAGTTTCAGGTGAGAGAATGCTAAAAAGGAGCATTCTCTGCGCAGAAGGGGTATAAAAAGTAAAAATATGGAAACAATAAGAATCAGGGATGATTTTATCAAACTTGGGCAGGCTTTGAAATTGGCGGGTTTGGTGGAATCCGGCGTGGATGCAAAAATAGAAATTCAGGAAGGTTATGTAAAAGTGAACGGTGAAGTAGAATTGCAGCGCGGTAAAAAAATATATCCCGGTGATGTGATTACATACAATGAACAACAAATTAAGGTAGTGGACGAATGATTATCAAATCGTTGGAATTAGCGGATTTCAGAAATTATGATTCTTTACATATTGATTTCAGTAAAGGAACAAATATTTTATATGGAGATAACGCCCAGGGAAAGACAAATATTTTAGAAGCTATTTTTCTATCCGCTACTACCAAATCTCACAAAGGAAGCAAAGATAAGGATATTGTCAATTTTGCGAAAGAGGAAGCGCATATCAGGACTTATCTGGAAAAAGAAGAAGTTGAGATCAGGGTAGATATGCACCTTCGCAAAAATAAGACAAAGGGAATTGCTATTGACGGGCAGAAAATAAAAAAAGCGGCGGATCTTCTCGGATTGCTAAATGTCGTATTTTTTTCGCCGGAAGATCTCTCTATTATTAAAAACGGCCCTTCGGAGAGAAGAAGGTTTGTGGATATGGAATTGTGTCAGCTTGATTCGTTTTATATCTACAATCTGAATCATTACAATAAGATTGTCAATCAAAGAAATAAACTGCTGAAGGATATGTATTTTAATCCGTCCTTAAAGGAGACTTTGAATATTTGGGATTCCCAGCTTGTTTCTTTTGGAAGCAAAATCATAGAAAGAAGAAAACTTTTTGTAGAACAGCTCAATGAGATTATTTTTGATATACATAAAAAATTATCAGGGGATAAAGAAGAACTTATTATTCATTATGAACCTGATGTTTTGATTGAAAACTATGAAAAATCACTTTCTTCCTGCCAGGACAGAGACATTAAATTAAAACAGACAACTGTAGGACCGCACAGAGATGATTTTTCTTTTATGGTAGGAGATATTGATATCAGGAGATTCGGTTCTCAGGGACAGCAGAGAACGGCGGCGCTTTCTTTAAAATTGTCTGAGATAGAACTTGTAAAGAAATTGACGAAAGACAATCCTGTTCTGCTGCTCGACGATGTGTTGTCAGAGCTTGACAGTAACAGACAAAATTACCTGCTCAGTACGATCGGAGATATTCAGACGATTATTACTTGTACAGGATTGGATGAATTTGTGAATAATCGGTTTGAAATTGATAAGGTTTTTAAGATAGAAAACGGAAGTATTGTAGAGTAATTGTATTATAAGGGGTATTTTGTTTTAAAATGGAGGTAAAAAATGGCAGATAATTTTGAAGAAGTGAATAACAGTGAATATGGTGCGGATCAAATACAAATTCTGGAAGGTCTGGAAGCGGTCAGAAAAAGACCCGGTATGTATATTGGTAGTACTTCTCTGAGAGGACTCCATCATCTTGTCTATGAGATTGTTGACAATTCTGTGGATGAAGCGCTTGCCGGCGTCTGTACCGAAATTTATGTGACCATCAATCAGGATAATTCCGTTACCGTGGAAGACAATGGCCGCGGTATTCCTGTCGGCATCAATCATAAAGCGGGTATTCCCGCTGTAGAGGTTGTATTTACGGTTCTTCATGCGGGCGGCAAATTTGGCGGTGGCGGATACAAAGTGTCCGGCGGCCTGCACGGTGTGGGTGCGTCTGTGGTAAATGCGCTCTCTGACTGGCTGGAAGTGGATATCTGTCATGAAGGTAAAGTATATCATCAGAGATACGAGAGAGGACATGCCTGTAATAAATTAAAAGTGATTGGAGACTGTGATCCGGAAAAGACAGGAACAAGGGTACAGTTTAAACCTGACAGCACAATCTTTGAGGAGACGATATTTGAGTATGATACGTTAAAGACAAGATTACGCGAGACGGCTTTTCTGACAAAGGGATTAAAGATTGTCTTAAAAGATGACAGAGACGATCAAAAGCAGGAAAAGACATTTCATTATGAGGGTGGTATCAAGGAATTTGTTACATACCTGAACAGAAGCAAAGAGTTTTTGTATGAGCAGATCATGTATTTTGAAGGGACGAAAAACGGCGTTTATGTTGAGGTTGCGCTGCAGCACAACGATTCCTACAATGAAAGCGTTTATACCTTCGTAAATAATATCAATACACCGGAAGGCGGCACCCATCTGGTCGGTTTCAGAAATGCTCTGACAAAAACTTTTAATGATTATGCGAGAAACAATAAACTCTTAAAGGAAAGTGAGCCAAATCTTTCCGGTGAAGATATCAGGGAAGGCTTGACGGCTATTATCAGTGTCAAGATCGAGGATCCGCAGTTTGAGGGACAGACAAAACAGAAGCTCGGAAATTCCGAAGCGAGAGGCGCAGTAGACAGTATAGTAAGCGAACAGCTCACTTATTTTTTGGAGCAGAATCCTTCTGTGGCAAAAATTATATGCGAGAAGTCCATTCTGGCGCAGAGGGCGAGAGAGGCGGCAAGAAAAGCGAGAGATTTGACCCGCCGCAAGACGGCTCTGGAGGGGACTTCCCTTCCCGGAAAACTGGCGGACTGTTCCGATAAAGACCCGAAAAACTGTGAAATTTATATCGTTGAGGGAGATTCTGCGGGAGGCTCCGCGAAAACGGCGAGAAGCCGTGCGACGCAGGCGATTCTTCCCCTGCGCGGCAAAATTTTGAATGTGGAAAAGGCGCGTCTTGATAAGATATACGCCAATGCGGAAATCAAAGCGATGATAACGGCTTTCGGCACGGGAATCCATGAGGATTTTGATATTTCCAAACTGCGTTATGATAAGATTATCATTATGACAGATGCGGATGTGGACGGCGCTCATATCGCAACCTTGATGCTGACGTTTATCTATCGTTTTATGCCGGAACTGATCAAACAGGGTCATGTGTATCTGGCAAAACCTCCTCTGTATAAGTTGGAGAAGAACAGACAGGTGTGGTATGCTTACAGTGATGATGAATTAGAAGCGATCTTATCAGAGGTGGGGCGTGACCAGAACAATAAAATCCAGCGTTACAAAGGTCTGGGCGAGATGGATGCGGACCAACTCTGGGAGACGACGATGGATCCCGAAAGAAGAATCCTTCTCCGTGTGAATTTCAATGAGGAGGAGGAGTCTGAGGTAGATCTTACCTTCAACACGCTGATGGGAGACAAAGTGGAACCCCGCAGGATTTTCATTGAAGAAAATGCAAAGTTTGTGAAGAATTTGGATATTTAATTCAGAAAGGCATATATGATGGATGATAAGATTTTTGATAAGATAGAGGACGTCGATCTTAAGAAAAAGATGGAAGATTCTTATATCGACTATGCCATGAGCGTCATTGCCGCCCGTGCGCTGCCGGATGTGAGAGACGGTCTGAAACCTGTACAGCGCCGCGTCCTTTATTCCATGATCGAATTGAATAACGGACCGGATAAACCGCACAGAAAAAGCGCCCGTATCGTCGGTGATACCATGGGTAAATATCATCCTCACGGCGACAGTTCCATTTACGGCGCGCTGGTAAACATGGCGCAGGAATGGTCCACCAGATATCCGCTTGTGGACGGACATGGAAATTTCGGTTCCATGGACGGAGACGGTGCGGCGGCGATGCGTTACACGGAAGCGCGCCTCAGCAAAATTTCCATGGAGCTTCTGGCGGATATCAATAAAAATACCGTGGATTTCGTGCCGAACTTTGACGATACGGAAAAAGAACCTGTGGTTCTGCCAAGCCGTTATCCGAATCTTCTGGTAAACGGTACGACAGGTATCGCGGTCGGTATGGCTACCAACATTCCGCCTCACAATCTGCGTGAAGTGACGAATGCCGTTGTCAAAATTATTGATAATCAGATAAATGAGAGCAGACAGACGGATTTGGATGAACTGCTGCAGGTTGTCAAAGCGCCCGATTTTCCCACCGGCGGCATTATTTTAGGGACAAAAGGTGCGGAGGAAGCGTACCGCACGGGGCGCGGCAAAGTGAGAGTCCGCGCGGTCACGGAAATCGAGACGATGGACAATGGAAAGAGCCGTATTATCGTGACGGAGCTTCCCTATATGGTAAATAAGGCGAATCTGATTTTAAAGATTGCCGATCTGGTAAAGCTGAAAAAAATCGACGGTATCACAGACCTGCGAGATGAGACTAACCGTGAAGGTATGAGAATTGTGATCGAGCTGAGAAAGGATGCCAACGCAAATGTCATTCTGAACCAGCTTTATAAACATACGCAACTGCAAGATTCCTTCGGTGTTATCATGCTTGCTCTGGTGAATAATGAGCCGAAGGTGATGAACCTTCTGGATATGCTCACCTACTATCTGGATCACCAGAAAGATGTGGTGACGAGAAGGACGAAATATGATCTGGATAAGGCTGAGGAGAGGGATCATATTTTGCAGGGTCTGCTCATTGCTCTGGATAATATTGACGAAGTGATCCAGATTATGAGAAGCAGCCGCACTACTGCCATTGCGAAAGAGAGATTGATGGAGCGTTTCGGTCTTTCCGACGCACAGGCACAGGCGATTGCGGATATGCGTCTGCGTGCCTTGACAGGTCTGGAGAGAGAAAAGCTTGAGAACGAGCATGAAGAGCTCCTCAAAAAGATTCAGGAGTTAAAGGCGATTCTGGCGGATGAAAAGCTGCTCCTTGGCGTGATCAAGGGTGAAATGCTTGTCACGGCTGAAAAATACGGCGATGACAGAAGAAGTAAGATCGGATTTGACGTTTATGATATCAATATGGAGGATCTGATTCCGAGGGATAATACTGTAATTGCCATGACCAGCCTCGGCTATATCAAGCGCATGACGGTGGACAATTTCAAGTCCCAGAACCGCGGCGGCAAGGGCATCAAGGGAATGCAGACCATTGAGGAGGATTATATTGAGGACCTTCTCATGACGACAACCCACCATTACCTCATGTTCTTTACGAACTACGGCAGGGTGTACCGTCTGAAAGCATATGAGATTCCCGAGGCAAGCCGTACCGCGAGGGGCATTGCAATCGTCAATATTTTGCAGTTGAATCCGGGCGAAAAAATTTCGGCTATGATCCCGATCAAAGACTACGAAGAGAACAAAAATCTCTTTATGGTGACAAAACGCGGCATTGTGAAAAAAACTTCCATCATGGAATTTTCAAATGTTAGGAAAAACGGTCTGGCGGCGATCAATCTGCGGGATGATGACGAACTGATTGAGGTAAAAACGACTTCCAGCGAGACAGATATTTTCCTTGTCACGAAACATGGCATGTGTATCCGCTTTAAGGAAACGGACGTAAGACCTACCGGCAGGTCTTCCATGGGTGTAATCGGCATGAATCTGTCTGACAGGGATGAAATTGTCGGTATGCAATTAGACCATCAGGGAGATTCCCTTCTGATCGTGTCGGAAAACGGCATGGGCAAGCGGACGTATCTGGAAGAGTTTACCGTACAGAAACGCGGCGGCAAGGGCTTAAAGTGCTATAAGATCACAGAAAAGACGGGCAATGTGGTCGGTGTGAAAGCCGTCAATGACGATCACGAAATTATGATGATCACTACGGAAGGTATCATCATCCAGCTCCGTATGGAAGATATTTCAACTCTCGGCAGAATTACTTCCGGCGTAAAGATGATCAATCTGGATGACAACGTAAAAGTGGCAAAAATTGCCAAAGTCCGAGAAAAGATCAGCAACGGTGAGGAAGAATTTGAAAATATCGATGACGCCATGGAGGAGATACCCGAGGAGGAGAAGTATAATATTCCCGAGGATTATGATGATGGGAAAGAATTAAATTTACCTAAAGAAGAAGAGGATTAAAATTGTTGTTTACTGAGGACGTTGTATCATTCAACGCAGACCCGCTTTCGCTTCGCAAAAAACGCAACGGTACTAGACTCGTTGAGTTGCATAGCAACTCAGAACCTCGTCAAGTATCGGCGTCTTTTGAGAGTCTGCTTATAAATGATACAACGTTCTCAATATGTAAATAGTAAAAATATATGGTACAAAAATATGATAGATTACAAAATAGCAGTCATAGGTGATATTCACAGTAATTATGTGGGACTTGAGAGGTGTATTGAACATGCCTTGAAACAGAACCCGGACGAGTTTTTGTTTCTCGGGGACTATATCAGCGACTGTCCCTATCCGCAGAAAACAATGAAGATTGTCTATGAGATGGATCGGGATTATAAATGCCGTTTTATCCGGGGAAACCGGGAAGATTATATGCTGAACCACAGGAAAAATCCGGGGGAGAGGTGGACCTATTCTTCCGCCAGCGGCAGTCTGCTTTATACCTATGAGAATCTGACAGAACGGGATTTTCAGTTTTTTGAGAGCCTTGATATCAAAGGTTATTATGAGAAAGAGGGATATCAGTCTTTTCGTTATTGTCACGGGTCTTTTGCGCGTTCCAATGAAATACTGGAACCAGACGGTGAGAATACCATCCAGCTTATGAAAAGTCTGGATGTGGATTTACTGGTGTCCGGGCATGTGCATTTTCAGGAAGAGAAAGTGTATGACGGCAAAAAAATACTGCATCCCGGCGCGGTGGGCGTTTCATGGTACTTTGACGGAAAAACACAGTATATGATGCTGCACGGGAGTAAAAACGGATGGGAGGCGGAATTTTTTCAACTGGATTATGATGTGGAAAGACTTGTGAAAGATTTTGAACTTTCCGGGTTACATGAGAAAGCGCCGGCATGGTCGAAAATTACGATACACACGCTCCGCACCGGAACCGACCGCAATCTGGCATGTCTAACACGCGCAAGCGAGTTGTGTAAGGAGGCGGAAGGAAGCGTGAACTGGCCGGATATTCCCGAGAAATACTGGCAGCAGGCGTTGCAGGAATTTGGCATTGGAGATTAAGACAGTGGGAATCTTTTTTGATGTGCAGACCCGTGTAGATGAAATATGTCATCTACACGGGTCGCATGATGAGTAGGGGAAGATAGCTCTTCTCTAATCTCTTTTTTAGTTTTCTTCCTCGTTATTACGGTTAATGACCATAGATACGATGCCGCATGAAATGCCGAAAATGGGATAGACCACCCATGCAATATGCCATAAATTTCCGAGAAAACCGCATCCGAGATAGATCATAGTTGCCACCATCATAATGCTGCCACAGATAATACCGATTTTTTTATCGTTTTTGTAGGTCTGCGAATTATGATCGTGTATTAAATTGTAGCGCTCGATATTGTATTTGCTGTCCTGTGTGCCTGCGTAGACAAACAATATAACGGCTATGGTTACAAGGAACATAAATATGGCACCGCCAAGTGCATCGAAGTCAATCGTGTTCCGTATCATATGGTCGGCAGAAATAACCGCGTCAAGTGTAACTGCCAGAATCATGCCGAAAATAATGAGAACTACTCCGATTGTGATAAACTGAATCAGTTTTTTGTGAAACGCCTCTTTTTCCTTGTCTGAATAAAAGTTTTCTATGTATGGATATTTCTTTTCAAAATAACTTCTCTGCAAGCCGGAAACGATAAAAATCGCTACAGCAGCTATTACAAAGAAAAGAAATATAATGCCGGAAAATTCATCCATATCAAAACCATGTACTTTAGGAAAGAAGGTATTTAAAAGCAACATAATAGTAACTCCACTTAAGATCAGTCCCACGCCTGTCGTGATTCTTTTGCTGAACTGATTCATAAACTGATCGTAGTTACATTTGTCTTCTACATACTGTGAGCTGATGTCTTTCTGCACCAGATCATCCAGACTGCAGTGGAAGAGGTTGGCAAGTTGTAACAGTTTATCCATTTCCGGGTAAGTCGTGTCTGACTCCCATTTGGAGACGGACTGTCTTGATACTTCTAAAGATTCCGCCAGTTGTTCCTGTGTGATGTTGTCCCGTTTTCTTAAAAATTGTAAATTTTGTCCTAAGCTCATAATGTAATCTCCTGTTCTTTTCTTGTTGCCGGCTATGGTCATATTGTAGGATAGCGGGGATGTAAAGACCATCAATTTTATGTTGCTTTTAAATATTTTCATGTAAAATTGCGGTTGCATCCCCGTAAATACAGCGTTTTTGACAATAGCGGAACAAAAAGAAGCAGATATGAATAATCAATCAAACCATTTATCTTAATATAAAATTCATAGGAAAATATCTCAGACAATTTTCTCAAAATCTTCGATGCCGTGTTTGCACCATGGGCAGATAAAATCGGGCGGGAGTTCTTCTCCTTCATAGACATAGCCGCAGACTATGCAGCGCCATCCCTTTGTGGCGGATGCTTCCGGCTTCGGTTTTACAAATTCATGGTAGTAGGAATAGGTCATCGCCTTTTCGTCAGAAATGACATCACAGTCGTTTACCGAGCAGATAAAGAGCATATGGGTTCCCAGATCCACCGCATTGGTCACTTTACAGTCGATAAAAGCCGTGGTGTGCTCTTTGAGGTAAGGGAGTTCCTGCCCTGTCATTGCGAAAGGATAGTCTACGAATTTATCGGTCTTACGTCCGCTCTGGAAACCAAAATGTTTGAAAAGGGAAAAGGGCGCTGTCTCGGAGAGCACGGACAGAGAAACCATATTTGATTTCTGTATGATTTCGCAGGTCAGATTCTCTTTGTTGACTGCAACTGCAATCTGCAGGGGATTGCTCGTCACCTGCATCACCGTGTTTACGATACAGCCGTTCATTTTTGTGTCAAACTTGGATGCCGCCACATAAAGACCGTAGGATAATTGAAATAAAGCATTGGTATTCATAATGATCTCCTTTACGTTTCCATCTGTTTTTATTATGTGAAAAAGCAGAGGTATTATTCGTTTTGACTGTCTTTTCCGCATTTATCTTATTATAGTTACGCCTTATTTATTTGTAAAGAGTTGGCTGTACGATCAAAAGATAAATTGTAAAATATTGTATTTAAACGTATAATGATAGTATGTTAAAAAAAACGGGTCAGCTATAAGCAGAGAGGAGAACAGGTTTTGGAAATTCAATTTCAGTCACGTTGGTTTGAGAAATGTATCAGGGACTATCTGGGGATTGCAGACGGGAGTTTGACACTTCCTTTTAAACATCATAACACGTAAATCTCGTATATAAG
>CAJUBE010000015.1 GCA_910584725.1 uncultured Lachnospiraceae bacterium | reverse complement strand
TTTTTCTCTTCCCGAAGCATAATAAAATCCCGTCCGCTGGAAAGACCGACACGGAACATATTTGTCAGCGCGTCCACCAGACCGACCACATCCATCGCGCCATGCTCCCTTGCCAGCCAGCTTATCGTATCCAGCGTATTATATAAAAAGTGTGGCTTGATCTGCTCCTGAAGGCTCTTGAGCTGTGCTTCCAGACGATACTGCTTTTCTACATACAGTTCGTTAATCAGCTCATTAATCTTCTCAATCATATGATTGAAAGAGCCGCCCAGCAAACCGATTTCATCTTTGCGCACTGTGTCAAAACGAACCGAGAAATCTCCCGCCTCCACCTCTTCCATAAGGCTGCAAAGTCTTAAAATGGGCTGGGTTGCCGTTGCCGACACCTTAACGGACGCAAACATGGCAAGTATGATACAAACAATCGCACACACAAAAAACATATGATAGATAAAGTTCATACCTGCAGAAAATTCGGCTTGCGGGACAACTCCTACCGTCCGCCAGCCGGAGTACGGGCTGTAACAATTCATCACAAAGTAATCCCTGCCCTGAATCCGGATTTCATCGCCTCCTTCCCCCTCCCTTCGATAGCACGCCTGATCAATCCGATAAACGACATCGTTGGTGGGCGTATACACGATATCACTTTCGTCTACCACATACAAAAATCCCTCTTCCCCAATGGAGACACGTCCAATCAGCTGCTCGATCATATTATGCCGGATATCAAACAGCACCACCCTGCATCCATTTCCCGATTCATCGTTCCCATAAGCCTTTACCAAAGAAAAAATGGAATCCGAGCTTTCATTCAGATTATTCACCACATTCCTGCCAAGCGCGCTTCCGATAATACCTAACTGTCCTTTTTGGTCGATCGCATACTGATACCATGATTCATCCGCAAATCTGTCTCTGGAAATCCGCGTCATGCCTTCCCCCAGATAGCTGTCATCCGGATAGGCAATCGTTATGCCGGAAATTTCCGGATAGGCTTTCAGAATTGCGGCTGTCACCTCTTCCAGTCTTTTACCCTGCCCAGCAGCCTCTGCCAAATTGCCATCGCTCTGGGCACCCAGAAAATCCATCAGCTTTTCGATGGTGCCGATATAGATATCCAGCGATTCGCTTGTCTGCGTCACCATCTGCTGGGTCAGCTTACCCGAATTTTTTTCCATTTCCCGCAATATGATCGAACTGATCAGCATGGAAAATAACAACAGCGGAATAAGCGCTACAACCAGTGTGCTGAATGTCAGTTTATCACGAAATTTTGCATCCCTCATTTTACCTATCACATGTTTCATTCGCATACATCCTTTCGTGGTAAAAACATTCTTTTTATTCTTAAACAATAAAACGACATAATGACTACAGGTAAATTACCTGTAGTCACCATTGCCATCCTCTTAAGCTTCCTTCTGTTTTTCAGCCCGCACAGCCGCCATCTTCTGCACAAGGATGAAGAAACACAAAATACCCGCAAAAGTAACCTTTGTCCACCATGTGTTCAGATTCTGGTAGGTTACTATCGTCTGGATAATACCTTGTATCAGCACGCCGACCAGTGAACCGATCACTGTGCCGACGCCTCCCGTCAGGAGCGTTCCTCCGATCACCGCCGAAGAAATCGCATCCAGTTCCAGTCCCATGTTCTGCAAAGAGTAGCCTGCCAGTGTATAAAAGCTGAACAGCACGCCTCCCAATGCCGCACAGAAACCGTTGATCGCATAAACGCCAATCTTGACCAGCTTCACATTGAGCCCCATGTACTGTGCGCTCTGTTCATTGCTTCCAACCGCATAGACCGCTCTGCCAAACCGGGTATATTTCAGTACATACCAAGCCGCCAGCACCACAAACACCGCCACAAGCACATAATAATACAGCTTTGGTCTGCCTCCCGATTTCAGAGTAAATGAAATTTTTCCAAGCGCCACCGCTTTATAAAAGCCGTTATTGATTGGAATGGATACCGTGCTGATGACCGCACACATGCCTCTCATCAGAAACTGTCCGGCAAGCGTGACCAGAAAGGGCGCGATATCAAAGGTATGAATGACATATCCCTGCATATAGCCGACAAACGCGCCAATCAGCAGAACCAACGGGATAACCACACCCGCCGACCACCCCTTCTCCAGCAGAAAAGCCGAAAACACGCCCGAAAATGCCAGAGTGGATGCAACTGAAATATCAATGCCGCCCGTCAGCAGAACAAAAGTCATGCCGACTGATACAACAATCAGATAGGCATTGTCGTTAAACAAATTCAGAATCGTGGAAACGGAGCCAAACCGTTCATAAATATTCGCACCGGCTATGTACATGACCACCAGCAGAACTACCGCAATCAACAGAGAGACATTATTAATTTTTACTCTTTTTTTCTCCATTATGCCACCACCTTTTTCTTCCCAAACGCGTTCTTCAGTTTAGCCACAAAAGCCGGAGACTGCGCAAGACAGATCACAATGACAATCAGCGCCTTAAATACCCGTATGACCTCCGGCGCGACACCGAAAGCAAGAATCATAGTTGTGATCGTCTGGACAACCAACGCGCCTATGATGCTGGCGATCAGAGAAAACCGCCCGCCCGACAAGGAGGTTCCGCCGATGGCAACCGCCAGAATACCGTCCATTTCAATCATCAGTCCACAGTTATTACAGTCAGCTCCTTTGATGCCCGCACTTTCAATCAGTCCGGCAATCGCTGCACAGACCCCGCAGAATATGTAGATCATCCAGAGATTCCGCTCAACCTTAATGCCGGAAAGCCGCGCGGAGTCAGCGTTGACACCGATTGATTCCACCGCAAGCCCAAAAGCGGTCTTTTTCGTGATGAGAACCGCAAAGATAAGCATAAACGCCGCAATAAACAGAGGGAACGGCAGTCCCAGCACATATCCGCCGCTGATATAATAATAGGAATCCGAAGTAATCGTAACAATTTTTCCGTCCGCAATCAACTGCGCGATGCCTCGCCCCGCAGTCATCAGGATCATCGTCGCGACAATGGGCTGCACTTTCAGCTTCGCCACCAAAAAACCGTTCCATGCGCCGCATAAGGCGCCCGCCAAAAGGGCGATTCCAACCGCCGCAAAGACATTCCCATGCAGCATCGCCAAAATTCTCTGGTCAACGATTGAGCAGGCAAGCGCTCCCGAAATAGCCATGACGGACCCCACTGAAATATCCGTGCCGCCGGTAGCCAGCACCATGGACATACCGATTGCGAGAATCATATATCTGCTGCCGTTTCGCAGGATATCAATCAACCGTCCGTATAAATGCCCTTCCACAACCGATATTTCAAAAAAAGAACCGCCCGAAAAAATGCCGCAGACCAATAGAATGATAATCAGAGATACCAACGGACGAAATTCCATTCTGCTTTTCAATTTATTCATGCTTCCACCTCTTTTCCGGCAATATGCTCCATGATGCGCGCTTCTTTTATTTCTTCCCCGGCAAGTTCCGCCACAATCTCTTTATCCCGCAGCACATACATCTTACTGCAGCATCGCAGCATCTCTTCCATCTCAGAGGAAATAAACACGCAGCTCATGCCCTCCTTCGCCAGCCTTGTGACTATTTTCTGAATTTCAGCTTTTGCGCCGATATCGATACCCCGGGTAGGCTCGTCCAGAATCAGTAACTCCGGATTGGTAGCCAGCCAGCGTGCCAGCAGTACCTTCTGCTGATTCCCGCCGGAGAGATTTTTGATCTTCTGGTCCGTGGACGGTGTTTTGATCGCCAGCTCCTCGATAAACTTCTCGGCTATTTTTTGCGCTTCGTTATAGCGTATTGCCTTTCCAAGTCCGCGTTTTGCCTGCAGGGCAATGATAATATTCTCGCGGATGGTCAAGTCACCGATAATACCCTCCTTTTTTCGGTTCTCGGAACAGAAAGCAATGTCGTTGCGAATCGCATCCAGCGGATCTGCGATGTGAACCTCGCGTCCTTTGATGAATGTTTTTCCCGAGGTCTTTTTATCCGCACCGAAAAGCAGCCTTGCGATCTCACTCCTGCCGGATCCCAAAAGCCCCGAAAAGCCCGTGACCTCTCCCTTCTTAAACTGAAGCGAAATATGCGCAATATCTGCGCTGCCCGCATCTTCCAGACGCAAATACTCTTCTCCTGTGCCCGCCTGCACCGCGGACCGTGAAACATCCGCCAGTTCCTCATACTCTTTGCCGATCATCTTCCCGATCAGCTCTACTCTGGGCAACTTATCGGTATCATAAGTGCCTACATATTCGCCATTCCGAAGCACTGTGATCCGGTCTGTGATTTCATAAACCTGCTCCAGAAAATGCGTGACAAAGACGATGCCCATCCCCTGTTTTTTCAGCATACGCATAATCCGAAAAAGCTTATCCACTTCCGTATTCGACAGACTTGAAGTCGGCTCATCCAGAATCAGGATTTTTGCCTTCACATCTACTGCCCTCGCAATGGCGATCATCTGCTGAACAGCCACAGAATAGTTGTCTAACTTCTTTGTCACATCAATATCCAGATCAAATTGCTTTAATAACTCTTTCGCTCTTTGAATAATTTCCTTCCAATCAATCCTGCCAAATTTAAGCGGTTCCCTGCCAACATAAATATTTTCCGCCACACTCAAATGCGGGCAGAGGTTTACTTCCTGATATACGGTGCTGATGCCGTGTTTTTGCGCCTCAAGAGGAGATTTAATGGAAATGACGCTGCCATCCATCATCACGGTCCCCGAATCCATATGTTCCACCCCTGTCAAGACCTTTATCAGCGTTGATTTTCCGGCGCCGTTTTCTCCCAGCAGAGCGTGCACCTCGCCTGCCCTCAAAAAAAAGCGGACATTGTTAAGCGCCACAACTCCCGGAAATTCCTTTTTGATCTCTTCCATGACCAGTAAATTGTCCTGCCCCAATCTTCTAACCTCCTTAAAAAAACATGCTCCGAACCGACCGCTAAAAACTGGATCGGTCCGGAGACACAAATAACCTGTATATCACCAGAATACATAAACTATTAATACTGACGACCGTCAACCACTTCCTGCGTCACCTGATCAGCCGTGTAAACGCCGTCTGCGGACATGATCCACTTATCAACTGTCTCGCCGTTTTTCAATTTGGCAGCCGTATCAAAAATCTGCTGCGCCAGAATGGGCGTACACTCAACCGTACAGTTCATCTCGCCTGCCAGCATGGATTCAAAAGCGCCCTTCACGCCGTCAACGCCAACCACCTTGATATCCTCGCCCGGCTTTAAGCCAGCCTCTTTGATCGCTTCAATCGCACCCAGCGCCATATCGTCATTGTGGCAGAAAACAGCGTCGATATCAGAATAGCTCTTCAGGAAAGACTCCATAACTTCTTTTCCCATAGCGCGGGTAAAATCACCTGTCTGGGAGTCAAGGATCTCGATGTCAGGACAGTTATTTGCAATATAGTCATCAAAGCCCTGCTTACGCTGAACTGCCGCGGAAGCGCCCACAGTGCCCTCCAGTTCAACAACCTTTCCTGTTCCGCCTAAAAGATCATTCATAACAATAGCTGCCTGCTCGCCTGCCCAGACATGGTCGGAAGCAATCATTGTAGTATACAGATCTTCGCCTGCGGAAGCATCAATACCACGGTCTACAAGAATAACTGGAATACCCGCTTCCTGGCACTCCGTCAGCACTGCTTCCCAGCCTGTCTCCACAACGGGAGGGAATGCGATTACATCCACATCCATTTCAATAAAATTGCGAATCGCCTTGATCTGATTTTCCTGCTTCTGCTGCGCATCAGCAAACGCCAGCTCGATAGTATCTGTATTACGCGCCGCATACCACTGTACATCGTTTGTCTCCGCATCGCGCCATCCGGATTCCTGACCAATCTGTGCAAACCCTACAACCAGCTTCTCATTCCCTGTGCTCTCTGCTGCCGGAGCCTCAGCCTGCTCATCGGGAGCCTCCGTCTCTTCCTCTGCGGGAGCCGGTTCCGCTGCGGGCGCCTCCTCAGCCGCCGGTGCAGGCGCAGCCGTCTGCGTACTGCTATTTCCGCACGCCACCAGTCCCATCGCCATTGTGAGACCTGTCAATAATGCAACAACCTTTTTCATTTTTCTTCCTCCTTCTATGTATTGGTTATAGTGATTTTGTCAAAGTTTCCCTTGACACGGCTTTATTTTACCAGACAAATTCACAAAAATCTTTGCGATAATTTAATGGTTATTTGTAAAATATGGCGATTCCATACTTTTCCTCCCTGTTAAAAATAAAGCCCTATGGATTTTATTTCCATAGGACTTATCGCTATAGCTTCTATAGTGCCTTTCAGTTATTTATTTTTCGGTCTGCCTACAAATGTGCCAAATTCACCCCTCTCCAAAATGAAACCGTTAAAATCCGATGAAAAAGCGTTCCGCTCTTTACTTCTTTAATCCCAGCATCATATTTTTCGCAAGAAGTTTCACCATTGTGAATTTTCCGGCATAAGCCGTTCCGATTATGTAAAATATGTCATCCATCTACATAATCCTCTCACATCCCAAACTCAGTACACAGCTTATCGAAACGCGCCTGTTCCTTTTCCTTGACAGGTTTCGACAAATCGTTCATGCAGTGATGAATGACATCCGCGTCTTTCAAAACTTCATCCATCGGACTGTCCGCCACTAGCTTGTCATCGTGATGATATACCGCAGAACAGATGATATCTGTCTCGCCTTCATCCGTCAGCTTCAGTTCCCTCAAAATATTCCCTGCAAGCTCCGCTCCCTTGTGCGCATGGTCATCATAGGAGCCAGTCTTATAAGCATGCAGATCATGGAGCATTGCCGCCATCGAAGAAAGTTCCGGGTCAAGCCCCCGCTTCTTCGCGATCATCGCAGCCGCAAGAGATACCCCGTAAAGATGTGCAACTGCACTGTTTCGTTTATCGGCATCCTCCATCCTATTCAGTTCATTTTCCACGTATTTCCGAAGTTCCTTTAATCTGCTCATGTAGTCCTCCCTCAGTATCCTGCCTGCGGTTTCCTATATTCATTATACCCGCCCAAATATTATTCCACAATCACATATTTCAAAAGGGAACTTTAAAAGCCAAATTCCATAAATATCCCAAAAGCGCTCTCTTTTCAGTAGTCTGTATCGTGTCCACCGTATAATTTTGCAAAATTTCATTTTACTGATTTATATCCCTATATCTGGTATAATATCTGTAAGAATTTCTTACAAACGAATAATAAAAATAGACGTTCAGAGCTTTGACCAGCAATATAATTGATAAAGATAGTCAAAAAATATTGAGGAGCAGTAGACATGTCCCAAATTATAGCCGTCATTTCTATCGTTTTACTCGTAATATATGTAATGCCATCAATTGTATATAGTATGATTCTACTCATAACAGGTCCGTTGACAGCAGTAAGTGCACATTTGCTCGGTATTACAGTATCCTATTTTTTAATGTGCCTTTTAACGTTACTACTAAAGAAAAAATATAAAGTAAAGTTTAACGCAGGAGAAAAGATATCATACAAAAAGGATTTCATTGATTTGCTGTTAATTGTAATGGCGTCGCTTGGGTCATGCTTGTTTTTTTCATTTGAATTTACTATGCCTTTTCTACAAAGAGGGCTTCCGAGAGGAATGACAATTGAAATGTACAATAAATTGTATCACTCTTTTGGCATGATGACTGCAACCATTTTACTCATGCCAGTATGTGAAGAACTTTTATTCAGAGGAACATTAATGAATATATTTTCCCGTTTTAGTAATATGAAAACAGGAATTATGATCAGTGCTTTCCTCTTCTCAATCATGCATGGATGGACAGCGCCCTTTGTTTTTATTCCGGCTTGCATTTATGGTTATGTATATGCTAAAAAGAAACATATTGTTTTTCCAATTATTTTTCATGTAAGTAATAATCTGGCAGCCGCAATGATTGTAAAGCTGCAGATTGTTAACACGGACAGTTTGAACATAAACGTAATTATTATTGGGTTACTCATATGGATAGTGTGTCTTTCAATTTTAGCCGCCAAGTATGCCAGAAGCACAGGTTCCTTGCGCAGTAAGGAGCATTAGGAACCTGTTTCAGTCGCCGGATGCCATTGAATAATCAGCCCTATTCACCCCACGCTTTTTATAAACTGCAAGTACGTCAACCCAAAATAGCAGATATATATCCCGAGAAAACCCGTCAGAGAAATACAGAAATATGAAATCCCCTCTGTGTGTATTCCCGTATAGGAAACAAACTGCTGTCCCACATATAAGATAACCGCCGCGCTAATGACAGCCGAAAGCAAAACGGGGCACAGGTAATAGAAAAATAACTGTTTCGCCACCGTCCTTTTGATTCTTCTCTTTCCCATGCCAAGTTTATTTAAAATCTGATACCGGAATCTGTATTTGTTGGAATCACTCAATTGCTGGACCGAAAGAACAGTGAACGACACGCACAAAAACACCAGACCGATATAAAACAGCGGAAAGGACAGCGTGCTCATCAAAAACTTTAATTCAAAAACCTCTCTGCTTTTCACCTGTATTGTGGCAGGCATCAGAAAAAGTGCCTCACTTCCGATTTTTATATAGTCGGCAAGTTCATCATAGCCCCTTATTTTCCCCGCCAGATCATACAGTCTTTCCGATAAATTTTCCGGCACATTTCCATCCGCCATAACCGCCATAAGCGAAAAATACGGTTTCATTTCCGCCGGCTTCCAGTCCGGCACGACCAGTAAATAATCGGTTCCGTTATGCCCGTTCTGCGCAAATCCCTCCGTATGGAAACCGGCAAAGTCAAGCCCGGTATGCAGACTATTCTGCACCTGCGCACTCTTATCCTTTATTTCCTGATAGACACGGTTTGGCATATGAAGGCAGTATTGATTGTCATGCAAAGTCACAGGCGCAAGCCCCAGCATTTCCCGCAGCCTGTTATAATCGGATACGCCCATGTACACATCGTAATCGTAGTAGGCAACGGCACGTTTCCCCTCTGCCATTCCCGGATCGGTGTCTCTTTCTGAAAACAACCGTAAATTCTGATACAGCCAGTCTCCCATGTCGCTTGTTCCATTTTGATAGACGCAGTATTTCCATATATCGCGCGGCGTTATACTGTCCTCTACCAATGCTTCCTCCTTGGAAAAGTCATTGCCCGTATCGTCGCTGATGATAATCATGTCAAAAGGATATTCTACGTCCAACTGTTTATTCTGATAGTCGCTCAGCATAAATGCCAGCGAGCTTCCAACCAGCGCAAACATAAATAAGAGGCTCAATGTTCCTAGGACAAAACAGGTATTGCGCGTCTTTGAGGAAAACTGCCTCAATAGAAACAAATATTCCTTCTTATAGATAAATCTGCCTTTCCTGTCTATGTATTTCATCAGAAAAGCGGAAAGCCCCAAATAGAAAAGGTAAAACGTAAAAGTCAGCCCGATCATTTCCAAGACTGCTGACCATTTTGTGATCCTGCCCGTAAAAATTAAGAAGTAGAGAATCAGTATATTTCCAATAAAGAGAAAAAACAGTCTTTCCCAGACAGCGTTTTGCTTTTCATTCACTACCTCATTCTGCTTATCCATGTTGAGCAAATGGATGATTTCCATATGGGAAAACACCCTCCTGTTCCGAAGCATGGCAGCCACAAAACAGGCGGCATACAAAGCTGCCGTAAGCAAAATGCTGCCCGCGGATATTTCTGTATTTACCTTGTAATTTTTCCCGATACTTTTATAGAAAATGAAAAACAACGCCTGCCGTAACCAGCTTCCGAAAAGGAATCCCATGACCAGCGCGCACACGCCAAGAAAAAGATTCTCTTTCATGTAAAGACTTGCAATTTGCCCTTTCTTCATTCCCGATAACAAATAAACCGCGAACTCCCGGCTCCTCTTTTCCAGAATAAAGCGTGTCATATAATTGATCAGCCATGCCGCTATGATAAAAATGACCGCGGTGGACACAGACATAAAGGTGATTAACATGGTTCCTGCCGTAGATAATTCGCCACCATCTCCATAATAAATCATCGCGCGGATATCCTCTGAAAAAAGCAGGGAATGGAAGGAAAAGGTAAGAGCCGCTATCATACACAGGGTCAGAAAATAGTGCAGATAGTCTTTCCACAATCTCCCCGCATTTCTCAGCGCCAGTTTATTCAGCATAAATATCCTCACCTCCGATCTGAGACTGTATATCAAGAATGCGGTTCAGATACTCTCTTTTTTCCATACTTCCCCTGTTCAATTCCGCACATATTTTCCCATCGCACAAAAATAAAATTCTCTCACAATAACATGCCGAAAACACATCATGCGTTACCATCAAAATAGTTGCGCCCAGTTCCCTGTTCATAACCTGCAAAGCACGCAGCAGCACAGCGGATGATTTAGAGTCCAAAGCCCCGGTCGGTTCATCGGCGAGAATCAGCTTCGGCTTGTTGACAAGCGCCCTTGCACATGCTGCCCGCTGTTTCTGCCCGCCGGAAACCTCATATGGAAACTTTCTCAGTATATCTCTGATATGTAATGTTTCCGCTATATCCTTTATTCTGCTTTCCGTTCTTTCTTCCCCATTTAAAATCATTGGCAGCATAATGTTTTCTTCTACCGTCAGTGTATCTAAAAGATTATAATCCTGAAAGACAAACCCCAGATTTTTCTGCCGGAAGTCTGATAACTCTTCTTCATTCATTCCCGAAATATCCACCCCGTCATAGAGAACTTGTCCTTCGGACATGGTATCTATGGTAGACAGAATATTTAAAAGTGTGGTTTTGCCGGAGCCGGAAGCTCCCATAATACCGATAAACTCACCTTGATCCACATAAAAACTGACATGATCAACGGCG
Organism: uncultured Lachnospiraceae bacterium; assembly: GCA_910584725.1. Classification (GTDB taxonomy): domain Bacteria; phylum Bacillota; class Clostridia; order Lachnospirales; family Lachnospiraceae; genus UBA3282. The sequence continues at coordinate 88,517 of CAJUBE010000015.1, read as the reverse complement.
CTTACTTTCACCTTCCCGGTATCGTAAACTTTGACAAGCTGATTCACTTCCATATAACGATGCTCTTCCATGGGCGTTATCTCTCCTTTCTTTTACAGATTAGGGTGTCAAAACATGCTTCGACAAACCTACTACGGCATATTGCAAAGAGCACCTTTTTACACCCTAATCTTTTGCACAAAAATCCTAAGTTACTGGTTTCGGAGCAATACCGAGTAAGACCAGTACACACCCGCACAGAAAACCATAACAAAGACGCAGACGCCAGCCAGCAACATATAGAGCACATTGTCGCGCAGTATCTGCGCTTCGCTTAAAAGCTGTAATGCCTCCGCTGTGATACTGAGATCACGCGCAAAATACATTTCGTCTATCCCCACAGCCGCCAGACATACCACAATGCCCGCCAGCAATACTTTTTTCATTTTGGAAAACTCATCCTGCAGTTCTCTTCTCACGTCCTCCGCAAAAAGCAGTTCCCTATTTCTGAGATTTCTGTAAGGATTCTGTTTCAAAATAACGTAAAGCATAACAGACAGCAGCGTGATGCCCGACACCACAGCCAGCAGCGGCTGCAGCGTCAATTCATAAAAACTGGGTTCCGTCGAACCATAGGAAACCGCGTTGCAGCCCACAATAAGACCGCATGCCGCCGCTATCCGTAAAAATTTCTTTTTATAATAGAGCAGAAACCCGTTTGCCGTTTCCCGGTTTATATAATAGCCATTCTCCTCTTTTCCTTTGTCACTACACCGACTTTCTGCATCCCTGCATCCCGCGTCGGACTCTGCATCCATCTCCCTCTCCTCTATCAGCAAATCATCCAGTGATATCTGAAACAGCTTACTGATCAGAATAATTTTTTCCGTTTCGGGATAGCCGTTGTCATTTTCCCACTTGCTGACTGCCTGTCTGCTCGTATGCAGCTTTTCAGCCAACGCCTCCTGTGAAAATCCCTGTGCCTTCCGCAGTTTATAAAGCTTTTCTCCAAATGTCATGTTTTCCTCCCTTCCGAAACATCACAGACTTATTTTTCCATCTTCTGTCTCCTGCTTCCGATTTATCATAGCAAACCTGCAAAAAATGTCTATCATTTTGTTGTGGCATTTCCGCAACTTTGCGTTGCAACGGCATATTTTAGTGGGTTATCATCGTCCGAATCGGATCATAATAATAGCATTGATCAAACAATACGAAAAAATCATTTTCAAAAAGGAGGCACCCCATGAACAGAAAAGTAAAAATTGCCCAATACGGCTGTGGAAAAATGAGTGTATACCTAATGCGCTATGTGTTGGAGAAAGGCGCGGAACTGGTCGCGGCATTTGACATGAATCCCGCCGTAATCGGCAAAGATATCGGAGAAATTATGGGTTCAGACCATGTCGGCATCAAAGTTTCCGACGCAAAAGACGCTGACAAAATCTTAAGCGAACGAAAGCCGGACGTCTGCATCATCGCCACCCGCTCTACCATGATCGACGTGAAGGACGCCTTTACCGTCTGTGCCAAAAACGGCGTAAACGCCATTTCCACCTGCGAGGAATCCCTATATCCGTGGAACTCATCGTACCAGATTACCAAAGATCTGGATGCGCTGGCAAAGGCGAACAACTGCACGCTCTGCGGCAGCGGCTACCCGGATATGTACTGGGGCTCGCTGGTCACGACGCTTGCCGGTTCGATCCATCATTTAAAAAGAATCGTCGGCAGCAGCAGCTACAATGTGGAGGACTACGGGATTGCGCTTGCGGAGGGACATGGCGCGGGACTTTCGGTCGAAGAGTTTGAAAAACAGATCGGCAAATACAATGGGTTGTCCTACAAGGAAACCGAAAAGCTGATCGTTGACGGTGTGATCGAACCTTCCTATATGTGGAACCAGAACGGCTGGCTCTGCAGTCAGCTCGGACTGCACATTGTCTCCCAGACGCAGAAGTGCATCCCGATCACCCACAAGGAGGACTTGAAATCCAGTACCCTCGGCATGACGATCAAAGCCGGATACGCCACAGGCATGTCCGCCGTTGTGACAACCGAAACGGAGGAGGGCATCACGCTGGAAACCCGGTGTCTTGGCTATGTGTACGGCCCGGAAGATATGGACAGGAACGAGTGGACGTTAGAGGGCGAACCGGATACGACAATCGTGGTAAACCGTCCGGCGACGGTGGAACTGACCTGCGCCACGCTGACCAACCGCATACCGATGCTGATCGACGCGCCCTCCGGCTATATCACCACCGAAAAAATGCCTGTCAATCATTATCTGGTAAAATCGATGCAGGAATACGTCACAAGCAGGTAACGCCCCGCAAAGAAATGCCTGACAGGCAAAAAACATGTAACCTTACACAAATGTAAGTTACGATTCCGAAATGTAAGCTACATCAATGGATGCCTTTTCCCATATTTGATATCCTTAATCCAGAAAACAAAACACCTCAAAATACGACAACAAAAAGGAGATATCAAACTATGAAAAAGGCATTTATTGCAGTAGCAGCTATGGCAGGAATTATCGCGGTGCGCATGATACTTTCAGTCGCTCTTGGTGAACAGATCGCTGAAGTTTTTACCAGAATATCCGTCAGCGCTTTGTTCTTCTATTTTCTTATATCAATCTCAAGAAATAGGCGGAACACACAAAAGGCAGAGAACTATATACAGTAAAAGTGCAGTCGATACAACACAGGCGGCGCAGAAGATTCACTACTCCTGCGCCGCAAAATCATTTTCCCTGACAGATTTTCCCCTCTCAAAATTGAGTGTCATCCTGTATTTCAGACCACGATTTGATTCCTGCCACTGTTTTTCCCCCGATATAACTTCTCGTCCGCATCCCGGACAATGTGCTCGATTTTATCGCCGTTTCCTTCTGTAAGACCAAAGGTCATCGTAATGTTTAAGTTCACATCTCCATATACAATAGGCTTGGTGCGGATCGCGTCCAGAAGTTCCTGCATGTAGTTTGCTGCCGTTTCCAGATGCATGCCGTCATACACAAGAAGCATTTCCTCTCCGCCCCATCTGGCCACAAAACCATGTCCCCTCATATGCTCCTTCATCCGCGAAGAGAGTTCTGTAAGAGCCACATCTCCACATTCATGCCCATATGTATCATTGACATTTTTAAAGTGATCCACATCCCCTATGGCGACACAAAACGGTGTCCCATCTTTCGTGTAATTCTCACAGACGCGCTTTAAAAGTTTTTCTCCGCTCCTGCGGTTGTACAGGCCGGTCAGAATATCCTGCTCTACCAGCTTCTGCAGCGATTTCTGCGTCTTAATCAGGTAGCGGCTCATCTCCCCCAATTCATCCTTGCGCTCCAAAACTTTCTGATCCAGTTCCTCATGGAGATCCCCTTTTGCGATGGCAACCAGAAACAACTCCATCTCGCGGATGGCATTCACCAGCCTCCCGGAAAAGCGGATCGTCACCAGACAGGCAATCAGCATGGTTAATATTCCGCATACAATAATGGGCTTGAGAGAACCGGAAACCAGCTCTTCCACCTGCGCCGAAGGTTTGCCAAGGAAAATCATGCCGATGCATGTCCCATTCGCATCGTAGAGCGGCTCATAATAGGAAAAATAACGAACGTCCTCTACCATGGTGCTCGCATAAAAATGCGGCTGTCCGCCTTTCAATACATCCTCCACCACCGTAGCATTTGCTTTTGTCCCGATCACGCGCTCGCCGTTATCCGTCCGAATCGTGGTAATGATACGGGTATCCTGGTAAAAGACCGTAATGTCAACTCCTGTTTCCGCTTTTATGGAATCAATAATTGTAAAACTGTCATTCAGCGTATGATCCCCTTTCATGAGATAAACCGTTCCGTCTTTTTCAACCGCATGGTAATCCCCTTCATAAACCGTATCATACAGCGTAACAACTGTGTGGCTTAAATTCACAAGCCCGTTCTTAGTTTCCACGTTTAAGGAAGCGGCAAACCGGACGGCACTGAATGTTGTGATTACCAATGTAAGTAAAATAAGCGGCAGCATATTCATTTTAAGCAGAGCCCAGAAAAAGCTGCTTCCTTTTAAAATCTTTTTCACCTCTTAAAAACCTGCTTTCTGTTAAACGCGTATTCCAAATATCTGTTTTTGACCTCCGAGCATTTTCCATGGGGTATCGGAATCTCTGAAAAATCATCCATAATAATCTGTAATCCATATTTATCATAAAGGAGCAGTGCGCTCTCATTTGGGCATTATAACATAGTTTCGTATTTTCGTAAATCTTCCGAATCGCGCTTTTCCATAGAAAAAGGCAGCGGCGTTTCATGTGGACGCCGCTGCCTTTGAATGACATTATCTATACCTGATATTTGAACCTGTCTACCAATTCTTTCAACAGATCCGCCTGCGTCGACAGCTCCTGAGATGCCGCCGCACTCTCCTCGGAAGTAGCGGAGTTGGACTCCACAACCTGCGCGATCTGATTGACGCCCTCCGTGATCTGTGCCGTAGCATCCGCCTGCTCTTCAGAAGCTACCGCGATCTCATCGATCGCTTCGCCCACCGTCTTCGCATTCTCAACCACAAGCAGCAATGACTCCGCCGTGGAATTTGCCAGCTTTGTTCCGTCCTCTACCGCCTGAATCGCATTCTGGATCAACTGTTTCGTATTCTTTGCCGCTTCGCTGCTCTGCTCGGAAAGCGTACCGACCTGGGTGGCAACCACCGCAAAGCCTTTTCCCGCCTCGCCTGCTCTCGCTGCCTCGATAGACGCATTGAGTGCAAGCAGGTTCGTCTGAGATGCAATTTCTTCAATACTGCTGATGATTTCCGCTATCTTATCGGATGCCTCCCTGATCCGTTCCATAGCTTCCGTACTCTGTTTCATCTGCGCGTTACTCTCGCTCACCTGATCGTTCATACCTGTCACCACTCTCTTTGCTTTCGCCGCATTTTCGGCATTGGTATGAATCTTTTCCGATATATCCGTCATGGTTGCCGTCAATTCTTCAATCGCGCTCGCCTGATCCGTCGCTCCCTCCGCCAGAAGCTGGGACGCGCCCGCCAGATCTGTTGCGCCTTTTCTGACGCTTTCCGCATTGGTGTCTATTTCTCCGAGAGCCGTGCTGAGTGACCCGACAATATCCCGGAAGGAATCGCTAATCTGTGCAAAATCTCCTTTGTAATTCTCTTCCACATCGATCATAAAATTACCGTCCGCCAGTTCCGCCAGATCGCTGCTGATACCCGTGATAATCGTATTCAGGTCACGTATTGTCTCCGCCAGACAATCCAACAGAATCTTTGTTTCGTCGTTCTCCGTCGGCTCAGGTACCGCCGAGTGGATATCGCCTTCCGCCAAAAGCTCAAGTCTTTCTACCGTCCTGCTAAGGGGTGCGGCAACCGCATGTCCCAGCTTCACACCGACTTTAATGCCATACACTGTAAATGCCACTACGAAGATAAGCGTAAGCACAAGCGAAATGGCAAACATCCGCAAAAATTCATTTCTCACAGCCGCTACGCCGATACTCCAGCCATCCGTATCGGGGACCGGAGAATAGGCGACTACCTTTGTCTTGCCATTATAGCTATATGTACCTGTACCGTCTTCTCCGGCAATCATTTTTTTACAGATAGCGCTGTACTTCTTAAGCTTCGGATTCGTATCGCCAAGCGCCACACTGTCCTCCACACCGACCAGAGAGGAGTCTAAATCCGCAATCGTAATGCCGTTTTTATCCAGCATAAAAGCAGTGCCGCCCTCTCCGACCTTTATAGAACGCATGATATCATTCAAGAACTCACCGTTAGGCACGTAGGCGATGACGCCTACCGGAGTCGTTCCGGGAATGCCGCCTTCCCACAGCGGCGCCGAAACCACATAGGATACTTTGCCCGTCACTTCGCTGTAAGCCGGTGTGGAAATATAGGTATTTCCTTTCATGCTTTCCTTAAAGTACGCCCTGTCAGAAAGATCCTGCCCTGTAATGACATCCACCCCGCTGCTGTCAATCAGATATCCGCCGTCGAAATTATGATCTTTAATCCTCTGGTCTAAAATAGCCTTCTTTTCCTCTGTCGTTTTCTCCGGATCAGCGAGCCTTGCAATACTGCCCGTCTCGTAAGCAATCGCTACAAATTCCCGCAGCGCGGCTGAAACATAATTTGCCGCCACTTCTGACGTGTCATTGATCGTCTCCGATACGGCGCTGATTGAAGAAAAATAGCTCAAAACCGATGTGATCACGCCCAAAACAATACAGCAGATCATAATAACCCTGCCGAAGCGCTTTGAAATTTTCTCTCCAATACCGATAAAACGTCCGTCATCTTTTCCGCTTTTTCCCTTTGAAACCTTTTCTGCCTGCTCTTCCTTGCCTTTTCCCATAAAGTTTCCCCCGTTCGTATAATGGATTACATACTGGATTAATAAGATAGATAAACAGACTAAAGTCGAATCGGTAAAAGTAAGCGAAGACTAGCAGAAAGCGATTTAGCAATAGTGCACCTAATTCATCTAAGTTATTAAAAATCAATAGTTACAAGTCCATTATACCACACCGCTTCGACTTTTTTATAATTATTTTATATTTCTTTCCTATTTTTTTTATCCTTTTTTTCGCATCCCAGATTACTGTGTCTTTTATTCGTGCTCCCCCTCATATAATTTCCAAGGTTTGTCAGGCAAAGCAGCGTTCCCACCAGAAAGACACCGGGAACCAGAATAACCCACCAGGAGCGGGAAAAAAGCGCATTTTCCGACAGGGAAAGCATACTGCCCCAGGAAACCGTTTCCACCGGAAGCCCCAGCCCCATAAAGCTCAAAGTAGATTCCGCCACAATGGCATTTCTCACATTCATAATTGCCATAAACAGAACAGACGGGAAAAAATTGGGCGCAAGATGGCAAAACAGCACATGAAAAAAACCGCCGCCCAGACATTTTGCCGCCAGCACATAGTCCGCATTTTTGAGCTGTAAAACTTCCGTCCGCACCACCTTCGCCATACTCATCCAGCCCGTCAGTCCGATCACAACGGACAGGCTGTACACATTGGCCCTGCCAAAAACAGCCTGCAGAAAAACCGTCAGCAAAAGACCTGGAACGCTTAAAATCAGCTCCGTCAGTCTCATGAGAATGCCGTCCGCCCGGGCAGGCGCACAGCCGCTTATGCTCCCCACAAAAACTGCCAGAACCGTGGAGAGCAGGGTTGCAAGAAATCCAATCGTCAGAGAAATCCTGCCGCCGTACCAGATCATGGAGAAAATATCACGTCCCATGGTGTCCGTACCAAAAAGAAATTCTTTTCCCGGTGCCTCGTTACAGTGCACCAGATCCATATAAAGCGGATCTTTTGTCATAATCAGACCACAGGCAAAGCAATGGATGACTATAATAGTCAATGTGAGCAGAGATAAAATCGGAAATTTCCTTTTCACAGCCTGTCCGCCTCCCCTCTTCCCACTGTGACAGACCCGCGTGTCCGCGGATCGATCCGTCCGTTAATGCCCTGCGCAAGCATACTGCAAAAAGTAACCATGATCCCCGTAAGCAGGCTTATCACCATCAACAGGTTATAATCTTTATATCTGGCGCTCTCATAAGCCAGCGTGCCGATTCCCGGATAGGAAAATACCGTTTCCACCACATAGGTTCCCCCGAGAATGTGAGGAAAGGCTATCGCCATCATACTTAAATAAGAAGGCATTGCGCTGCGCAGGCAGTGACGGCGCAGCACTTGTTTCCCCGAAAGTCCTTTCATTCTGGCAAGCAGCACATAGTCCGCCCGCACCTCCTCCAACAGCCTGTTGCGTACCTGAAAAGCATAATACCACAGGTGTCCCAACACCACCACGGCAAGCGGCAAAATCAGATGCAACGCCCTGTCCGACAGACTCCTTTCTTTTCCGACAGAATACGCCCCGGAGCCCGGCAGCCAGCCAAGCCATACCGCAAACACCAGGAGCAGGAGCAGAGAAAGCCAGAACTCAGGGATACAGCTTGTAACTGTGCCGATTTTGCAGATCAATCGGTCAACCGCCCGATCCTCTCTCCACGCGCAAAACAGACCAAGCAGGAGCGCCAGCACAAAGATCAGCACAAAGCCCAGCCCTCCCAGAAGAAGGGTGTTGCCAATCCGCACGGCAATCACTTCCTTCACATCCGTCTTATACTGATAGGAGATGCCGAAATCGCCGCGAAGCGCCCCCTGCAGCCAGCGCGCATACTGCACGGGAATCGGCTCATCCAGTCCGAGACGCGCTCTGGCCTGCTCCTGTTCCGCCGTGCCCATCTTTTCCAGCCGCTCCCCGTAATATGCATAGAGCGGGTCTCCCGGCGCAAGTCTGGAAATGGTAAATACAAAAACAGACAAAACTAAAATACTCAGGAGAAATTTACCCGCATGATATAAGATTCTGATTATACCCAAATTTTTCAAAAATCTCCTCCACATCCCCGATTCCGGTAATCTCTCCGTACTTCATCAACGCCACACGATCCGCGGTCAGCGCTGCCACACCCGGATTATGCGTTATCAGAACGATGGACATGCCCATCCTGTTTCGCAGTTCCAGAAACAGCTCTAAGATCTGCGCCTGCACCGTCACATCCAACGCCGTGGTCGCTTCATCTGCAAACAGGACAGCCGGTTCAGCCGCCAAAGCAATGGCGATCACACATCTCTGCGCCATGCCGCCCGAAAGCTGAGAGGGATACTGCTTTGCCCGCTCCGCCGGGTGATCCAGCCCCACCAGCTCCATCAGTTCCACCGCTCTTTGCCGCCGCTCCCTTTTAGAAAGCGTCGGCTGCCGCAGACGCAGCGCCTCGGTGATCTGCTCCCCCACGGACATGCAGGGATGCAGCGCCGTCATAGGATTCTGGAACACCATGGAAAAGAAACTGCCGCGCAGTTTTTGCATCTGCTTTTCCGAATACTCTGTAATCTCTTCTCCTCTGACATAAATATGACCCGCCTTTCTTTTGGCGATATCCGGCAAAAGTTTCAGTATGCTTTTGCACAGCACACTTTTCCCGCAGCCCGTCTCCCCCATGATGGCCAGAATTTCTCCTTCCCGCAGGGAAAAGCTGACATTCTTCACAGCCTCTATTTCCCCCTCAGGTCTGTAAAAGCTGACCGAGAGATTTTCAACCTTGAGCACATCCATTCTTGTCCTCCACAATCGAACGGAGAATGTCGCTTTTCAGACATTCTCTCACGCAAAACTTAGTACTTCCAAGTCAGCTATGCTGACTTTACGGAGCAGCCTCTACTGTGAATGGTTAGAAGTACTTTTTGCGTTTCTCACTTTGTCCACTCGGCAATATTCCAGAAAATCCCCACGCCGTGATGCCCCATCACCGTCTCGGGCGAAATGCCCTGAATCGAGGCGTCCGCCACATAATCAGCGTCAATATAGCAGATAAACGCATACGCCGGGTCTTTTGCCAGCTCCTCCTGAAACCGGGCGTAATTTTCCGCGCGCACCTGCGGATCGTCAGAACTGCGCGCCAGCGTCAGATACCGGTCCACCGCCGCATTGGAATAACCGCTGTAATTTGCGCCCTTTCCCGTCCCAAAAACTTTATAAGTATGGTCGTCCGCATCAAAAGGGCTGCCCCAGCCGATCAGATACGCCATTTGACCGTTCCAGTCAACCTTTGTCGGAATCTCCACCCGGCAGTCGATCCCTGCCGCCCGGATCTGCTGTGCCGCCGCCTGCGCCATGTCCGCCCGCACCTGATCGCCGGCGCCCACGCTGATCACAAAGGAGAGCGTCTCTCCGTCTCTTGTGTAAATTCCGTCCTCCCCTTTGACACATCCCGCAGACTCGAGAATTTCCGCCGCCTTTTCCGGGTTATAGTCATAGTGCTCCACATTCTCATTGTTATAAATATTGCGCTGCAGCGGACCGTAGGCGGACATTCCCTGTCCCAAAAGCACCGCGTCCACAATCGCCTGTCTGTCGATCGCATAACAGACCGCGGGAATGATGTCCCTGTTTTTTTGCCAGTACGGATTGTTAAAATTAAAGAGAATCCCTCTGTAATCGGAGGTCTGCATATGATAGCAGACATAGTCCTCCCGGTTCTCAAACGTCTGCGCCGCTTTCGGCGGAAGGAGCGCCAGATCCAGTTCCCCCGCTTCCATCTGCAGCGTCTTCGCGTTGTCGTCCGTCACAATCTTAAAAATCACCCTGTCGATATGGGGCGTCCCCTTGAAATAGGACTCGTTTTTTGTCAGCACAATCGCCTGCCCCATATCCCAGTTTTCCATCTTGTACGGTCCTGTTCCCACCGGCGCGCGGAAGAAATCCGAAGTCTGCATATCCTCCCCCGCAAGCAGGTGTTCGGGAAGTACCGCCATGGTCATGTAATCCAGAAAAGCCACATTCGGCGCGGACAGCCGGAACGAAATCGTATGATCATCCGTCACCGTGATTTCCTCCACATCCTCATAATTGGGCGCGTTCTCGGAGGCGTTTTCCGGGTCCATGATCGTTTCAATCGTGAACTTCACATCCTCTGCCGTAAAAGGTTCTCCGTCATGCCACGTAACGCCCTCTTCCAGATAAAAGGTATACGTGCACGCCGTCTCGTCAAACTCCCAGCTTTTCGCCAGTCCGGGCACAACCTCATTTTTCCCGTTGTGCGCGGTCAGCCCGTCAAAGAGCAGCAGATTGATCTCGCCGTGCTCATCCAGCGCCGGATTGATGCGGGTGTAGTCGCCGCTGCCATAAATCAAAGTAGTCGGTTCTGCCTGTTCATCGCCTGTCTGTCCTTCGTCTGCCGCCAGACCGCCTGCCTGCTCTCCCGCTTCCTGCCCGCTTTCCATCCCTGCGCCGCCCGCGCCATCAGCTCCGCAGGCTGTCAATAGCCCTGTGCCAAGCGACAAGGTAATTACAAACAGTCCTGCCGCTCTTCTTATGCCCCGTTTCCGCCTTTTCACTCTAACCTCCATGATTCCGCTCTGCGGAATCTCAAATCTATGCGGAGAATGCCGCATTTCAGGCATTCTCTGGCGTGAGACTTAGTACTTCTTAGCGAAGCAGCCTTTGCTGCTGAGCTTTAGAAGTACTTCTCACGCTATTTTTCAATACTCTCATATCTTACCTCTGCCAACTTTGCCAATCTTTTGCCCCGCAAGTCATGCCCTGACTTGCACAGCAAAGAGGAAAGAGTTCCCCTCACCTTCCTTCTCCCGTGCTTCACAGGGATTCCTCCACCTCCCGGATGGACATGCCCCGCTCTCTCGCAATCCGTGCCAGATCCTCGTATTCATACTTTTCCCTCGTCGCGCCGTAGCCCTCCGAGACTTTTTTCCGCACTTCCCCGTAGGGCGTCTGCACCTTTCGGATCGAGCGCGCAAGCGTATATCTTCTGGAAATGTTTTCCCGGATACCGATGGTGGTCGTGTGCTTAAAAATCAGCTCCATCATTTTGCCTTTCATGGACTCCGTGCACATCACATGCAGAACCGTGCCCGGACGGGACTTCTTCATGCCCGCCGCCACAGTGTAGACTTCCAGCGCGCCTGCCTCCAGAAGCGTCTCCGATGCAAATCCGATGGCTTCCGCCGTCATGTCGTCCACATTGCATACAAGCTCTGCAACCGTGTCTCCCGTGCCCTCCGTCTCCCCCAGCAGCGCCCGCACACAGTTTGCCGCCGGAAAATCCTTTTTCCCCATGCCGTAACCGATCGCCAGCGTGCGCATAACAGGCATCGCCCCGAAACGGCTGGCAAAATATTTTAAAAGTGCCGCCCCCGTCGGTGTGCAGAGTTCTCCCCGGATCTCCCCGCCGTAAATCGGCACATCCTTTAAAATATAAGCCGTTGCCGGCGCAGGCACTGGCAGAATCCCGTGAGCGCACTTCACCTGCCCGCTTCCCACATGCACAGGCGACACAATGACCTGATCCGGCGCCAGTCTGTCCATCAGCACGCAGACCGCCGTGATATCCGCCACCGCGTCCATGGTGCCCACCTCGTGAAAGTGAATCTCCGTGACGGGCACGCCGTGCACATGGCTCTCCGCCTCCGCGATCATCCCGAACACCGCCAGAATGTCCTTCCGTATCCGTTCCGACAGGGAAAGCCCGCCCACAATATGCTCTATTTCGTGCATACCGCTGTGATGGTGGTGCGCGTGTCCCGCTTCCCGCGTGTGTGCGTGGTCGCTGCGGTGCTCCGCCTCATGCGTATGGTTGTGGTCGTGGCTGTGGTGATGCTCCGCCTCATGCGTATGCCCGTGGTCGTGGTGATGCTCCGCATCGTGCGCGTGGTCGTGCATCTCTTCGGATTCCTCCACGCCATGCACACGCACGGACATATGGGTGCCGCCGATACCGCATTTCTGCACCTTCTCGCACACCATCTCCACCCCCGGAATCCCCAGCCCATTTAACTCCCCGATCACCTTATCCCGGTCCGGCAGAAGCTCCAATAATGCCGCCGTCAGCATATCCCCCGCCGCCCCCATACCACAGTCCAAATATAATGTCTTCATAATTTTCCCTCCCATATCCGTTTTCTCTGGTGTGAGATAAGTCTGCTTTGCAGACTTAGTACTTCTTAACGAAGCAGCCTCTGCTACTGAGTTTTAGAAGTTCTTCTCACACGTTTCTTGGCGTCTCGTCCTATGGCGAGACGTCTTTAGAAGTACTTCTCATGTTGTGGTTTATCATGCTCGCCAGATACCCCGCCCCAAATCCGTTGTCAATGTTTACCACCGAAACGCCGCTGGCGCAGGAATTTAACATAGATAAAAGCGCCGAGACACCGTGCATGGACGCGCCATACCCTACGCTCGTGGGCACCGCGATCACAGGGCAGTCCGCCAGCCCGCCGATCACACTGGCAAGCGCGCCCTCCATACCCGCGATGGCGATGATCACAGAGGCGTCCATGATCTCATCCAGATGGGACAAAAGCCTGTGCAGTCCCGCCACGCCCACATCGTAGAGGCGCACCACCTCGTTGCCGTGCACCTGCGCGGTGAGCGCCGCCTCCTCCGCCACGGGAATGTCCGAAGTCCCGCCTGTGGCGACCACGATTTTTCCAAACCCGGACGGCTCCGGCATTTTGCCGACAACGCCGATCCGCGCCTGCTCGTGGTAGGTCAGTTCACAGCGCTTTCCCACCTTCTTTGCCTTCTTCGGGGAAAGTCTGGTAATCAGGATCGTCTCCTGCCCGTTCTTTTTCATACTGTCAATGATGCCCGCAATCTGCGACGCCTCTTTTCCCGCGCCGAAAATCACCTCCGGCGCGCCCTGTCTGACGCCCCTGTGATGGTCCACCTTGGCGTAGCCGATATCCTCAAAAGGCTTTTTTTTGATGGCAAGCAGCGCCTCCTCCACGGAGACATCGCCGTCCCTCACCTGCTCCAGTATTTTTCGATAATCGCTCATGTTCTCGCCTCCATATCCAGCAAAACCGCCTTGTAATATTGTTTCAATTCCTTTACAATCTCTTCCCGTTTCTCCAGAACACGCCCAAGCTGCGACGCCGGAAAGTGCAGTCTCGCCGCCTCACCGAACCGCCTTACCCTGAAGTCGGTAAAACCAAGCGAGAAGAGAAAATCTTCCGCCGCCTCCGTGCTTTTCAGCTTTTCCGACGTAATTTCCTCTCCCGCAGGTATCCGTGTCGCCAGACAGGCATATGCCGGTTTCTCCCATGTAAAAAGCCCTGCCTCCTTGGAACGCTTTCGTATCTCCTCCTTGGTAAGCCCGCATTCCCGCAGGGGGGAACGCACGGACAGTTCCCTAAGCGCCCGCATCCCCGGGCGGTCGCCCTCCTCGTCGGACGCGTTCGTGCCGTCCAGCAGCAGCGTGTAGCCGTCCGCCGCCGCCGCTTCCGCAATCGTTGTAAAAATGATTCTTTTACAATGGTAACAGCGGTCGGCGGGATTTTCCCGTATGACGCAGTCGGCAAGCACATCCACCGTGAGCGTTTTCAATTCCATGTCCAGTTCCCCGCAGAGACGTCTCGCGTCCTCCATCTCAAACTGCGGCTGAAAGGCGCTCTTCACATAGTAGGCGCGCACATCCGCCCCCGCCGCTTTCGCCGCGTAGAGCAGATACGCCGAATCCACGCCGCCGGAAAAAGCCACCGCGGCTTTCGGATTTTCTTTGAAAAATACGGAAAGATTCATACCTGTTCTCCTTCTGTCTATGCCCTCTTCTGACTCTGCTTATGCGCACAAAGAAAGGAAGACATAGGATTCCCCTTTGAGGAACCGTATACCTTCCTGTGTATACCTTGCACCATTTGCTGTTCTTATTCCCTACAAACGACATGTACATGCCGCTGACACGATTTTTTGTTACTAATGTAACTGGTCTTGCCGGAACTTCTGTCCCCCTGCAGGCTTCGTGCCCGCTTTCGCCTTTGTCTATTCTATCTTAGACGCTGCAAAAAAGTCAATCCCCTATCCTGTCTTTTTGCGAAACCGCCCTGTGAATCGCGTTGAGCACACGCTTTTTGTCAGTGCTCCACAGCGGCGCCACAAGGGTGCGCTTGTCTCCGTCGCCAGTCATACGATGGATGACCATATTTTCCGGGAGCAGAGCGATACAGTCCGCGACCAGCTCCACATAGCTTTCAAAAGTAAGCGTTTCAAACTTTCCTTCCAGATAATCCTTTTCCAGATCCGTGCCCCGGATCACATGCAGAAGCTGCAGTTTGATGCCGTCCGCGCCGCTTCCTGCCACATAAGATACCGTGTCGAGCATATCCTGCCTTGACTCGCCCGGCAGTCCGAGCATCACATGCACCACCACCTCTATACCGCGCGCTTTCAGCCGGCTTACCGCGTCATCATACACAGACAGCGGATACCCCCGGCGAATGTATGCAGCCGTCGCGGGGTGTATGGTCTGCAGCCCGAGTTCTACCCAGACCGGCTTGATCCGATTGCACTCGCACAAGAGATCCAGCACCTCATCCGGGAGACAGTCGGGGCGGGTTGCAACGGACAACACCGCGATATCCCTGTGGTTTATCGCCTCCATATACATGGGGCGCAATTTCTCGACAGGCGCATAGGTATTTGTAAACGCCTGAAAATACGCGATATATCTGCCATCCTTTATCTTTCCGGCAACCCGGTCTTTCGCTTTTTCGATCTGCTGCGTGATGCGCATCGTACAATCTCCGGCAAATTCTCCCGAACCTGCCCCGGAGCAGAAAATGCAGCCGCGCGTGTCTATGGTTCCATCACGATTCGGGCAGGTAAACCCGCCGTCCAAGGCTATCTTGTACAGTTTCTGACCGAAAGTATCGTGTAAATATTGATTTAGCGTATATATTTTCATAGAAGCCAACGCCCCTCGGCATTCACCAGATATCTGCTGCGCAGCCGCCCGGTCATTGACCAATCGAGTCGCTGCTTGCTCAGTCCGCTTACACAATCCGTCTAACCGTAACAATATTCCGATAAGTCGCCGAAGTGATTTTAATCCCTGTCCGCTCCGTGCTGGCGTGCACAATCTGCCCGTTTCCTATGTAGATGCCCACATGCCCGCCATAATAAATCACATCTCCCGGTCTTGCATCCGAGTAGGACACGCCCTTGCCGACCGTTGACTGGGAATAGGAGCTTCTGGGAAGGTTGATGCCAAAATTTTTGTAAACCGACATCACAAAGCCGGAGCAGTCCGCCCCGTTTGTGAGGCTCGTGCCGCCCGCCACATAAGGATTTCCGATAAACTTGCAGGCATAATTTGCGATATCCTGCCCTTTCCCGCCGCCGGAGGACGTGGGCTTGGGCGTTTCCTGTTTCTTCGGCGCCTCCTCTGAATCGGAATCCCCGTCGGCAAGCAGCGCCTCCTGCTCTTTCCTGCGCCGTTCTTCCTCTTCCTTGCGCTTTCTCTCTTCTTCCTCCCGGCGTTTGCGCTCTTCCTCCTCCAGCTTCCTGATCTGCGCCGTCTCCTGCTTGATCCGCGCCGTGTAAGTCGCCGCCTCCTGCTTCGCCTTGGTCAGCATCACGCTGTAATTCTCATACTCTTCTTTTTTCTGGGCAAGCAGCTCCTCCATGTAAGCCTGCCCCTCCTGCAGCTCGGTTCTGGAAGTCTCAAGCTCCGACTTGTCCTCCTCCAGCGTATCCCAGAGCTCCTGCACGCGCTTTACCGTATCTTCATATTCCACAAGAAGTTTCCTGTCATAGTCGTAGAGTTCTTCCACATACTTTGCCTTATTCACCATATCGCCCATGTTTCCCGCGCCGAAAAACATATGCAGGTAGGAGGAATCGCCCTTCTCATACATGAACTGGATGCGGATTTTCATGGCCGCGTACTGCTCGTCCTTCTCCGCCACCGCCGCGTCGTAGTCAAGCTGCGTCCTGTAAATCTCCTCCTCTTTGTCATTGATCGCCTCTTCGCACAGGTTGATGTCCGTGATCAGATTCACCAGTTCCGCGTCGATCTCCTCGATCTCCTCCTCCACGCCCTCCT
This sequence comes from uncultured Lachnospiraceae bacterium, assembly GCA_910584725.1. GTDB lineage: Bacteria > Bacillota > Clostridia > Lachnospirales > Lachnospiraceae > UBA3282. Next base: position 72,092 of record CAJUBE010000015.1, on the reverse strand, counting down.
GCGCCTCCTGCGCTTCGTCAGCCTTCTGCTGGGCATTTTTAAGCTGGGACTGGTTTTTCTTCACATTATCCCGGAGTTCGGAAATAGTGGTAGCCGAAATCGGATCTACCACGGAAAGACACAGTATGAAGGTTAATATGACGTACAGCCGTCTCTTATATTTTTTCATCGCCCTGTCTCTATCCTCACTCTGTCAAATTTCGCACAAATCAATGCGGAGAATGCCGCTTTTCAGGCATTCTCCTGCGAGTGATTAGAAGTTCTTCTCACGTTATCACAGCTCACAATTATTGACGGTTCGGGGGAACGGAATCACGTCGCGGATGTTGCCCATGCCGGTCAGATACATGACGCAGCGCTCAAACCCAAGCCCGAAGCCCGCGTGTCTCGCAGACCCGTACTTGCGAAGATCCAGATAAAACCCGTAATCCTCTTTGTTCAGCCCGAGCTCGTCCATTCTGCGCTCCAAAAGCTCCAGATCATCCTCTCTCTGGCTGCCGCCGATAATCTCGCCGATGCCCGGCACGAGGCAGTCCATTGCCGCCACGGTCTTCCCGTCCTCGTTTAACTTCATATAGAAAGCCTTGATTTCCTTCGGATAGTCCGTCACAAACACGGGGCGCTTAAACTCCTGCTCCGTGAGGAAACGCTCGTGCTCGGTCTGCAGATCGCAGCCCCACTCTACCTTGTATTCAAAGCTGTCATTGTGCTTTTTCAGAATCTCGATTGCCTCCGTGTAAGTCACATGGGCAAAGTCGGAATGCAGCACATGGTTCAGCCGCTCGATCAGCCCCTTGTCCACGAACTGGTTGAAAAAGTTCATCTCCTCCGGCGCGTTCTCCAGCACATAGCTGATCACATGCTTAAGCATCGCCTCCGCCACCATCATGTCGTCCGTCAGATCCGCAAAAGCCATCTCCGGCTCAATCATCCAGAACTCCGCCGCATGTCTGGTGGTGTTGGAATTTTCCGCCCGGAAAGTCGGTCCGAATGTGTATACGTTCTTAAACGCAAAAGCGTAGGTCTCCACATTCAGCTGTCCGCTCACCGTCAGATTGGTGGGTTTGCCAAAGAAATCCGTGCTGTAGTCAACCTGTCCGTCCTGCGTCTGCGGCAGATTATTTAAATCCATGGTGGTCACCTGAAACATCTCGCCCGCACCCTCGCAGTCGCTGCCCGTGATGATCGGTGTGTGCACATAGACGAATCCCCTCTCCTGAAAGAACGTGTGAATCGCATAAGCGATCAGCGACCGCACGCGGAACACCGCCTGAAAGGTATTCGTTCTGGGACGCAGATGGGAAATGGTGCGCAGATACTCAAAGCTGTGCCGCTTTTTCTGCAGCGGATAATCCGCCGTGGACATACCCTCCACCATGATTTCTTCCGCCTGCATTTCAAATTTCTGTTTCGCCTGCGGCGTCGCCACGATCTTGCCCCGCGCCACAATCGCGGAACCCACATTCAGTTTGGAAATCGCGTCAAAATTTTCCAGCTTGTCCGCGTATACAATCTGCAGCGGCTCGAAAAAGGTGCCGTCGTTTGCCACGATAAACCCGAACGTCTTGGAATCCCGGATACTTCTCACCCAGCCGCCCACTGTTACTTCCTTATCAAAATACGCCTCGCTGTTGCGATACAATTCTTTGATATCTGTCAAATCCATGTCACATTACCCCCTCATATCTTAATCTCAATCCACAATTACCGCGGTTTCGTGGATATTGCCGTTCTCCTTCAAAAAGGCAACCACCTTTTTCCGCATCAGATCTTCCTTCAGCGATTCCACATCCACACTCTTTTTCAGTTCCTCCTCGGAAGTGTAGCCGTAAATCGTCATCAGCGCGGAAATTTCACCGGCGACCTCCTCCTCTGTCGGCACCAGTCCCTCCTTGTCCGCGATCGCCTGATACATGATATACTGTTTTGCCATCCGCAGTCCCTCTTCGTCGAAAAGCGTCCGGTACCCTGCCGCGTCAAGCCCTTGATAAAGCTGCATATACTGCGCGAGGGACATACCGATGGAGGACGCTCTGGCGCTCATATTATTCTCTATGCTTGTGATAAAGCGCTGCACCATCTCCTCCGGCGGATCCTGAAACGTGCTGTTTTCCATAATGGTGGAAGCCATGGCAGTCTCTATCTCATTATCGTAAGTGCTCTGCACCGACTGGTCATAGAGATTATAAACATAATCGTTCAGCTCCTGCGCTGTCTGCGCGCCGCCTACGTTGTAACCTTCCTCGCCAAGCTGTTTCACAAGCGCGTCCGTGAGTGCCGGCGCTTTGCTCTCACTGATGCTGTTCACCGTCACCTCAAACACCACATCCTCTCCCGCCAGATCGGGGTTCTTGTAGGGGTCGGGAAACGTCAAATTCAGACTCCGCGTGTCCCCGATATTCGCGCCGATCAGCCCTTCCTCGAAACCCTCTATAAACTGCCCGGAACCGATCGTCAGGTCGAAGTCCGCTCCTGTGCCACCCTCAAATGCCACATCATCGTGATATCCCACAAAGTCGATGTTCGCCACGTCGCCTTCCTGCACCGCCCTGCCCGTCACCGGCACCTTTTCCGCTTTCGGCGCAAGATAATTATCGTAAATGTAGCTGTCCACCGCGCCCTCCGGCACTTTCGGCTCATTCACCGTCGCCTCGATGCCCGTATAAGCGCCGAGCGTCACATACTTCTCCGCCTTGATATCCTTCAGATACTCTTTGCTGCCGCACGCCGTCAAAAACAGCGATGAGGCAAACACCGCTGCAACAACACAGATTTTTCTTTTCATATCTCCTCATTTCCTCTTTTCCGAAATCATATCTTGTAACTGATTCAGCCCACACTGAATAGCCGCCACAAATTCAACCTTTATCTTACCACAGCCATCCTTTATTTGTCTATATCCGGCCGTCTCGATTTCCTGATCTTCCGGAAGTCGTATTTTGACGCTTGCACTATGCGCAGATCAATGTTAAAATATTTTTTACATACATTGAAATGAAAACGGAGGCATTCCCATGAATACGTTTACCATTGTCTTACTGGTGATCCTGGCGGTTCTGTTAGTCGCCGTGGTTGTATTATATTTCGTAGGAAAGAAAGCGCAGAAAAAGCAGGCCGAACAGCAGGAACAAATCAACGCGATGAAGCAGACCGTTTCCATGCTTGTCATAGACAAGAAACGGATGAAGCTAAAGGATGCAGGACTGCCACAGATCGTTCTGGAACAAACACCCAAGCTTCTGCGCGGCTCCAAGCTTCCCGTTGTGAAAGCCAAGGTCGGCCCGCAGATTATGACACTGATCTGCGACGAGAAAATTTTCGACGCCGTCCCCGTCAAAAAGGAAGTGAAGGCTGACATCAGCGGCATTTACATCACAGGCGTGAAGGGGCTGCACGGCAAAGCGCCCGTGGCAGAGCAGAAGAAAAAGAGCAAGTTCAAACAGATGGTTGAAAAAGCACAGGAAAAGGCAGGGGCTAAGCCCGTCAAATAACCGGCGTAAATTGCTTCGCAATTAACGTCTCGAGCGTTGGCACGCTCGATTTTGGTTTACCCTGTCGCATTTTTTGAAGAATACACACAGCAGTTTTATGATAGAAGCGTAAAACTGCTGTTTTCTTTTGAGCGGATGTCTATTTTGATGTGGCAGTCCGAGAGAAACTCATAGTTGATGTCAAGCGCGTAGTCCACATCCACCACAATATTATCTTCCTTCTCGTCGATCGTGATCCGCTTCGTGTCAATTCCCACCAGAATCTGTCCGAAAGGCGTATTGTAATTCGAGAGGTTCTTTTTATTTTCCTGAAAAACCATATGTACATTCACAAGACCACGGCGCGTCAGTTCCACCATCTGTCCGCCAAACTTGAGACGGTTCTTCGTGGCGCAGTCAAACCCTTCCGTGACCTCCTCGTAAACCACGTAGTGTCTGTCATTTTTCTTATAATAATCGCCCACAGTGACCGTCTCGATCTTGTCAGAATTTTCTTCCCGCTGATCAAACTGCAGTCCCTGTAAAGTCAGCAATACTTCTTTCGTCATAGTTACCTCCATGTCCGGGCAGTTTACTGCGGTGACCCGCATAATCCTCGTTTCCTAAAATTCCTCAATGTGAATCACCTTCGCTGACAAAATGCCATAGGGCAGAATCGAGTTGGCAAACCGCTGGAACTTATCCGCGGCATCGCTGACAAAGAACCGATACAACTCCGTCCCAAGTCCCGGTCTGTGCTCGCTCTCCAAACCATGCTCCGCCAAAAGAGCTTTCAGTTCCCTCGCCGTCTCATAGGCGGGATTGACTAGGGTTACTTTCTCCCCCATAATCTTCCCCACGGTAGACCGAAGCATGGGGTAATGGGTACAACCCAGAATCAGCGTGTCAATGCCGCTGTCAATCAACTCCGTCAGATAACGGCGGGCAATCTCATCCGTCACCGGGTCTTCCCACAGCCCCTCCTCCACCAGCGGCACAAAGAGCGGACACGCCTTGCCGACAACATTGGCGCTCTTATCATGTTCTTCTATGTAACGGCTGTATATGCCGCTGCTTATGGTGGCCTCCGTCGCCACAACACCGATCTTCTTATTCACGGTGGCCGCAAGAGCCGCCCTGGCTCCCGGCTTCACCACGCCGATCATCGGAATATCTGACTCTTTTTCCAAATCCTCCAACGCGTAGGCACTGGCCGTATTGCAGGCGACCACGATGGCCTTCACCTGCTGCGTCTCCAGAAAGCGCACGATCTGTCTGGAAAACCTCGTCACCGTCTCTTTCGACTTATTTCCGTAGGGCACCCGCGCCGTGTCTCCGAAATATACGATCCGCTCGTTGGGAAGCTGACGCATGATCTCACGCGCAACGGTCAGCCCGCCCACCCCCGAATCGAATACGCCTATAGGGCTGTTATGCCACTCTTCCTGTCCGTTCATGGTTCCTAATCCTTCCCCGCAGCCAGATTTTCCTCAAGCCATTCCAAAAATCTGCTGCTTATTACTATCTTATCCCCTGAAGCGCCCAAAACCTCCGCCGCCTCAATCTGTCCCGATGCTGTCAAAGCATCCGTCTCCGCGCCGGGAACACCTTGGCCCTCTATTCTTTCGTCCTGTACAGCCAGACCGTTCGCCCGCGCTTCCTCCGATGTCACCGCCTTGCATGTCTCCTCCGTAAAACATAGTTCCGGATAAAATATTCCCCACCAGACTGCCGCAAAAAGACAGGCCGCCAGCGTTCTTCCTTTTTTCTTCATAGTCCACTCTCCCATCTGCCGTTACATCCGACATTGGGAGTATTCCCGCTTCAAGCCGCTCTGATACAACGTCTTCCATATCTCTTTCCGCCGTGCATACAGCGGCAGGCGGCCTGCCTATAGGGACAAACATTCAACGGGATGTGCGCTTCCCTCTGGGGTCGATGCGTATCTGTCTGATAATGGACTGCTCCTGATTGTCAATGTGGAGTCTCGCAGCCGCTGCCGCCTTCTCCCTGTCGCCGTTCATAATGCTCTCATATATCATCCTATGCTCGTTGACCAGATTTTCATGCCCGCTCTCATCCTTAATATACTCAAAACGGTAGCGGTACATCTGCTCGGACAGGTTGTTAATCAACTGAATCAACCGCTGGTTGCCCGTCGCCTGCACAATGATATCGTGAAGCGCCACATCCGCCTCTGCTATGGCGATCACCTCTCCCGTCTTCGTGGCCTCCTCAAAATGATCGCAGGCTTTTTTCAGCGCAGCCTTTCCCTCCGCCGTAATCCGGTCACAGGCAAGTTCCGCGCAGAGCGCATCCAGAGCGCGTCTCACCTCCAGCACATCCTGCAGGCTTTTCTCCGTAATCTGCGCCACCTCCGCACCCCGTCTGGGAATCATGGTCACCAGCCCCTCCAGTTCAAGCTTCCGGATCGCCTCCCGGATGGGCGTGCGGCTCACCCCCAGACGGTTTGCCAGATGGATCTCCATCAGCCGCTCTCCGGGTTTCAGTTCCCCCGTCAAAATGGCGCGGCGCAGCGTGTTGAACACCACATCACGCAGCGGCAGAAATTCGTCCATATTCACAGTAAAATCATGATCCATACGCATTCCTCCTAACAAACCCTGTCACAAAAACCGCACTTGCCAATTCCTCTTTTCTGATGGCTGCCGCTGCTTTCTCCGCCTTTTCCTTCTCTGTATAAATGCCGAACACCGTGGGTCCGCTGCCGCTCATCAGCGCATTTTCCGCCCCCTGCTCACGCATCATCCGTTTCAGCCTGTCAATCACAGGGTACTCCTTCACGGTGACCGTTTCCAGCACATTTCCCATCCTTTCCGTGATTCCTTTCAAATCCCCGGCCGCCAGCGCCGCCGCCATCCCGTCGATATCCGGATGAAAGGACAGCCTGTCCGCCTGTAAATGACCGTAGACAAAAGCGGTGGACACATCGATATCCGGTTTCGCAATTACCAGATGGCAGGCTGGTGGCGCTGACAGTGGTGTCAGAATTTCCCCGATTCCCTCCGAAAGCATGGTGCCTCCCTGTATACAGTAGGGAATGTCCGCCCCCAGCGTCACGCCAAATTCTTTCAGTTCTTCCATGGAATATCCCATCTCAAAAAGTGCGTTCAGCCCCCGCAGAGCCGCCGCCGCGTCAGAGCTTCCGCCTGCCATGCCCGCCGCAATAGGGATTCTTTTGTGCAAAGTAATGGAAACGCCCTCCCTGATCTGCCGCTTTTCCATCAGAAGCGCCGCCGCCCGGTAAACCAGATTGTTCTCATCCGCGGGCAGATCGGAACCTTCTATCCGGAAACCGATGCCCGGTTCCTCTCTTTTCTCAAAAATCAGATCGTCACAGATATCTACGGTCTGCATAATCATCTTCACTTCGTGATAGCCGTCGGGCCTGCGCCGCAGCACATCCAAACCCAGATTTATTTTTGCGTAAGCTTTTTCTCTTATCATAACTGCCCCCGCTGACCGCAATCTGCCGGTCTTTTTCCTCTCATCGGTATTTTCCCGCCAGGCACAATGTACTTTGTATACAAGGATTGTACTTAATTTTGTACAAAATGTCAAGTTAAGGAAATTTTATAACTTTCTGCATTTTCTCATCTAATCAAAATAGGAAAATAGTACGATATAATAAACAGAAAAAGGAGATTGCCTCATCGGCAGTCTTTTCGTAACCGAAAAAAATACATAAATATTTTCCAAGGAGGGATACCCATGAGCGTAAATGGAATTTCAAACGTGGGCGCTAACGCTTACGAAACTCTCACAACCACGCAGACAGAAAACAAGCCCGTTGAGGAGGCACCAAAAGACAACACTTCCGAGAAGGGCGAAAACGGCGTCGTTTATGAGCCTTCAAAAGACAGTGTAAACGTACCTATTAAGAAGTACGTACAGAACACCGAGCTTATCAATAAGATGAAAGCCGACGCAGAGGAGCATTCGAAGCAGCTTCGTAACATTGTTGAACAGATGATGACCAAGCAGAGCCAGACTTCCGGCATTGCCAACGGCGATATGTGGAAATTCCTCGCCAGCGGCAAGTTTGAGGTGGATGAGGCAACTAAACTGCAGGCGCAGCAGGATATTTCTGAGGACGGCTACTGGGGCGTAAAGCAGACCTCCAGCAGAATCCTTGACTTTGCGACGGCTCTGACAGGCGGCGATCCGAGCAAGATCGAGGACATGCGCGAAGCCTTCAAGAAGGGCTACAAGCAGGCTGAGAAGACTTGGGGCGGCGAGCTTCCCGAGATCTCCAAGAAGACATACGATGCTGTGATGGCGGGTTTTGACAAGATGGCTGAGGATGCGGCTGCGCAGAATAACACTACACAAAATGTTCTGGATCAGGCCGGTGCCGGACAGATTGCTTCCAACTAAATACGAAACACATTCAAGAAAACACAAGGAATCGGGTGCAGGCCCGGTTCCTTTGTTGCGTTATCACTAAAAAACACTTCCATAAATCAGCATTTTGTCAAGTATTCCAATGCCTGTAAATCAGTTATACTATACGCGACAGCCTGCGAACGAGGAAAGCCGAGAGCTTTTCGAGTTTGCACTGTGGAATGCATATCCACAAAGCAAATAGCAAAATCATAAAGGAGAACTCACATGGTCGAATACGAAAAAATCAAAAAGATCCCCTACGGCGGGGACTACAATCCGGAACAGTGGCCGGAAGAGACATGGGAGGAGGACATGCGGCTTCTTAAGCTGGCACACATTGACATTGTCACCCTGAATGTCTTTAGCTGGGCGATGTTACAGTCCGACGACGACGTCTACCACTTTGAAAAACTGGACAAAATTATGGAGCTGGTGAAAAAGCACGGCATGAAGGTGTGTCTTGCCACTTCCACCGGGGCGCATCCCGCATGGATGGCGAGAAAACATCCCGATATCCTGCGGGTGGAGGCGAACGGCATGAGACGGAAATTTGGCAGCCGCCACAACTCCTGCCCCAACAGCCCTACTTATCAGAAATATGCCGCAGCGCTTGCCACAAAACTGGCGGAGCGCTACAAAGGCTATGACAACATCGTGGCCTGGCACATCTCCAACGAGTACGGCGGGGAGTGCTACTGCGAAAACTGTGAGAAAAAATTCCGGGAATGGCTGAAGGAAAAATACGGAACGATCGAGGAAGTAAACCGCGTCTGGGATACCGCCTTCTGGGGACATACGTTCTATGATTTTGAGGAGATTGTCGCGCCCAACTACCTTTCCGAGCACTTTGGCAATGAGCGCAGCACCTTTCAGGGCATCTCGCTGGACTACCGCCGGTTTAACTCGGAGAGCATTTTGAACGCTTTCCGTCTGGAGTATGACGCGCTCCACGCCATTACCCCCGATGTCCCCATCACCACAAACCTGATGGGCACTTACCAGCCTCTGGATTACCAGATGTGGGCAAAATACATGGACTTTGTGTCATGGGACAATTATCCCGCAAACGACACGCCTGTTTCGAGCGTTGCCCTAAGACATGACCTGATGCGCGGTTTAAAGCAGGGAAAGCCCTTCGCGCTGATGGAACAGACACCTTCCGTTCAGAACTGGCAGCCCTTTAATATGCTGAAACGCCCCGGCGTGATGCGGCTTTGGAGCTATCAGGCGGTAGCGCACGGCGCGGACACGGTTATGTTCTTCCAGATGAAGCGCAGCGTCGGCGCCTGTGAAAAATACCACGGCGCGGTGATCGACCATGCGGGGCACGAGAATACCCGCGTATTCCGTGAGACCGCGGAGCTTGGCGCGGAACTTGAACGCCTTGGAAATCAGACTCTCGGTGCAAGGAGCGACGCCAAAGCCGCCATCCTCTTTGACTGGGATAACTGGTGGGCTGTCTCCTATTCCTCGGGTCCTACTGTCTATCTGGACTATTGCAAAGAAGTGGAACGCTATTACAAAGCCCTGTTTGACCTGCATATTCCCGTGGACATGATCGGCGTTGATGACGACCTGTCAAAATATGATCTGGTGATCGCGCCCGTGCTCTACATGGTAAAAACAGGGTATGACGAGAAGCTGCGCGCCTATGTGAAAGACGGCGGCCGTTTCCTGACCACCTTTTTCAGCGGCTATGTGGACGAGCACGATCTCGTGACCGTCGGTGGCTACCCCGGAAAGCTGCGGGATATTCTCGGCATCTGGGTGGAAGAAGAGGATGCGCTGCCCGAGGATATGCACAACGCGTTCCACTACGAGGGAAAGACCTACCCCGCCTCCATGCTCTGCGATCTGCTGCACACGGAAGGTGCCAAAACCCTCGCCGCTTATGAGGAAGATTTCTACGCAGGGATGCCCGTGCTCACGAAAAACGCCTTCGGCAAAGGCTTCGGCTACTATGTGGCAACACAGTCAAGCGATGATTTTTACAAAAAATATCTCGGGGAAATATGCCGGGACGCCGGAATCGAACCGATCATGGAAGCGCCGGATGATATAGAAGTGACCAGAAGAGTCAACAAAAACGGTACCTTTGTATTTATTCTCAACCACGGACAGGACACTTATATGACGGCAATGCACTTTGCGGGCACTGATCTGCTCAAAGATAAGACTTATGAAAAGGGCGATACACTCACGCTGGAAGCGAAGGATGTAGCGATTATAAAGTTAGCCTGACCGCAACTTGAGTGACGGGCACACGGGTACAGATCGGATGCGTTCTGCCGCGCTTTGTCCATCGTCTGCTTTTACAGCGCGTTGATCACGCCCTGAATGCCCTGCTCCTCATAAATGGTTTTATAATAAGCGACCTCGTTTCTGATCAGCTCGTCGATGACGCGCATACCGAGAAGCTCCACAGGCGCCTTGTCATCCGTCATAATGCGATCCCCCGCTTCATAGGGAATCAGATTCTCAGAAACGGTATCCATCATCACAAGGAGGCTTTCGTCCGCGACGGTCTCCTTGTGTCTTTTCAAGTTCTCAATCATCAGCGGATTGTCGGAGGCAAAAAGCTCCCGGTTGGTGGAGCCCTTCACGTCCACCGTGTAGACCTCGCCGAAAACGCTGCCAATCGTATCGGAAAGATAGGCGTTGATGCTGTCCTCCCCGCTGCCACGCATGTTCATGTTGACCACCATCACGCCGTCCTCCGCCAAGTGCTCTTTCACCAGCGTAAAAAATTCCACGGAGGACATCTGGAAGGGAATCGTGATATCCTGATAGGCGTCCACCATAATCACGTCATATTTTCCGTCGATGGCATTCAGATAGGCTCTGCCGTCATAAGTCGTCACCGGCACATCCTCCGGCAGCTCAAAATACGTCCGCGCCAAATCCGTAATCTTCTCGTCGATCTCCACGCCCTCCACAGGCATGTCCCCAAAGTAGGCGCGGCACTGGTGCGCGTAAGTGCCTGTCCCCATGCCGAGAATCAGCGTATTGCATTCCGCCGGATCCTCCTTTCCCGTCATCAGCGGCGCCGCCATCGCATAGTCGTAATACATCCCCGTCAGCCCCTCGCCCTTCATCAAAATCGACTGCACCCCGAAAAGAACATTGGTCGATAAAATGACGCTTCTGTCATTTTCTTTCACCTGCAGATAATTGTAGATGGACTCCCCTTCATATGCCAGATTGCTTTCCCAGAAAGCAAAGCTGTTCGAAGCCCCGAAAATGCAGCACAGAAGAAAGATAGCCGCCGACGCTATACTCTTTTTCAGCCCGCTCTTTTTGCTGACAAAATAAATGATACCCAGCCCTAAAAGAATCGCCGCGAAAATCAGAAACGTAATGGAAGTGCCCACCGCCGGAATCGAGACAAAGGTCGGAACGAACGTACCGATAATGCTGCCGATGGTGTTGAACGCGCCCAGCGTTCCTACGATACTGCCGCTGTCCTCAAGGCTCTGCACCGTGTATTTCGCCAGAGATGGCGTCACCGTTCCCAGCAGAAAAAGCGGAAACACAAAAATCACCATACACGCCGCAAACGCCGCCCAGATCAGGAAATTCGTATTCACCGTAAAAATTAACAGCGCGGAAATCCCCAGAATGATATACTTCCCCACCACCGGAATCAGCGCGATCCAGACCCCCGCAATCAGAATCCGCGCATAGAGCTTGTCCGGGTTCGGGTTCTTGTCCGCGCTCCTCCCGCCGTAAATATTCCCCAGCGCCATAGCAATCATAATCGTGCCGATGATGATCGTCCACACGATCTGGGAGGAACTGAAATAAGGAGCCAACAGCCTGCTCGCCCCCAGCTCCACCGCCATCACGGACATGCCGGAGAAAAATTCCGTCAGGTACAGAAAGATTCTATTCTTTAAAATCGAGTGTGTGTTCATGCTAAATTTATCCTTTTCCGTATTTTAACTCTATAAATCGCTGCCAAAGGGATGACACAATAACTATTCCTATCTAGTATCCCCTTTTATAAAATCATACTCCCCATCCATAAGCATTTGCAAATATGCGTCAAAGCTATCTGCTATAATCACCAATTCATCTGGGTCGTGAAGATAGCGCACGACTTGTCCTCTTTTTCCCTTTGCCGAGGGCGAAAAGTCAATAAAAAGCTGGGATGTTCCACCGTTGTTCATACAGTCAGAAAAATGCAGCCAGCACAGTTTGTCGAAGTCATCACAAATGCCTTCATCTACCGGAATATCATCAAATTCCCGGTTAATTAAATAGTCCCCCCACTCCCGAAAATCTTCCTCCGGGTCCATCATCTGCCGGGCAGACAATAAATAATAAGGATATGCATCCAGGTCAGAACCCAGAAAATATAGAGCAGCCTCCTCTTCCCCATATTTTCTCCAATATGTCCCATCTACTATTTCTAATAATTGCAGCAGACTGTCCGGAATATCCGGATATAATCCCCGCAATTTCTCCATATCTTCCTTATCTGCACCGTGCATTACTTTCTCAAGATTATTCCATTGCTTTTCTCTGCCTTTTTTATAATACGCCTTTTTTAATCCGTCAACGTATTTTTGAGCCAGATTCATGAGCAGAACCTCCCGTCTTTTGTATGAGTGATAGCAGGAATGCAGCCAAATCCAATTTGTTAAATTGTTCAATGCTGTTATTCTACCACAACCGCACACGCAGTTCCATTAAATTTTACTAAACCTCCCCGCACCACGCCCAGCGAAGCGAAGGCAGACAGCCTGCCAAGACACAGCGCGGGCGGCTGAGCATTCTTAAGAAGTCCCTCAAAAAGCGTCAGCGCTTAACGAGGTATTTCACGAGTTTAGCGTCTGCTACGCTTTTTGCGGAGCGGGAGCGCGGCGACGTAGAATACTCAGCCGCCCGCGCGTCCGCTTTGCCAAATCTCAGATCCCGCCTTTCACCACCAAAATTTTATCCCCCGCCGAAATCTCCTCCGTCGGCAGCTCGTTCACTTCCCGAAGCTGCGCCACCGGCACATAATACTTCTTGCCGATATCCCACAGCGTCTCTCCCGATCCCACGATACAGATCACCATCCCTGGCAGGTCGCTGAGCTTATTTAAGTCAAGCGGCTCCACCTTGATGTCTGTCACCAAATCGCGGTTCTGCACGGAAAATACAATCACTTTAAACTGCAGCGCCGCCTTCACGTCCAGCTCGTCGCTGTCAAGCATGGTCACCGTCAACTGCTCGATGCTGCTCCGCAGCTTATAGACACAAGTGGGCAGAATGTTCTCCGCCTCGATCACATATTGGAACGGCAGTTCGTTGACCGTAGAATAGATAGCCTTCGCGCCGCTTGCACTCAGGTAGAGCGTCGTCACGTGAAGCGTACCCGAGACGGCAATGCCGTTCTCCACAATGGTCTTCTCATCAATCCGGATTTCCCCGTCGGAATGGATGAGCTGATACATCGGCATCTCCGGATTCTGGATCCGCACGTGTTCCGCAATCTTACATTTTCCGCTTCCGGCAAGCAACAGGCTCTTTACCGGCATCTGCGTCGTCAGCGCCTCTATCTCCTTATCCACGCCGTAAACGTCGGATATCACCTCCAGATTTTCCTCCTCGTAGAGATGGATATCCAGATCAAGCACCGGCTCCACACAGAACACTCTCTCCTCGCCGTCAAAATCCTGCCGCACCTCCACATTGCACTGTCCCAGATGATACTGGATATCGGGAATCATATTTTCCCGGCAGCCGTGGCACTCAATGATGCCGCTGAACGGTACGGTATTCTCATACCACTGGGTCTTATCGTTATCCCCTTCGCCCTCATATAAGAAAAAGGCACGCATCTCTCCCTGGATCGAGAGCTTCTCCTCCAGCGCCTTAAACTCCACATGATCGAAACAGATATGGTGCCATATGGTCTGGAACACGTTGGGCAGATTGCCCGTCAGTTCCATCTCCTCTTTCAGACGGAAAATGTCTTTCTTATGAAGCACCAGCTCTATCACGGGATAGACGCACTTGCGGTACTCCACAGGCTCCTCATGATAAAGGTCAACCGCCGTCTCGCACTCCACCTGCTCCTCCCGCTCCAGCACAAAGGAAACCACCGCCTGCACGCTGAATTTACGCGAGTTAATCAGCCCCACCGTCAGATCCTCGATGCAGCTTTCCGTCAGGATCGTGTCGCCGCCTGCTACCCCTTCCATGTTCACCTTTTCCTCAAAGGGGATCACCGCCTCCATGCTGGCGCACATTCCCTCCATGTCCGTCAGATACAATATGGACACCACCAGCTTGCCTTTCAGGCTGACCACGTTTTCACCGGGGCGGATCTCCTCCATTATGATCTCGCCTTTGCTGCTGAGCAGATAGTTTGCATCAGGCTTATTATCTGAAATGTTGACATCCTCTTCCAATACCATCTGCGTGCCGGCCCTGCCGTTTATTCGATCCATATGTATCTTTTTCTTCACCAATTCCACAAAAATGCCCTCCCTGCGTATAGTTACTATAAATCTATGCGCAGGGAGGGGCGGATATGTTTTTTATTTTGGCAGGAAATTAATCATAAAAGGAGCACGCGAAACATTCTATGAATCGAGCGCGCCGGTGCCCGGTTTTTACAGATATGATTTCGTCCGCTTCATATCGGTGACAAAATCGGGATTGTCCTTTTTCATCAGGTCATAAAGCTTATACGCGTTATCGTGATCCTCAATCAATGCCTGCAGTTCGCTCTCCGTTATGCCGACCAACTGGATAAACTGCGTCCTTCCATATAACGTGTCCTGCGTCTGCGCTTCCGTATCGGCAATGGTCAACAGCGCCGTAATGTCTGACTCTACCCCTGTATGTAAAGACTTGCCGCCGCCCGAAACGTACTCGAAGGGATCAAAAAACCGCTCCTGCGTATAAGTATATCTGGCGAGATTCAGCATCATGTCAATCGCCCACATACATGCCTCGTCTGTTTCTTCATTGAGCTTAATCGTCATTTCATAGCCCCATTTATTCCACTCGTCCCCAAGCGCTTTTTCATTGGCGTACAGATGGGTCATACCGTATGACACTATGTGCTTATACCCTTTCGGAGATGAGTATATGGAAAACCCGTCAAGGTAATTGTTACCCCCAAAGACAGCTCTCGTCATCATGTCCGTGGCATAGTGTCCGGGCTTCAATCCGGGATAAAGCCTTTCAAATTCCCTGTCAATAACTTCCCACCCCGGCGCCCACTCGGGATCGTCCTCCACTCTCTTTCTAAATTCCTCAATCGTCATTTCCGTTTTCTCTCATTTTCTTTCTGCTTTTCGCGTTTCTCACACTACGCCTCCGATCAGCTCCGTCACGTTCTCAATTCCGTACTGCTTCATATATGCCTCGATTCCTTCCACCACTTCCACCGTCGTGTAGGGATTCACAAAGTTCATCGCGCCCACCGCCACCGCGCTGGCGCCGGCAAGCAGGAACTCGACCGCATCCTCCGCGCTGCTGATGCCGCCCATACCGATAATCGGAATCTTCACCGCCTGCGCCGTCTGGTAGACCATGCGCACCGCCACCGGCTTGACCGCGGGACCGGACATGCCGCCCGTCTTGTTGGCCAGTACGAACTTTCTCCTGTGAATATCAATCTTCATGCCCGTGATCGTATTAATCATGGAAAGCGCGTCGGCTCCCGCCGCCTCCGCCGCCTTCGCCATCTCCGTAATGTCCGTCACATTCGGGCTCAGCTTCATAATCACCGGCTGTTTCGCCTTTTTCTTAATCTGCGACGTGATATCGTAGAGGGAATCCGCCTTCTGCCCGAAAGCGATCGCCCCCTCCTTCACATTGGGGCAGGACACATTGATTTCCAGCATGGAAACGGACGTGTCCGAAAGACGCTCTACCACTTCCAGATAATCTTCCACGGTTTTGCCGCAGACATTTACAATGACATTCGTGTCATATTTTTCCAAAAAGGTAAGGTCGCGCTCTATAAAAACGTCAATTCCCGGATTCTGCAGACCGATGGCATTTAACATACCGCCGTACACTTCCGCCACGCGGGGCGTCGGATTTCCCTCCCACGGCACATTTGCGACCCCCTTGGTCACCACCGCGCCCAGCCTGTTTAAATCCACAAAGTCGCTGTACTCCATGCCGGAACCAAACGTGCCGGACGCCGTCATAACAGGATTTTTAAAGGTGACTCCCGCGATTTTTACCTCTGTATTCATAGTTTCCTCCATGTCAGAGCATTTTTCTGCGATGACACGCGATGAGAAATTCGCGAAGGCGATTTCTCATCTGCGATCATTGACTTTGAGATGCTCTTTCTCAAAGTCACGATTGAAAAATCAGTGCATCAGCATGATTTTTCAATCTGCCACCTCCCCTGCCTCAAAAACCGGTCCCTCCGTGCAGATGCGTGCATTGTGTACATGGGAATGAGCGTCCACTTTCGTCGTGCGGCATACGCAGCCCAGACACGCGCCCACGCCGCAGGCCATGCGCTCCTCCAGAGAAATGTATGCTTCAACCCCGCTCTGTGCCGCATATGTTTTAATCGCCCGGAGCATCGGCATCGGCCCGCACGCCATAATCACATCCGCATGGAGCGCGTAGGCTTTGATGATATCCATCACGTTTCCCTTCGTCCCCACGCTGCCGTCCTCCGTCGCCACATAGACGTCACCGTACTGCGCCAGGTCCTCTTCCAGAAAAAGGTCCTTATTCCGATAGCCGAGGAGAATCTGCTTCTTCTCATCCATCGCCTTTGCCAGCTCCAGCATGGGCGGAATGCCGATCCCGCCGCCCATCAGAAAGACGCGTTTCCCCTTCGCCTTATCAACCGGAAACCCGTTTCCGAGCACACCGAGTATGTCCAGCCGGTCGCCCGCCTTACATGTCGAAAACTCTGCCGTGCCCTTCCCCGCCACGCGGTACACGAGCCGCAGTCTGTCTTTTGCCTTGTCCGTCTCGCAGATGCTGATGGGACGGGGCAGGAGCATACTCTCACCGCGGGGATACACCGCCACAAACTGCCCGGGATGAGCGTTTTTTACAAGCTTCGTCTCCAGCCAGAGGTCGTAGATCTGCTCGCCGATCTGTTTTTGCGATATTACCGTCGCCGTTACTTTTTTCTTTTGCGCCATATGCGGTTCCTTTCTGTTCGATTTTTATATGATTATATCACGCCTGTCTCTCCATTGCCAGAAGCCATTCCTTCTTTTCAAGTCCGCCCGCGTACCCCGTCAGACTGCCGTCTGCCCCGACGACCCTGTGACACGGGATGATCAGGGAAATGGGATTGTGTGCCACCGCGCTGCCAACCGCCTGCGCCGACATGGATGCCAGCCCCCGCCGTCTTGCAATTTCCGCGGCAATCTCCGCATAAGTCGTCGTCTGCCCAAACGGGATTTCCAGCAGTATCTCCCAGACCTCTTTCTGAAAAGGCGTTCCTTTCAAGGTCAGCGGCGGCGTAAAGGCGGATTTTTTCCCGTTAAAATACAGGGCAAGCCATTCTGCCGTCTGCGCAAAGACAGGCAGGTTTTTCTCCTCATGCTCCCGATCCAATTTCGCCGCAAAATATTTCTGTCCCTCAAACCATAAGCCGGTCAGGGCATGTCCGTCTGACGCGAGCAGTATCTTTCCGAGAGGGGAAACATATTCGTTTGTATATTCCATTTATTACCTCCTGTGAATAAAGAAAAATCTTCCACATACAAAAGGGCGCTAGATACATTTCCCAACCCGGCACGGAACCCACAAAACAGGCTCGCCATATCCTTGTATCCGATCGGCAAGCACCGCCGCCTCTTCAAAGGTGTGTTCCAAAAGCCCATAATGGTTAAACCTTACACCAGGCAGCATTTCATATATCCGACTATCTGATACATCTGGTTCTCCACACAATCAAATCACCATAACCAGCGTCCCCGCCCCGATCAGCACACAGCCGATCAATGATCTGGCGGTAAATTTCTCGTGCAGAAAAACAAAAGCCAGTATAAGTGTGATCACCACGCTCAACTTGTCAATCGGCACCACCTTGGATGCCTCCCCGATCTGCAGGGCATGGTAATAGCAGAGCCACGACGCGCCGGTCGCAAGCCCCGAAAGAATCAGGAAAATCCAGCTTTTTCTGCTGATCTCCACAATACCGCCCTGCGTGTGTGTCAGAAACACCATGCCCCACGCCATAATAACGACCACGACCGTCCGTATTGCCGTAGCGAGATTGGAATTTACGCCCTCGATACCAACTTTCGCCAGTATCGAAGTCAATGCCGCAAACACCGCGGACAAGATTGCAAACAGGAACCACATATGCCGCCACCTCCACTTTATTTATACCTATTTTCCCCTGTAAAATCAAGTTTACGTCAAAACAGGGAGCGGTAAATTTTCACATTTTAAACTATTCCATTTCATTCACAGTCCACGACAAATCAGGAAACAGAATTACCGGCGCAGGGTCTGCCGGGTGCTCATCGATCATCTTCTCCATCCAAACCATGTCATACCATTTACCAAATTTATAGCCGCACTGGTGGAATTTCCCGACCATCGCATATCCCATATGGCTGTGAAATGTGACGTTGTCATTCGTCAGATATGCATCCTCCGTGTCGGCATAAGCAATGCAGGCATTCAGGTTCCGGATATGCTGCGCGTCGGAAATCTCCTCAAGCGCCTCATAAAGTCTGCGCCCGATTCCAAGCCCCCGCTTATCCTCCTTCACATAGATGGAAACTTCTACCGCCCAATCATACGCTGCCCTTTCCTTAAATGCACCCGTATAGGCATAGCCCAAAATCTCCCTATCCGCTTCCGCCACGATATAAGGGTATTTTTTCAACGTGTTTTCTATTCGTTTCCGAAAGTCAGCCAACTTCGGCACCTCATATTCAAATGTGATCGCCGTATTTTTGACGTAAGGCGCGTAGATTTCCAGAAGCGCCTGCGCATCGGAGACGTTGGCCGCCCTGATTTTCATATCTTTAACAGTCATGGTTTCTTTCCTCTCTTATCCTCCTTTGAAAATCCATTGATTCTTCTTTTCGGTTTAACTATCCATTGATTTTATTTCCATAATTATCCATATTATATGCGGTACGTTTATTTTACTTTTTTCTACATTAAAATGCGATAAAGTTAAAATATCATTATAACCATTTTAGAAACACAATGACTTGCAGACCTTTTGTGGGTTCTGCCCTACTTTCAGAAAAAACTGAGGCATCTTGCTTTGGTATGGAGAAAACAATGGAATTTGGTAGATTTCTGGCTAAATTGCGAAAAGAAAAAGGCTGCCTGCAGAAAGAAGTTGCCGCCTATCTGAATGTGACGGTGGCAACTGTTTCCAACTACGAAAAAGGCGTACATACGCCTGATCTCAATACGCTTATTAAGCTCGCGGACTTTTACGACGTATCCACAGATTTTCTTTTACAGCGCACCCGGTATCGCGCAAGCATCAGTACATTGAACAAGCGCCTTTCCGCAGATTATACCGTCAGCGATCTTATGAATGCAACGTTAGAACTGGATCGTCATAATACTGCTGCCCTCTTGGATTACTACGAACTTCTGACACTCAGAAATTCTGTCAATCGGGCAACTTAAACAGGCTGGACAAAATGTGCTCGCTTTTCAAAACAGGCGGCCGATCAATCCCTCATCAGGATCATGACCGCCTTTTTGTGTTACCTGAATTTATCCTCAAGATCAGGCTTGCGCACACTCTATACCCAAAATACCGTGTTCTATTTCACCTGGCAGTCTGCCGTTTCGCCTCCTCATATTCCTCCACGGATATTTCAAGACCCCTGCAGGCTTCCTGCAGATTAATATGAAAGTTTTTCATACTTGACTCTACGCTTTTGACCAGAACCCTGAGGCTTTCCTTTCTACCCTCTTCCAACCCCAATGCCTTCCCTTGTTCTATTCCTTGTTCTATTCCCAATTCCTTCCCTCGTTCCATTCCAATCTCAAAAATGTTCATCTCCACAGCCTCCCATTCTTCCGATTGTCTGACCTCATTGACAATTCTGTCCAAGTGCAGAATCCGCTTATCCTTCACCGTAATATTCTCATTATCCAATGTCGTATCTTTCATGTACTGTAATAAACTGATTAATTCCGGTCTTCCGACTTTGCTTGTCATATTCAGAAATATCTTACTTGTACCGTCTTCAAGCAATAAGTCCGGCATTTCTTCGCACTGTTCACGAAACGTATACATTGCCAAGTCTCTTCCAAAAATATCATCCTGTGTGATAAATATGATTGCCGCCGAGGGCAAATTTTTATACCGGGTCTTCTTGCCGGATTTTAAAATCGGCGTATCAATCATACTCTGGTAAAATCTTGACCGCTTGCGGACGTCATCTCCATCCGTATCGTTCTGCATTTCCATGTCAAACTGCCTGTCACGTACATCCTGCGCCCATGCATCCAGACGAATCGCACGCTTACCGGATTTATTTAAGACCACCTGTTCCACTTTGACCTCTTTCAGCTTTAGATCCGGTTCATCCAAAATAATACTGAGCACATTTTCGTATGCAGACTTCACCTTCATAACGGACAAAAACAAAGCAAAATCACTCAGGTTGATCGAATACTCACGTGAAAACGCCCTGTCCTCTCTTTCCCTCGCTTGAAAGTTCCGTGCCAGATCCAGTGGGACACTTTTCCTCAACGGCATTTCTTTTGTCTTCTTCATTCCATTTCCTCTCTTTCCTGTGATGGCAGAGAGGTTTCCGCCGTCCATCCTCCCTGCAGTTATTAAGTTGTAAGCAAGGAGTTTCCGCAGAGATGGCTCTGCACGGATACGGATCTCTGACGAAATCCGTTAAGATACATTAAGAATCTTAGATCTATTCTTTGCTTAACATGATTTTAGCACATTCTTTTTTTCATTACAAGATAAACTTAATCCAATATATTAGTCCCTGCATTAAGTGACGATTCAAAATATTACCATCAGTATAAACTTTTAAAAATTGCTCTTGACTTTTATACTATATAGTACTATTCTATATAATATCAATAGCGGGGGGATTTTATGATAGAAAAAACAGACGGCGGGATCCTGATTACGCGAATCAAGCAGTTACAGGGGCGCATATTTGAAAAACTGCTGGCCGCACACGGCATTAGCGAATTTAACGGCGCACAGGGAAGAATCTTATTTGTTCTTTGGGAAAAGGACGGCATTCCGATCAGTGAACTTGCCAAAAAAACAGGACTTGCCAAAACCACCTTGACAAGTATGCTGGATCGGATGGAACAACGGGATTTGATTGAGCGCGTCTATTCTTCCGCCGACCGCAGAACCGTGAAAATACGACTGACAAAAAAGGCGGCGGGATTACAGGAACACTACAATCAGGTCTCCGACGAGATGAACCAAATTTTCTACAGGGGATTCAGCGATGAAGAAATACGTCTTCTGGAAGCAGGTCTTAGGAAAGTGCTTGCAAATCTTACGCAAAAGGAGGATCACACAGATGGAGATTAACATGATGAAATCAGGCATACGCTCTCTCCGCGAACATGCGCAGGTGGCTTATGTCGCCTCGGTAAACGAGGATGGCTTCCCCCAGATCAAGGGAATGCTCTCACTGGAGCACGAAAGCATGAAGACCCACTACTTTTCCACCAACACCAGCTCAAAGCGGGTGGCGCAGTTTATGAAAAACCCGAAAGCGTCTGTGTACTATGTGGACGACACCAAAGACCAATATAAAGGCGCGCTTTTTACGGGGACGATGGAAGTCTGCACCGACCACGAAACCAAAGCGTTTCTCTGGCGGGACGGGTTTGAGATGTATTACCCGAAGGGCGTGGATGACGAGGATTACTGCGTATTGAAATTTACCGCAGAGACCGTCAACTATTATTATGGTCTGAGCAATGTGACATTGTCTGTGGAGGAACTATAGGGCGGGATTTCCCGCCCCTGCGGCGTTTTAATCTTCAATTTTCCGTCCGCAGCCTTCCCGATAAAGTCATCCGGAATCTCTCTGCAAAACCCCGATCAACTCATCCCAGTCATAAATATGCAGATAGTCAAAATCGACTTCCACCCCTTCATTCTGGTGCACGGAAGGATTCACGTCATCCGGTGCGCTGCCCTCATAGAGCACAGGATAAATACCCGCTTCATGCGCGCCGATCACATCCGCCTTCATGCTGTCCCCACAATACCAGACCTGTTCCGGCGAAAGGCGGGCTTTTCGCAGCGCCGTCTCAAACAGCATCCTGTCCGGCTTCCTGATCACATATTCGCTGGAAGCCATGATAAACTCAAACCGGTTATTCGGAAGAAGCCTGTTGATGCGTCCGGCAAGCGCCCGACCCGACCAGCCGATATTGCTGATCACCGCGCTTCGGATACCTGTCTCCTCCAAGTAAGCCAGCATCTTTTCCGCATTTGGCATCACCGCGCCGAGCGAAGCCGCCATCCACTCAATCTCCTCCAGCTCCTCATAAGAAATGCTAAAGGTAAGCCCCAGATATTCATAAATCAGCCGCATAAACTGCTGCTGATGGACTTCTATGCCGTTATCTCTCGCCTTCTGAAACCGCGCAAACAGCTTCTGCACCTCGGCATAAATCTGTTTTGCGGTAAGGTTCTGCGGATTTTCCACGATGTAGGGAAATGCCGCCTCCTCACAACGCAGCGCGTCAAACCCCGGCTCGCAGAGCAGCGTATGCCCATAATCAAACAAAATCATTTCCGGCTTTTTCATCTGTATCTCCTCTTGTTTCTCCACCCTTTCCCGGCAGACATTTCAACCCCGGCAGGCAATCTTTTAACCTCGATATACAACTTTCCCGCCGCAGATAGTATAATTAACCACACCCGGCATTGTCTCCCCGACGAAAGGCGAGTTCGCCGCCTTTGAAGCGAATTCCTTCACCACCCACTCCTTCTTCGGGTCAAACACCACCAGATCCGCAGGGCCGCCCTCTTTCAGATATCCCGCGTCGAGGTGATACAGCTTCGCAGGTGCAAGGCTCATCTTCCCGATCAGCTCCATCATGGAAAGATACCCTTTATCCACCAGCTCCCGAATCCCCAGCGACAACGCCGTCTCCAGCCCGATAATGCCGCTTGGCGCCTCCGTCAGCGGTTTTGCCTTTTCCTCCGCGCTGTGGGGTGCATGGTCCGTGGCAATCATGTCAATCGTGCCGTCCCGCAGCCCCTCAATAATCGCCAGCCGGTCTGCCTCCTCCCGCAGAGGCGGATTCATCTTCGCAAGCGTTCCGTGCCTGATGACCGCCTCCTCCGTCAACGTAAAATGATGGGGCGCGGCTTCCGCAAAGATATGGCTGCTCCTCTTCTTTGCCTGCCGCACCAGCTCCACAGCCTCCTTCGTGCTGATATGCTGGATGGAAAGGTTTGCTTTCTCCTCCATGGCAATCCGCAGATCCCGCTCCACCATGGAAATCTCCGCTTCTCTGGGCGAACCGCCTATACCGTAATGAGCTGCCGCCTTGCCCGCATTCACGCCGTTGTTTTTGATAAACGCCGGATTTTCTTCGTGAAGACTGACCGGCTTCCCGCACTTCGCCGCTCTTTGCAGCGCTGCCCGCAGCAGCGTCTCATCCATCAGGGGGATCCCGTCGTCGGTAAAGCCTGCTGCCCCCTGTTCACTCAAAGACTCCATGTCTGTCAACTCTCTGCCTTGCAGCCCCATCGTCACATTGGCGCAGGTATGGATATGAATGTCCGTTTCTTTCCCCTTATCCAGCACATAGGCCAGCGTATCGGGATTGTCCACCGCGGGCTTCGTGTTTGCCATCAGCACCACGGACGTGAAGCCGCCCTTTGCTGCCGCAGCCGCCCCGGTATGGATATCCTCTTTATGGGTAAACCCCGGGTCGCGGAAATGCACATGCACGTCCACAAGACCCGGAGCCACTATTTGACCATTCAAGTCAATTTCTTCCGGCATATCTGTGCAAAACTCACGTCCCGCCTTGATTCCTTCCTCGGTTGCAGAAACGACGCCATCACGGGCATTGTGCACAAACACACCGCCCGCCCTGTCTTTCATGAGAGCCCCCTGCGGCACAATCTTCGCAATTTTCCCGCTCTCCGTGTCAATCAAAATATCATAATACCCTTCCGTACCCGACGCCGGGTCGAGCATATATCCGTTTTTTAATATAAGCATCTTTTCATCCTTTCCGTAATTTGACAACGTCTGCCCTGGACTCCCATATGTGCATAAAATCTACTCAAACACCACCGGCTTCTGCGAAAACTCCGTCTTCACCACCACATAGGGATAGCTTGCCACAGGCTTGCTCTTCTCCTCCGGTGACGGTCCGATCAGATTGGTGTCGATATAGACAGCATTCGCCGTCTCATACAGATCATTCACCGCAATGCTGTAACCGCCCGTCTGCTGCGTCCCGTACCCCACACAGATGTAAAGAAAACCCTGATCCTCAAAGGTCAGCTTGAACGTATCTGCCTTTCTCTCCTCAATCTTTAAAAGAAGCTCCTCCGGTATATTGTCCTCCGCGATCACCGTGTAATCCAAATCCTTGATTTTTTCCATAGGGTTCTGCTTCTGCCCGCAGGAATACACCGCAAAACACAGCAGGCATACCAGCCCTATACTGACTATTCTCCTCTGATACTCGCTCAATTCAGCCATCATTTCCTCCGCATATCTGTTACAATCCACACTCATGCCAGTTTTGCATCAATTTACAATTTTTTCGTGTGAATTGTAACAATTGATGCACACAAAATGCCACAAATGAGGCATTTTGGCGCTGGCTCCGACACCCTGCAGCAAGTGCATGGTGCGGGTGCAAAGAGTAACGCATATCTTCTTACTATCTAATTTATTATGCGAAGGCATTGTCTATTCCTATAGAATAATGCTATACTGGTTATAAAATGATTAAAACACAGAAAGGTTTTCGCCATGATACGTCTGATATTAGTAGCCACCTTCGTTGTCCTGTTCCTGATTTTCAGCATTCCGCTTTTAATATTTGAATACTTCCTCGGGAAATGGAATCAGTCCGCTAAAGACAAAAGCTCTCTGGCCATCGTAAACTGGGCCTTTCGTTGTGTCCTTTTCCTGTCGGGCGTATCCGTCACCGCGATCGGCGAGGAGAATGTCCCAAAGGATGTTCCCGTACTGTATATCGGAAACCACCGAAGCTATTTCGACATTATCATGACCTATGTGCGCGTTCCCAGACCAACCGGATACATCGCCAAAATCGGTATGTTAAAAGTGCCGCTTCTCTCAAACTGGATGAAAAACCTGCACTGTCTCTTTCTTGACAGAAAGGATATCAAGCAGGGCATGAAAACCATTCTCACCGCAGTGGAAAAGGTAAAATCCGGCATCTCCGTCTGCATCTTCCCCGAAGGAAGCCGCAGCACCGAGCCGGACACGTTTCTGCCTTTCCACGGCGGCAGCTTTAAGATCGCAGAGAAATCCGGCTGTCCCATCGTACCCATAAGCATCAACAACGCAGATCAGGTCTGGGAAGCCCATCTGCCAAAGATCAAAAAGACCCACGTCGTCATCGAATACGGCAAACCCATCTACACAAAAGACCTCGACAAAGACCAGAAACGACGCATTGACGACAAGGTGCTGTCTGTCATCAAGGAAATGTACTTCAAGAATAAGGAACTCATATAAGTAAATTATTCAAGCAGAGAATGCCCGTATTGGGGGCATTCTCTTGTGTGAGATTTAGTACTTCTTAGCGAAGCAGCCTCTGCTGCTGAGCTTTAGAAGTACTTCTCACACTGTTATTCTTCCCCCACCACCAGCTCATCATCCATAATGGCGGCAATCAAGAACAGCATCTCGGCGTTCTGATCCACCTGATTCATAATCCCGAGGCTCTCATCCACGTCGCGGTAATTGCGCCCGCCAACGCCGTCCAGATAGGATATGGACTGCAGATTGCGCCCCAGCATATAGTGGACATGGTTTTCCAGCACCGTCGCGTACTCGTGGTTCGTGATGATGTGATCCACCACAGCAAGTCTTGCCATGTCCCGCAAAAGCCCGGCATTGCCGCCCTGCTTTTCATCTGTATTCACCAAAAGTTTGGAATCCTTGGATGCATAGGAAATGCTTTCCCCTTTGCGCATCAGACTCTGCGTCACGGCTTCGCACAAATTCACATCCACCTTCTGTTTCGTGGAAAGATAAGTCACACAGCCCCAGAAAACATAATCATTTTCCAAGTCCAAGTCCGGATTCTGCGTCAGATAAGACTTGACTACGCTGTGGTACTGATAGCCTCCCGTAGCACGATAGAGCTCAGCTGCCGCAAAGAAATACTGCTTCTCCGATACATCCGCCAGATAGTTCTCCGCATATCGGTAGGCCCTGTCAGATGCCTGCAGACACAGCGTCGCGAACTCTCTGTCATAGCCCTGGTACAGATAACTGAATTTAGCCATGGTCGCCGCAAAATGAATGGTCGCCTCCATGGTAATGCCGTCTATATAGAGAATATAGCCGACATTTTTATTATCAACGGAACTGACAGACGCATATACCGCCCCGCTCTTTGCATCCTGCATTTTGAGAAGCCAGTCAATCTCATACTTTACTTCATCAAGCACATCGGGAACCCCGTTTCCGCTCTCCGGTATTCCCATATCGTCCCCCATATCATCGGGGTAAAGTTCATAGGCCAACAGCAGTGTATTTACCGCCTGACATCCTCTTGCCACATCCCGGCTCCCGATCTCATCCACATGCCAGCCGCCCGACACATCGCGCTTAATCATCGCCTCATCCTTCATCTGTGCCTCTCTGGAATGGCATGCATTGTGCGCCGCCTCCCCGGCAAGCTCAGTGGAAAGCGTCAGACCACATCTGTTAAAATAATACTGTTTAAAGACTTTGGTTAAAAGCGCCTTGTAAGGCTCCTCGGCAATCTCAAAGGCATAGGAACGGCCGATCGAAGCCGCCTGTATGTAATATGTCCCAATCGTATTAAATTCCGTAAAATCTGCATAGCTGATAAAGGCATTTACGGAATGGTCATAGCCCTTACTCTCAATCTTCCCCGTATAGACCTCCCGCCCCGTATTCGCATCTAAAACCGTAAAGGTTTCCGGCGGCGTCTCTCCGTTTATCATAGCCACCTTCTTGCTGCCGGCGGCATACCCCATCTGATCCACCAGAATACTCGGCAGGCTCTCCGGCACTTCATAATCAAACTCCGGTGAAAGTCCGAGACTGGTAAACTCGTCCGTATCTTCTTTGCCCGTCGGCGGCTCCATCTGAAAATCCTGTAAATTGCCGCAGCCCGTCACCGATATAAGCAGAAGAGCAAGGACGAGCGCCCCGCCTGCCATTCTTTTTAAAAACATATGATTTCCCATAATTGATTTCCCGAACA
Source organism: uncultured Lachnospiraceae bacterium (assembly GCA_910584725.1). Classification (GTDB taxonomy): domain Bacteria; phylum Bacillota; class Clostridia; order Lachnospirales; family Lachnospiraceae; genus UBA3282. The sequence continues at coordinate 44,826 of CAJUBE010000015.1, read as the reverse complement.
CCCATTTTTCTGTGAACCCGCATACGCGGCCCACGCCATGTTCCGCTTTACCGCACGTTGTTATCACGTACAGTTTATCACATTTTCCTCTGCCGTAACAGATGGCATTTTAAAACGAAGGGTCACTTTCCTGCAGCGAATACACAATTTCCCCGTCAATAAGCGTATACCGTGCTTTTGTAGCTACTTCCATGGGATTTCCCGTAAAGACCGCAATATCTGCGTCCTTTCCGGGTGCGAGACTGCCAACCCGGTCATCCACCCCGCAGATTTTCGCCGCGTTGATTGTGATGGAACGAAGCCCCTCCTCCGGCGACATGCCGGCCTTCACAGCCAGCCCTGCGCAGGTCGGCAAAAACTGGATTTTGGAGACAGGGTGATCCGTGGTAATGGCCGTCAGAATTCCGCGCCCTGACAAAAGTCCCGCCGTCTTGAATGCCATGTTCTGCACCTCAATCTTGTTGCGGCTGGCCATATCGGGACCGACGATTGCCGGGAATCCCGCCGCCTTTAATTCCTCCATAATCAGATGTCCCTCGCTGCAGTGATCCAGCGTCATCCGCAAATGAAATTCTTTTGCAATGCGCACAGCCGTCAAAATATCATCGGCCCGATGCGCATGCGCTTTTAACGGAATTTCACCGCGAAGCACGGGGAGCCAGCACTCGTAGCGGAAATCCTTCTCCGCATCCCTGTCCTTTTCCCGCTTCTCCCGATATGCCACAGCCTTGGTCAGCTCTTCCCGCAGGAGCGCGGCGATGGCCATGCGGGTGGAGGGCGATGTGCCCTGCCCCGAGTAATTTACTTTCGGATTTTCCCCGAACGCAACCTTCATGGCCGCCGGTGCCTTTACGATCATATCGTCTATGCATCTGCCGTGGGTTTTCACGAAAGCAAACTGCCCGCCCACCACATTTGCGCTGCCGGGGCCGATCATCGCGGAAGTAATACCCGCCTGCAGCGCGTCGTTGAAGGCCGCGTCCATGGGGTTGATGGCGTCGATGGCGCGCAGATACGGCGTGACAGGGTTCACATTCTCATTGCAGTCGTCCCCCTCCATCCCCTTTTTCTCCTCGGTAATGCCCATATGACAATGCGCCTCGATAATACCCGGCATCACCAGACTGCCCTCCACGTCAAGGACTTGCCCCTCCCTTTGCGGGCAGTCTTTCATATCCCCCATAGCCGCAATCTTCCCGTCCCGGATATCGAGATACCCATCCGCGAAATCGCGCCCCTCCATGGTCTTTATATTCCCATGTATAATATACATCTCTTTCCTCCAAACGGTCATCTACATCCGCGCGGAGAATGCCGTTTTTTCAGGCATTCTCCCACGTGAAACTTAGTACTTCCAGGTCAGCTTGCTGACTTTGCGTTCCCGTCCTATGGCGGAACGTCTTCAGAAGTACTTTTCACGTTGTCATTGTAATTTACTCATGGGGTTCACCGGTTCCCCGTCCTTCGTCAATTTAAAGTACACGTTCGTGCCTTCCATACTGTAATATTTCGTGGGGGCCGCCACTGTGCCGATCCCGTCTCCCACATGCACGAAACTGCCCTCGGACACAGTGATGTTCTCAAGCTGACCATAGGTCAGTTCATAGCCGTTGCCAAGCTCCATCACCACCGTATTGCCGGTGCCGGGGTCATAGCTGACGGAGGTCACGCGTCCGTCCGCCGCAGCCGAAATGTTCTCTCCCTGTGTGGCCGCAATGACAATGGCGGGATTATATTTATACTGGTCAAGCGTCGGAAAATAGATGGTCTTATCCATGCTAAAATTGATCAGCACATCGCCCACAATCGGCCACACCAGCCCGTCCTCCTCACTGAAGTCAAGTTCCGGCTGTACGGTGGTGGAAATCGCCTCCGCCTGCACCTCGTCGCTCACAACATCATCCACCGTCTCGTCGAACATGCCAGCTTCCTCTTCCTCTTTCTTCTTATCCGTACCACTGTTCTTTTTTTCTGCTGTGGTCTTTTCTACAGGATTATCCTTCTTAGGCTCGTCCTTCTTTGTCTGTTCGGACTCCCCGATCTTCTTTTCGTCCTGTTCCTGATCCTTTTCCTTTATTTTTTCTTCAATCGTCTTCGTCTCCGTGACACTTTTTTCGGACTTATTTCCTGATTTCAGGCCGTCCTCCGTGTTTTCCACATGCTGGGAGTTTGCCTCCTGAAAACTGGGGTCATAGTCCAGATCGTCCGTCCCGACGCCCGCAAAGAGTGTGTCCAGTTCCTCACCGGACACCATATTTTCGGAGAGCTCCGTGCTGCCCTGTTCCAGCGCCTCGAAGTCCACCACATAGTCTTCCTTCTCAGCCCGGTTGCTGTTTCTTACATAAACGCCGGTCACCGTCAGCGCCGCCAGAACGAACACCGAGGACGCCAGCATGATGATTCTCTCTTTTCTGATACTGCTTCTGTTTCTTCTCGTCATGAAACCCGCCTCCTGTTTTTCTACCGATGCTGCCGGAAATCGTCCACAGAAACGCAGACAACCTCTGCATCGGTTTTGTCTGATAGTTTTACCCAAATTTTCCGCTTTATTCAAAATTTGCTAATTCAGTCTGAAAAAAGAAAGCTGCCAGAATCTCCTCATAACTCTCCCCGTTTTTAGCCCGACACCCGGCCGCATACTGACTCATCCCGAAACCGTGTCCCACTCCTGTCACACGAAAAACCACCTGTTCCTCCTCCCTATCCATTTCAAAAGAAGCGGATGGCAGACTGAAAAGATGGCGGAATGTCTCCCCGTCTATCTTCTCTTCCTCCCCGTTTCCGTCAACAAATGACACTTTTGTCATATATCCTGTGCCGTCAAAAGAAAATTTTCCCTCTTCCCAAAGTGACTGTTCCGTAAAATCCCCCTCCAAAATGCCCCGCAGTTTTTCTATATAGCGCTCCCGCTCCACTCTCACCGTACTGTTGTAATCCGGCGCGTCCTGATCCTGCTCGCAGGAAACCGCGGAGAGATACGGACAGTCCTCATCACCCGCGGCTCTGGTGGAACCGTTGCTCACCCGAAAATAGGACGCACGAATGGGCTCGCCGCGGTAAACCAAAATCTCTCCCGCAGTTTCACGCACCGCCTGCCTGCACCTTTCCAAAACCTCCTCCTGTCCGGCCCTACCCTTATAAAACTTCGCCAGCCCTTCCCCCTCCACGGCGACGCGCTTTTCTCCCTGCTCCGCATAGAGAGCCGCCATCTCCGTCCGCAGAAGAACCGCCTGCGCCTTTTCGGCTTCCATCCCATAATCTTCCGGCATGACCAGACACAGCCTGTAGACCAGATATTCTTCCAGGGGAAGCTCCCAAACGCCCCACTCCACGGAAGCCTCCACCATATACTCATTTTCCTTCTTATTTTCCCTTAAATAATCCGCCTCCTCCCCCACATGCCCCCAGAGGCAGGCGCAGACATAGGGCAATAAAAAAACAAACAAAAGGAAGCTGCACGCATCCCTTTTGTTTGCTTTTTTTGAGTCGATTCCATTTTTGTTCATGTGACACCCCACATAAATCCTATGTGGATGTCCCGTTATTTATACCGTTATGATTTTTCGTTGTAGACTGCCATATCCAACTGCTGCAAAGTGGATACCGCTCCGTTTTCATACAGAAAAATACCTGTCTTGCGAATCATGGCGTTGGCTTCGTTGGTCTGTTTGTCATTCAACGAAAACTGCGTTCCCACCCGGGAAAGGCCGATGGCACCTACCCCCAGATCGGACAGATGATACATCTTATCATTTCCGTCTTCATCCTTCGTCCAGATCAAAAGCTTCTCCCAGATGGGATCCGCCTCGTCAATCCAGCCGTTGCCGTCCAGATCATACTTGGAAAGATCTTTAAAGCCGTCGCCGCTCTTTGTGCCGAATAACTCGCTGCCGTCATTGATCTTCCCGTCCCCGTTCAGATCAAGGGCCAAAAAGCCGCTGCCCGCCTGCAGGCTTGAAATCTCTTCCTCCTCGCCGTCGCAGTCCAGATCAAAGAAGAACTTCTGATCGGAAACCTGCGCGATATTGGTATCCAAATTGATTACCAGCGGATCTTTAAAAGTCTTGATGGAAGTCACCACATTTTCCTCATAGTACTCCTCAAATCTGCGGCTCATGCCAAACTCCAGATTGAAGGACAGCTCCCTCCCGTCCGCAGTTTTCACCGTACCCTGAGTGGCAAAAGTGGTATGTTCCTCCTCCATGTAGTAACGCTGCATCTGGTATCCCTGCACCGCGTACATGTTTGATCCTCCGGCCGCAGCGATGGGACTGTTCTGCCCGCCCCTCTTCCCACGAAAGTTAAACAGAAGCTCTAACAGAAATTCCACGCACTGCTGCTTGATACTGCGCACCGCCTCTTTTTCGTCATTTCTCGTGGAGATATGCCATCCGCCGGTCATATTGCGCATATGTGTGGAGAGGTCTTCCAGGCTCGCCTTATCCTTGTCGTTTTCCTCTCCCGCAGTTTTTTCTCCAGTGCCAAGCTGATTCTCAAAAAGTGAATTTAATCCTTCTTTTCCGCCCGCAAAAGTGCCCCCTATAGCTCTGGCACTCACCTTCATCACGGAACGACTGGTTCTGGAGGACTGCATCCCTATGGTACCGGATTCAATAATCAATGTTCCCTCCTTTTGTAAAAGACCGCTTTTTTACGCCTGCCTGTGCACCAGACAGCGCCTTCCCTGACGCCCGGCATAGAAAAAGACGGCACTCTTATGGAAATTCCTTTTCCCTAAAAATACCGTCCCTGGTCTCTACATCATTAATTTTCAGAAAAACAAGCCCTGGCCAAGAACCGCTTCCCTGTAATTTATATATCGGAACTTTTTGTAGATAATTAACACCTCCATACAGAGAATACCTTTTTACAGGCATTCTCCTGCGTGAAACTTAGTGCTTCTTGGCGTCCCGTCCTATGGCGGGACGTCTTTAGAAGCACTTTTCACGCTACAATATAAGCCGTATACATACTGCTGATCTGGCTCTCGTCCAACACTTGCTGCCAGATATGCACCTCGTCATAGCTGGCGCGGAACAACTCGTCGTAACAGCTGATCCCCAGATAGGCGCACACACTCTCCTCATCCATATTTAATAACGACACCTCCCCAGAACCGATCAGCTCACTGTTTAAATACAGATAGCCCATGGCTCTCCCCTCACCGGCTCCGGAGGAGGCGGAGGCGTCCACGCAAACAGTTATGTAGACCCACTCGTTCAGATTGACCCATCGCTTCTGCTCCATGGAAGGCCTGATCTCACAAGAATTATTCAAAACCGCGTCGATGGTATTAAAAATCGGCACGACCTGCTCTCCCTCCTCCGTGGTCTTCCTGTTGATGGAGAGATAGCTCTGACTGCCCCCCACATCCATCAGATGAGAACCGATCAGCAGAAAAGGAGACCAGTCAAACAGCTCGTCCGCGCGGAACCAGAAAGAAATCGTGTAGGACTCATTCAGGGGCTCCACCCCCTGGAGAGCCACGCCGTAGCTGCCGTCCAGATAGAGCGCGTCGCCCTCAACGCCCTCGGTAAACAGAGGAAACACATCCTCCGACATCTCCGGATAAGTGCCGCTGTTAAAACGACCCTCATCTCCCGCTCTCGTCACCACGAACGAATCGTTCAGCTTTCCGTTAAAGGAATAGCTGTAATCAGCCTTGGGGACATTGCTCAGGAGCACATCGTTTATAATCTCCATGGATGAGGAATCCACCTCCGGCTTTTCCGGCTCCAGCTCCGGCAGGGCAACATTCGCCAAAGCGTCTGTGGAAGCGCCATCCATCGGTACGCTCTCCTGTGTCACATTATTCTGTTGTGTCCTGTTTTGTACCGCCGCATAGATCAGTACAGCCGCCACAAACAGTACAATCGAGATCGAGACAAGAGGGCGCACAATTCCCCCCGTCTCCTTTTTTACCCCATGATACATAATCCCCCTACTTATCTTGGCGTGAGTCGCGAAGCAACCCTTGCTGCGAGTGATTTAGAAGTTCTTCTCACGCTTGAACCCTGTTGTAATTGATGAGACACCCCTTTAAAATAATCTGTCTCTCCTCGTCCGTCAGCTCTCCCAACGTCAGAGTAAACTGCTGAAGCGCTCCGTCTTCCACAGATACCCGATAGGCTTCAATGGTCTCTGCCTTCTCCTCCACAGCCTTGCGGATACCCGGGAAAAACAGGTAGTCCAGATTCTTAAAAGGCAGCTCGCCCGCCTCGATCAGAAACGGCAGCATACCCCAGTTGATCAGATTGGAACGATACCTCTTTGTCGCGTACTCGTTTGCGATATTCGCCCAGCCGCCCAGCACCTTCTGGCAGCTCGCCGCCTGCTCTCTGGCGGAGCCGTCACCCGGCTTCACCGCGAAGATCGTAGAACCGAACCCGGTATTTTCATGGGAGACATCCGGGAAAGACTGCTTGATCACACCCATCACCGGCTTCACGTCGGGATGCGCCTGACAGGGGTGCTCTCCCTGCATTCTGGCTTTTTCCGCCCTCTGGATATCCTTGGCCCGTCCCACGTACTCAGGGTCTTTTCTTGACAGCGTAAACTCTGCCAGCCCAAGCGGGTTTGAGCGGTAGGAGGAAGTCTCCCCGGAGGGAATCAGCTCGTCCGTGGTGGTAACGGGATCGTGAATTTCCGAAACGACCCGCAGCACCAGATTTTCCGGCAGCGCGCCCATGGCAGGCCAGTCCTTGATGTTCGGCCCAAACTGAATTTCCACGCTCTCATCCGCCACGCCTTTGGAATCAAAGACGCGGTTCTTATAAATATTGGCGTCAAAGTGATATTTGTATTTCCCGATGTCCCCGTCGAACTCGGTGGCCGGCGTGAGCATACCCTTGTTGGCCGCCGTAGCCGCGATGGAGCGGGCGTCCATGAGCGCCACGGAAGAAATCTGGCCGTTCTGCAGCTTCGATCCCTCCCTGTTGGGGAAATTCCTTGTGGAATGCCTTATGCTGAACGCATTGTTTGCCGGCGTGTCTCCCGCGCCGAAGCAGGGGCCGCAGAACGCCGTTTTCAGCACCGCGCCCGTTTCCAAAATGGCCGCTGCGCAGCCGTTTTTAATCAGCTCCATGTAAACGGGCATGGAGGCCGGATACACGCTTAAGGTAAAGCCGTCCGAGCCGATATAGGAGCCGCGCAGAATATCCGCCGCCGCGCAGATATTCTCAAAGCCGCCGCCCGCACAGCCAGCGATAATCCCCTGATCCACCATAAATTTACCGTCCACAACCTTATCCTGTAAAGAATAAGGCACCGCGCCGTCCAGACTGACCTTTGCACGCTCCTCCACGTCGTGGAGCACATCTTTCAGATTCGCATTCACCTCGTCGATGGTGTAGGTATTGCTCGGGTGGAAAGGCATAGCAATCATGGGACGGATTTTCGACAGATCCACCGTAATCATGCCGTCGTAATAGGTAATCTCTCCCGGATTTAACTCCGTGTACTCCTCTTTCCTGCCGTGAATTTCATAAAACTCTTTGATCTGCTCGTCCGTTTGCCAGATGGAAGACAAACATGTGGTTTCCGTGGTCATCACGTCGATGCCGATGCGGAAGTCCGCGCTCAGGGCGGCAACGCCCGGCCCCACGAACTCCATCACCTTATTTTTCACATAGCCGTTCCCAAACACCGCTCCGATGATGGCTAAGGCCACGTCCTGCGGCCCCACGCCCTTCACCGGCTCGCCCGTCAGATACACGCCCACAACGCCGGGCATATTGATATCGTAGGTCTGGGACAAAAGCTGTTTTACCAGCTCCGGCCCGCCCTCGCCCATAGCCATCGTACCGAGCGCGCCGTACCTTGTGTGGGAGTCGGAACCTAAAATCATTTTCCCGCCGCCCGCCAACATCTCCCTCGCGTACTGGTGGATCACCGCCTGATGGGGCGGCACATAGATGCCGCCGTACTTTTTGGCGCAGGAAAGGCCAAACATGTGGTCATCCTCGTTGATCGTGCCGCCCACCGCGCACAGGGAGTTGTGACAGTTGGTGAGCACGTAGGGAATGGGGAATTTCTTAAGCCCCGAAGCCCGCGCCGTCTGAATAATTCCCACAAAGGTGATATCGTGGGAAGTCAGTTTATCGAATTTAATCTTTAATTTCTCCATATTGCCGGAAGTGTTGTGCGCTTCCAGAATACCGTAAGCAATGGTATTCCTCGCCGCCTCGCATTTGGAAATCTCCTGCCCGGTCTTATTCTTAATCTGCGCCGCCGCATCCGCGCCGTCGGGCACAATCTCCGTCCCGTTTAGCAGATACGCGCCGCCCTGTGTCAGTTCAATCATACTGTTCTCCATTCTGGAGCGTTTTTGCGACCGGCGATGCAAATCTCAAATTTGCGTCTGCCATCAAACAAATTTGTGACGCTCCTTCACAAATTTGCGATTGAAAAATCAATGCATCAGCATGATTTTTCAATCTTGCCTCCATGTCTGTGTAGCTCACTTCGTATTTTTTAGTTTATGCCTGCCTAAATTATTATAAAGGATATGGGCCGCCAACGCAACACACTTCCCAATAACCGTGTTTACTCCTCCTCATACTTCCTGTAATACCCGTAATCCTCCTTCTTACAATTCACCCGCATCCGCACGCCCTTCTCCTCATACGCCGTCTCGAAAACCACCGCGTTCTCGTTCAGATAGGACACCGCCCTGCCGTCCGTGTAGGGAATCAGAAGCGTGCACTCCCGATACCCGCCGGAGAGTTTTTCCTCGATCAGACGAACCAGCTCCTCCATTCCGATCCGCTTTTTCGCGGACAGATAAATGCCCTCGCCGGCTGATTCACCGTGCGCCTTTGCCGCCACAGGCAGATGCGCGGCCACCTCTTCCCGCTCCACTCCGGAAAGGCCCGGCAAGGCGTCTGTCGAAACCAGATCCGACTTATTGTAAACAAAGAGCATGGGAATGCCGTCCGCCTGCAGCTTCTTTAAGGTTTGATTGGTGACGGCGATCTGCTCTTTATAGTGCTCATCACTGTAATCCACCACCTGTATGAGAAGATCGGCCTCCTTCGCCTCCTCCAAGGTAGACTGAAAAGCCTCCACCAGATTGTGCGGCAGCTTGTGGATAAACCCCACCGTGTCCGACAGCAGAAACGCGTGGTGCTCCGGGGGCGCAATCTTGCGCACGGTGGTATCCAGCGTGGCAAAAAGCATATCCTTCTCAAAGACATGCCGCTCCTCCTGCGCCTCCCCCTCGTCCGCGCCATAAAGGTCGAGCATAGCATTTAACAGGGTAGATTTTCCGGCATTGGTATAACCCACCAGCGCCACCCTCGGAAGCCCCGACTTCACGCGGCGTTTTCTCTGCGTCTCCCGCTCGTTTCCCACCTCTTTAAGCTCCCGCCGCAGCTCCGCCAGACGCTTTTCCAGCACACGCCTGTCCAGCTCCAGCTTCGTCTCCCCGGCGCCCCTGCTGCTCATGGAGCCGCTGGCGCCTCCCTGGCGGGACAATGCCGCGTGAAGCCCTACAAGCCTCGGCAGCATATACTGTAATCTGGCCACCTCCACCTGCAGCTTGGCCTCCCTCGATCTGGCCCTTCCCGCAAAGATATCCAGAATCAGCGCGCTTCTGTCCAGAATCGGTTTTTCCAGACGCTCCTGCAGATTCCGCATCTGCATGGGGGAGAGGGAATTGTCAAAAATGATCACATCTGCGCCCAGATCCTGCGCCATCTGCTTCACCTCATCCACCTTTCCCGTACCGATGTAGAAAGCCTTGTGCACCGTCTCAAGGGTCTGGGATGTCACGCCCGCCACCTCCATATCGCAGGCCTCCGCCAAGGCTCCCAGCTCCTCCAAAGAAGTGAGATAGTCCTCCCCGTCATTTAAATTCGCACCAACTAACAGCACCCGCTCCATAAATATCCCCCATAATCCTGTCATGCGGAGAATGCCGTATTTTAGGCATTCTCCTGTGTGAGACTTAGTACTTCTCCGCGAAACAGCCTCTGCTGTGAGCGGCTAGAAGTACTTCTCACACTATTCCTCCAAATCCTTTAGAAATTCCCGGAACGCCTCTTTTGCCCGCTCGATCGTGCCCGGCTCATAAGTGTTGAGCGCCTGCTCATACTTGTGAAGCTCCTGAGATATGAGATATCGTTTGTCGCCAAGGCTTTCCTCATACATCCGTTCCCCCAGCGTGAGCAAATATTTGTTCTCCTCCCTGTCCCTCGGATGAATCTTTAAGTAGGACAGCGTCTCAAACCGCGCCGTAATCTCCTCCGGCGTCATGTCCGCGTTCTTGCCGCCAAAAACCTGTTTTTCCTTCTTTCCGGTGGACACCACCTTCACCTCCACCTCCAGAATGGAGTTGATGTCGTAGGTGTAAGTCACATCCACGGCCTCCTCCCCCGCAGGGGCAGACGGCACCTCTATATTCAGCTCCCCGAGAGAAAGGTTATTTTTCGCAAAGCGGCTCTCCCCCTGTAAGACGTTGACCCGAATCTTCGTCTGGTCGTCCCGCACCGTGTAGAGCCGCTCCGTGCGGCTGGCCGGGATAATCGTATTTCTCTCGATAATGGGACAGAACACGCCGTTCTCAAAATAGCCTTTCTCCCACTCCCTGACCACTTCCGTGCCAAGCGTAAAGGGACAGACATCCGTGAGAATGACCTCCTTGATCGCTTCCTTTCTCTCCTTCATGGCGCCCTGAATCGCTGCGCCCAGCGCCACCGCCTCGTCGGGATTGATGTTGGTATCGGGAATTACCCGGAACAGCTTACTCACAAACCGGCGGATCACCGGACTCTTGGTCGCCCCGCCCACCAGCACCACCTTGTCGATATCCGAGAGCCTGATATGCGCGTCGGAGAGACTGCGCCGTACAGGCTGTCTGATCTTGTCCAGAAGCTCCTCGCAGGCATGTTCGTAGGCGGGCAGCTCTACCGCAAAGGAAAATGCCTCCTCCCCGATTTTGCATTCCATGACTGAAGTCTTCCCCTCCGAGAAGCCGATCTTACATTTGTCCGCCTGCTTATGGATATGGCGCAGGGTCTTCGCGTCAAGCGAAAGCCTGTCAAACTGCGGGTATTTCTCAAAAAACATCTCCTCCAGCACATTCGTAAAATCCTCGCCGCCGAGGAAATTATCCCCCGCCACGGCGCGCACCTCCAAAATACTGTCGATCCGCTCCAGCACGGACACGTCGAAGGTGCCGCCCCCTAAGTCAAACACCAGAAACCGCATATGTCCCTGACTCTGATACAGGCCGTAGGCGATGGCCGCCGCGGTGGGCTCACTGATGATCCGTTCCACCTTAAGTCCCGCCAGCTCACCGGCCCTTCTGGTGGCGCGCCGTCTCTCATCGTTGAAATAGGCGGGCACGCTGATGACAGCCTCCGTCACCGGCTCCCCCAGAAAGCTTTCCGCATCCTCCTTGAGCGCGCGAAGCACAAAGGAAGAAAGCTCCTCCGCCGTAAAGGTTTTGTGCAACAGGTTAAATTTCCTGCCGCTTCCCATATCCCGTTTGAAGACGGAAGCCGCGCTTCCCGGATAGAGCAGTCCTCTCTCCACCGCCAGATCGCCCACATAAATCTGTTCTTCCTCATCCATGCTCACCACGGAGGGCGTCAGCCTCCTGCCGAGGCGGTTCGGTATGATCTGCGGCCCCTCCTCCGTGAAGTAAGCCGCCAGACTGTTTGTCGTTCCCAAATCAATTCCGATGATCATATTTGTTCCAATCCCTTCGTTCTTTCTCTTTTACTCTCCGTTCCCTATTTCACAGGTTTTTCTTTTCTGCGAAACAGCTTCGCCACAAATCCCTGCTTCTGCCCGCCATTCTGCGTCTTTGTCCCGCTGCCGTCACGCATTTTTTCCAGCAGAAACTTCGCCTCAGACAGAACATCCCCGTATCTTGCGGATGCCTCCTCAAGCAGCGCCGCCGCTTTCTCAAATTCCCCTTCGGTGTAATAATAACAGCCGCGCCAGAGAGCGGATTCAAAACATTTATTGTACTCACAGGCGGCGCAGGGTCTGAGCTGCTCCATCTTTTCTAAAATGCCCTTCGCCTTTTCCTTCTCGCCAAGCGCCAGATAACACCACGCAAGCCATCCGCTCTGCACAGGCGCATATTTGGTATAAGTCTGATAATCCTCCTCTTTGATATTGCATTCCTCAAGACGTTTCAGAGCCTTCTTCGCCCAGCGCGCCGCTTCCTCGCGTTTCCCGGCCATGTAATAATTTTTGGCCACGCGCCATTCCGCTTTGAATTTTTCCCGGCTGCTCCCGAATAGCGTCGCCGCTTCCTGATATTTTTTTGCCGCTCTCTCATAGGCGGTCACGTCCGCCAGCGAGCCGGCCCACTCCATATACAGTTCCGCCAGTTCCTGCCTGTCCGCTGCCCGCTTAAAATAGGATCGCTTTGCGTCGTCATAAACAGCCAGCCCCTGCTCTTTCTTCCCCATCAGAATCAAGGTGTCGGCAATATTGCTGTAATAATCCTCATCCTCTCCCCGCGCCTTCTTCCTCTCCCCCTGCACCTCAAGAACCTTCTCCGGACGCTTCATCCCTAAATAACAGTCAGACAGCGTTTCCCACAGTGCAGAGTCCGCCGGAAAAACCGCCAATCCCTCTCGGCAGCAGGCAATCGCCTTCTCATAATTTCCCATCTTCTGCAGGCACTCTGCCATGCCCCGGTAGCCCTTGACAGATGTGTCCTTTGCTGCCATCGTCTCCACCGCGCGCTTATACGCCTCGTACCCTTTTTCATACTGCATGTCATTCGTGTAGGCAAGACCGATATTCTGCCAGAGGATATAGAGCTCATCCTCCGGAACCGTCCCCGACGCAAGAGACGCCTCATAATCCGCCACGGCAAGCGCCGTCTCCATCCTATCCGAATACAGATTGCCCCTGTCCCACAGACGATAACCCATGTTCTGAGTATGCTCCATCTGTTTATTGATGTAGTACATCGCCTTGTCGTAATCCGCTTTCTTATATTCCGAGCAGAACAGGTTCTCGTAGCACCGATAAAGCCTCAAATTCGTATCCCGGTAAGTCTCGTCCTGCTCCACCGCCTTTGTAAAATACGCTGCGGCCTGCCGCCATTCCTCCGCCACCTGGAAGCAGACGCCCATGCCGAAATAAAACTCTGTGTGGTGGTAAACCTGCTCCACCCTTTTATACTGCACAAGCGCCCTGTCAAACTGGTCAGAGTCTCGCAGAAGATTGCCCAGCACAAGCACATAGTAAGGCTCCTCCGGATCTAACAGCATCGCTCCCTGCACAAGCTCAATCGCCGTATCAAGCTTCTCATCCGCCTCGAAGATCAGCCCCTTCTCAAAGATCAGCTCGGCGCGGTCAAGAGCATCTCTGTCATCCTCCGCATTCTCTCCCGCTTCCTTTGTCTCCTCAAGCAAAGCGTCCAGGATTTCCAACGGACGTCTGCGGCTTTCCTCATCCTCTGAGAGCATCCGCAAAATCTTTGCCTCCTGAAAACGCAGCTTTTTGGAAAACTCCACCTCATTTTCCCTGGCTCTCTCTATCACGCCGAGCGCATCCTTATATTGGTTATAATCATAGAAAATCATCGCCGCGTAGAGGTACGGTTTGGCAAAGCCCGCATACAACTCTATGGCGCGGTAGTAATCATCCACCACCTGCTGCGCCTTTTTCATATGATAGCACGCTTCCTGTCTGACCAGATAAGCAGGATAGAAACCGTCGTCCGCCTCCAGAATCTCGTCGCAGACCTCCGTCGCCCTCTCGTATTCCTTTAAGGAAAGATACCTGTCCGCCAGATAATATTTGCAGTCGATGCGGATCCGTTCGTCCGCCTCCAGTCCAATCGCCGTCTTAGTTTCCCGTTCTCCCTCCTCAGGCTTTTCGGTACAGTAATAACACACGCCGAGAAGACGATGGCTCTGCGCTGCCTTTGACGCCCTCTTCTCCTCATCGTCCTCATTGTTTTCCACGCACTGCAAATGCGCCTGATAGACGGGAATGGCCTCCCCGTAGCGCTCCAGTCTGTAAAGAGCCCAGGCCTTTAGTTCGAGACCGTCCTCCTCCGTTTCCAGCTCGCCGTCCTCCGAAAGCAGAGTAAGTATATTCTCGTACTGTTCCAAATCAAACAGCCGCCACCCCAGATATGACCGCAGCTCCTTTCCCGAGAGATCCTCGTAGGACTCCCCCTTTGCAAGCGCCTCCCGCAGCAGGGGAACCAATTCGTTGTCGATCTCCTTCTGTATTTCCAGCAGCTCCTCGTCACGCCGGTTCACCTTGATCAGTTCGTTCACGTATTTGCCGGCGCGAAACCAGCTCCTCTGATCCATAAGATGGCGCATGGCGAAAAATTTTGCCATATAGTAATCCGGCTCCTCGGAGAGCACTGCCTCCCACTGGGCAAATCCCCTCTCCTCATCCCCTGTATCGTGAAAAATTCTTCCCGTCCAGACCCGCACATAACCGTCTTCCGGGTAACGCCCAATCAGCTTTTCCGCCAGCTCCCTTCCCTTTTCCGACTCCTCCCTGCGAATATACAGGCGCAGCCGCTCTACATCCTCATAGGGATGATAAATCCCATGTCGTTTCAGATCCGCCAGCTTCTGTGCGACGCCCTCCGTCTCATCGTTCTCCAAATCGCTTTTGATCTGGAAATACTCCTTGATATAATCGTCCGCCTCCTCGTCGCCCTCCGGGAAATAACCGTCCTGCGCCTCAAACAGACCGTAATCAAGAAAATCCCCGGTATTTACATGGTACTCAATATGTCTGAGAAAATTCACATGAAAGTCTTCCTTCAGCGCATCAAAGTCCTCCAGCACATGAAATACCTGATTCAGCAGCACCCAGACAGTCTGCGGCAGAAAAGAATGCGCGGCAAGAAAGCCGAGCAGCTGTCCCCTGGCCTCCAAAAACGTGTCAAAGCCGACACAGACCTGGTCATCCAAGAGTGGTCTCCAGTTATCGACCTCCCTGCGCAGAAGAATATCCCGGTAAATTTCCCGCACGTGCCGCATCCACAGCCCGACCTCTCCCTGCGGCTCCTCCTCCGCTTCCTCCCGCTGTCCGGCAAAGCGAAGCGCCTCCTCATAAGCCTCCCGCAGACGCTTAAAGCCCTCCGGATCGTCTTCCGGGTTCGTGCCTTTTAAAAGGGTAAGGTAATTTTGCCTGATTGGCTCCTCTTCCTTTGTCTCCGAAAGTCCCAATATCTGAAACGCCAGTTTTCTATCCATAAAGATACCGCTCCTTTCATCGAGTGGGAAAGCTTTTCTTCCTACTCGCCGCGCGGGGAGCACGCTGCGTAAGCAACAATTTCATCTGTGCGCCCCTGCACATAAAATAGAGTAAAAAGGCTTCCTCCCCATTATAAGGAGAAAGCCTTTTCTCACTCTCTTATCTGTTTTATTCCCGCGAGCAACGAGCCAAGTGGCTTGGCATTTGGCGACTGCCGCGAGGGTTTAATACCCCGTACCTTGCTGCGGGGTATTTCACTTCAGCAATTTTCCCAGTGCCGAAGCCGCAGAAGCCGTCGAAGCCGCCGTCGTCACAGGTTCTTTGGGCAGCACAACCTTATCAAGTTTCCAGATTTCATCCACATACTCCTGAATGGTTCTGTCGGAAGTAAACTTGCCGGAACATGCCACATTTAAGATCGCGCTTCTCGCCCAGCCCTTTTCGTCCCGATAAGCTGCCTCCACCTTCTTCTGCGCCTCCGCGTAAGCCTTGAAATCCTTCAAAATAAAGTAAGTGTCCGCTTTCGCCGTGCTCTGGGTATTTAACAGAGAATTGTACAGGGAACGGAACAGGTCGGGATCGCCAGGCGCATAGGTGCCGTTGATGAGCTGCATCAACACCTTTCTCACATCGGGATCATTGTTAAAAATCTCGGTGGGATCATAGCCGCCGTAATTCTCGTAGCGAATGACCTCGTCGGAGGACAGACCGAAGATAAACGCATTCTCCTCTCCCACTTCCTCCACAATCTCCACGTTGGCGCCGTCCATGGTGCCGATCGTCAGCGCGCCGTTCAACATAAACTTCATGTTACCTGTGCCGGACGCCTCCTTACTAGCCGTGGAAATCTGCTCGGACACATCCGCCGCCGCGAAGATAATCTCCGCGTTGGACACACGATAATTCTCGATAAACACCACTTTGATCTTTCCGTTTATGGCCGGGTCGTTGTTCACCACGTCCGCCACGGAATTGATCAGCTTGATGGTCAGTTTCGCATTCTTGTAACCCGCCGCCGCCTTCGCGCCGAAAATGAACGTCCTCGGATAGAAATCCATATCCGGGTGCTCCTTCAGCTCGTTGTAGAGATACATCACATGCAGAATGTTCAGAAGCTGCCTCTTGTACTCATGCAGACGCTTCACCTGTACATCAAAAATAGAGCGGGGATCCACCTCAACACCGTTGTGCTCCAAAATATACTCAGCCAGACGCACCTTGTTCTGGTACTTGATGTTCATAAACTCCTGCTGCGCCTTCTCGTCGTCAGCATAGATTTTCAGCTTATTGATCTTCGGCAGATCCGTGATCCAGTCGCTGCCCACATGATCGGTCACCCAGTCCGCAAGGAGCGGGTTCGCATGGAGCAGGAAACGTCTCTGGGTAATGCCGTTTGTCTTGTTGTTGAACTTCTCGGGCATCATCTCATAGAAGTCCTTCAATTCCTGATTCTTTAAAATCTCCGTATGTAATCTCGCCACACCGTTCACAGAATAGCCTGCCGCGATCGCCAAATGCGCCATCTTCACCTGGCCGTCGTAGATGATCGCCATCTTTCTTACCTTCTCGTGGTTGCCGGGATACATCTGCTCGATTCTGGCAATAAAGCGGCGGTTGATCTCCTCCACAATCTGATACACTCTCGGAAGCAGTCTCGAAAACAGCTCGATGGGCCATTTCTCCAGCGCCTCGGACATAATTGTATGGTTCGTGTACGCGCAGGTCTTGGTCGTAACTTCCCACGCCTCGTCCCATGTCAGATAGTGCTCGTCCATCAGGATGCGCATCAGCTCCGCAACGGCAACGGTGGGATGGGTATCGTTCAACTGGAAGGTCACCTTCTCATGAAACTTCCTGATGTCGTCATGGTTCCTCATATACTTCGCCACTGCCGTCTGCACCGACGCAGAGATGAAGAAATACTGCTGTTTTAAGCGAAGCTCCTTACCCGCATAGTGATTGTCGTTGGGATAGAGCACCTCCACGATATTTCTCGCAAGGTTTTCCTGCTCCACCGCTTTCTGGTAATCGCCTTTGTCAAAGGAATCGAGCTGGAAGCAGTTCACCGGCTCCGCATCCCAGATCCGGAGAGTATTGACAACACCGCTGCCGTAACCGACAACCGGCAGATCATAGGGAATCGCCGTAACCGCCTGATAACCCTCCTGTTTAAAGTTGCTCCTGCCGTTCTCATCCACATAAACGTTCACATAGCCGCCGAAACGCACTTCCTTCGCATACTCCGGTCTGCGAAGCTCAAAGGGGTTGCCATCCTTGAGCCAGTTGTCCGGCACCTCCACCTGATAACCGTCACGGATTTCCTGCTTAAACATACCGTAGCGGTAGCGGATGCCGCAGCCGTAGGCCTCGTAGCCGAGCGTTGCCAGAGAGTCAAGGAAACATGCCGCCAGACGGCCCAGACCGCCGTTCCCCAGCGCCGCGTCGGGCTCCTGATCCTCCACCACGTTGATATCAATGCCAAGCTCTGCGAGCGCCTTCTCGAACGCTTTATATGCCTGCAGATTGATCATATTGTTGCCGAGCGCTCTGCCCATCAGAAATTCCATGGACAGATAGTAAACCATTTTCGGATCCTGTCTCTCAAATTCCTTCTGGGACTTTAACCACTGATCCACGATGGCGTCCTTAACCGCGTAGGATACCGCCTGAAAAATCTGCTGGTCAGACGCCTCCTCCAGCGTCTTTCTGTAAAGGGTTTTTACATTGTAAAGGACGCTTCTCTTAAAAAGCTCTGTATCAAAAGTTTTTGCCGGTGCTTTCGTTATCATCTCTCTCCTCCTCGTTAGCCCTGCTGCCAGACAAGTTTGGCTGTATTCCTTTCTATTATAGCCTGTATTTTGCCTTTTGACCATATATAAGATAAATTTTTCTGCCACCGCAATTTTCTGCCGCAGCATTGATATCCGCCTGCCGCGCGCCATCAGCCGCAGACAACTATATTTTCTGGATGCCGATCGTCACGGTCTCCCCGTTCACGTTCCACTCTTTGGAAACCGCCAGATTTTCTCCCGTGCCGATGCTCTCTGCCAGCACCTTCCCTGCAATCACCGCCTCGTTCTTTGCGGCGATCTGCGCCACCTTCTCGTTGCCGTCAAAGGTCACCCGGATGTGATCCATCACCTCAAAATC
This sequence comes from uncultured Lachnospiraceae bacterium, assembly GCA_910584725.1. GTDB lineage: Bacteria > Bacillota > Clostridia > Lachnospirales > Lachnospiraceae > UBA3282. The sequence goes on along the minus strand of CAJUBE010000015.1, from coordinate 26,478 downwards.
CGCGTCCTTTCTCATGGTCTGGATCTTGCTGATGATCTCGTAGACAAAACCCTCCTCGATCAGCTCATCCGTCAGGTTCGTGTCCAGCACTACCGTCACATAGTTGTCTGCCTCCGCCACAAAACCGTCCTTCTGCGCCATATCGATGAGCAGATCCTCCTCCGCAAGAGAAACTGCCACACCGTCCACGTCAAATTTAAGCGCCCCTTGTGCTTTCAAGGTCTCCATCGCCGCACTGCCGTCCACCGCGGACAAATACGCCTTGATGCCGCCCAGCTGTTTGCCGTATTTCGGACCGACGGTCTTGAGCTGGGGCTTGAAGCTGTAAGTCGTGAACGCCGACACATCGTCGGAGAATACGATCTGCTTTACATTTAACTCGTCCTTCACGATATCCTGATAGAAGTCGTCGAGAACGCGCTCTGCCTTCACGTACATGGTGCCGATGGGCTGGCGGTTCTTGATGTTCGCCGTGTTGCGCGCCGCGCGACCCATGACAACGATCTTAAGCACCTCTTCCATGGAGTCTTCCAGCTTCTTATCGATCATTGTCTCGTCCGCCGTCGGGAAGTCGCAAAGGTGAATGCTCTCCGGCGCGTCTTTGTCAATGCTGCACACCAGATTGCGGTAAATTTCCTCCGTCATAAACGGAATCATGGGCGCCGCGCACTTGCAGATATCCACAAGCGCCGTGTAGAGCGTCATGTAAGCATTGATCTTGTCCTGCTCCATGCCCTTCGCCCAGAAACGCTCGCGGCTTCTTCTCACATACCAGTTGCTCATCTCATCCACAAAGTTGTCAAGCACTCTCGCCGCCTCGGGGATTCTGTAATTATTCAGATGGTCATCCACTTCCTTGACTGCCGTGTTTAATTTGGAGAGCAGCCACTTATCCATCACGGGAAGTTTGTCGTATTCCAGACTGTACTTCGTCGCGTCAAAGTTGTCGATATTCGCGTACAGCACGAAAAACGCGTAGGTATTCCAGAGCGTACCGAGGAATTTGCGCTGTCCCTCCTGCACCGCCTTGCCGTGGAAACGGTTGGGCAGCCACGGCGCCGAATTGATATAGAAATACCAGCGGATCGCGTCCGCACCGTAAGTCTCAAGCGCCTCGAAAGGATCCACCGCGTTGCCCTTACTCTTACTCATCTTCTGCCCGTTCTCGTCCTGCACATGCCCCAGCACGATCACGTTCTCAAAAGGCGCACAGTTAAACAGGAGCGTGGACTCCGCCATCAGCGAGTAGAACCAGCCGCGCGTCTGGTCCACCGCCTCGGAGATAAACTGCGCCGGGAACTGGCTGTCGAAAAGCTCTTTATTCTCAAAAGGATAATGATGCTGCGCAAAAGGCATGGCGCCGGAATCAAACCAGCAGTCGATCACTTCGGGCACACGCTTCATAGTCCCGCCGCATTCCGGGCAGGTACAAGTAATCTCGTCAATATACGGTCTGTGCAGCTCCACGGTCTTCGCCGCCACATTGCCGCTCATTTTTTCCAGCTCCTCGCGGGAACCGATTGCCTCCATGTGACCGCATCCCTCGCACTCCCACACGTTTAAGGGCGTGCCCCAGTAGCGGTTACGGGAAATGCCCCAGTCCTGAATATTTTCCAGCCAGTTGCCGAAACGCCCCTCGCCGATGGACTCGGGAATCCAGTTCACGGTCTTGTTGTTGCGCACCAGATCGTCGCGCACCGCCGTCATCTTGATGAACCATGATTCCCGCGCATAGTAGATCAACGGCGTGTCACAGCGCCAGCAGAAGGGATAGTCATGCTCAAACTTGGGCGCGTCAAAAAGCTTTCCTTCTTTATCTAAGTCTTTGATCACTTCCGGGTCAGCCTTTTTCACAAACATTCCCGCGTAAGGCGTCTCCTCCGTCATATTGCCCTTGCCGTCCACAAACTGCACGAAGGGCAGATCATATTTGCGTCCCACCTGCGCGTCGTCTTCACCGAAGGCCGGGGCAATATGCACGATGCCGGTACCGTCCGTCATGGTAACGTAGTTGTCGCACGTCACATAATGGGCTTTCTTTTTCTGTTTTGCCGCTTCCTCTCCCGCACAGGCAAACAGCGGCTCGTACTCTTTGTATTCCAAGTCCGTGCCCACATAGGTTTCCAACACTTCATAAGCCGGCGTATCGTCTGTTGCCAGCTTGCCGAGCACCGTGTCCAAAAGCGCCTGCGCCATATAATAGGTGTAGCCGTCCGCCGCCTTCACCTTCACGTAGGTTTCCACAGGGTTCACGCAGAGCGCCACGTTGGAGGGCAGCGTCCACGGCGTCGTCGTCCACGCAAGGAAATAAGCGTCCTCGCCCACCACCTTAAACCGGGCAATCGCGGAGCGCTCCTTCACCGCCTTGTAGCCCTGCGCTACCTCGTGGGAGGACAGGGGTGTGCCGCAACGCGGGCAGTAGGGCACAATCTTAAAGCCCTTGTACAAAAGGCCTTTGTCCCAAATCTGCTTGAGCGCCCACCACTCGGACTCGATGAAATTATCGTGATACGTCACGTAAGGGTCGTCCATATCCGCCCAGAAACCGACCGTGCCGGAGAAGTCCTCCCACATGCCCTTGTATTTCCAGACAGACTCCTTACATTTGTTGATAAACGGGTCAAGCCCGTACTCCTCGATCTGCTCCTTGCCGTCCAAGCCCAGCAGTTTTTCCACTTCCAGCTCCACCGGAAGTCCGTGCGTATCCCATCCCGCCTTACGGGGCACCCTATACCCCTTCATGGTGCGGTATCTGGGAATCATATCCTTGATGACACGCGTCAGCACATGCCCGATATGGGGCTTGCCGTTCGCCGTCGGCGGCCCGTCATAAAATGTGTAAGTGGGGCCCTCCTTGCGGGATTCCATACTCTTCTGAAAGATATCATTCTCCTTCCAGAAGGTGCATACTTCTTTTTCTCTGTCCACAAAATTCAGGTTTGCGTCAACTTTCTGATACATGGTGTCCTTCCTTTCTGTTTTTAATTAAAGAAACCCCCGTCCCGTAAAAGGACGAGGGTAAAGTTCTCGTGATACCACCTGTTACGACGTACTGCCACCTTGGATGGCTATACGGTTCCCGGTAACGGCGGGATGCCGTCAGAGCCTACTGTCCCGCCATGCGCTTTCCGATTCCCTCAGACGGTTTCCGGCAAACGCGGCGAAAGTTCAGTCTGAAACTCAGAAGTGATCTTCTCCGATCTCCTACTCGTACCGGTCTTTCACCCTCACCGGCTCGCTGCGACTTTTAAAAATCGGATACTGTCTTCCTCAATGTCTCTGCCTATGATAACTGCTTATCATTTTGGCATTGTCTCAAAGAATTGTCAAGGCAGAAATTGCAAGATTTAGTTGCATAAATTTATTGTTGCGGAATCCATCATTAAAAACAGATCGGCTCCACCTCCTCACCAAGCGGCTTCATCTCATACTCCGGCAGGCTGTCCAAAAGCTCCTCCAGACAAAGAGTTGTGCTTCCGACCACATCGTGGGCAAGCAGGACGACCTTCTTCCGCCCGAGGGTGGTCGATACGCCGTTTTCAATCAACTGTTCTGGATCCGGGTTTTTGACCGCATCCTCCAGGCTTGCATTCCAGTCGTAATATATGTAGCCTCTGTCCGTCATTTCCCGGATAATTGCCTTGCCCGTTTTCTTGTTAAAGGCATTGACGCTGCCGCCCGGGAAGCGGAACAGATTGGTCTCCACGCCCGTCACCTCGTACACGGTCTGTCTCGCCTTTTCAAAATCCGCCACATAACTGTCCACACTCGCATACAGCGCATCGTAATCATGGTTGTCGCAGTGGATACCTATGGAATGCCCCTCCGCCACGATCTGCCTCGCCACCTCCGGATGCTGTCTCACATTCTCTCCCACCAGAAAGAATGTCGCCTTGATATTCCTCTCCCGCAGTATTTCGAGCACCTTTCGGGTGTTCTCCTCGGAAGGCCCATCGTCAAAGGTCAGGTACATGGTCTTTGGATGAAAATAATAGACAACGCCCTGCACAATGCCGTCCGCAATCTGCTGCTGATATTCCGCCAGGTTTAATTTCCTGCGCTCCGCCGCATTGGAGAGAAACCCCGTCTCAATCAGGCAGGCGGGCATGGACGTATTCTTCGTCACGTAAAAATCCGCGTCGTCCCGCAGTTCCCGCTCTGCGGCTTCCGTACTTTTTAAAGTCTGCTGTCTGATTAACTGCGCCAGTCTTTTGCTGTCCGTCCGATCGTCATCCGCCGTATACCACACTTCCATCCCATTCACCCCGGCGCCCTCCTCCGTGGCATTCTGATGGATGCTGATATAGATATCCGCTCCCGAGCGGTTGGCCTCCGCCACCCGCGCCTCCTTGGCAATATAGGTATCTGTCTCTCTGGACATGATCACCCGATATCCCTGCCCCTGTAACTGTTCCTTTACCAGCAGCGCGATGGCAAGGTTCAGATCCTTTTCCCGCACGCCTGCTCTGGCACAGCCCTCGTCCGTACCGCCATGTCCCGGGTCAAGATAAACCGTCGGAATATGCGCCGCTGCCGGCAGCCCGTCCTCATCCCCGCCGACTGCGGCCGCCTGCGCCAATGCGACAACGACGGGAAGCGTCATTTCCTGCGCCTGTACCGCCTCTGTCATCTTCTCGTCCATCGGCATTTCCGCCGCTTCCTCCGCATTCCACAACTTTTCCTTCAGATATCGGACACCGCCAGCCGCCGCAAGCTTCGCTGACAGCATCACCGTCAGGCTGACGATGCACACTGCGGCCCCCAGCGTATATGCCCGCCTCGCCAGCCGCCTTTTTCTCTGCTCCCTCGTCTCATAACCGCAGACATATTCCCACGTGAACGATGACTCCCCGTACATAACTGATGCTCCTCTCTTGTATACTGTGCCAGTTGACACGGAGAATGCCGCCTTACCGGCATTCTCCTATGTGAGATTTAGTACTTCCAAGTCAGCTTTGCTAACTTTGTCCCTGTCCAATGGCGGGACGTCTCTAGAAGTACTTCTCACATTAAGCATATAAGTGAGGAGCATCATAATTTCATCTAAGTTGCATCATAATCCCATAATATTTGCATCAATTTACCATCCTTTTTGCATCAAAGTTGCATCATCAGCCCCCCTCAGCGGGACACTTTCAGAAATAACTCATTGATCCCCTCGTAAAATCCCAGCGTCACCACCGTCTGTCCGTTTCCCATACCGGCAAACACATATTTGCGAAAATAGGGCGTTGTCTCTAGGAGCGGGTTGTCCGACTCATAGGGCGAAGGCTCACCAAGCCCCATATATGCCGCCCAGTCCGCCACCAGCGCGTCCGCGTCGATCTCTTCCCACAGAAGCGGCGTTCTCACATAAAACTCATATATTTTTCCGTCGTCCGCGTCGATATAGGCATCCATCAGGCGGTTTGTCTTATCCGCGTTCTTCTGGGAATTGGACAGGCTCATCTTCCAGACTGCCACATTGTTGCGCGGCTCCAGCACATCAATCGCTGAGTAGAGGGTAACGTCATAGGAGGCCGCATCCACCTCACGCACCTGCTCAGGCAGGATTTCCTTTTCCTTAAGCAGTTTAAGTCCTTCATTGCATGTGGCATAGATCTGCTCGTCCGTGATCTCCCTGCCGGAAGGTCCTCTGCGGTTCACCACAAACGCGTAGGAGCCTTCCAGTTCCTGATAATCCATCTCAGCGTCCGCCTCGTGCGTCATGGCGCTCGTCTCGCTCTCCGGAAAGGTCTGGCTGCTCAGACAGCATGACAGGATATAAAGCTTCTCGTTGCTGTTCATCTGGTAGCGATAGCCCTCCCCGGCATTTTCCACATTTTCCGTGTGCGCCGTGTCCAGAATCCCCTGATCCTTATACTCCGCCAGCGCCTCCGGCCCCCATATGGAAATGAACATGGCAAGCGCCGCCAACAGCGGAACCGCCAAATAATATATCTTATTCTTCATTTGTATTCTTCTCCGTAAAAAGTATAAAAAGTAAGATTACGGCAACAGGAAACTGAAACAGGAACCTTCCCCGACTTTACTCTCAATCTGCAATTCGCTGTGATGTATCTTTAAAATCTCAGCGCACAGCGCAAGGCCGAGTCCCGCCCCGTTCTTGCTCCTCGCCCGGGACTTGTCCACCATGTAAAACGCCTTGACAATCTTACTCTGTTCCGCCTCCGGAATGCCGATGCCGTAGTCCCTCACCGCAATTCGGTATCCGTTTTCAACCGTCTGCCCCGTCACCTCGACCACGCCAACCATGTCGGAACCTGTGCCGTCCGCCCCGGCTCCTGTTTCACCGGAAACTATCCCTTCTATTCCGGCGCCAGCCATATCTACACCAGCTCCGTCTGCCCTGATAAGGGCTGTATCGGAATCCGCCGCATTCATCCCGCTGCCAGTCTCCGACGCCTTGCAGGCATTGTCAATCAGATTGACCAGCACTGTCTTGATCAGATTCGCTTCCATCCGCACCACGGCTTCCTCGTGCGTAAAACGGATATCCGCCTCCTTTTTCTCCGCAAACATTTCCTGCAGGTAGGCAAACAATTCTCCCACCGGCATTTCCTGAAGCTGCGGCTCCTCCTGCTTTGCCACGATGATATCCAAAAGGCGAAACGACATGGCCTCTAGGCGCTTGCCTTCCGTATAGATATAATTCGCCGACATGATGCTTTTCTCCTCGTCCAGCTTGTGGGAGCGCAGCATGTCCGCATAGCCGATGATCGCCGTCAGGGGCGTTTTCAATTCATGGGCAAAAGCGCCCATAAATTCTTCCCGCGCCTCGATCTCCTCCTCCAGCTTGCAGATATTTTCCTCCAGCGCGTTTGCCATCCTGTTGAAATCATCGGTGAGCTGTCCAAGCTCATCCCGGCTGATCTGCTTTGCCCGGTACGCATAATCGCCCTCCGCCATTTTTCTGGTCGCCTTAGTCAGCAGACGAATCGGCTTCGTCAGAAGAGATGCGATCACCAGCATAACGACCATTCCGGTCAACAGCATAACCAAAGTCACTTTTCGATACAGCGAAAACCCGAGAGCACGTTCCGTAAACACCTCCGTCACATCCTTCATGGTTTCCAAATACAAAATTCGATTCAGCGCATTGATGGATACGCAGGTGTGCACATAGTAGCGTTCCTGCTCGCAAATCACGCGGTAAGCTTTGGTGTGCTGATCCGTCTGTGGAAGCATCCCCTCATCCGCGGTAAATCCGCCGCTCGTATACAGTATGTTTTTCTCCTCGTCCGCGATCCGCAAAAGACGGCCGCCGCTCTGTCCGCCCATTTCCAGTTTGGACGCAATCTCTTCCACCACACTGTCCGGCAGAACACTGTACTTGAGAGGCACATTCAGGGCCGCCGTCTCAAAGGCAAAACCCAGGATGCTGCTCTCGTCGAGGGCCTGCCCCACCTCTCTGTCCAGAGAAGTCTCAAACACATAATTTACAAAATAAAAGCCGCTGAATCCAAGCGCCAGCGCCAGGACGATCATGGTAGACAGCACCAATTTCATTGAAAATTTCATTCCTGCACCTCTAAACGGTAGCCAACCTTATACACCGCCACCAGACTATGCTCCCATCCCAGTTTTTTTCTCAGGCGCTGCACATGCAGGTCAAGCGTCCTGCTGTCCGCGAAGTATTCCCCTTCCCACACCTTTTCATATAGCGTTTCCCGAAACAGGGCGACGTTTTTATTTTTCATAAAGAGAAGCAGCAGGCCGAACTCTTTGTTCGTCAGCTCCACGGGGCGTCCCGCCTTCGTCACCCTGCGCGCGTCCACATCCACCGTCACGTCCCCCGCCGTAAGATGCTGCTCCGCCTTGTTATAACGCCGTAGAACCGCCTCCACTCTGGCCACCAGCTCCACCACGTCAAAGGGTTTTACAATATAATCGTCCGCGCCCAGCTTCAGTCCCTTCACCCGATTCTTGACCTCATGCTTGGCGGTGATAAAAATCACCGGAATCCCCAGAGGCCGTATGTACTCCATCACGTCATAACCGTCCGCGCCCGGCAGCATGATATCCAGAAGAATGAGTTCAAACTCTTCCTTTTCGATCAGGTCGATCGCCTGCAGGCCGTCCTGCACCGTCGTACAGTGATAACCCGCGGAAGAGAGATTTAAATCTATCAAGTCACAAATCGGCTTTTCATCATCTACAATCAGTATCTTAATCATCTGTGGTCTGCCACCCCCAATAAGCCCGCGCTTTCTCTACCAGTATTTCCATCGTGTCCTCATCACTGCAGCGATATACATCCCTGATTTCCGTATCCGGCTCAAACCCGCCGGTTCGCTGATAATAAATCCGATAATCGCTCTCAATGAGAAGCTCCCCGCCTTCGCCCTCATAACTGTATCTGGCAAGAATCACGATGTCCTTGAGTCCGTCCCCGTCGATGTCACGGCAGGTAACTCCCTTTAATGCATAGAGGTTGTCGTACTCCCCCATGGGCTGTAATACCGACACAATGTCCCCCTGCTCGTTCACCAGATAAATCATAAAAATATCATAATCCGCTAGCCGGTATGTCCCCGGCGTCACCTGCAGCTTTCCCAGCTTTCCGAAGGTCCGCAGATAACACTGCTCGGGAATGATCCGGAAATGATTTTTCTGCAGTTCCTGCAAAGTCGTCGCCGTGTACAAAAATTCTGTGGAATCTCCGTCTCTGACAAAAGCCGCGATGGAATCCGCGCTCCTATTCATCCCGAAACGGTTGATCTTTTCCGAAATCCGGTAATCCCTGTAAAAACCGTCGCCCGTCTGATTCTGAAAAAGCACGTCCCCTACCTTGTAAGTCTCACCCGCATAGACGCCGCTCTCATTGACACAGAAGGTAATGAGAACGATATCCATTTTGCCGTCCCGGTTCAGATCCTGAAAGGAGACCGCCGCAATGGACTGTACCGGCTGCCGCATCCGGCCTCTGACACAGTAATTGGTCTCCAGCTGTTCCGTCCGATAAAGAATCTGCCCGTCGCCGTCCACGAGAAACAGCGCCAGCCGGTTATACCGCTCGTCAAAGGCGGGCACCAGCAAAAGGCCGTCCTCATCGTCCGGATTAAGCGGAAAAATCTGATCCTCCACCACAAGAAAACCGCCGTCCCCTATCCCGTCCCTGTTCTCTATCGACATCAGGCGGTCATAATACGCTTCATACTCCGCCAGCACGGAAGTCTCGTTCGCCACCGCCGGAGCCGCCTGTACAACAAGTTCCGCAAAAAGCAGGCACCCGATCAGCATCGACGCGACAAGCGCGCGCCCATATTTACACCTTTTCATCTGTCATACTCCCAAGCCGCACGTTCATGTGCCGCTTCCCTCTTTCTCAAACACCGCTTTGATGTGAAGCCCGCCTTCCGGCACCTCCAATTCCGGTGACGCCTCCGAGATCGTTTTCTTCTCCTGTCCTGCGGTAATCTCCCATCCCGCAAAGCGATATCCTTCCTTAACCGTTACCGAAAGGGTAATCGGATAATCCGTAAAATATTCTCCTTTCCATTTCCCCTGCCCGTCAAATGTCGGCGCAATTGTATTTAAAACAATCTCCCCCGCGGAGCTGTCTGTCGTTTCTATCTCCACCGGCGCAAGATTGCCCTCCAGTCCGAAATTCTCTTTCAAATGCTGCGCGGCATACGGCATACGGCTTTTGATAAATGTCCGGATATCCTCAACCTCCTCATCAAAATGATACAGGCCTTCCTCCCCGTAAAACCGCCGCAGGTGCGCCTCCATCGGTTCCCGCATCAGAGCGAGCCAGTCCTCGATCACCGGCTCCGTATTTTCCACCGAAAAAGTTTCATTGGCAAGATCCATAAGCGTGACGGTAAACTGCTCTTTAAACGCGTCGCTCTGACATAAATTGCGAAACGCCGGACTTCTCTCCATAGTGAGCGCCAGCACGTCTTCCTCCACCACCGCCTCCCGCAGCGAGCCTGAATTGACATCAAACAGCATCCAGCGCCATCTGCCGTCCCCGTACATGCTCTCCGCACCGTTTTCCGACAGTTTGCGCACTCTCCAGAACGCCTCGTTTGTGCCTGGCCAGTCTACACAGCTGCCGATATAAATTTCCGTGGCGTAATAGTCAATATAGCTGCGCAGATCAATAACATCCCCGACAGATTTATAGTTTTCCTCATCTGTAAAGTCAGTGTCCTGCAGATAATTTGACATACTGCCGTAAACCGCCCAGTCCTCCTCGCTCTCCCGGGTCAGTTTATTATTTTTCATCATAATAACATTATCGGCATCGACGCCATAATTATAGCCGAGATACGTGTCATTATATCTCTCCGTCAGCCAGTAGACGCCCCAGTATTCACCGTCCAGAAACATGACGTACGGCTCAAAGCGCATCGTGCTAAAGGCTCTGTCCTTTGTCAGTTTGGACACAAACATATCGCGAAACTTGATAAAAGCATCCTGTCCTCCTGCGGAGAGCGTCACCGTATCCGCCATATACTCCGTTCCGAATAAATCCGCATAAAATCGGGCGGCGCTGCTGTATGTCTCTCTTGCGTAAAAATTCAAACTTTTGGGCAGATAAGTGCGACTGCCGCCCCCTTGAATCCGCACGCCGCAGGACTGCTTCAAAACCGTCTCCCGCTCCGTGTTAAAGATCTGAATATCCGCCGGGCGTTCCCATGCAGGCCCGTGGTTGTAAGAGTTTGCGTTTTCCCACAGGGGCTGCCCGTTTTCATCAAGCTCGGTGTCATATTTACGGCCAAGCACATAAATTCCCGTATCGTAGTCAAACAGATTCCCGGGCTCTGTCACAACGGACATAACATTCATATTCCGATAGCCCGCCTTCTCGTCATAGCCCACAAAATAGCTTTCCGTTTTCACATCGCCGAAATTTCCGTCGGCATCCCGGCAGGCCGCTCTGACAATCGTACATTTGTCAATCGGGTCATCCGGCAGGCGATACTCGCAGCTTTCCGATGAAAATATGGGCGACGTGTCGGTTCTCATGGAATGCACATTCGGCTGCGAAGTCGCGTCTTCTATAAGAATGGGAGTTGTATAAAGAAAAGCATTTTCATCCGGCACAGAACCGTCCAGCGTGTAATAAATTTTTGCTCCGAAAGGGGCAGATAATTGCAGTTCAAAAGGCTCCTCATAAAATCCGGATTCCACGGAAAAGCGCAATTCCTCAGGGCAGTAATTATCGCATAAAAGAAGCAGGCACAAAGCCCCGCATATAAATGCCAGACATAGCAGCGCGCATTTTCGGCTCATCATCCCACCGTCTCTCCGGACTGTACCACCCAATTTACAGACTGAATGCCCGGAACACGCAAAAGAGCATCCAATACGTCAGGATTGAGTTCACCCTTTGTTCCGATTTCGCAGATCATTTCCTCGTGTTCGGCATTCTTGTTTGCCGTCCGCACACGAAAACTGACGACATACGGCTTCAGCTTCTCCTCAAACTGTTTCCTGTCAATCGCCTGCTCCCCGCCGCTTACAATCAGCAGGTATTTATTACGGATGCCCGGCACCCGACTGGACAAAATCAAAACAGCCGCTATGAACAACACCGTGGTAAACGTCATCCGCCAGTTCTGGGAGCTCACGCAGAGTCCTTCCGCCATGGCCCAGAATATAAACATCGTATCCCTGCTGTCCTTTACCGCTGTCCGGAAACGGACAATGGACAGCGCACCCACCATACCGAGCGACACGGCTATATTGCTGCTGATCATCAGCATAACCACCACGGTAATCAGATGCAGCGTCACCAGAGACCAGTTAAATTTTCTGTTATACGCAATTTTCTCCGAGGAAATGAAGTATGTCAAATAGATAATCATTCCCACCGCCAAACCGCATAACATGATGAGCAGCGTTGTTTTCACGCCGTACTCGCTGCTGTTTTTATAAAAATATCCGAGAACCTCTTCCTTTGACATAGTCGGCCTGCTCCTCAATAATTAAAATCATAAAAAACGGGACGTCCGGAACAGTATTTACTGTAAGTACCCTGCGTCAGATGAAACTGCGAAAACAGCGCCGACAAAAAGCCCATGAGTTTCCCGCTGTATTTCACTTCCAGAACCGCATTTTCCCACAAGATTGGCGTATAACAGACGCTCTGTGAGAAAATGTCCATATTGGACTCGGAGGATCTGACATTCATATCCAGCGTTACGCGCGTGTCATACATAGGATATTTGTAGGCGAGCCTGTCATACGCAATCTGAGCGACAGGACGATACAGCCCCTGCGCCATAATGCCATAAGCCATCAGACTTGTGCGGGAGCTGTCAAAATATTTCCGAAGCACATTTATATTGCCATGTGACAGCTGCGCCGCATCGGATGCCGATACAACAAGACTCAGCTTCTGCTGACGGTCGTCGGTCTTCTGCTTAATTTCCAGTTTACACAGAGACGCATCCTTGTCATAGATTCGAAGACGCACCTTTTTACGATCCATCACACCCGCCAGTTTTTCCGCAAAGTCAATCTGATTGACCGAGTCAAAATAAAGGCTCCTCACCAGATATGGCCCGTCCATGCAATGCTCGTCTCTTGGCAGCAGTCTGTCAAGCTGTTCCCCGACCGCCAAAGCCTTGTCAAGCGGTACAATATATTTGATTTCTTTTCTCTGGGAATAAAGCTCTCTGCCCATTATAACATCCGGGTCCTCTCCCGCTCACAGAAACAGCGCTGCTCTTGGTAAATCTCAATCATTATAGCACCAACAAGCCTTGATTTCAACCGTCACCGGAGCAGCCCCAGAACGGACGCGCTCTCCCGGATACCCTTTTCCCACTCCGAAGCTTCCAGTCCCATCCTGACCAGGCCCATAACGCAAGCGCCCACCACGGGTTCATAGCGCGCCTGCACAACCTCCGCTCCCTTCATCCGTTCCGAAACCCCTCTCATCACACGGGCTGTAAGGGGATTATCCACACCTTTGAATATACTTCCCGCCAGCACGATCTCCTCTTCCTCCGGCTTCATGCCCATCTTGCGAAATCCCGCCTCAATATAGGAGACAATTTCCCCGGAAAACTCATCGAGAAGCGCGCAGGCGGCCTCATCCGCTCTCTGAGCAACCATCAGAATCTGCGGCATCAGAAAGCGCAGTTCTTTCCGAAACTCCCCCTCCGTCATATAGCGTTTGAGCAGCGCGTCCACATCGGATACCCCGGCCTGCCCCAGAAACAGCGGCGTCAGCTTCGTGGGCGGACACAGTCCTAGCTCCGCGTCAAACACTTTCCGCAGTGCCCGCTTCGCCAGGGCGCTTCCGCCCTGCGCCTTCTCTTCCATATAATCCCCATAGACAAACTGCCCGCCGTTTTTGTCGATCAGCGCGCCATTCATCCCCGTTCCCGCGCAGATCACCGCGCCATGGGAACGCGCGGCGCCGCTGTAGAAAGCGATGACCGCATCATTGCAGGCAAAAATCTCCTCCAGCGAAAGTCTTTCCCGCAGTGCGTCCCGTATCATCGCATCATCCCCCGGCCAGTCTATACCGCCGACGCCCGCCACCGTATATGCAATCTCCTCTTTGCCGATCCCGGCGCTTCGCACCGCCTCTTCCACAGCCTCCTGCATCCGCTGCAGCGCATTTTCCACACCCTCGTCAGGGAAATACGCCCCCTTCGTCATCGCCCGACCTACAATAAAGCCATCCTTCCTCATCACCGCGGCAGCCGTTTTCGTGCCGCCCTGGTCGATACCCAGAATGTATCCCTCGTTCTTTCCCTTTTTATCCATAACTGTTCTCCCTTCCGAATTATTCCCTGAAGCGTCCTGCAATCGTTAGCTGTCCTCTTTAGCACACATCGAAATGTGTATCGTTTTACATCCCGTTTTTATCCTAACCCAATTCATCCGTGCCTGTCAACACACAAACTTCGCATTTGACTTTGTTTATAGGTATTCCGGTATACAAATGAAGCGCACATACATTTTTTATACCCCGACAAACAGCGTTTCCGCATTTTATTATTTATCACTTTGGTATTGACTTTTCGAAACACTATGTTACAATATAAATGTAAATTACGAAACATTTTATTCTGCAAAAAAATGTAAACATGCACATATATCAAAAACCGCCGGGATTTTTGCAAGCGATTGCCTTTTCCCGGCAGTTCATAAGAGAAAGGCGGCATATGGCTACCATATCAGATATCGCGAAACAGGCGAACGTTTCCAGAACGCTGGTTTCCAGAGTCCTGAACAACAAACCCGGGGTCAGTCCCGAAAACAGAAAAAAAATATTGGAAATCATTGAGGAAAACCACTACGTCCCAAACGGCCTCGCCAAATCTCTGGTTTTGCAGAGAACCAGCACCATCGGCGTGGTGATGGACGATCTGTGCAACGACTTTTTCTTTCCTCTCATCCGCGGATTGCAGGACGGCGCAGAGGCACAGGATTACAATATTCTCTTTTGCAGCGGCCGCAAGGATATGGCTGCAAGGCTGAAGTATGTGGATTATCTTACGGGCGGATGCACGGACGGCATTATCGCTTACGGAAGCTGTTTTGACGATGAAGAACTTTTCCGTTATGTCGCCGCAAAATCAGCGAACAGCGTTTTGATCGAGAGTAACCTGAACGACGTCACGGCCGACAAAATCCTGCTTGACAATTTTCGCGGCGCCTATACCGCCACGGAACATCTGATTAAGCAGGGGCGTAAAAACATCATTCATGTGACCTGTGACATGAATTACGATGTGGGACTGGAACGGCTAAACGGCTTTGTTTCCGCCATGCACGACTATCGGATGCCGCTCGGCCCCGACTCCATCCTCTACGCCGATCACTTTGAGGACATCGCCTATCAGCAGATGAAAAAAAGGCTGATGCAGGGCGTGCGGCCGGATGCCTGCTTCGCCGGGGCAGACAAACCCGCTTTCGGTGTCTGGCGGGCAGTTCAAGAGGCCGGCCTATCATCGCCGGGAGACTTTTCGCTGATCGGCTTTGACGACGATGTCCCCGACTCCAAGGATATACTGTTCCCCGCGCTCTCCACCATGCGCCAGCCGCTCTACGAGATGGGACAGGCGGCCGTATCTCTTTTGATCGACAGAATCAATCACCCGGAGGGAGAACCCGTCACCCGGACATTTGAAGCGGAACTGGTTTTGCGGGAGACATGCCTATAGCCGCATCGTTCCCGAACGGTGGAATTTGAAACATGAAATTTGCGCCGGTGCGCTGCATGACGCATATTTTCAGGAAGTAGAGACAAAAGCGGCGCAGATATGGAGGTAACTATGACAGACAGAGGTTTAAAAATCGCAACCATCGGCGGCGGCTCCAGTTATACTCCGGAGCTGATCGAAGGTTTTATCAAACGGCATGACAGCCTGCCCGCAAAGGATATCTGGCTGGTGGACGTGGAGGCCGGACTTGAAAAATTGCATATTGTCACCGAGCTGGCAAGAAGGATGGTCGAGAAAAGCGGCGTCGATTTACAGATTCACGCCACCACAGACCGGGGAGAGGCCTTGCGGGACGCGGATTTCGTCACCACGCAGTTTCGCGTGGGACAGCTGGATGCCAGAATACGGGATGAAAAAATCCCCCTGCGCTACGGCCGGATCGGGCAGGAGACCACCGGTGCAGGCGGCTTCGCCAAGGCGCTGCGCTCCGTTCCGGTTATTCTGGATATCTGCCGCGATATGGAACGGCTGTGCCCCGACGCTTTTCTGATCAATTTCGCAAACCCCTCGGGCATTCTGACAGAGGCCGCCTTAAACCACAGCGCCGTGAAAGCCATCGGCCTGTGCAACTGCCCCATCAATATGATAAGCGATATGGCGGAAAAATTTGACTGCGCCCCGGACGACGTGTTCTGCGATTTCGTGGGCATTAACCATCTGGTCTGGGCGAAGCGGGTACTGGTGCGCGGGGAAGATGTGACCGCAGCGGCCATTGAAAAGCTTTGCTCCGAATCAGCGAAAGAAGTGATGGCAAACATCCCGGAAATACACTATGATCCCGCCTTCTTAAAATCTCTGGGAATGGTGCCCGTGAGTTATCTGAAATATTACTACATGCAGCCGGAAATGTTTGCCGAGTGCGACCGCGCCGCAAAGGAGGAAGGCTGCCGCGCGGAGGTCATCAAACAGGTGGAGAAAGACCTTTTTGCCCTCTATCAGAACCCCGATCTGGATATCAAACCGCCACAGCTTGCGAAACGCGGCGGCGCGCGCTACTCGGATGCGGCATGCAGCTTGATTGACTCCATCTACAACAATAAAAAGGACATCCAGACTGTGAATGTCCTAAACTGCGGCGCGAACGCGGATCTTCCCGACAACGCGTCCATCGAACGCAACTGCGTCATCGACAAAGACGGGGCGCATCCCATACACATCGGGCGCACCCCTTTAAAAATCCGTGGTCTGCTGCAAAATGTGAAGGCCTACGAGCAGCTTACCATTGAAGCCGCCGTAACCGGCGATTATGACTGCGCCCTGCAGGCGCTTGCCATTCATCCACTTGTCGGCTCCGCCACCGTGGCAAAACAGATTCTGGACGATATCCTCGCGGAAAACAGAGAGTATTTGCCGCGGTTCAATCACTGACCCATTTGGTCAAGAAGCGTGATTTTCACATCATAAAGCCTGCTTGAAAGATCAACATGTACCCTGTGTGGATTTACCAGACGCCTTGTCTCTTCCCACAGGGTATTTTGTTCTTCCTGACAGTAGGCACGGATGTCCATCACCTTCGGAGAAGTATAACAGCACGCGCCGTCTTTGAAAATCGGCGTCATCAGTTCCCGCAGGCGGTAACTCCCCGCCGGAAGTTTCGTTTTTTTCCACGGCTCCACCGGGTCAAAGAGCAAAAGAGGCTCGTTCTCGTCATACGTCTCGTCCGCCAGACAGATCAGATCCGCCTTAATCTTTCCGCTCTCCCTGTCATATACGCGGTAGATCGTTTTATTACCGGGGTTCGTCACCTTTTCCGTATTTTCGGAAAGCTTAATCTTCGGGATGAACTTCCCGTCCTCACCCATAATAGCCGCCAGCTTGTAGACACCCCCGAAAGAAGGGCAGTCCTTCGACGTGATCAAATGCGTGCCCACGCCCCAGGAAGTGATTTTCGCACCCTGATCCTTTAAGCTCTGAATCAGAAATTCATCCAGATCGTTGGAGGCGGAGATCACCGCGTCGGAGAATCCCGCTTCGTTCAACATCTTTCTCGCCTCTTTGGAAAGATATGCCAGATCGCCGCTGTCCAGACGGATGCCATAGAAAGTCAGCGGGACACCCGCCTCTCTCATCTCCGTAAAAACGCGAATCGCATTAGGCACACCCGATTTTAAGGTATCGTATGTATCCACCAGAAGAATACAGGCGGAAGGGTACATGTCGGCATAAGTTCGAAAAGCCGTGTACTCGTCCGGGAAACTCATAATCCAGCTGTGCGCGTGGGTGCCCTTGACCGGCACGTCAAAAAGCTGCCCGCACAGCACGTTGGAAGTGCCCACACAGCCGCCGATCACCGCCGCCCTCGCGCCGTATGTACCCGCGTCGGGACCCTGCGCGCGCCGGAGCCCAAACTCCATCACCCCGTCGCCCTGCGCCGCATAGCAGACTCTCGCCGCCTTGGTTGCAATTAGGCTCTGGTGGTTGATGATATTTAAAATCGCCGTCTCCACAAGCTGCGCCTGCATAATCGGCGCAATCACTTTTACAAGCGGTTCTCTGGGGAAAACAACCGTTCCCTCCGGGATCGCGTAAATGTCCCCCGTAAAGCGAAAATCCGCCAAATAATCAAGAAAATCCTTCCCGAAAATACCAAGCCCCGCCAGATAGTCGATATCCTCTTTCTCAAAATGAAGCTCTCTGATATACTGAATCAGCTGCTCCACCCCTGCCATAATGGCGAAACCACCGTCGCATGGATTGTTTCTGTAAAAGGCATCAAAAATAACCGTCTCGTTCTGATCCTTGTTTCTAAAGTACCCCTGCATCATCGTCAGCTCGTACAAGTCGGTGAGCAGCGTCAGGTTTTGTCTGTCCATGGATTCCCCTCCTTTTCCAATATTTTACGGGTTTACCGAACATTTTGCAATTGATTTTATTAAACGAAGAGAAACTGCCCGACTGCCTGCCGTTTACTTATCATTATGTTTACACAAAGAATTTAGCCTCTCGATAATATAGTTCATTCTCAATTCATTGAAATTGCCGTCTACCATGTCCACCAGCTTTTTGCATAGTTCTTTTGGCAAGCGTGTCTGCATATACACAAAGCTCAGCATTGCCTCGTAATGCATGGTTTTTCCAATCATATAGGAGCATAGACCATCTTGCGCGTTCAAAAATTCAGTAAACGCTTTTCCATTATCAAAATGATATTTCTCATACTCTTGCGTTATATTAGGATGAAACCGCAAAACAGCGCGATTAAACACCTGCTCCATGATATCGCATGCCTCCTGAAAATTTACCGCTCCCAATGCTCGCAAAGGTGCAAATGCATAAAAAGTCCATAATGAATCATCCAAATATTTTTTCAAGTTCTTATACAATAAATCATTATCTATTTTTTTCTCCACTTTCTGCAAACAGGAAACCTTATTGTCCTTTATTTCTTCCATACAGCTCTGCAGAAAATCCTCTACACTGTCTTTACCCTTCCAATCCAGCTCAACATCTTCATTTTTTAAATACACATCCAGCTTTGTTTTCCAGTCCTCTCCAAGATTTTCTATCAATGTTTTTAAATTGTCTATACTCGTTCTCATTATCCATCCTCCTCATCCACCCAGTCTTTACTACGCAAGTTTCTGACTAAATTCAATCATGCCGCCTAACTTTGCCTGTCCATCCATAAATTTATTACCCCCTCTATTTGGCGCCATGACATAATCCGCCCTGATATCTCTCTCCTTTCCGGCAATTCCCGTCTTTCGATTTTGTTTTATACTCCTTACTGCCATTACATAATCAAAATATACTTCTTTCTCCCGATTACCCATTTCAATCTCAGGCAGTATCCCCGGCATATAATGCGTTATATATTGATATGCTGCAGGTGTTATAGAATAGAGCTTGTATTTACTGACTTCTTCAACGCGAATTGTCGGCACCGATGTTGCGTTCATCTGTTTAATGACCGCAGTCAGACCACTTGCCGATACCCCAATTGCGCAGGCAAGATCTTTATGAAGCATAGTACCAGCTTTTACCAGCGCCGTCAAAATTGCATTCTTATATCTGGTCTTTATCTGTTGCATTTCATTTTGTATCGCTAATTTTTGTAAATACATTTGCTCTACATCCAACAGCGCATTTATATATCCTATATTTACCAGCGTGTTTTTTTCCTCAGGAGATACTTTTGAGTCTTCCAGATAACCCTGTGCGGAATATCGCATCTGTTTGCATTCCTGTTGTAATTTTTCAAGTTCGCCAAAAGCTGCCTCAGCAATTAATTCAACCATTATTCGTGAAAAGCCTTGTGTTTTTTCCCTCATTTCATCCTGTCCAGCTTTAAAGAAATTTATCGCATATTTTTCTTTGTACATTTCCCCATCCCCCATTTCTTTTCTACAAGCGCACGACCAAATCACCCGTCCGCTAATTCATGCACATCTTTTATGAATACTTTCAACATGAAATTTATGATCTTTATATACAATCGTAATGTCAAAATAGCATATACCTTTCGGACATTCCCCCATGCATTCCCGATCCACAGTTCTGATTTGAAATTCCTCGTCAGAACACGGTATTTGCACAAATCCAAGCGGCAACGCAACTTGTCCGTTTCGCGAAACAGCCTTCGCAGAACAAGTATTAATATACAACTGCAAAAGTCTCGCTGCCGTCCCCTTTAATAAAGTGTCATGAAACGCTTTCACTCCCGGTGAAAATGAAGCACAAATAATTGTATCAACCAGAACCGCATTTACAATCAGGCGATAAAAATCCGGATCCAGCAGTTCTGCGCAAATAGGAAAAGCTACCAATCCGAGTTCATGTGTAATCAACAAATGTACCTGCCTGTCAAATAAAAGATCTTCTCTCTCCTCCCTTCCGTCTTCTGTAACGAGAATAGCCGGTGACGTTTTTCTATGGCGAAGGCATTCCACTCCACCCGGCTCTAAAACAACAAGCACATTTGAGCCATCAGCACAAATTGTCGGTGCCATAACAAAGGTACACACCTCTGGACGCTCACGCATTTTATTTTTGATACCGATAAGCGCCTCCTCCGTCCCCAAGGCCTCTGGAAAAACAATAATGCCGTACTCTTCCGAAAACATTCGATCAAAAACTTTCAGTACACGTTCCGTTACTTTCTGCTCATTGATAAGTCCCTCCACACCAACCGTATATCCTACCGCCAAATCACGTTCCTCTGTTTTGAGTTCCGCATCATCCATTACCGGTACAAGCGCTATTCTCAAACTCCAACCACCTTCCATTGCACGCAAAACGCCTCTGTCATTCCAGTAATGCATTACAATTTCGAAAGGCTGAGTATCCTCCGCCCTGACCATCATATAATTTGTAAAACCTGCGTTAAACCGCCTTTCCCTGTTTCGCTCGGATTTATCCGTATCCCACAGCGGCCTGATACGAGGATATATTGCAATGCCCGTTTCTCCCAAGTTCTCATTTAAAGGTGCCAGTTCATAAATCACTCCACGATTCTGCCAATTGGAATACATATCCGTTCTTTTTTCGATTTCAATAACCAATCTGAAAATATCTTCCTTATTTCCCCGCTTCTCCAGCCTCTCCATCTCTCTATTAAGATAGGAAATATTGATATCATCTATTCTATATTCGTTGGCCGACGCGTTTAGAATAACCGCAAGAAAGTTCCTGTATGTAACAATAACCCTCCCGATATGCTTCTCATCTGCGGTCGCCCAGCGAATTGCATAATATCTCTCTTCCTCTTTTGTAAATAACGAAATCAAATATGCAATCACGTCGAAAACAGTACATCCTTTCGCAAAAACCATTGAAATTCACCTTCTTTCTTACTATGTATTATATCATCACCCATCTCAAACATCAATATTATTGTTCATTTATTGTTCATTTATTCCCGTTTGTGAAAGGCGGGGAGCCGTCCACACACCGGCTCCCCGCTTTAACATCCGCCTTCTATTGCTCCATCTGCCGTCCCAGAAATCCTGCCGCCGACTGGATCAGCTTCTGTTCCACCTCGCCCATCTTGGACTTGTGATCCATCTCCACCAATATCACTGAGCCAATCACGTCGCCCTCGCAGATAATAGGGCTGATCGCCTCGTGACTGAAATCATCCCCCTCCAGGCTGACTTGAATAAAATTTCTGTCCCCCTTGGTCGCTACCACACTTTCCCTGTGATCTATTTTTTCTTCCAGCTCCCTGCTGATGGATTTGCCGAGCAGATTTTTCATGCCGCCCGACACCGCAATGAACTGATCCCTGTCCGTAATAAGCGCGATGTGCCCGGAAACCTGCGCCATACTTTCCGCATACTGCTTGGCAAAAGTCCCCATCTCACCGATAGGCGAATATTTTTTTAAAATGATCTCGCCTTCCCTGTCCGTATATATCTCCAGCGGGTCCGCCTCCCTGATCCGCAAGGTTCTGCGGATTTCCTTGGGGATTACAATGCGTCCCAGATCATCTATTCTTCTGACAATTCCTGTTGCTTTCATATGCTATAACCTCCATCTACAAAATCGTAGCTATTTTATTTTTGTGTTTTACTATTATTTGTAGAGTAGGAAATTATATGCATTCAGTTAATGCAATCCAAAATCAATTATGCTATACTTTTGTTAAATTTCTAATATATTGGACGCAGAATGATTATTTCATGTACATGACGGAGGTATTTTAACTTATGTCACAGACACTATCGGTTCTCGAAATGGTTCTACCGGTGGTAATTATGCTCTTTATCGGTTATTTCTGCCGCGTATCCGGTATTCTTACCAAGGACGGGCTGGGCGGAATCAAGAGCGTGATTTCAAATATCACGCTTCCGGTTGTCTTGTTTCAGGCATTTTATGCAACATCCTACTCCCTCGACAGCCTGTTTATGTTCAGCGTTGTCTTCATAAGCTGTTTACTGGCTCTGGGATGCGGCTTCCTGTTAAACCGCTTTGTACCCAATTCCAAACTTATGCCCTATCTGCTGTCTGGCTTTGAGGTCGGTATGCTGGGGTACGCCTTATACGGACTGCTCGCCGGTCCTGACCAGCTTTCCTACATGGCAACCGTGGATTTAGGGCAGGTGCTGTTTGTGTTCACAATATACCTGACGCTCTTAAAAAATGCCACGGGCCGGAAGCCGTCCCTCAAGGAAATGTTAAAAGAAATGTGTAAAAATCCCGCTTTCCGGGGCGTTACCCTCGGACTTATCGTAGGCGTTACGGGACTTGGCAATCTGATTGCCTCCTCCCCCATCAGCCCCATATTCTCCGCCGCGATAGAGATGATCACCCTGCCCACATCGGCTATGATCCTGATTATTGTAGGTTATGAACTTTCCCTGCGAAAAGATCTGATCGTCCCCGTGATCAAGACCCTCGTTTTTCGGACGGCCGTTATGAGCGTACTCTTGTGCGCCGCCTCACTGATCGTCTTTCAGATCGTACCTTTCGACAAGCAGCTTTTTATGGCACTGATTTTACTGTTTTCTCTGCCTGCGCCGTTTGTCATCCCGCTATATGCGGATGTGGAGTCGGAGGGCATCTATATTTCCAACACGCTCTCCATGGGGACGCTGATTACGATTCTGGTCTTCATCGGGCTCTCGGTGTATGCAGTGGCATGATCATCCCAAATACATATCAAAAAAAACAAAAGCGGCCGTCGCCCTGATGTGAGTTGGCACAGGCGTCCCGTTTTACTTCTTCACGCCCTTCGCCCCTGACAGATTCGCATTCTGCAAAATATTGCTGTCGAAGGAGGTGAGCATACTCTGCTCCTCCCGCTCCCTCTTAAGCGCCAGCTTGACCATATCGTCCAAAAGCGCCGCGTAAGGTTTCCCCAGCGCTTCCCAGAGATAGAACGCAAGAGAACCCGGAATGGGATTGATTTCATTCACATACACCTGATTCGTATCTTTATCAATCATAAAATCAATCCGGGACACGCCATTGCACCCAAGCGTCCGGAACGTTTTCACCGCCAGCTCACGGATTTCTTCCCGCTTCTCGGGTGTCAGCTTCGCCGGCAGCTCTCTTTTCGCGGTTCTCATGCCCTCGGAGCCGCCCTTGCCGCCCGCCACATATTTATCCTCATAACTCAGGATCTCATCGCTGGAAATCGGCTCCTCGCACTCGGAAGCCTGCGCTTCCTCGTAGTCTCCCAGAACCGCGCAGTTGATCTCCCGCAGATTCATAATCGCCCGTTCCACAAGCACTTTCGGGCCGAAAGTAAAAGCATATTCCAATGCCTCCCGCAGCTCCTCCCGGTCTTTCGCCACCTTGATTCCCACACTGGAACCGAGATTGACCGGTTTCACAATCACGGGATAAGAAATTTTTTTCTCTATTTTGTCGTAAGCCGCCTGCTCGCCGCTCTCATATTCTTTTCCGTACAGCGTCACACAGTCGAGAACGGGAATGTCGTTATCCTTAAGTACGGTCTTCATCACATATTTATCCATGGTGACCGCTGATGCCATCACGTCACAGCCCACAAAAGGAATATTGTAATGCCGTAGGAATCCCTGCAGGGAGCCGTCCTCCACATTCGCGCCGTGCACCACGGGAAACGCCACGTCGATCTGCGCCACCTCGGAACTGCCGAATTTCTTTTCAGGGAATTGAATCAGCTTCACGCCGTTTTTCTCACTCATCAGAAAGACACGGGTGCTCTTTTTCAACAGCTCCGGAATATTTCGGTAGTTGGCTATATCCGCAATCGCCTCCCCCGTATAAAGCTCGTTTTCCTTCGTTATATAAATGGGCACCAGGTCATATTTCTCTTTATTGAACGCATTGTACGCCTGCAGGCCGGAGATCACGGAAACCTCGTGCTCCACGCTCTTGCCGCCAAAAAAAACGCCTACTCGAATTTTCATAATTGTTTATTGCCTCCCTCTGTGTTCCCTATTCATTCCAAACCGCGCATTTCGCAAAATCGCGGCGTCAACACATTTTTGCTCAATCCGGGCTCTCGCCCTATAGATATATCAAAAATCAGTTAAGCGAAAGCAAGCTTTCTCAAACTGCTTTTTTCATATATCTGCATAGTTCTGTGCTTACGCATAATTATCCGGCAGGTCATTCTCAATCAGGATAACCTTCTGCTTTTCACCGGGAATCGCATTTACCATCCGAAACGCCTCCTGCAGATCATCCACCGGAATCATTCTGTTCTCCGGGAATCCGGCTTCCAAAAGCCCATCCTGAATCGGCTTTGTCTGCTCCTTTCCGACAAGCACGGCATAATCGCACTTGTCGGCGGCATAAACGCCCACTTCCTTATTTTCATCATACTGCTTTTCACCAAGCTCCACCATGCCCGGCGTCAGCAGTATGCGGAGTTCCTTAAACATCGCCAGCGTGTCGAGCGCCGCCTCGAACCCATTTTTGTTGGAATTATAGGCGTCATCCAGCAATATCCTGTCGCCCTGCTTCACAAGCTGCAGTCTGTGGGGAACGCTCTCCAGCTGTTTCACCGGGTAGAGCAATTTTTCCATCGAAATCCCCAGCGTGTGGGCCACGGCAATGGCTCCCGCAATATTCTGCACATTATGGCTGCCCACCAGCTTCGTGTGAAACTCGTACACCTTCCCCGTCTCGTCCTTCATTTTGAAGGAAGACCCTCTCGGGGAAACTGCAATATCATAAGCGCGAAAATCCGTATTCTCCGCTGTAATTCCATAGCTGACTATGTTTTTACCGGCCTTTGCGTTTCTGATATATTCGTTGTCATAGTTCAAAAATACTTTCCCGGACTCCGGCACGGAATCCGCCAGCTCAAACTTGGTCGAAATAATATTGTCTATGGTGTGAAAGCTCTGCAGGTGCTGCGGCCCGATGGATGTAATAATACCGTAATCGGGGTGTACCAGATCGCAGATTTCTTTGATATCTCCTACCTCTCGCGCACCCATTTCACAAATAAAAATCTCATGAAACGGTTTCATGTTTTCCCTGATCGTCCGCACTACGCCCAGCGTTGTGTTATAATTTCCCGGTGTGTGCAAAACATTGTACTGTGTGGAGAGCAGCGCGCTCAAATAGTATTTCACGCTTGTTTTGCCATAGCTGCCCGTGACGCCGATAATTTTCAAATCCGGCATCTCCCGTAAAATGCGTGCCGCATCGTTGATATAGTGCTGATCAATTTCCTTCTCTATAGGATGATTTACTGCATTTGCCAGCAAAATCAGAAAGGGCTGCAGGACGAACAGGAGCAGCAGCGCCAGCTCCGCGTTTCTGAGCAGCGGATGCTCCTGCAGCGGCAGTATCCCCTGTGAGGTCAGAAGTATCCCCCCGCCCGCCGCCATCCGCAGTCCGGGAAACACCGTCGTCGCCACAACAAGAAGATATATCATCCCCGTCGTGGCAAGCATCCGCCTCACGCGGGGCGTATAGACCAGAGGCTTCTTCGCCCTGTGCGGTTTATTAACCAAGATAGTCATTCCATTCATAACACACGCCGCAATCAGGCAGCCCGTATTTCCGACCACCGCAAGCGGGATGGAAAGCAGCGCGTACAGACACTTGCCGAGCAGTCTGCCCACATTGCCATGCACCCGCATCCATTCCATGTACTCCCGCGGTTTGTAGGAGTTCTGCTGAAACATATGCATCAGATATAAAATATACCAGACCACCCCCACCAGATAGGTGGCAAGCCATATGCCAAATAAAATCATATCCATTCCCGTGTGTGATTCCTCTCTGTCACGTTTGAAAATCAGATTCAGTCAAAAAAGGCCTGCAGCGCCCCGTTTGCCTTCGCCGGCTGTTCCGCATAGGAGAAATGCCCGGCCCCCTCGCACACCACCAGCCCCGCGTCCGCGATCAATTCCTCCATCCTCCTGGCATCTGCTATGGGCGTAGCCGTGTCCAAATCGCCCCAGATTAAAAGGGTCGGACACTTCACCAGATGAATCAGCGGCTCCAGATCCTCATTGACCACCTTCACAAGCGTAGACCGCATCAGGGGCGTCGCGTTGTTATAGTCGGAGGAGCCACGCTTGCGCCGCATATCCTCCACCGCGTCCGGGTATAGAAAATGCATCACCCTCGTACTCATAAAAGCCCTTCCGATCTTGTAGCATCTGAGACTCACCTTCTGCCTGAAACTTTTCTTTGGCAAAATCCCGGCGCTATCAATCAGCACGGCGCGCTCTACCGTGAAAGGCAGATTATTCCTTGCATTCATCTTAAAAAATACCCTGCCGCCGAAGGAATGCACTACCACGCTCAACCTTGTTATTGAAAAGGAAGCGATAAACTTCAGGACAAAATCCACGTAATCATCCACGCACCAGGGCTCAGGCGGCTCCGG
>CAJUBE010000014.1 GCA_910584725.1 uncultured Lachnospiraceae bacterium | reverse complement strand
ATTTAATCTGCAGGAAAGTCGCAGTAGATGGGTACTTTATTTCGCCGCGTTACACTTCGGGATGATACAGATGGTTTTATTGATTATGTATTTTTTTTCATCATTGGAATATGTATTCCTTTTGGTTGGAAATTCCTTACTTATCTGCAATCGTTCATTCCTCTCAGCATTTGGGGAACTTGGTGGTTCTGGCTGATATATGTAATAGTGAAAGCGGTTCTTTCGATCTTCATTGGCATCCCCGCTTTTATTTATCAGCTTGTGAAAACGATCCTGGCGCAAAGAAAAATTAACAAGCTGAAATAGCAGTATTTTACGAATTTGTATGTACCGGAGAAGTGATGGAACAAATAAAAATCAGAATATCAGGAGAAAAAAATAATGAAAAAGAATGTACTTGTTTTAGCCTTTGTTTTTATGTTGGTCATGGTTGGGTGTGGCTCTAAGCCTACGCTTGCAGAGTTGGTCGAAAGCGATGAGGTTGTTGCCGGCGAAGAAGCGGCTAATGCTGAATTGGCAAAGAGCGGTTTAGGGCTTCGCTTAAAATACGCTGCCGATGGTGAGGATGTTTTAGTGTTCTCCTATATCTTTGAAGATTATCAGCAGTTGGCAGGACTTAACCAGAGTGACATTGACGCTGAATTTTCCGGAGTGTTGAGCAACTTAAGCGGAGCGGCTAACTTAAATGCTTTTTTCAAGGAGTGCGAAGAAACTACAGGCACACCGCTTAAATGTATCCGTATGCAAATTGTCAATGCTGACGGTACTGTAATTTATTCACAAGAATATTTAGACACACAACAATAAGCATCATTAAAGGTGAAAGGAGTATTACTGCCATGAAATGTTTTAGCACTATGGTAAGAAAAGGAATTTAAAGTTTATCAATATACAAAAAATCAAGAAAGGAAAAAGGTGATTGAGTATGAAGAAAACAATCATGAAACTGGTGGCAGGACTGCTCGCTATGGCTGTCTGTTTTGGAAATACTCCCATGACGACCCTCGCGTCAGCCCCGGACGAGACATTCACGTTTGTTAAGAAGTCGGTTACCATGAACGAGGGCGAGTACGCGACCATTGAGACGTCCGCTACACAGCCCCTCGAGTGGTCGGCGGCTAACTTAAAGATCGTGGATCTGAATGAGGACGGCGTCGTTTACGGCAAGAAGCAGGGCTCCACGAGAGTGACGGCAAAACTGGGCACCGTAAAGAAGAACACGAACGTGAAGGTGATTCGTTCCACCCTGCGTCTCAACAAGGGAGATATCACGCTTTATGTGGGAAATGACGGCGCGACGTCTTTCAGGCTGAAAGGCACGGTCCGCGGTGCGGACAAGGGTATCTCTTTCGAGAGCTCCGACCCGGAGATCGCAGCGGTCGATGCAAACGGCAACGTGACAGGCGTGTCGGAAGGCACGGCACTCATCACGGCACGCGCGAACAATAATTACGCATACTGCAAAGTGAATGTGCTGGAAAAAGGTATCACCCTCAATAACAGCTCGCTGAACCTTGCAACGAAAGGTGTCGGCAGTTCCATCAGGCTGCTCGCTGACGTGGTCGGCCCTAAAAAGAACATCAAGTGGACGACTTCTGACAAGACAGTGGCGACTGTTTCCGGCGGCACGGTGCGCGGCAGGAAGGAAGGCACCGCTGTTGTGACAGCAACAGCGAATGGCGTTTCCACATCCTGTTATGTGACGGTCTATGGTCCGGAAACGTTCGAGGAACAGGTTGGCAAGAAAGTAAAGAAGACTCAGGTGTTCACCACTTATGGATTGAGCGAGTCACAGGTGACCCTCTATGCGGGCATGAAGAAAGCGGACGCAAAGCAGTTGAAATGCAGTGCGCCGAAGAAAGACAAGGTACGCTGGATCAGTTCCGACGAGAATGTCGCACAGGTTTTGAACAACGGCAAGGTGATTGCTGTAGGTGAAGGTACGGCATATATCTCTGTTGAAAGTGACGTGACCGGGTATACGAGTGCAAAGTGCCGTGTTGACGTGAAGGCGTCCACAGTGGATATCGCGGAAGATTCCGTCACCGTGAAGACCAAGGGCGCAAAGCAGAAATATACACTGGCGAGTTCCGTATGCGGCAAAAACAAGAACATCTCATGGAAGTCTTCCAACACAAAGGTAGCTACCGTGAGCAGGGGTATCGTGACAGGTAAGAAGGAAGGCACCGCTGTCATTACGGCAACAGCGAATGGGGTGTCCGATACTGTTACCGTGAATGTTGTTGCTTATGATGATACGATGCGTCTGGCAGACGAGGCGGAAAAGCCCGCGGTGCATGTGCATACATGGAGTGACTGGGCAGTTTCCGTGAAAGCACCCGCAGGCGGGATGGGAAAAGAGTCCAGATACTGCACATCCTGTAAGATGGTCCAGAACCGCAGTTATACGGCTCCTGAGCAGGAAGAGCCGGAAAAGCCCGAAGAATCTGAAAAGCCCGAGCCGGAAAAGCCCGAAGTAAACCCTGATATCCCTGCACCTTATACCCGTGTTCCCGCGGATTATGAGTCCATCGTTGAATACGCGGCAACAGCAGGCGCTCAGTCCCCTAACGGCAAAGTCGGTCAGTGGGAAAAGCGATATATGGTATTGGTCTGCGACTGTGGCGAGAAATTTGAGACACGGGATGCGTTTTACAGCCACCTTGAGACCATGACGGTCGAAGAGCGCGACCGTCACCTTCCGTTTGGCATGGATTCTGTCAGCACAAAGTTCGGTCGTGAGGAAGCAGTCTATGCTTATGCATATTACAGATGCAGCTGCGGCTATGAGTCCACAAGTCTTAATACGATCGCTAACCATTCCGCAAAATCTTCCGGATGTGATTACAGCATCGTTTATGTGGAAGTGGACGGACCGGATGCTCCGGGATACGAGGCACCCAAGAAGGACGATGATTCTCAGGCTGGCGAAGACCAGAAGGATGATACTGGGATCCCTGCGCCTTACACTCGTAAACCCGGCGATTATGAACCTGTTATCGAATATGCGTGGACAAGCCACGATCCCATTGCAAACGGCAAGGTACAGCAGTGGACCAAGCGTTATATAGTACTGGTATGCGGATGCGGTGAAAAGTTCGAAACACAGGATGCACTTTACAGCCATCTCGATCCGATGACGACCGAAGAACGTAACCGGCATCTTAAGAATGGGGCAGATTCGGCAGACATGGAGATCAGTCATGAGGAAACCGTATGGGCGTATGCATATTATAAATGTACGTGTGGGTTTGAGGCCGCAGATCCTAATGTGGTAAATGGTCATCAGGGACAAACCACGCACTGTGCCGCGGGGCCTGTCTATGTGGAAGTGGAAGGTCCCGGAAGTCTGGACTATGGTGAGGAATTGAATGAAACGATCCCTGCCCCCATCCCCCGCGAACCTGAGGATTATCAGGGACTTGGCTTCTGCTATCAACGGATGTTCTATACACCTTTAAAAGTTCAGACGTGGGACAAGGTCTCTCGTGTGATGGCATGCGAGTGTGGTGAAACATTTAATACAAAAGACGCATTTTACAGCCATATCGATCCGATGACAGTCACCGAACGCAAGATACATTCTGCATTTGCTAAGTATGCAGCGGAGACGGGGGAGTTCACCGGTTCGGAAATGAAAGAGGGTATAAATAATCATCACGCAGCGTATCTCCATGAAGACGTTAAGATGTATGCATATTATGAGTGCAGCTGCGGGTTCAGGATGACAAGCAGTTTTCATCTAAAAAGTCACATGGAGTATAGTGAAAAACATCCTGACCATGTGATAAAGTATATCAAAGTATTGGTGGAAGGTCCGACACACCCTGGTTATACCTTGCCGGTATATGGTGCCGATTTGGAGTGTTGGAAGGAGGGACCTTTGAAAGAGAACGCCGAGGTCCGCGATTGGGAGGAAGATCCTATGAAAGAGTACGCTGAGACTGGTGACGGTACTGAGGCTGGTGACAGCACCGAGACAGGCGACGATACCCAGACAGGTACTGAGACAGGCGACGACGCCCAGACCGGCACCGAGACAGGTGACGACACCCAGACAGGTACTGAGACAGGTGACGACACTGGTACAGTCTGGCAGCCGGATACAGGTGATGACGATGATTCGGCATCCGCTTCCGCAGGATGCGATGCGTCTGTAACGATCCCGGAAGAGCCTGAGACAGAAGAGCCTGCACCCGAAGAGCCTGAGAAGAAACCCGTGATCAAGAAGATTGTTCACTGGTGCTGCGGCTGTGGTGCTGATTTCACAGACGAAAGCGAATGGAAGCATCATGCCATGGAGAGCCTGAAGAAAGGTCTGAACACTTGCAGCAATTATCATCGCTGGCTTGAAGAAGTGGAAGTATACGAGTAAAAGGACAGGGCTGGGGATAAAACCCTGGCCCTTTGTCTTTTTTCTGGATTTTACTGTCTTAAATGCACTATTTGTCACTGTATTCATCATCATATTTCAGTTCAGCCAGACGGATATACCATCGGATCGCTTTTCCCGCATCCAGAAAAAATCCGATCAGCCATGCTATAGCTATTAGGCCAACGACAAAAAGAAAAATTTTGAATACAATTACAATGGCTATACTAGACGGTAATTCAATGATCTGGGTACAGAAAGCAACACCAAGACCACAAAAGACAAAACTCCATACGATAAATTTAATAAATCTTTTGTCAGCATCAGACATGACAGCTATTCTCCTTTCTGTTTTAGGACAACCGGGGCTTTATGACAGTTCATCCGGCGACATCCTATGGATACAGGATAACACAAAAAATGGGGGGGGGGTAAACGTTGTCACAGACAGCACCCATGTGGAAAATTCGATCACGAAAGGAGTACGGTATGGACAGTTATACTGATTATATATTCAGGCCCGGCACAAAAGTGTATTACTGGGACAGGAACGGCAGGTCCTGTCGTGGCAAGGTCATATGCAGGAAGGGCCGTATGTGGGTGGTCAGAAGGTTCCGTGAGGAAAAATACTGCCTGCTTACTGCTGGCGGCTTATTCGAGGTCGGAAAAGAACAGGCAGACGCCATGAAGGCAGGACATACGGCATTAAAGTATATGGAAGAACTTGACACGCCCGGGAAGGTGCTGCGGGAGCTTTATGGGATGGCATGCGCAAAGAAGGATGTGGCGCCGGAATGGAAATATGCGGTGCGTCAGCGTATAAAAGACTTCTTTGGTATGGATGTGGAAACTGGCGATTAACAATTTTTCTGGAAGAAAGGAGATATGGATTATGGCTGATTACATGATCACTTTTGAGGCATCCGGCGGCATGACCGTGAATGCCGCAGACGAGGATGAAGCCCGCAGGATCTTTGAACAGGCGGACAAACAGGAAATCGCATGGAATGAGCTGAAGGCAAATGGTATTGATGTCATCAGGATTTCCGAATCTTCCCATCAATAAGCACATCAGAAGACAGGACTGGGATAAACCCCGGTCCTATTTGTGGACATTGACCTTGCAAAGTTCTTTGACACAGTAGACCAAGACAAGCTGATGACAATCTTCGGGCGGACAATAAAGGACGGAAACGTCATATCGGTGGTAAGAAAATTCCTTGTCAGTAATGTAATGATTGATGATGAGTACGAAGATACAATAGTCGGTACGCCACAGGGAGGAAACATATTGCCGCTGTTGGCGAACATCATGCTTAATGAACTGGACAAGGAACTTGAAGCAAGAGGACTGGACTTCGTAGCTTCGATGATGCGGTAGCGCGCATGAGCACCAGCATGCAGCACCTGGTCTCGGAGAAGAATCCGGGATGGATGGCTGACTATGATGCAGCGTATGCATTTTAGTGAATCTGTACAGCCGGAAGCTTGTCACGCGCCCCGATCCGGCCCGCAGCGGAAGCATCCGGTTGTGCAGATGTGACAAAAAACATACAGGTTTTGCTAATTCCGACAAGATGTGATATGCTTGTCTTGTTGTCATCCCAAACCGGCAACGGAGAGGGGGTGTTTACTTGTATGATATAGTTACAGCTATTTTCGTTGCTGTCGTGGGTGGTGTGATTTGCCATTACATCATCAAATAGTTAGACAGTGACAAGCATGACAACTAGCCTCGGTCTGGTCCCGCCGTAATGGGAACAGAGAACCCCGGAGCAGCCACTCCGGGGTTTTCGTTTGGTGATTTACGTGCATGACACGTTACAGCTATTTTTGCCTACTGGCATTATAGCATATGCAGAAACAGATTGCAAGATGCACCGACAAAGAAAACGGTAGACTAACGGCGCCGGTCAGGTCACTGGACAGGATGCAAGATTAAATAACAAGTGATATGTAATTGCAAACAAAAATATCCGGATCAGCTCCGGATATCGTTTAGGTCAGAGCGCGAGACGGGACTCGAACTATTTTTAGCCCCGAAAAGCCCATAAAATCAAGGAGGAATGCACACTGTCTACCGCGTGTCTACAACTTGTTTGACTTCGGGTTTCAGGGTTGGCGATTCCTTTGCAGTTTTTTAGGCGGCTGTGGCATAATCAATAACAGCGATTTCCTGCATAAGCTGTTTCGCCATATTTACAAGGGATTCCACTTGTTTTGCGACTTCATCGGAATAATATTTTTCGCCGCATTGTTCACATTCTTCACAAGGCACGTTTTTGATAATGATAATGCAGTTTTTATAATTTACGACGTGAGTTGTCAAAGATGGAACGGTAGTTTTACATTTACAATACATACACATGATTACTGCCCCTTTCTGGTTTTTAAGTCTTTTTCAAATTTATCGGTGCTTGGGAAATAAGCTGTTATAAAAAACAAACTATTGTTATCTGAGCCGACAACAATATGCAATATGTCATTTTCCTTTGTATGTCCATAAACAAGGCAACTGGGGTAAGGAAAATCGTCTGGATAGTCCTCTATGATTTCTCCTGTTTGCAGACATGATTTTACATCAGCAATACTGATATCTCTTTCCTGCATACGCTCTAAACAATGCTTTGACCATTTTATATTGGAAGAATTGTTTAGCAGTTTTTGAAGCTGTTCTATATCCATATCTGCATTTCCTTTTCTGGTAAATAAATCTTTATCTTCCTGCAAATCTATTAGACAAAGAAGAAACAAGGGATTTAGCAACAAAGGCTTTGAGTTTTGACAATTGGAAACATCTGGAAATATCTTAAGCAAAATAGAGAAAAAGCGCGAGACGGGACTCGAACTCAAATACCTTGAAATAGTGGTCACCCTTTTTATCAATATAGCATGAATTTGGGGTGGATTCAAGGGGAATATAATTGTACTTTGGGAAGACACAATTCGCTTCCTGCAGTCTTGAGTTGTCAGACAATTCGCGCGAGACCGGAAAGGGGTCTACCCCCGGTATAGTAATACGGGGGTAGTAAATACAAGGTGTGCCATGTACGGAAACTCTGAACGGTTAGACAATTCTCTGAAAGTATCTATAGACTGGATCGCCTTCACATCTACAATCATCACGGAAGTATCTGAAATGATCTCCTTTTTGGGATATACAAACGAGGATTTCGTGCTTCTGCCGCGGGGAGCAAACGGGTATAAGAAGATGCACCGGCTGGAAAGCGCCCCGGTTACCATCCTGTCAGACGGCAATGAGGATATGGGCATCCATGTGGTGATCAGCGGCACGGCGGTCCCTGACCTGCTGGAACATTTCCGGGCATCTATCACAAGTGACACGCCCTTCTCTGCAGATGCGGTCTGCCTCAGTGATTTTGATAATAGCATCATGGTTGAGTTTCTGCAGCAGGTACGGCGCCTGGGATGGCTCACCCGGTTTGACTTGGCGGTAGACGACTTGGGCGCACAGTATTTCACGCTTGACGATGTAAAAGGCTTTCTGGACAGGCAGGAGGTGGTCAGTAAGTTCCGGGTATACAAGGATGTCCGGGAAGCGACCTTTGCCAATGAGAAGACAGGACACACCATCTATTTCGGATCGCGGCAGAGTGAGGTGATGTTGCGCGTATATGACAAGCAGCTTGAACAGAACCAGAAGGCGGTGGAAGATGAGGCGCTGCAGGAACCTTGGGTAAGGTGGGAGATAGAACTTAAGAACGACCGTGCAAACATAGCGGCGGATTATCTGATCGGGAGAAAACAGCTAGGCGAAGTTATCATGGAAATCCTGAACAACTATGTGCGGATGATAGTCCCGGATGACTCCAACAGGTCGCGCTGCTCCGCACACCCGCTCTGGGAAAAGTTTGTCGGCGCGGTCGGTAAGCTGCGGCTGTATATGGAATCCGCGCAGAAAACAATAGATGAGAAGAAACGGTGGCTGATCCGTCAGTGTCTCCCCACGATCGCGGGCGTGATTATCGCGGACGGCGGCAGCTTTGACATCATCACCCAGCACTTTGACGATGCGGTAGCGCGCATGAGCACCAGCATGCAGCATCTGGTCTCGGAGAAGAATCCGGGATGGATGGCTGACTATGATGCAGCGTATGCATTTTAGTGAATCTGTACAGCCGGAAGCTTGTCACGCGCCCCGATCCGGCCCGCAGCGGAAGCATCCGGTTGTGCAGATGTGACAAAAAACATACAGGTTTTGCTAATTCCGACAAGATGTGATATGCTTGTCTTGTTGTCATCCCAAACCGGCAACGGAGAGGGGGTGTGCATATTGGAAATTTTGACTTCATTTTTAATCGCCGTCATGGCTGGTGTAGCTTGCCACTACATCATCAAGTGGTTAGATGGCGATCACCATGACAACTAGCCCAGAATGAAAACCCCGGAGTAGCCGCTCCGGGGTTTTCGTTGGTGAACATTTGGAAATATTGACTTCTTAAATGCCTACCGGCATTATAGCATATGCAGAAACAGATTACAAGATGCACCGACAAGGAAATCAGGTGACTATGATGCAGTACCTGTTCGGATAGCCGATACACCAGGGAAGACGGTCCACAACCCCGTTTTTCCCGCCCGGATTCATCTGCGCCGGTTTAGCCAGTCTTGGTAACTGATAATTCCGCGCTATTGATCCGCCCATGTTCTTCTTCATAGCTGTGTATATAATCTTTTAGTATTGTGTCACTTAGATTCCCACGCGATCTGTTTTGGGCTTTGGCTATGATGTCTAGCTTGTTAAGTGTTTCTTGATCGGTATATATAACTAATCTTGGTTTTTCTGTGGACATTATTTCCCCCTCAACTTTTTGTTGACAAGGTGTGCACACTTAGTGTATTATTTGATTGAGGTTGCTACAGTATGCACACCTTAGCAATATTGTTCCATCTCCACCGCAGGGCGGCGCAATACCCCTATCGTGCACCCTGCGGGACATGGAGATACATAGTCATAATAGCAGAGGAAGAGGAAAAAGGCAAGGGAAAGGATAAGGGTGAATGGGATGAGACTGGGAGAGCTGCTGGGAAAGATCGGAACGTGTGTAGCGTGTATTTCTATAACCGGGTTATGCGATGAATACCGGGACGGGCTGGAGACGCTGTTGAAAGAGGAATGGTATAAGCCCTGCCGAAACAGGACAGTCAGGGGGATCAGTATCATCGGTTTTGATGAATACAGCTTTGAACTGAGTATTGAAATATGATGCCAGTGCCGCTACTGCAGCGGCATTCAGCATAGAGGTAACAGGAAAACAGCACATGAAAAGGAAAGGAAAAGGTGAAGAGAATGGAAAACGTGAGGTTTCAGGTGTTGGGGTACCGCAACTTCAAAAGAAAATCGGATGGGAAACCGCTGACGGTTTTAACGGCATGTTATGCATGTACACCGGATGATAATGGCCGCGGCGCGTTCGGGATGCAGTACAAGGATTTCTTCCTGCCGGATGAAAAGGTCGGGACGCTTACGCCGGACTGTATCGGGCAGGAGTTTATCCCCCAGTACGCCATTACCGGTTTCGGACGTCCCACGATGGTGGAATACTCTTTCAAGGCATGGAAGTAGGCGCTTATGGAAGGGTATGAAACGGATTACGTGCCGGAAGAGCCGGCAGATCAGGAGCAGGAAGAAACCATAACGGAACCGGATTCGGAAGAGTCTGCACCGGAAGAACCGGAGCAGGCAGAAACGGAAGAGGAACTGGAGAAAACGGAAACCGGAGAACCGGAAGAAGCAGGGCAAGAGGAAGACCCGGCGGAAGAACAGCCGGAGGACGGGGAAACCGGGGACGCCGCAGATGCAGATACGGAAGACGGGACGGAAGAGGAGCCTGCAGAGGAACTGGAAGAGCCGGATCAGGAGACGGTCAGCGGCAATGATCTGGTAGTCAGCGGCGACGTGATCGTCTTCCCGGAGGATTACGACCTCTCCGCGCTGGGAGGAGAACCCGCGGATACGGAATCCATCGTGCAGGCAGTCGAAAGACAGACGGACATCATGACAGCGGGGTTTACCTGCACCTGTTTCATGCTCGGTGTGGTGGCGGGTGCGCTGGTGATCGCGGGGTTCCGCCTGAGGAGGGTCTGAGATGCTGGAGAGTATGGTACAGCAGTTTGTCACTATTGCCGGCATGGGTGTTGCCATAGGCGGCGGCATGTGCGGCATTGTGATAATACTCGATTATGTGATCACAAGCGCATTTTCGATGATGAAGGGAGGGGTGTAAAGATGGGCTTAGGTACAAAGCTTATGATGATGGCACCGAAAGCAGGGGTAGCGCTTTTGTCTGCCGGCGGGGATGTTGCGTCCGGGTTCGACGTTACAACGATCATGAGTGAGTCGGTAAAGACAACGCAGGGACAGATGTTTTCGGTTCTTGGGCTTGTAGTCCCGGCGATCGTTGCGATCGTGGCGGCAGGTGTCGCAGTCAAGTACGGTCTCAGCTGGCTGAAGAAGATCAGAGGTTAGCAGCAATAAAAGGGGGCGAGGCATAAGATTGCCCCGCCTCTTTTTCGTACGGAAACTTATTTCTTGCGCATTTCTTCCCAGATGCTTTCGATATAGGGATTGGTTTTGTCATAGTTGATGACCTCTGTATGACCGACATACGGAACCTTAAACCATCGGGAAAACTTGCGGCGCTGCCTGGCACGCTTCTTCTGCCGCCGGATCTGCTTGGTGGTGGGAGCCTTAACGATCTTGACCTTAGGCTTCCGGCAAAAGCCGCGGTAGAGGATGAGCAGGAAGATTAAAACGATTGCTATTTCAAAAATGTTATCAAGTATGATGTCCATGTGATTACTCCTTGTAGTGATATCATACAAGAATCTTGTCGAAAAGTAAAGGTGACCGGAATGAAATTATTGAAACGGATGCTGTGCGTGATACTGTGCGTCGTGATCCTGTCGACGACGGTAGGCACGAAATATTTTGACGCAAACCATATGGAAAAGGTGGAAGCGACCACGATCGTGCTCGGCGCGGGCATCACGCTCGCCACCCTTTTCGAATTCTGCCTGTTTGTGGGAACAACGGCACTTGCTGCATATGGCATATATGAAGGCTACGAGAACCGGGAGGAGATTGCGCGCTTCGGCAAGGAATTTATCGACTCATGCGGCGATACCGTGGACGGCTGGGTGGCACAGTTCGTCGATGCATCCGGACAGGACTATGTCTTCGGATCGGAAGCTTTGGAGCTGGTGCGCGATACGGAATGGTCAGTGATCCAGGGCAGTATGCCGCCGGAGGGTGATCCCAACAAAAAGGATGATAAGGACAAGTTCCACATCCCCGGGAACTATTTGTCACACGTCGCGCAGTTCACCGCGCTGGGCGCCACATGGTTCACCACCAACGCAAAGAACATCTACCAGGAATGGTGCGACATCCTGGACGGCTGGATCGGGAAAGACACGCCCATCCCGCAGGACAACGTCCTATACAACAACTTCCCGCAGGTTGTCACGGATGCCGACATAGCAGCACAGTGGAGCGGTGAGCCATATAGTTATTCCGGACAGGTACGATTTAGCTATAGTTTTCAGAATTCGGGAGAGTCTGATTTTCACTATAATACAGATATTTATAGTTTTTCCAAGTCATCCGCTTTTCCGGTCTGTGCTTATTTGGATAATACTTATGCACCTAAAGAAGTATCGTTTGGTTTTTTGTCTCTGAATAATCTCGGCAAATGTATAGATTGTAAGGTAGATTATACAAGTACCACTATTGTTACATACAGGGGGAAAACCACAACATATTCATATGGCAATTTTAGTAGTAACGGTTTTTCTAATTTAACCTACCCAAGTGTTTCTTTTCCGGTAAACTGTCCCGTTTTTTCCAGCAAAGCGGCAGCGGAAGATTATCTGCTCGGCTTATCTCCCGGTACAGATGCCCTGAATTATGGGCAGACCTACCGTATAGCCGATTGGCTCGCGCAGGACTGGGCGGGCACCCTGATCGACCCGTTAGTAAACATAGGGCTTACCCTGTCCCAGCTCATTGACGTCATGAAAGCGCTGGGCCTTAAGACCCTGCAGGGCCTGACGGCGCAGCAGCTTCTCGAACTGCTGAAAAACGTGCTGCCAAAGCTCGACCCCGCGATCCTCCCCGGTGCAGATCCTACGCCCATCGTCGTTGATCCGGCTGTTGATCCAATCTATTACCCCGATCCGGACGCCCATCCTGATAAACCGCCCCGTCCTGTCATTGATCCGGATCCGGGAAAGAAGCCGAA
Source organism: uncultured Lachnospiraceae bacterium (assembly GCA_910584725.1). Classification (GTDB taxonomy): domain Bacteria; phylum Bacillota; class Clostridia; order Lachnospirales; family Lachnospiraceae; genus UBA3282. The sequence continues at coordinate 89,122 of CAJUBE010000014.1, read as the reverse complement.
CCCTAAACCTGATCCGGATCCTGGCACAGACCCGGATCCCGGCACAGGCCCCGACCCTGGCACAGATCCCGATCCGGGCGTGACGCCGCTGCCGGATATGGACGCGGCGGATTACAAAGTGGAGCTGACGGGCGTCTTCCCCTTCTGCATCCCTTTCGATTTTGTCGCGCTGCTGAAGACGCTTGACGCGGCGCCCCGGGCGCCCTGCTTTACCTTCCCCGTGGTGATCCCGGCCCTGGACTACCGGGAAGACGTGAAGCTTGACCTGTCCATCTTTGACGACGTGGCGGCGGTGATCCGTCTGTGCGAAAAGGTCAGCTTCATCCTGTTTCTGATGTTCGTGACATCAAAAGTGATAAGGTGGTGATCTGGAATGCTGGATATGAAGAACCTGTTAGATAAGTTCCTGCAGGCCGTTCTGTCCCTGTTTCCGCTCTCCCCGTTCCGGGAAGTGATCGCGGAGCTGGGGAGCCTGCCCTATCTGGGGTATATCAACTGGTTCGTGCCCATCGGGGATTTCGTGAAGATAGGCACGGTCTGGCTGGCTGCCATCGCGGCATACTACGCATGGAGCATCATTGCCCGCTGGATAAAACTGATATCGTGAGGTGATGTGATGATCGAATTGTATTCAGGAACGCCCGGCAGCGGGAAGAGCCTGCACACGGCAAAAGAGCTGCGCACCAGGCTGCGGATGCACAAGCGCGTCATAATCGGAAACTTTTATGTCAATACGAAAGCGATCAAACGCTGCAGGGGCACCTATCTCTTTGTAATGAATGACCGTCTTACGCCGGAACGGCTGCTGCAGTTTTCTAGGAAGCTTTCAAACCACCTGGGCAGACGCCTGAAGGAAGGGGAGATCCTGCTGCTCATCGACGAGGCACAGCTTTTGTTCAACAGCCGCGAGTGGCAGAACATCAGCCGCCAGGGATGGCTGTCCTTCTTCTCCCAGCACCGGCATTACGGGTATGACATCATCCTTGTCGCGCAGTTTGACAGGATGTTAGACAGGCAGGTGCGCTGCCTGATCGAGTACGAGGAGGTACACCGCAAGGTGAGCCGCTTCGGATATATCGGGTTCTTCGTGGGGCTGTTCACCGGAGATAACCTGTATGTGGCGGTGAAACGCTGGTACCCCATAAAAGAGCGCGTGGAGGGCAGCTTCTTTGTGGGCAGCAAAAAACTGTTCGCGATCTATGACTCTTACAACCACTTTGACACCCCGGGACAGGGACAGCGTGTGAGTGGGGAAAAAAGGGGCCCCACGATCACGCTGCCACTGGCTGCAGAGGAACCAAAAGGGGAGAAGAAAGAGGAAGAAGATTCCGGATTAACGTTTATTGACCTGGACAAAAGCTGAGCGGCCGCTCCCCCTCTTTTTCCTTGTCTGCCGCACGAAGTGCCCGTATGTAAGTGGTCGGCGCATGTATTTTGCGCCGATTGCCCCCGGCGGGTCCCATGGGCGGTTTTATCTTGGGCCGGGGGCAAAACGCATTTCCACGGTAAAGTAACGGATAAGTGAGAACGTGTACCGCCATCAACAAGGAAATCATATGACTATGATACAGTATCAGTCATGGCAGCCGATAACGTACAGCGCGGGTTTGGGCGGAGGTGCCGCCCAAACTAGAGGGCGACGGCCCGAAGGAACGACTGGAGGAGGATTTTTCCCGTTAAGAAAATTAGGTGGGCCTAATTTTTAGGGAAAAATCCTCCGGGAAGGAGTGGTCGGGACGTCGCCCCGTAAGCTCACAGACCCATTTCTATAGAAAGAAGGTGACACAGCATGAATTTAGACGAATGGATCGATCTGGGCATCAGTAACGGTGTCGTGAACATGCCGGAAATCGAGGAGAAAACCTTTAAGGAAATATACAAACAGTGGTTCCTGATGAAGACGAACGTGATCAAGGCGCAGAGCTGCGACCGGATCGAGGTGACCTACAATCGCTACTATGCCGGCAGCTGGTTTGTGAAGCAGAACGTGTCCGCACTGGATGAGGCGGCGGTGATCCGTTTCCTTACCGGAGTAATTGTCGGCCGGGGCAATATCACGTCCAAGGAATTTTCCCGTATCTACCAGATCGTAAACAACGTGCTTGTATATGCAAGATTTTTGGAGCTTGGCGGCGTGCGGCTTTTTGACTGGGAGATGATCAGAAGATATGTGCCAGAGGGAAAGCTGATTAAGGATCCCCACAAGGATTTCGCTGTACCCCGGGCGGATATCGAGCGGCTGCTGTACCAGGTGGTGGAGCAGGACATTTACCCAGTGAAACGATCCGCATGTCTCTGCCTCGTGATGAATTTCTATCTTGGGCTGCGGGTGGGAGAGCTGGCATCCCTGACATGGCAGGACGTGGATCTGGAAGACAGGGTGATCCGGATCTGCAAGACCGAGACGAAGGCATACAGAAGGGATGAAAACGGGGAACGCTGCGGCGCCATGGTATACGCTGTGGTGGAGGACGTCAAGACCGTCTATTCCGTCAGGGAAGTCCCCCTGCTTCCGGAGGCAGTCTACATACTGGAAAAGCTCCGGGAACACCATGACAGATGCGGGTATAAGAATCAGTACCTTGCCTACGACGGAAGGGACACGGTGCGGGTCAGGTCACTTGACAGGACGCTGCGCAAGCTCTGCAGGTACTGCGACGTGAAGTATTTCAATACCCATATGATAAGGAAGACATTCGCAACCATGCTGCATGAATCCGGGATGCCGACACGGTATATCAGCGACCTGATGGGGCATTCGGACATGGTCACAACGGAGCGGAACTATATCTTAAGTTACCGGGATAACTTCAATGCGCTGCTGGGGTATATGCACAAGGGGCTGGATTTCAGACTAATGGGAGGTAAAACGGATGGATTATCAGGAAGTACATAATGAGTACGATATGTTGAAGGGAAATATAAACAGGATGTTTCTCACTGACGATGCGGCAGAGCTTGTGAAGATGTATGAATTTGCTCAGAAACGGCTGGAAAGAATCCGTGACTATCATGTCAAAAGAATCAATAACGCATGATATTTAATCAAATGTAACTGTAAACAAAAATATCCGGAAAACTTCCGGATATCGTTTGGGTCAGAGCGCGAGACGGGACTCGAACCCGCGGCCTCGACCTTGGCAAGGTCGCGCTCCACCAACTGAGCCACTCGCGCTTATTGTCCGTTTGTATCGCTCGGACATTTATTAATATACTATAGGAATTTTGCTTTGTCAACCAAAAAATTAATTTTTTTAGAAAGATTTGACAAATGGGAAAAAAGGTGTATTATGTTGGTGTAAACGAAGAGTAGATGAGAAAAGGGAGGAAAAGAAAATGAAAGTAATGAACATCGATGATCCTGAAAAGTTTTTTGACGTGATTAACCAGTGCAAAGGCACAGTGGAGTTAGTGACAAAAGAGGGCGACAGACTGAACTTAAAGTCTCAGCTGACCAAGTATGTGGCGCTCACAAGGCTTTTTGCGGACAATGCGATTCCGGAGATGGAGCTTGTTGCGCATGATCCCGAGGATGTGAACCGTCTGCTTGACTACATGGTAAATTCAAAATAAGAAGATGCATAACGAACTGACAAAGCAGGATATCCGCAAGATGGAGGAGGAGATCGAGTATCGCAAGCTGGTGGTGCGGCCGGCGGCTTTGGAGGATGTGAAGACAGCCAGGGCACACGGCGATCTGAGCGAGAACTTCGAGTATCATGCGGCGAAGAAGGTGAAAAACCAGAATGAGAGCCGCATCCGCTATCTGGAACGGATGATAAAAACTGCCGTAATTGTGTCCGATGAATCTGCGGAGGACGAGGTTGGCATGAACAATACGGTGGAGGTCTTTTTCGAGGAGGATAACCTCACGGAAAAATACAAGCTGGTGACGACGGTGCGCGGCAATTCCCTTGAAGGGCTGATCAGCACGGAGTCACCGTTGGGAAAGGCGCTGCTTGGCAACAAGGTTGGAGACCGAGTTCATGTGGAACTGGCCGGGGGCGGAGGCTATTATGTGGTGGTGAAGTCCATCGAAAATACAATTGATGACGGAACGGATAAGTTGAGGAGCTTCTGATACAGAGGCTCCTTTCTGTATGCAAGCATTCGTTTCGCGTCTGTTTCTTTTACACTCTGGGCATAAGCAGACTCGGTTCGCCTGTTGCTCGTTATAAGCAAATATGCAAAACCGAATGCAAGCATTCGTTTCGCATATATTGCTTCTAACTCTGCTTATGCGCGCATATCTTTAAAAAGAAGTGACAAGCCCTACAGATATTATATGGGCGGGTAACGGACGGTTTTTAGGAAATGGCGGGAGGATGGGCGTATGTATGAGAACAGAAGCGTATCGGAGACGATCCGGGCATTGGAGACAGACGCGGAGAGAGGGCTTGGCGCGGCAAAAATAGCGGAGCGCAGGACAAAGTACGGACCGAACCGATTGAAGGATCAGGAAAAGAAGAGTCTTGCTGAACGGATTGCGGCACAGTTAAATGATCCGCTAATTTTGATTTTGATGGTGGCCATGGCGATTTCCATGATGTTACACGAATTTGGGGATGCCATTATCATTGTGGCGGTGGTGGCGCTGAATGCGGCGGTGGGCATCATTCAGGAGGGTAAGGCCGGGCGCGCGGTGGAGGCTTTGAAGCAGATTTCGGAACCGAGAACGACGGTTCTCAGGGACGGCATGCATCACAGTATTCCGGCGCAGGAGCTGGTGCCGGGGGATATTGTGGTTTTGGAGGCGGGAAACCGAGTTCCAGCCGATTTGCGATTAATTGAGAGTATCGGACTTTTTGCGGAAGAGTCTACCCTTACAGGAGAGTCTGTGCCGGTAGAAAAGGAAGCGGGATATGTGGAAAAGGAGTCGGCGGATACGAGCAGCAAAAATATGGTATACATGTCTACCTATGTGACGAAGGGGCGGGGATTAGGTGTGGTGACGGCCACGGGTATGGACACGAGGGTCGGCCATATAGCGGACATGCTGCACGGGCATAAAGAGAAGCTGACGCCGCTGCAGGTAAGGCTGGGAGAGCTTGGAAAGGTGTTGAGCGCCCTTGCGGTGGGGATCTGTGTGCTGCTCTTTGTTGTGGCTTTGCTGCAAAAGCGGGATGTGGGGGATATGCTTCTGACTTCCGTCTCCCTTGCGGTGGCGGCCGTGCCGGAGGGACTGCCTGCCATTGTGACGATCGTGCTGGCTTTGAGCGTGTCCCGCATGGTAAAGGCAAAAACTATTGTGCGCAGGCTTTCGGCGGTGGAGACGCTGGGGGCGGTGGAGGTGGTCTGCTCGGACAAGACCGGGACGCTGACCCAGAACAAGATGACTGTGACGGAGTGTTATCTGGATGGAAAGCTTACGGAAAAGGCCGGATTTGCGGAGCTTTTTGAGTCGGCTTTCAGCGATGGGACGAATCGCTCCTGTGCGGATTACTTCCTTTTGGGCTGTGTGCTCTGCAACGATGCGCAGATCGACGAGGAGGGGACGGGAGATCCCACGGAGCTGGCGCTTCTCCATATGGCGCAGGATTGCGGTGTCAAGGCGGCACGGCTCAGGGAACGGCATCCGCGCATAAACGAGGTGGGGTTTGATTCTGAACGAAAAATGATGACCACGCTGCATCGGGAAGGAAGCGGACAGACTGCCTATACGAAAGGCGCGGCGGAGCGGATTCTGGAAAACTGCGGGCGCTGCTTCCGTGGCGGCTGTATGACGGCGCTCACAGTGGCGGAGCGGGAGCGTTTGCTTGGTATACAGAAGCGTTTGATGGGGGAGGGAAGGCGTGTGCTTGCGCTGGCCATGGAACCGGAGGGCAGTATAAAGGAGAGGGACATGGTGTTTCTCGGCTTTGTCAGCATGCAGGATCCGGTCAGGCCGGAGGCGCGGGCGGCGGTGCGGGGGTTTGCGCAGGCGGGTGTTTCCACGGTGATGATTACGGGAGATCATCCGGACACAGCGTTTTCCATCGCCAGACAGCTTGGGATTGCAAGCCGTGCGGAGGAGTGTATTACGGGCCGGGAGCTGGATCACCTGAAAGAGCAGACTTTTTTGCAGAAGCTGCCGCAGCTCAAGGTTTTTGCACGGGTGACGCCGGAGCATAAGGTACGGATTGTTGAGGGGTATAGAAGTTTACATAAAACAGTAGCCATGACCGGAGACGGGGTCAACGACGCGCCTTCTCTGCAGGCGGCGGATATCGGCATCGCCATGGGACAGGGCGGAACAGATGTGGCCAGAGGGGCGGCAGACTTTGTGTTGATGGATGACAATGTGGCGACGATCCATACGGCCATACGGGAAGGCAGGGGCATCTACGAGAATATACGCAAATCGGTGCTGTTCCTCCTCTCCTCCAATCTGGGAGAAATCCTCACCATGCTTTTGACCATCGTGGCGGGGCTGCCTGTGCCTTTGACTGCAGGATTTATACTTTGGATTAATCTGATCACGGACTCTCTGCCCGCGCTTGCGCTGGGTGTAGACGACAACGACACGGAAAGTCTCATGCGGGAACCGCCAAGAAAAGGCGACGAGTCGCTGTTTGCCAGAGGTGGGCTTATGTGCGTGATCTGCTATGGACTGGTAATCGGCGGGATCAGTCTGGCGGCGTTTTTGAAAGTTCCCTATGACCGTATTGTAATGGAAGGTCTGCCTGTAAGTTTACATAACATTCTTGAGGGGCTAAAAATTTCAGCCGTTTTGGCAAAAGCGCAAACCCATGCCTTTACGGTGCTTGGTATCAGTCAGCTTTTCCATGCCATCGGTATGCGGGATGTGAACCGCTCTGTGTTCCGAATGGATCACAGGAGCAACCCGCAGATGATGCTTGCGCTGGCGGTGGGCATTGCGCTGCAGGCGGCGGTGACGGAGATTCCTTTTCTGGTCACGCTCTTTGGCACGGTGCGTCTGCGTATGGAAGAGTGGCTTAGGCTTTTGGCGCTTTCTGTCACACCGCTTTTTGTGCATGAGCTGCTGGTGCTTGTGGGAATGGCGGGCATTTCCGTACGGCATCCGTCATGCCGGCACGCGGAAAGCCGGGAGCAGGAGGCATAGTGTGAAAAGTGCTTCTAAAGACGTCCCGCCATAGGACGGGACGCCAAGAAGCACTAAGTTTCACGCAGGAGAATGCCTGAAATACGGCATTCTCCGCATAGATTTGAGATTCCGCAGAGCGGAATCATGGCGGTTAGACTGAGAAACGCAGGCATGGTCATACCGGCGTGCGAAAGATCCGGAACAGGGAGCATAGATCAGGAGGCGCGGGCATGATCATACCGGTATGCAGAAGTTCGGGAGCAGGAGGTATAGACCGAGAAACGCAGACATGGTCATACCGGTATGCGAAAGGCCCGGGAGCAGGGAGCATAGATCAGGAGACGCGGGCATGGTCATGTCAGTGCGCGGAAGGCCAGAAGTAAAAGGCAAAGGCCGGAGAGCCAGGAAAGGTCAATACGCAGCATGCGGAAGAGAAGGCGTCCAAAGAGGCAGCCGGCGACAAAGAGAAGCAGGTTAAAGAGAGCGGCAGAGAAAAACAGGGCCAGCCGGGGAATATCGGCGGCCGGGAAAGCCATTCCTACAAGGATGCTGTCAAGGGAGAGGGCAAGGCTCAGAAGCAGCGCTTCCTTTGCGCTCAAGACTTGAAGATCCGTGCGGTTGGCTTCTTCCGGCGAAATGTAGACCGTGAAGATAATATTGATCTGTTTGATCTGACAGCCCCAGTTTCCCATGAGACTGGGGTGGTTTTTTGCTATGCTGCGGATCAGACTTTCCAGCAGCTTGGCTATGCCGATGGCGGCCAGCATAAAAAAGGAAAGAAAAGGGAGGACGCCGGGCGGCAGCAGGGAGCCGACGATCTCGCCGAGCCCGCCCGCGGCGGTGATGAAAAGAGCCGGAACACAGGCCAAGAAAAACAGGGAGAGGGCTTTGATGTGCACCCGCCCGGCACCGTAGGAGAATCCGGCCGTCAGGGAATCCAGAGAAACCGCCACCAGAAAGAGCAGCAGGGAGGAAATCGAAAAGGACATGGAAGTTACCTCATTACAGAATTACGGATTTATTATATTGTATGGGAGCGGAATCGGATGTTGAAGGCAAGAATCAGGTAACAGTTCAGTCCGGGACTTTGCACTTGCGGCAAAGTCCGTGAGAATCTGAAAAAGATATCCCCGAAAAGATTTACGCGTTCGGAAAAAAATGTTATGATGTAAGAGATACAAAAGAAAAGTAAGCGGCGCAAGCAGGGGGGAACTGTATGGAGCTTATGTTTATCGGGGCAGACCATGAGGTGACAGGGAGCTGCCATTATCTTCGGGTAGGCGATAAGAATATTCTGGTGGACTACGGCATGGAGCAGGGTGCCAACGTATTTGAGAACTGCGAGCTGCCTGTGGAGGAAGCGCTGATAGATTATGTGTTCCTGACTCACGCGCATGTAGACCATTCGGGTCTTTTGCCGCTCTTGTATGCGAGGGGATTCCGCGGTCAGATTTTTGCGACGGCGCCCACCTGTGATCTGTGCAGCATTATGCTGCGTGACTGTGCGCATATCCAAATGCAGGAGGCAGAGTGGAAAAACCGCAAGGCTAAGAGAAGCGCCGAGAATGCGGTGGTGGAGCCTCTTTATACGATGGAGGACGCGGACGGGGCGATCAGGCGTCTCATCCCCTGCGACTATGACAGTGAAGTGACGATAAATGAAAATATAAAGATCCGCTTTACGGATATTGGGCATCTGCTCGGTTCTTCCAGCATCGAGGTCTGGGCGACGGAAGGGAACGTGACGAGGAAGCTGGTGTTTTCCGGCGATATCGGAAACAGCGAACAGCCCCTCATCAAAGACCCGAAAAACACGGCGGAAGCGGATTATGTGGTGATGGAGTCCACCTACGGCGACAGACTGCATTCCACGGAGAAAGTGGACTATGTGGGAGAGCTGACGAAGATTTTGCAGACCACTTTTGATCGTGGCGGCAATGTGGTGATTCCTTCTTTTGCAGTGGGCAGGACGCAGGAGATGCTCTATTTCCTGCGGCAGATTAAGGCTGAGCGGCTGGTAAAAGGTCACGAGAATTTCCCGGTCTATGTGGACAGCCCGCTGGCGGTGGAGGCCACCGGGATTTTTCATAAAAATGAGGCAAGGTGTTTTGACGAAGAGGCGATGGCTTTGGTCAGAAAGGGGATCAATCCGATTACGTTCCCGGGACTTCGCCTTGCCATTACAAGCGACGAATCCAAGGCGATCAACTTCGAGCATACGCCGAAGGTTATCATATCCGCTTCCGGCATGTGTGAGGCGGGACGTATCAGGCATCATTTGAAGCATAATCTGTGGCGGCCGGAGTGTACGATTCTCTTCGTGGGATATCAGGCTGTGGGGACGCTCGGCAGAATGCTTGTGGAAGGCGCGAAAGAGGTGAAGCTTTTCGGTGAGCCGATCGAGATCCGCGCCGATATCGCGAAGCTGGTCGGCATGAGCGGTCACGCGGATAAGAACGGGCTTTTACAGTGGGTGGACGGCTTTGAAAAGAAGCCGGACAAAGTTTTTGTGGTACATGGCGAGGACAGCGTCTGCAAACTCTTTACGGAGTGCTTGAAGGTGGAGCACGGGCTGGACGCCTATGCACCTTACAGCGGCACCCGCTATGATCTGATCAGCGGAGAATTTATCCACGAGGCGGAGCCTGTGGCGATCAAGAAGAAAGTGCGCGGCATTTCCGATGTCTTTGCAAGGCTTTTGGCAAGCGGGCAGAGGCTTATCGCCGTTATACATAAGAACGAGGGAGGCGCAAACAAGGATCTGGCGCGGTTCGCGGATCAGATCAATTCGCTTTGCGACAAGTGGGATCGGACATGAAGACGCACTCAGGTATCAAAGGACGATGTCCAAGTGTATCTAAGTCATGTCCGGAAGAATGCGAAAAGCACGCATTCTTCCCGAATGATTTACACAATGAACCGCAGAATGCAGGGTTACAGGTCTGCGGATTAGAAAGAATGATTTACATAATGTAAGAATGGGAGAATGAAGAGTGAGTCTGGCGGATCACATTTTCATAGATATGTGTAAGGATATACTGGAGAACGGGACGAGCACGGAGGGGGAGAAGGTGAGACCCCACTGGGCGGATGGGGAGAGCGCTTACACCATAAAGAAATTCGGGGTGGTGAATCGCTACGATCTGTCGGAGGAGTTCCCGATTATGACGCTTCGCAGGACGGCTTTAAAAAGCGCCACGGACGAGATGCTCTGGATCTGGCAGCGCAAGTCCAACAATATCAACGATTTGCACAGCCATATCTGGGACGAGTGGGCGGATGCGGACGGCAGTATCGGCAAGGCTTACGGGTATCAGATGGGCGTGAAGCATCAGTATAAAGAAGGCATGATGGATCAGGTGGATCGGGTGATTTACGATCTGAAAAACAACCCGTTCAGCCGCCGGATTATGACGAATCTCTATGTGCACCAGGATCTGCACGAGATGAATCTGTACCCTTGCGCTTACAGCATGACCTTTAACGTGACGCAGAAGAAGGGGCATGAGAAGCTGACGCTCAACGCGGTTTTGAACCAGCGTTCGCAGGATGTGCTGACGGCAAATAACTGGAATGTGGTGCAGTATGCGGTGCTCGTGCATATGCTGGCGCAGGTGTGCGGCATGGAGGCGGGAGAACTTGTCCATGTGATCGCGGACGCGCACATTTACGACAGACATATACCTATTATAAAGGAACTGATTGCAAGACCCGTTTACGACGCGCCCACGTTTGTGCTGAATCCCGATGTCACAGATTTTTATCAGTTTACGAGGGACGACGTGAAGGTGGAGAACTACGTTACAGGTCCGCAGGTGGCGGATATACCTGTGGCGATCTAGCGAGTCTGGCAGCAAAGGAGACACATCATATGAATGCAATCGTAGCCGTTGACAACAATTGGGCGATCGGCTGTAAAAACAGCCTGCTCGTGCGGATCCCGGCGGATCACAAGAATTTCAGGCAGGAAACCACAGGTAAGGTGGTAGTGCTTGGCAGAAAGACGCTGGAGACATTTCCGCAGGGGATGCCGCTCCCGAACAGGACGAACATTATTTTGTCCACGAACCCGGATTATCAGGTGAAGGATGCCGTGGTGGTGCACAGCAAGGAGGAGCTGGACACCGAGCTAAAAAAATATCCCACGGAGGATGTGTATATCATCGGTGGGGAGAGCGTTTACCGCATGATGCTTCCGGAATGCGATGTGGTGCATGTGACGAAGATCGACCACGACTATGAGGCGGACGCTTATTACCCGAATCTGGATAACGATGACGCCTGGGAAATAACCGCGGAGAGTGAGGAGCAGACTTATTTTGATCTGCCGTATTATTTTGTAAAATATGAAAGAAAGCAATGAAGGATAAACCAATAGGGGACTCTGTTAAGGGTGGACGGGAAAACCAGGAATTGGTATAAAGGAAGGGTGCGCAGGTATGGGGCAGGAGACAAAAAAAACGACGGCGAAAAAGGGGACGGAGCTTTCCCAGGCGAAGGAAGCATTACAGCAGAAGAGTGTGGAGCTGGAGGCGGCCAGAAGTGCGGTGGAGAAGGCAGAGTATGCCAGAGATATTTTCCTGGCGAATATGTCCCATGAACTGAGGACGCCGATCAACACGATTCTGGGACTGAATGAGTTAATTCTGCGGGAGAGTCAGGAGGAGGCGGTCAAGGAGTATGCGAGAGATATCAGGCAGGCGGGCAACATTCTGTTGGCGCTTGTCAGCGATATTTTGGATTTCTCCAAGCTTGAGGCAGATAAGATGGATCTGACGGAAGGGATCTATGACGTCAGCTCCCTTTTGAACGATCTGATTAACAGCATATCGGTGCAACTGCGCCGCAAAAAATTGGATCTGGTTCTGGAGATTGCACAGGATATCCCCTATAAGCTGTTTGGCGACGAGATACATATCAGACAGATTATAGGTAATCTCCTGTCAAACGCAGTGCGCTATACGGAGAAGGGCAGGATCACGCTGCATTTGAGCTGGAAGGAGCTGCCGAAGGATTCCATAGAGATTTACGTGATTGTGAAGGATACGGGAATCGGCATCAAGGACGAAGATATTCCGAAGCTCTTTAAGGCATTTCAGCGGATGGACTCCACAGTCCGCAGCAAGGACGACAGGACAGGACTGGGACTTGCTATCACGCAGCGTCTGATTGAGATGATGGGCGGCAGGCTGGAGGTGCAGAGCGTATACGGAAAGGGCTCCGCCTTCTCCTTCAAAATTGTGCAGAAGGTAGTGGACAGGGAGCCGCTTGGTGATTTTGAGAAGCAGTACAAGGACAGCCTGCGAAGTATCGAGGATTACCACGAAAAGTTTATTGCGCCTATGGGAAGAATCCTGATTGTGGATGACAATTCCATGAACCTGGCGGTGGCGCAGGGACTTTTGAAGGGCACCAGACTGCAGATCGACGTGGCGGCCAGCGGCGAGGAATGTCTGGAACTGATTAAGAGAAAGACATATCACCTGATCTGCATGGATCACATGATGCCGGTGATGGACGGCGTCCAGACGCTTCATGCCATACGTGCGCTGGAGGGAAATCCGTCCAGAGATATTCCGGTAATTGCTCTGACGGCAAACGCGGTGGCGGGCGCCCGAGAGCTCTATCTGAAAGAGGGATTTCAGGATTACCTGACGAAGCCGATCGACGCGGATAAGTTTGAAAATATGCTGATCGAATATCTGCCGAGCAATGTGGTTTACCTGACCAACAACAGGAATATCAGCGATGAGTACGAGCAGACGCAGGAAGAGGGAGAAGGAGAGTTCGATATCAGGGAGAGCCAGCTTTATCTGATGGGCTTTAACCTGAGAAACGGTCTTCGCTATATGGGCGGTGACAAGGCGCTTTACGGCAAGGTGCTTCGCGATTTCCATTCCATTTTGCAGGAGAAGGAGACAGCCCTCAAGGACTTTTTGCAGAAGGGGGATATGCCCGGCTATACGATTATTGTGCATTCATTGAAAGGAAATGCCAGAAACGTGGGAGCGGATGATCTGGCGGACGAGGCATTTGAGCTGGAGAAGATGGCGAAAGCAGGTCAGCTTGAGGATGTGACGGTGCGTTCCCCGATTCTGTTCGGTATGATGAACACCATGAGAAACAGTCTGCGGGTGTATCTGGAAACGGAGGATGCGGGCGAGAAGACGGAGCGGACGACGGAGGAGGAGAGCGCCGGAAAGATCACGGAGGAAGAGTGGACCAGGGCCTTGCATGAACTGGCGGCAAGACTGGATGATTTCGACGGGGAGAGCGCAGCGGTTAAGATCAGAGAGCTAAAGCGTTATGACCGGCCGGAGTCGGACAAGAAGATGCTCAGGCTCTGCGAAAAAGCGGTCAAGGATTACGCTTACGATATTGCCCTTGAGGTGGTCAACGCCGTGCTGTGAGAGAGTACGCGAGGCTGTAACGGAGAAGCCGCAGGCTGAACTGTTATGAGACGCTTGACTTTTGGGGATAAAGGTATATTATATAAAAATAAATATAATAATTGTTCAGCAAAGTATTTTGCACACGGAACAGTTACGAAACGACAGAGGAACTGACTGAGGGAGAGGAGTTGGCTATTATGGAAAAAAAGAATCTGGATTGGGCGAATATCGGTTTCGGCTATCACGAGACGGACAAACGCTTCGTGGCGAATTACAAAAACGGCGCATGGGATGACGGTGCGCTTGTGGATGACGCCAACATTGTGATGAACGAGTGCGCGGGCGTCCTACAGTATGCGCAGACCTGTTTCGAGGGAATGAAAGCTTACACCACCGAGGACGGGCGTATCGTGACTTTCCGTCCCGACCTGAACGCGCAGCGCATGGAAGATTCCTGCAAGCGGCTGGAGATGCCGGTATTTCCGCAGGATCGTTTCATAAAGGCTGTGACGGATGTGGTGGCTGCGAACGAGGCTTATGTGCCGCCCTACGGTTCCGGCGCAACTCTCTATATCAGACCTTATATGTTTGGTATCTCTCCGGTAATCGGCGTGAAGCCCGCGGAGGAGTACCAGTTCAGAGTATTTACCACGCCTGTGGGCCCTTACTTTAAGGGCGGCGTGAAGCCGATCACGATCAAGGTGAGCGATTTTGACCGCGCCGCGCCGCACGGAACGGGACATATCAAGGCGGGTTTGAACTACGCGATGAGCCTTCATGCTATTGTGACGGCGCACGAGGAAGGCTACGACGAGAATATGTATCTGGATGCGGGCAGCAGGACGCATGTGGAGGAGACAGGCGGCGCGAACTTCCTGTTCGTGACAAAGGACAATAAGGTGATTACGCCGAAGTCCGACAGCATTTTACCTTCTATTACCAGACGCTCCTTGATGACGGTGGCGAAGGATTATCTGGGCCTTGAGGTGGAGGAGCGGCCGATCGCGCTGGAGGAAGTGAAGGATTTCGCAGAGTGTGGTCTTTGCGGCACGGCGGCGGTTATCTCTCCGGTAGGAAAGATCGTGGATCACGGAAAAGAGATTGCGTTCCCCAGCGGCATGAGCGAGATGGGACCGATTACCCAGAAGTTGTACGATACGCTGACGGGCATCCAGATGGGCAGGATCGAAGCGCCTGAGGGATGGATTCATGTAATCAAGTAAGCGGTCAGGTGCAGAGCGGCATTTGCAAGATATGGCATGGCAGCAGCATTAAGGAATGCTTTTAGAAAACGAACGGGATAAAAGGGAAAGGGATTAGGTTGGGATGCCGGTGCATACAATTTAATCCTTTTTCAAATACAGCGGTATACAAGGGAGAGAGGCAATGTATTCAATCGCGAGTTTGTGCCGGAGCTACGAACTCAGAATTGCAGCCGAGAATAAAAGTATTCCTTCGGAAAACTTTGAAATTCTCGACGCATGCCATTGCAAAAAAGCTCCGGTAAGGAGGAAAAGATGAACGATGTGGTGATCAGGGAGAGGTATCCCTACCTGTATGAGACCCATCTGCACACTTCGGAGTCCAGTGCCTGTGCGAGAAGCACCGGGGCGGAGATGGCGCGGGCGTGTAAAGAGTACGGATATACCGGCATTTTTGTGACAGACCATAACTGGGGCGGAAACACCTGTGTGGACCGGGGGCTGCCGTGGGAGGCTTGGGTGGACCAGTTCTGTCTCGGATATGAACACGCGAAGGCGGAGGGAGATCAAATCGGGCTGGACGTCTTTTTCGGATACGAGGCAGGATATGACGCCACAGAATTTCTGTTGTACGGGATTGATAAGGCGTGGATGAAGGCGCACCCGGAACTTCGCTATATAACGGTGGAAGAGCAGTACGAACTGGTGCACGAGGCAGGCGGACTGGTGATGCACGCCCATCCTTACAGGGAGGAGGCTTATATTCCCGAAGTGCGCCTTATGCCGGACTGGGTGGACGGCGTGGAGGGGATCAACGCCGCGCACCACTGGTATTCCGGGACACTGAGGGATAAGACCGTGTTTGATAAGAGGGCAGTCGCCTACGCGAAGGCGCACGGGTTTCCTTTAAGCGCGGGATCGGATATTCACTCCACGAATCTGTTCGGGGGCGGCATGGCGTTTCGCAGGAGGCTGCGATCGGCGGCGGATTACGTGCAGGCGGTTCTGGGCGGCGAGGATTATGTGCTGACGGATGGGAAAGTGTGGTATGATAAGAGGGGAAACATTATTTCGATAGATTGAGATTGTGCAAATCGTATAATTAACGCAGACGCGCTTGCGCTCCGTTCCGAGCGTAACAGACGCTAAACTCGTGAAAAACCTCGTTAAGCGCTGACGCTCTTCAAGGGTCTGCTAATAATTATACGATTCGCACAATAATTTAGTATTGAGAAAATATTATGGAATTACTTCAATAGTCGTAGGAGTAGTGGCGAAGCAGGAGGAGTATGGGTATTAAGAGATGGAAACGGATAGCGGTATATTTATTGTCTGTAGTTATGTTAACCGGGACAGTTACGGGCTGCGGGGACGGGGACGGGTTTGGCACAAAGGTGGTGCTGACCACGGGATTTGAGAAGAACGAGATCTTTCGGATCGAGACCAGCTCCTGCAAGCTGCCGGAGCTTATGGTGTATCTGACCACGATCCAGAACCGGTATGAAAGCGTGTACGGGCAGGAAATCTGGGGGACGATCGCAGATGGCGTGACGCTTGAGGAGAATGTGAAAAATATCGCGCTGGCGCAGATTGCTCAGATCAAGACAATGAACCTGATGGCGGAGAAGTATGAGGTGGAGCTGGACGAGGAGGAACGCGCGCGGGCGGAAAATGCGGCGAAGGCGTATTATGACACGCTGGGAGAGCGGGAGATTGAACTGATGGGCGTCAACGAGAAGACCATCAAGTCACTCTACACGGAGCTTGCCCGGGCGGAGAAGATGTACCAGTACACGATCAAGGACATCAACCCGGAGATCAGCGACGACGAGGCGCGAACCATTACCGTGCAGCATATTCTGATTAAGACTTACGCGCTGGACGGGACGGGAAAAAAGATCGAGTACACGGAGGAGGCAAAGCGGGATGCATACAGACGTGCGATCGAGGCGCTCGGGCAGGCGAGGGAGGGCGAGGATTTCGACGCGTTGATCCGCAAGTACAGCGAGGATGATAAGGCAACGTATTCCTTCGGCAAAGGGGAGATGGAGGAGTCCTTTGAGACGGCGGCTTTCAATCTGGGAACGGGCGAGATCAGCGACGTGGTGGAGACGGAGTTCGGCTATCACATCATCAAGTGCATTAACACTTTTGACAGGGAGGAGACGGACGCAAACAAGATCAAGATCGTAGAGCAAAGACGTGAGGAGGCGTTCGGGCAGGAGTACGACGCCTATGTGGCGACGCTGACCAGAAATCTGAACGAGGAGCTGTGGGACAATGTGAACTTTATCCATGACGGGGAAGTGACGACGCAGAATTTCTTTGAGGTGTATGCGCAGTATTTCGGGAGCTGACCACTCCCGGAATATTTTATGCACGCGCCCGCATATGGAAATTTGCTGTTTTACAGCATGTCTCCCCTACTCGATTTCTGCTTCCCTGTCTATGTCATTTTCCACCTGCCGGCTGATGATATCCAGAGATTCCAGCCAGTTATCCAAAACATCCATGGGTATTTCTTCGTCATCCTGATATATGGTTATCTTTGCCCCGGCATGACAAAGATCCGCAATCATCTGGCGAAAAAGCTTTTTTCTGTCAATTTCGTTGATATCTTCCAAAGCATCATAATATTCTAAGTCAAATCCCACCACAAAATCACCATGGTCGATCCGCTGTTTAATCGTGCCGACGGACAGGGAAGCGTCAAATTTTCTGATGATTTTTATATAGCTGGCGACGGAATTGTCTTTCTCGATCTTTAACTGAATGATATCCATTTGTACGATCCTCCGTGTTTCGGGGTTGTTGACTGTCGGTAGTGTGTTTCTTTCAATTAATAGGTTATCAATTTTTCCAAATCCGTGTAGTTGCCGTCGGCAATATTTTCCATAAAGGTAAGAAAGGAATTTTCTATCTTGTCCATACAAATAATAATATTATCATAATTAAATGGTATTTCGCCCGAGATATGAAAAGAATCATATACATCGCAGGACACCAGCCCACTATTGATCACAATAGCATCTGTATCAAAATCCTGCATGACGAGTCCGTGGTCACAGATGTAAATACTTCCGCTATTGCTATCTATACAGATCGCATGTCCTCCTATGGTCAATGCAAATGTATAGATACCGCATTCCCTCAAATAACAGGCTGGCTCGAAATCAGTATTTTCTTCCACCATGGCTTTGATATCCAGAAATGTACAATTACACGCTAAACTTGGCAAGTCAGTGGGTTGATAATTTAAATAAAAATCCACAAAATCATTATGTTCCTTTCCAAGCAGTTGAAACAGCATCTCTTTTTCCGTATCAGCAGCCTTTATGAAATGCTGTTCGGGAGACTTAAGCCCTTCCTTATTGTATGTATCCATTAATTTTTGAACGATACTTTTCATTTTTGGTTCCTTCATCCCCCATATTTCGGTTTTTAACTGTCAGCAGCAATGAAATTATCTCACAGGCGTCATCTGATCCAGAAATTCTTCCAGTGAATCCGCAAGCTTCTCCACATTTTTGGAATCGTAATCCGCCTGAACGATTGCCCCTGTGTCAATTTCCATACATAAAGCCAAATCCATATTGCTATAGATACCCACATGAAGGTACTTTTTTCCGCTGCTCTCAAAGATACAAGCTTTTAAATCCCGCAAGATATCCCTGCAGTCGCTTATGGGATCAAAACTTACGCTCTCTCCATGATAAAAGCCCTGTAGCTGCAGAAAATAGTACGAATTATAAAACTCTTTTGCGGCGTCGGGCAATACCAGTTCCATCTCTTTTTCTAAATCCGAAAAATCTGTCTGGTTATCCTTTTCCTTGTATATCCACTGAATATAGTCTTCCTCATCCGCTTCACCATACCATAAGGAAGATTTTTCTTCTTCATCATACGGGACGGTGGGATAAGTTCCCCTGTAGTTTTTATAGCATTCAAAATATTTGTCTAAATATGTTTTTAGGCATTCTTTAATCATGGTTTTCTCCATTCCGAAACGTTTTACGTTTAAGACGCGAGCAGAATTTCAGGTTGCCGCTGTCAAAGTTATTGCAATTATAGCATACAACCGGGGGGATCACAATGACGCATTTTGCGGGATTTTAGAAAAAGTTTATAATTCCCCAAACCCGCATAAAATGGGCAAAATCCATAAATTATTAGCACTCACAGTTGATGAGTGCTAATTTCTTCTTGACTTCTTAATTTAGGCGTATTAAACTATGCTCTAGATAATCAAATCCCCGGAAAACAGGATTTGTCTGGTGTAAGGTGCGGGTGGAGGACATGCCGCGCTACAAGGTTTATGAGAGAAAGGAACGTGAGAAAATGGCAGCGAAACATGGCAGTTTATCAATCAACAGCGATAATATTTTCCCGATTATCAAGAAGTGGTTGTATTCCGATCACGACATCTTTTTCAGGGAGCTGATCTCCAACGGATGCGACGCGATCACGAAGCTAAAGAAGCTGGATATGATGGGCGAGTATGCGCTGGCGGATGATTACAAGGCGAAGATTCAGGTGATCGTCAACCCGGAGGAGAAAACGTTACAATTCATTGATAATGGTATCGGTATGACGGCGGACGAGGTGGAGGAGTACATTAACCAGATCGCTTTCTCCGGCGCCACGGATTTTATTGAAAAATACAAGGACAAGGCGAATGAGGATCAGATCATCGGTCATTTCGGTCTGGGCTTCTACTCCGCATTTATGGTGGCGGACGAGGTGGAGATCGACACTCTGTCATGGCAGGACGGCGCGCAGGCGGTGCACTGGATATGCGACGGCGGCACCGAGTTCGATATGGAGGATGGAAGCAGGACGGAAGTGGGTACAACAATCACTCTCCACATCAACGAGGACTGTCTGGAGTTCTGCAACGAATATAAGGCGAAAGAGGTCATCAAGAAGTATTGTTCCTTCATGCCGACGGAAATTTATCTCTCCAAGGCGAATACCACAGAGACTCAGATCATCAAAGAGGATGAAAAACTGGATACCGATGAGGTAGTGGAGGAGATCAAGAAGGAGAAGGAGGAGGACGAGCAGAAGTTAAAGATCAAAAAGCGTCCCGAGCTTCTCAACGAGACGCAGCCGTTGTGGGCAAAGCATCCCAACGAGTGCACGAAGGAAGAGTATTTGGAGTTTTACCGCAAGGTCTTTCAGGATTACAAGGAGCCGCTGTTCTGGATCCATCTGAACATGGATTATCCGTTTAATATGAAGGGCATCCTCTACTTCCCGAAAATCAATATGGAGTACGAGTCCATTGAGGGTACCATTAAATTATATAACAATCAGGTGTTTATCGCGGACAATATCAAGGAAGTGATTCCCGAGTTTTTGATGCTCTTAAAGGGCGTGATCGACTGTCCCGACCTGCCGCTCAACGTATCCAGAAGCGCGCTGCAGAACGACGGCTTTGTGAAAAAGATCAGTGAGTACATCACAAAGAAAGTGGCGGACAAGCTGTCCGGCATGTGCAAGACCGAGAAGGAAGAGTACGAGAAATACTGGGATGATATCAGTCCGTTCATCAAGTTCGGCTGCTTGAAGGATGACAAGTTCTGCGAGAAGATGACCGACTATATCCTTTTCAAGAATCTGGACGGCGTATATATGACGCTGCCGGAGTGTCTGGAGGTCAACAAGATCGATCCCGACGAGGCGGAGAGAGCTGAGAATGCCGCGGATGAGACGGCGGCGGCTGGTGACGGCAATGCGGAAGACGCAGCACAGGACAAGGCTGACAGCGCGGCAGGCGAAGACGCGGAAGCCGGAGCTGTGGACGAGAACGGTGAGAAGGTGGAAGCCGAGGTCGTTGAAGAGGCTGAGAAAGTGGACGGCGAAGTGCTTGACGAGGACGGTGAGCCCGTTGAGGAGAAGAATAAGGAGAAGATCATCTACTATGTGACTGACGAGAAGCAGCAGAGTCAGTACATCAACATGTTCAAGGCGGCGAAGATGGACGCGGTGGTGCTGACCCACAATATCGACCAGCCCTTTGTCTCCCAGCTTGAGGCGAAGAATGAGGGCATTAAGTTCCAGAGAATTGATGCCGACCTGACTGACACCTTCAAGGCAAAGACCTCCAAGAAAGCCGAGAAGGAGATGGAGGAGCAGGCGGAAGAGATCGCCAAGCTGATGAAGAAAGTCCTCAAGAAAGATCAGATCAAGGTGAAGATCGAGAAGCTGAAGAACAAGAAGATTTCTTCCATGATCACGCTCTCCGAGGAGTCCCGCAGGATGCAGGACATGATGAAGATGTACTCCATGTCGGGAATGGATATGGGGAATTTCGGCAAGGAAGGGGAGACGCTGATCCTCAATGCCAACCATCCTCTTGTGGAGTATGTGCTGGCGCATCAGGACGGCGAGAATGTGAAGATGATCTGTGAGCAGCTTTATGATCTGGCGCTGCTGCAGCAGGCGCCCCTTGAGCCGGAGGCTATGACCAAGTTCGTGGCGAGAAGCAATGAGATTATGATGATGCTGACGAAGTAAATAGCGTGAAAAGTGCTTCTAAAGACGTCCCGCCATAGGACGGGACGCCAAGAAGCACTAAGTTTCACGCAGGAGAATGCCCAAAGTACGGGCATTCTCCGCATTGGCATCGTTTATTTTGTTTAGAGAACTAAGAATATTCTAATTTTCATATATGGCAGCTACATCATGGATTCTGCGCTTCATTTTGTCGCGGATGCTTAACGGCTCCAGACATTCACATTTATCGCCAAAACCAAGAAGACAAATCTTTACAAGGGAAAGTTTTCTGAACCGCCCAAATGGGGATATCGGGAACTGCAAAGCGGGATTGACTGCTCAGAATAAAAATTTGATTTCTTTCCTCAATGATGATATTATGAAAAAGAAATTTTGGAAAGGAGATTTGTATATGAGAAGATATGTTATGTTTGCATAGCACTGGCTATTGCAATAGTAAATAATTGTTATAGCCAATGCTATTCCTGAAAATAAATTTTGGGAGGCAGACATGGGCTATAGGAAAGCAGAAGAAATTCTGCCAATTGAGATAATAGAGCTGATACAGCAGTATGTTGATGGAGAAAATATTTATATTCCGCGCAAGCCGGCACATAGACAGGCATGGGGCGCAGGCACACATATCAAGCAGGAACTTTTGCTGCGTAACCAACAAATTTACAAGGATTATCTTGCCGGAAGTAAAACTTCGGAATTAGCCTGCAAATATTATCTGTCAAAAAAGAGCATACAGCGTATCCTTAGAAAAATGGGCGAGTAAAAATATGAGCTGATACTTGGTATTGGCTCATATTTTTTTCTATAAATGTGTAAGGTGTCATATGGTATCAGAGTATGCTATTCTAAACCACAGAGCAAATATTGCAGCCGAAAAAGGAGTCTGAATTATGGATTATAGCAGGAAAATATCGGAGCGTTTGTGGAATATGCCGGATAAAGGTGAATTGGAAAGCCGCCGCGAGGAAACCTTTATTGATGACATTATCCAAAAGAGCCATATAGAAAAGGAATTGGCGGCAAAAGAAGGCGTTCTTGACAAAATAACTTTTGTGATCGGCGGACTTGTTTGCTCAGGGCGAGTTATGATAAATTTAACGGAGCTGTGTTGAAAATATAACGAGAGGAGAAAAGCGGTTTATGACTACACCTGTTTATTATGCATAGCATGGCTATTGCATATCCTTATTAAAAATAGAACGAAATATTGTAATAGCCCATGCATCATCACATAAAAATGAGCAGGAGATGCATATGAGCTATTTGAAAAAAATTGAATATGAAATTGTACTGAAAGATTCTTTTTGGATTATCAGAAATTGTCCTAAATGCGGCAGAAAGACACATTATATAAATACAAAGAAGTTTCGCATCAATGCGAACGGAAACAGACTGGATATCTGGCTGATCTATCAATGTGTGGCATGTAAGCATACGCTTAATCTTGCAATTTATGAACGAAAGAAGGTTTCTTCCATACCAAAGGCAGAATATCAGCGTTTTTTAGACAATGATGAACAGCTTGCGGAAATGTATGGTAAAAATATGCGGTTATTTCGGACAAATAAAGCAGATATTGATTTTGACAGCCTGCAATATGGTTTGGTTAAGCTGCATGAAACCATGGAAAGCAGCGGATCCGGGGAACGGATCATAATCACGGTCAAGAATCCCTGTCAAATGAAGATTCGTACAGAAAAGCAGATCGCCATGGTCTTAGGGCTATCCCGGAATCAAGTTAAAAATCTGTTGGAGAAAGGGGAGATAGAATTGTTGACGGAATTACCACAGTCTATTTCCTTCCGCATTAGCCATTGCCTGTTTGAAAAAAGAATGATATAATCATATCTAAAGTATTTTAGAAAATAATAAACAAGAAGGCGGGGCAAGCAATATGAAAAGACAGGTGGGTAGATTGACAAGAGCAGCCGCGTGCGGCTTATGCGCAGCGGTTATGGTGAGTGCGGCGGCCTGCGGGCAATCGGGTACAGGTGGAAGCGGGCAGGCAGGCGCGGACGGCGCGGTGGGGGAAACCGGACAGACCAGCTCGGCGGGCGGCGCGCAGGACGGACAGACGGGAGCGGGCACGGACAATGTAACGGACGGCAGCGGCCTGACGGCGGCAGTTGACGGGATTGCATACCAGGTCAATATGGATATCAGCGGTCTGGATGACAGCCACAAGATTTCCGACACCCTTTTCGGGCTCTTTCTGGAGGATATCAACTATGCCGTGGACGGCGGCATGTATGCGGAGATGGTGAAGAACCGCTCTTTTGAGTACGGCATGGAGGCGAGGGACGCGCAGCTCCACGGCTGGGAGTGTACCAGTGAAGCGGTGGAGTTTTCGGTGAAGGACGGAAGCGCGGACGGCACGGCTCTCAACGAGAACAACCCGCAGTATGCGGTGGTACATAATACGGGGACTTCCTCCGTAAAACCGTACGAGGGCATTCGGAACGGCGGCTTTGTGGAAGGCATGGCGATTGAACAGGGAGCTTCCTACGATCTGTCTTTTTACTGTAAGTCCGAGGACGGCTCGGTGGACGCGGTGACGGTGAGTCTTTGCAATGAGGACGGGACAGTCTATGCGGAGCAGACAATAGAGGGTGTCACCGGGGAATGGCAGAAGTTCGAGACGACGGTAACGCCGGATGCGACGGAGAACAGGCATGTGTGCCTTGCGGTGGAGATTCCTGCGGGGACGGCATGTTTTGACATGGTTTCCCTGATGCCGCAGGACACCTACAAGGGACTGCCCGTCCGCAAGGATTTCGGGGAATATCTGGAGGCTCTGAATCCGAAGTTTTTACGTTTCCCCGGCGGCTGTGTGATTGAGGGACGGGACGAGGAGAGCATTTACAGTTGGAAAGATTCGGTCGGGGACGGTCTCGCTTTTGAAATAAACGGAGAAGAGACGGTGGGAGACGTGGCGGCGCGCCCGCAGGGCAAGAGTATCTGGCAGGGTTCCAAGGCGCATCCCTATTATACGACTTACGGGTTAGGCTTTTATGAGTATTTCGAGTTTTGCGAAGCCCTCGGCTGTATGCCGGTGCCTGTGCTGAACGCGGGCATGACCTGTGAGATTCAAAGCCCGTTTTACAATGTATATGAGATAACGAGCGAGGAGTTTAAGCAGTATGTGCAGGATGCGCTTGATTTGGTGGAGTTCTGCAAAGGCGACAGCGGCACGAAATGGGGCGCGGTGCGCATTGCCATGGGACATGAGGCGCCCTTTGACCTGAAATATATCGGCATCGGCAACGAGCAATGGCAGAGCGAGTACCACCAGCATTACAAACAGTTTGTGAAGGCTTTTGAGGAAGCGGCGGCGGCCGACCCCGCGCTTTACGGTGATGTGGAGCTGATCGTGGCGAACGGCACGGCCTTTGACAGCACGGAGGGCTGGGCGTATCTGGCAAAGAATCCGGATCAGATCACCACGCTGGTGGACGAGCATTATTATCAGACGCCGGAGTGGTTCCTCGCCAATACGAACCGGTATGACAGCTACAACAGGGATTTGCAGGCGAAGGTGTTCCTCGGCGAGTACGCGGCGAAGGCGAATACGCTGGATGCGGCTCTTGCGGAGGCGGCCTACATGACGGGGCTTGAGAAGAACGGGGATGTGGTGGAGATGGCGTGCTACGCGCCGCTTTTCTCCCACGAGAAGCTGAACCAGTGGGTGCCGGATCTGATTTTCTATTCCAATGACGGCATCTTCGGGACGGTCAATTACTATGTACAGCAGATGTACGGGAACAACGCGGGACAGTATAGTCTGGAGACAACGCTGACCGGCGCGCCGGAGCAGACGCTCTATGAGTCGGCGGTGGACGCGGACGGGGACGTGATTCTGAAACTCGTCAATGTGTCGCAGGAAGAGCAGACCGTGCATGTGCTGCTTACGGGCAGGGAGATGGCGTGTTTTCTGCCGGAGGCGGATGTGACGGTGCTGGCGGGGGATGATCCGAAAGCGGCGAACAGCTTTAAAGATATGGCGGTGACGCCGCAGGAGAGCAAGCTTACGGTATCGGAGAGCTTCGAGTACACAGCGCCCGCCAATTCGCTGACGGTGATAAGGCTTGTGGCGCTTGCGGATTGAGGCGTTTTGCCATGACGGTCAGGGTATAAAGGGGCTTACACAGCCCCTTTATAGGCGTTTCCCCACTCCCTCATGGCATCCAGAACCGGGCGCAGGGATTCGCCAAGCTCACTGAGCGCATATTCCACGCGGGGTGGCACCTCGGCATAGACTGTCCGGGTAACGATGCCGTCCTCTTCCATGGAACGGAGGGAATCGGTCAGCACCTTCTGACTGATTCCGTCCAGATCTTTTTTCAGTTCGTTAAACCGCCAGGGGCGGGTCAGAAGGTTTCGGATAATCAGTAATTTCCATTTGCTGCCGATCAGCGATACGGTGGTTGCGACGGGGCAGTCGGGCAGTTCGTCTTTTGTTTTCATAAGGATTCTCCGTTTTTGTGATGTTTCGGTCCGGACAGTGCCGGAATAACATTAGTTTCTAAAAGATACTTACATTCTAATTATAGTGTAATATTCAGAAAATGACAAGATCAAGATGATTCTTGATTGTGGAGCAAGCTTTGCACTTTTTATTTTGGAAGAAAAACGGCAATGACCAGAGATACCGCGATACCGGGTTACGAAAAGGTAACTATCTAATAAAAAAGTGCGTACTTTTTTCCTGTGTTTCGCCTTGCTAGAATGAAACTGTCCAAAGGACAGAAACAAAAAACACAGACACAGAAGGAGGTAAAAAGACATGGCACTTTCCAATTTATCGGGATGGAACAACGAGGCGGCGCCTGCTGCGGCATGTGGAACGGCGTGCGGGGCGGGAGATAAACCGGCAGAGAAACCGGCGGCATGCGGCTCGGCGTGCGGGGCGGGGGACAAACCGGCAGAGAAACCGGCGGCATGTGGTTCGGCGTGCGGGGCAGGAGACAAATAGGCTGGGTTTCGGGGTACATGGATTGTTCGGCGGTCTGTGTGATAACGGGCTGCCGGACGGTTTACAGCAGATAACGCAAATGGCGGTTTACATAAATTCGATAAGCGAGGACGAGAATATGAGTGAATATTTTGCTTTTCAGTGGCATATCACGGACGACTGTGACCAGAGGTGCAAACACTGTTATATTTTTTCTGAAAACAACTGCAAAAGTCTGGACTCTATGACATGGGAGCAGATGCAGGAGGTCGTGGCGGCATGTGAGGATTTCTGTGAAGTGTATCACAGACTGCCCTATTTTTATATCACGGGCGGCGATCCCATTTTGCACCCGGATTTCTGGAGTCTGCTGGAGCTTTTGAAAAGCAAGGAGATTCCCTTTACGATCCTCGGCAATCCGTTTCATTTGAACGATGAAGTATGCAGGAGAATGAAGGCGTGCGGCTGTCAGAAATACCAGCTTTCGCTGGACGGGATGAGAGAGACCCACGATTGGTTCAGAAAGCCCGGCTCCTTCGATTTGACGCTGGAAAAGATCGGCTGTCTGAAACGGGCGGGCATCCGGGCAGTCATTATGACCACGGTGTCGGGGACAAACATCAAGGAAATTCCGGCTATCATCGACACGGTCGTGGAGCACAAGGCGGATGTGTTCGCTTTCGCCAGATACTGTCCGACCAGTGAGGAGAAGGATACGGGGATGACGCCGATGGAATACCGCGGGCTGCTTGCGGTCTGCGACAAGAAGTTTAAGGCGTACGAGGCGGCAGGATGCGAGACTTACTTTAACAAAAAGGATCATCTGTGGACGCTGTACGAGTATGAGACCGGCGAGTTTAAGATACCGGCAGATGCGAAGGAGGGCGTCATCTACGGCGGATGCAACTGCGGAAACTGCCATATCACGATTCTGCCAAACGGTGATATTTACGCCTGCAGGCGGGTACTAAACAGCAAGGTGGCAAATATCTTTGAGGACAGACTGGCGGACGTGTGGGTGTGCCAGATGGAGCGGTACCGCGACTACGATAAATTTAAGAAATGCGCAAAATGCGAACTGAAGGCATGGTGCAGGGGCTGTCCCGCCGTGGCAGGCGGGGCAAGTGGGGATTTCTACGATGCGGATCCACAGTGTTGGAAAGCTACGAGCCATGCAGGACAGTAAGTGTGAACAGGGCGGGAGCTTGCTCACGAACCTGTTCGCGATTGCTGGACTATACGGCGACAGCCGTCAAGCGAGATGGAGCAAAGCGGAATCGAGCTTGGGCATGGCGGGAAAGTAGAGGAGAGACAGGAAGCCTGCTCTTCTTAAGAAGGAGGAAACCAGAATGACAGATGTAAAAGAAGCCGTCATAGATAACATATTGACAAGGAGAACCATCCGCCGCTTTCTTGACAGACAGATCGGGGAGGAGGAACTGCAGACTATACTGGAGGCAGGGCTTTATGCGCCGAGCGCCGGAGGCAGACAGGGTGTGCTGTTTGTAGTGTCCCAGGATAAAGCGGTCAATGAAAAGCTGGGAAGGATCAAGAGAAACAACTCCCATTTCAGAGCGTCAACGGATACCGTATATATCTCAAAGGAACAGCCGAGCATTGCCGACGATCCGGGTATTATGAATGCCTTTTATGACGCGCCGACGGTGATTACGTTATTTGTCCCGAAGGACTTTCTCTACGGACCATACGACGCCAGCGCGGCGGCGGAAAATATGCTGCTTGCCGCTCATGCCCTCGGGCTTGGCGGGTGTTATCTCGGTTCGGCGTGGGACTCTTTCCGGGATCCGTTCGGGCAGGAAGTATTGCGGGAATGGAAGATCAGGACAGACTATTACGCGGCTGTGCATGTGCTGCTGGGCTATCCGAAAGACGCGCAGGCGCCGAAGGCAAAGGAGAGACGGGAAGGGAGAATCATAAGGAGGTGACGTTTGTGATAGAGCAGGAGCATTGTCTGCACTGTGGGAACTGTACGGATCATTGCCCTATAAAAGCGGTTGAAATGAGAGAATAGCCGGGACGGTATATAATGTATGGGCAGGAAAAACCGACGGCGGAAAGGGGAGAAAGGCATGACAGGCAAAATTGGCGGCAACAGGCGGGAGAAATTTGAAAACGGCAGAAAGACAGAGCGGTTATGGCGGGCACTGGAACAGGCGGAGGCGGTGGTGATCGGTGCGGGCGCGGGATTTTCCACCGCGGCGGGATTGACCTATACGGGAGAGCGTTTCTACAAATATTTTCAGGACTTTATTGACAAATACGGGTTTCGGGACATGTATTCCGGCGGATTTTATCCGTTTGAAACGTTGAACGAGCATTGGGCCTACTGGTCGAGGTATATTTATGTAAACCGATATATGGGTCCGCCGAAGCCGGTGTATCAAAAGCTGTATGAGCTTATAAAGGATAAAGACTATTTTGTGCTGACAACGAATGTGGATCATTGCTTTCAGAAAGCGGGATTCGACAAGGCGCGGTTGTACTACATGCAGGGAGACTATGGGCTGTTCCAGTGCAGCGGGCCCTGTCATGACAAAACTTACGATAACAGAGAGAAGGTGCGCGCCATGGTGGAGGCGCAGGGCCTTCGCGCTGCGTCGGACGGCGGCCTGTACGTGCCGGAGGGCATTGCGCTTTCGATGGAAGTGCCGGACGAACTGGTTCCGTATTGTCCGGCGTGCGGGAAGCCCATGAGCATGAATCTGCGGGCGGACGATACCTTTGTGCAGGATGAGGGGTGGTATCTGGCGGCGAAGCGGTACGAGGCGTTTCTGGAGAAGTGCATGGATAAAAGAACCGTATTTTTAGAGCTGGGCGTGGGATACAATACCCCGGGGATCATCAAGTATCCGTTCTGGCGGATGACGGCGGAGAATCCGCGGGCGGTGTATGTCTGTATCAATTTAGGGGAAGCCTGCGCACCAGAGGAAATCAGAGACCGCTCCATCTGTATCAATGCAGATATTGGGAAAGTACTCGCACAATGATAAGACAACAGAGTCAGTTACTTTGTTCATCCGATTTTCCGTTTCACTTCTGCATTACATAAAATTGTGTAAATACATAAAAATAGGAATAACATATTGAAATAAGATTCTGCTTATAGTAGAGTGAAAAAAATGCCTGTGCAAATAAGAGGAGCATTGAATGGAAACAGAGAAAAAAGCAGACCTTTTACTGAAATTACTGAAAGCGGATTCCACCGAATACAGCAATCTACAGACGGCGGATTACAGCGCAGCGCAGAAGAGACAGACCATCCGCTCCCTGATGAATATCCGTATGCCAAGCGGACTCTCCGAGGCGCTTCTTTTGGCGCAGGACGAGTATCTAAAGCAGGAGCGTGAGGAGAAGGGAGTCGTGACGCTTGCGGAAATTCCCACCGTGCCGCACGCCGCTTTTGCGGACAGGCTGTCCATCTGGCAGGGCGATATCACACGGCTGCAGGTCGGCGCCATCGTGAACGCCGCCAACTCACAGATGCTCGGCTGTTTCATTCCCTGCCACAGATGCATCGACAACGCGATCCACAGTGCGGCGGGGATGCAGCTAAGAGAAGAGTGCAGTCATATCATGCAGGAAAAGCGGATGCGTTACGGCGGGCTGTACGAGGAGCCGGTGGGAACTGCCACGCTGACAAAGGCGTACAATCTGCCCTGCGGCTATGTGATTCATACTGTTGGGCCGATCGTGTACGGGGAACTGACGGACGCATTGAGAGAAGACCTGCGCAGATGCTATGAGAGCGTTTTAAACTGCTGTGCGGAAAAAGGAATACGGTCTGTGGCTTTCTGCTGTATCTCTACGGGCGAGTTTCATTTCCCGAATGAGGAGGCGGCGGAGATTGCGGTCAGAGCTGTGACGGATTTTCTGGGAAATCATGAAGGCGCGATAGACCGAATTATATTTAACGTATTTAAAGACAGTGACCGGGAAATATACGAGAAGATATTTCGGTAAAAGTTCGCCCTATGAATCCGTGAGAAGGCCGGCAAGCATATCCTGTCCATCCTGATAGGCGGACGCCGCTTCCCGGTAAAGATTATTGTAAAAGCAAACGGCAGCCTGCCGTCTCTCCTCGGCCAGAGAGGCGCCTTTTTCCGTGTAAAAGCGGTCATAAATATGTTCCAGCTTATACTTATATTCCTGAAAAAAGGAGGGCGCGTCGTCGCCTGCCCCGTCAGATACCGTGCCGTCCGGCAGGAGGGAATACAGCGGTTCCGAGACAATGCCCTTGTAGATCAGGGTGCGCGCCATTCCCATGGCGCCTGTCACATCCAGCTTGTCCGCGTCAAAGAGAATCTGCGCCTCCAGACTTTGGGGCTGGTTGTTTTCACGAAAGCGGTGTGTCAGGATACAACGTCTGACCTGCTCTGCATATTCTTTATCAAAGCCGTGCGCCGTCAAAAAGGCGAATGCTTTTTTGCTTCCCACAGCCGCATGGCAGAGCGCCGGATTTTCAAACTGTTCTTTCCGCCCGATGTCGTGCAGCAGGCAGGCGGCGATCAGGATGTCGTAATCCACATCATCCAGAGTCTCCGCGATTTCCAGCGCGTGATACAGAACGCGGTAGACGTGCTCCCTGTCGTGGGCGCTGTCGTCCATGCAGGACAGCATATAGTTTTCCAATAAAGAGTAAGTTTCTCTGGTCATGTCCGCTCCTCTGTTCCGGCAATATCCGGCGCATGGTAAGGGTCTGTCATTATGTTCCTCCTTCTAATAGCTGCAATGCGGTCTGGTTTGCTGCGTTCGCCTGCGACATGACGGTATGATTCATCTGTTCCAGAATTTTGGTACAGGAAAATTCCACCATCTCATCCGCTATGTCGGCATCTGCGAGACGGCTGTCGGCTGTCGTCGTATTCTCACTTGTATTGGCGTTGGCATTGTACACGTGTTCAAGCGCATTCTGATAGGCGCCGTAGCGGACTCTCTGCCTGGAAACATAGTCGATGGCACGGTCGCACAGTATCATTGCCTTGTCCGCATCTTTCTGACTCATCACACTTAAAACCGCATTTTCACCGAAGACCGCCGAGGTGCGCATATCGGCATAATCAATCCGGAAATGGGTCCCCGCTTTTGGACCTACCTGCAGACAGATGGAATGATTGTTGAATGAGGAGGAGCCGCCTGTGCCGCCGCCGGAAGCCTGCACGTTTCCGCCTGTCTTTCCGTCCAGCTTGAGAAACCATGCGTCACGGCCGCCTTTGTTCTTGTCAGTGAGATCCTGGTCGTCGGAGCTGCTGTTGCCGCCGAGCAGGATGTCTCCGTTTCCGTCCTCAAAAATGAAGGTGAAAGAATCTGTTCCGCTTCCGCCGTGCACCTCATCCCAGATCATATCGCCGGAATCCTTGTCAATCATAAATACCCATGCGTTGTCTCCGGAATGCCCGGGTTTGGGAGTTACCTCCCCGTCCATCGCGCCCACAGTTCCGGCGATGACAAAACCGTTTGCCGTCTCAACGACGCATTGACCGGAATCACCCTTACTGCTTCCGTAGGAGCGGCTCCAGATGGGGGTCAGGTTCTTGTCCAGCTTCATGACCCAGATATTCTTGCCGCGCGACTCTTCGAGCGAGGGCGCGTTTGTCCCCACAGTGTCCGTAATCTCAGCCTGTCCGACAACGAGATACTCTCCGGAGGATGTCTCTATGATCTGGCTGATGCCTTCTCCGCTGTTGTGACCCGGCGAGTTATCCCCGAACAGCAGCACCTTTTCGACGTCCCCGTTTTTATCAAATTTCGTGATAAAGGCTTCGTGGCTGCCGTTTCCGACGATATTCACCGGCGGTCTGTTGACGGTGCCGTCGTTGTTGCTCTGACTGATATTCTTTGAGGTCGTATAGTTTCCGCCGATATATCCGCCGTCTGACGTGGGATAGAGCTTGGATATCTGCTCGTTTGAGCTGCCGCCGACCCGGTAAGCTTTTTTCTCAAAGGCGTTATAATCCGTATTCGGATCGACGGACGGGTCGATCACCATCATGATGGTGTCACGGCCGCCCAGAGCCGGTCCGCCCAAAGGACTGCCGTTACCGTCCTTGATGTTATTGTAATCAAATGTCTGAATGGACAGAAGGACATTTCCGCTGCCGTCCTGCATGAGAAAGGCGTTGTTGACGTGGGTATCGGAAACGGAGCCCTGAAACTCGTATGTCCATGCAACATTTCCGTCCGCGTCCAGCTTGGTCAGAAGGGGATGCCCGGTGTCGCCTCCCGCCGCCAGATATCCGCCGTCCGCCGTGGCGGTGACGGAATTAAAGTTTTTCCTTCCGCCGTCCACCTTGGTTGTCCAGAGGATCTCGCCGTCCGTCCCCACCTTGGTGACCCATCCGTTCTGTGTTCCGGCGGCGGAGCCGGGCACGTCCAGATCCTGATCCGCGCTGGTCGTGTGCCCGCAGAAAACGATGGTGCCGTCTGGGTTATAGATGGCGCTGTACATGGTATCGCTGCCGGAACCGCCATAGGTAACGCGCTTCGAGAGGGCGTCGGAGACGGCCGGGTCTAATACGGCGCCTGTGCCGCCACCGCCTCCGGCGGCTCCGCCGCTCCCGCCGCAGAGCATATAATGTTCGTTGAAGGAGGTCTTATATGCGATCTCGTTAATTTCCGTACAGAGGGCGTCGATCTCGGACTGGATGGCGGCGCGGTCCTCCAGGGCGTTTGTATCGTTTGCCGCCTTGACAGACAGCTCGCGGATCCGCTGGAGAATGTCGTGCACCTCCTGCATACCGCCCTCGCCGATCTGCACAAAACTGATGCCGTCCTGTACATTTTCGTTCGCTTTATTCAGGCCGCGGATCTGCGCGCGCATTTTTGATGAGATGGAAAGCCCGGCGGCATCGTCCGCCGCGCGGTTGATGCGATAGCCGCTGGCAAGGCGTTCGGATGTTTTGGCTTTGCGGGAGGCGGTCTTTTTGGATTGATAGTAAGCTCCTGCGCTCATCAGATTATGATTGATGACCATTGCGTTTACTCCTTTTGGATTCGTTTGTCACATGTCACAGGCGTATCCTCTGATTGCTCGCGTATCATCCATGCTGTCCGATTGCCTATTAAATATAATATCGTATCAATTATAGCAGAAATTTAGATGGAATCAAGATAATACTACATTATGTATTCAAAGGGCGGCTAAAAAAGGACATGCATCATATAGACGGCAATGCCCTTTTTTCGCGGTAATCAATTTAGAAGGCGCAGGGGGTACGCTCGTATCGGCGGTCACCCCGGTTCCGCGATCCTGCTCACACCCACATAAATCTCCGAAATCTTATACCAGGTCGGATAGTCCACGATCCCGTTCGGCGGCAGATTGAAGACGCTCTGGAAGACCCGGACCGCCTCGGCGGTGGCGGGGCCATAGACGCCGTCCGCGGTAACCCGGGGAATAGCCGGATAATTTTGGGCGATGCGGTTTAACTGCTGCTGGATCTGCAGCACCTTATCGCCGGAGGCGCCGATGTTTAAATTGTAGCCGGGCCAGGAGGAGGGGACGCCGGAGACTGCCACGGCGCTGTTGATATACATGTCGCTGCCGTAGTAGTAGCGGATGATCTGGATCGGGGAGTAGCCCTCGTCGCCTAGATATTTGGAGCCCCACTGGCTTAAGCCGTTGCAGGTCACGTTTCTGCCGTCACAGTAGGAGGTGAAGATGGGCTGGCGCACACCGGGACGGGAGAGGAAATTCGCGAAAATGGAGTCCACCAGCCGGTCAATATTGGCGTAGATGTTGCGGCCGTAAATCCACTTCTGGTCGTAGGCGGTGGAGGAGGTGATGGTGAAGTTGTAGCCTTTGTTCCTGTACCATTCCGTATAAACCCGGTTTAAGGTAAAGGACATAATCGCCAGCGTGTTGGCGTAGATGGCATTTTCCGGCCATGTGGCATAGATTTCGGAGGATACCACATTTTTGATGTAATCCCGGTAGCGCACATAGTAGTTGGGGGCGGTGGAATCGTTTGGCACCCCGTCGTGCACGATAATATATTCGGGAATCACCACCCGGCTTAAGACAATCTCGCCGGACTCATCCATGGGCTTGATCTCGTCCTCGGGGATCTTGGGCGGATAGTCGCCGTAGAGCGTATGGTCAGGGATGGCTATGATCTCCTCCGTGTCGCTGCTCGTTTCTGTCGGGGTCATTTCAATATTCTGGACGGCGGTCACATCCGGCAGCACTTCCACACCTGAGACAATGACGGGCTCATATCCGGGGGCCGTGACGGACAGGGTGTACTCCGAGTAGGGCATGGGGGAGTTGGGGGTCAGGCTGTACTGTAAGGGCGGCGTTTTTAAGTCCACCGTATCCGTCTGACCGGAAGAATTGGTCGTGAGCGTCTCCAACGTAGAATCCGGCTCTCCCGTGAAGGAGATGGTGATGGAGGCGTTCTCTATGGGGATCAGTCCCACGTTTGCGGTGACGTTGATCTGCAGTCTTCCGATTGTGTCAGACCCTGTTGCGGCGGTGTTTTCGGCTTGTGTATTTTCTGCGTTTAGTCCTTCTCTGTTTACGTCCATGCGGATACCTCGTTCCTTGGATAGCATTTCTCTTACCCCTATGATATGCAATGAGGGTTGCACATGCCACCCTGAAAATGATATACTATCGGTATGGTTGTAGATGAGATTTTAGAAGGCAAATTTCATACTGGTGACGGAACGCTTTCGTTTTCCTGCCCGCGCGTTACGCTGTCCCTTCAGGCAGATACGGTCTGTGAGGGGTCTTTTTTCGTGTACGGACCGGAGGGAATGGTCACGGAGGGCACAGTGACGGCTTCGGATCTGCGCATGACCTGTGTCACGAAGCGTTTCGGCGGCAGCGAGGATGAGATTCTTTACCGCTTTGACACCGCCGGAATGGAGGCGGGGCAAGAGGTGTCCGGCTCTTTTTCCATCGTCTCCAACAGGGGGGAGTATGCGCTGCCTTTTCAGGTGACGGTGCTTTCGGACGAGATCACGTCAAGTCTGGGAGAGATACGGAATCTCTTTCACTTTACGAATCTGGCGAGAAGTAACTGGCCGGAGGCGGTGGCGCTCTTTTACGAGCCCTGTTTTCGAAAGGTGTTTTCGGGTCACGACAGGCAGTATCTTGCGGTTTATAAGGGACTTTCCGCCGTACCCGGCAACGAGCATAATGTGGAAGAGTTTTTACAGGAGATCCACAAGAAAAAGCCGGTGGAATTTCTGCCGGAGGAGAGTGAGATCCGGCTGGAGGATCCGGCGGTGGACGCGCGGTATGCCCTTGTCATAAACAGTAACGGTTGGGGCTATACGAGACTGCGGTTTGAGACGGAAGGGGAATTTATAAAGCTGCAGGAGGAGTCCGCGGGGGAGGATGCCTTCTCCGATCACATCTACAGGCTCTATTATCAGATTGATTTGGAAAAGCTGCATGGCGGCATAAACTTAGGCGCGATTCTGCTTGTGCGGGAGAACGGGACGGCGCGGATTCCCGTCACGGTGGTGCGGCATGTGTCCGGGGGCAGAACGCTCGGGGCAAAGAGGGAGAAGAAACAGCTTACGGTGCAGTTGATGGAATACTATCAGGCGCACCGCTTAAAGAAGATCGGAACGGGCACTTGGCTTGCGGAGACGGGAAAGCTTCTGACGCGCATGGAGCAGCTCGACGATAAGGATATCGCCGTGAAGTTGTTTCGGGGTCAGCTTTTGATGTCCCAGGAGCGGGGAAACGAGGCAAAATGGCAGATGGAGAAGCTGCGGGAACGGGTGATCGCCGAGCGGGAGGAGAATCCCGCACTGTGGTGTTATTACTTATATCTGACCACACTCATCAGTGAGGAGGATTCCTATGTGGACGAGGTGGCGGGGACGGTTTCGCAGATTTATGGCAGAAGGCGGGGGGACTGGCGGATCGCATGGCTGTTACTGTATCTGTCCGAGGAGTATGTAGAGAGTGTCTCCCGCAGATGGCTGCTTTTGGAAGACTTGTTTGTCCATCACTGTACTTCTCCGATGATTTATATTGAGGCGTGGAATATCCTCTGTATGAATCCGGCAATGCTGCGCAAGCTGGATCTCTTTGAGGAACAGATATTGACCTTCGCGGTTAAAAACGGTGTCATGCAGGAGGAGATTCTCCTGCAGGTGGTGTATCTTGCCGGGCAGAGGAGAAACTATTCCCAAAGCCTGTTTCGTATTTTGAAGGGCTGTTACGCGCTGATTCCCCACAAGGAGGTGTTGCACGAGATCTGCACGCTGCTCATCAAGGGAAACCGCAGCGGAGAGGCATACTTTCCGTGGTATCAGGCGGGGGTGGAGGAAAATCTGCGCATCACCAGACTTTATGAGTACTATATGATGTCGCTCCCACGGAATTTTGACGGTGAGCTGCCGAAGATGGTGCTTTTGTACTTCGCTTACAGAAGTGATCTGCACTATGAGACCACCGCTTACCTTTACGCCTATGTGCACAGGCGGCGGGAGGAATTGGCGGATATTTATGTAAACTATATGGCGGCCATGGAGCGTTTTGTGCTGGAACAGATTGGCCGTGGCAGAATCAACAGGGATCTGGCTTATCTTTACGACAAGCTCCTGACCTTGTCCATGATCGACGAACAGACCGCGCGGTCGCTCGTGTCCCTGCTTTTTATGCGGGAGGTCAGGACAGAGGCGGAGAATGCAAAAGAGGTGGTGCTTACCTATGCCTGCCGGTCAGATATCAAGCGGTTTCCCATGACGGAGGGCAGGGCTTTTGTGCCGGTCTATGCCAATGACTGCCGGGTGCTTCTGGGGGACGGCGGGGGAAATCTCTTTACGGTGGGCATGGAATACAGTGTGGAGGCGCTGATGAAGCCGGGGCGGCTTGCGCTTATGATTGCGCCCTTTGTGAGAAATCATCTGGGCTATGCGGTTTATGTCTGCTATGAAAAACAGCATACGTTTACCGTGCAGGAGGACAACGCGGATCTCTTTGCGCTGCTGTCCTCGTCGGAGCGGATTGAGGAAGAGGAAAAGCGCAAAATCCGTCCCATGGTGGTAGACTTTTACTATGAAAAAGACAGAATGCGGGAGCTTGATGAGTATCTGTTTGCTCTGAAACCGGAGGATGTGGATCGGCGCGACAGAGGAAAGGTCGTGCGCTTCCTGGTCAGCCGGGGGATGTACGAGGAGGCTGTCGGGTGGGTCAGACGCTTCGGACCCTACGATATGGATGCAAAAACGCTTCTCAAGCTGGGCAGCAGGTTTTTGGAGCTGACGGAGGCGGAGGAGGATCCCCTGCTGACAGGTATGCTCCTCTATGTGGTGCAGAAAGGGAAGTATGACGACAATGTGCTTGCGTATCTGATACAGTGGTTATCAGGGAACATCGGGCAGATGCGGGATATATGGAAATTGGCGGATTCTTTCGGCGCGGATACGTACAGGCTGTGCGAGCGGATGCTGGTGCAGATGCTGTATACGGGTGTCCGGGCAAAGGAGTGGCTGGATATTTTCCGGTCTTATGCGAAGAGTGGCGGCAGCGAGCGGATCCGGGCGGCTTTTGTGTCGGCCTGCTGCTATGATTATGTGGTGAAGGATGAGGACACGGATTCCTATGTGTTCGAGAGCGTGCGGCAGCTTGATCGGGAGGAGGCGCCGTTCCACCCGGTCTGTCGGATCGCGTATCTGCGTTACTACGCGGACAGACAGCGGGATGAGGCCGTGCAGAAGCTTTGCGGCGTCTTTCTGGAATCGCTTCTGGCGCAGGGGATCGTGATGCCTTTTTATCGTAACTATTTTGGCTGTGTGCCGCAGCTTGGTGCCTATCTGGATAAGACCATGGTGGAGTATCGGACGACTACCGGCGCCCGGGTGATGATTCATTATCTGATTCAGGAGGAGGGTGCAGGCGGGGAGGAGTACACCCACGAGGAGATGCGGGATATGTTCGGAGGCATCTGCGTCAGCGATTTTATTCTGTTTTTCGGGGAACAGCTCAGGTACTATATTACGGAGGAATCGGAAGCTGGGGAGCAGCTTGTGGTGAGCGACGTGATCAGGAAGGGCGAGGCTGGGGAGGATGTCTCGGAAGGCAGATTCAACATATTGAATGACATTATGATCGGGAAGACCCTGCAGGATTATGATACGGTAAATGATCTGCTGCTTGTGTATTTTAAGCAGGATCATATGGTGGAGCAAATCTTCACAGTGCGTTAACAGCGCAAAAAGAAATTGAAGAATGCCAAAAACAGGCATTCTCCGCATTAGAGGGAGAATTTATGTTTCTGGGTACGAAAGAGGACGGCAAACCGCATAAGGGAAGTGTGTTTGTGGGGTATGATCTGGGGGAGAGGTATACCCAGATCAGCTACTGCCTCTTTGGCGAGGGGGATGTGGAGACGGTGGCTCCCGTGGTGGGAACGAAGCAGTACAACATCCCGTTTATGTTATGTAAACGAAAAGGGACGAACCAGTGGCTCTACGGCAAGGAAGCGGTCAAGAGCACAGGGGAGGAAACCATGTGCCCGGTGGAGGATATTCTGCACCTTGCCAGAAAGGGGACGGAGGTCGAGCTGGACGGGGAGACCTATGATCCGGTGGCGCTTTTAACCCTTTTCATCAGAAGAAGTCTGGGGCTTATGAGCTTCATTGTTCCGGTGGAGCATATAGGGGCCTTACTGTTTACGGTGGGCGGAATGGATGACCGCATGGTGGAGATTCTTCTGC
This sequence comes from uncultured Lachnospiraceae bacterium, assembly GCA_910584725.1. Classification (GTDB taxonomy): domain Bacteria; phylum Bacillota; class Clostridia; order Lachnospirales; family Lachnospiraceae; genus UBA3282. The sequence continues at coordinate 50,317 of CAJUBE010000014.1, read as the reverse complement.
AGGTGGCGGCCAATCTGCAGGTAAACACGGAGCACATTTATTTCCAGAGCCATACGGAGAGCCTTTACTCTTTCATGCTGTACCAGCCCCCCGAACTGTGGGCGTACCAAGCGGTGGTCTGCGAGCACGACGGCAGGTATTTAAAAACCTACCGCATGGAGTGCAACAAGAGGACAACGCCTATTGTGACGTTGATCGAGGAAGCTGGCTATGAGACCGTTGTGGTTCCCGAGGAGGACGAGGACGAGGCTGTGAAGGAGGACGCCTTCCGGGTGGCGGACGAGCGATTCCTCGGGATTCTGGAGAAGCTCTGTGAGGGGCGGATCGTCTCCTCGGCCTATCTTCTGGGGGACGGTTTCCGGGAGGAGTGGCATAAAAAATCCCTGCAGTTTCTCTGCCGCAACAGGCGCGTGTTTCAGGGGAACAATCTGTACAGCAGAGGCGCGGTCTACAGCCTTTTGGAGAAATTCGACACTTCCGAGGCGGGCAAGACCCATATCTTTCTGGGGGAAGATAAGCTGAAGGCAAATATCGGTATGCGGGTGCTGCGGCAGGGAAAGGAATCTTACTACGCGCTTTTGGACGCCGGGGAAAACTGGTATGAGCTGCACAAGTCCTGCGAGATTCTTCTCGGTAAGGAGAAGGAGGTTTCCCTCGTAGTCACGCCGCTTAACGGGAAAAATGTGGAGACAAAAACCTTTCCCCTTACGGGGGCGAGGGAGACGGGCGCGCCCTTTACCAGATACGCGCTGGACGTGGCGATGGCTTCCGCCGACACAGTGACAGTGAAGGTGACGGATCTGGGGCTGGGTGAGTTTTTCCCGGCAAACGGGCAGAAATGGGAAGAAGAGTTTCGGATTTTCTAAGGAAACGCTCCGAAATGGAGATTAAGATGGATGGTCAGATGATTCTGGGAACAGGGAGAAGGGCAGAGAATCCCTATTACATGGAAAGATTTTATGTAAACTTGTATTCGGTGGAAGAGCTGTGCTTTCTCTTTGTGGACAGGGCGGAGCTTCTGGACGCGGAGGTCATGCAGCGGGATATGGTCAGGTGGCTTGAGGCGGAGTGCTCTTTAAGTGATCTGGCGCATACGCTGGATGCACTGTTGAACAGGCGGGGCTCCACGGCGGCTTATGTGGGCGCGGTGCTGGAGTACGTGAGTATTTATCCGCCTGACGTGATCGAGAGGACAGAGGAGATTGTGCGGGGCAACGACGGATTAAGCCCTTATGAGCGGCAGAAGGCGAAAGCCGATTATCTTCTCGGGGAGAAGCGGTATCTGGCGGCCCTGCAGCAGTATCAGAGTCTGGCGGGTGAGGTGCCGGCGAATGAGAAGCTGCTCTTGGCGAGACTCTACCACAATATGGGTGTGGCCTGTGCGGGCATGTTTCTCTACGGACAGGCGGCGGACTGGTTTATGAAATCGTATCAGACAGACGGGAAAAAGGAGGGGCTTAAGATGTATCTGGCGGCGCTGCGTATGGGGCAGCAGGAGAACGCATATATTGATTATGTTGCGGCCCACCCTGAGTTCCATGAGCTGTCCCTGGAAGTGGAGCGGATGGTGAAGCGCGCAGAGGGTTCCTTTGAGGGGACGGATGAAAACAGGATGCTTGTCACCTACCAGGTGATGAAGGAGGAGGGCGCGGGCGCAATCGGCGGCTCCACGCCTTATTATGAGGAGATCGGGAAACTGACGGCGGGGCTGAAAGAAAAGTACCGCAGGAGTATGAGATAGGGAACGATAAACGGTTCTGACGTGGAGGAGAAAAATGGGCTTTATTAAGAGACTGCTTAACAGATTCCGCAGAGACTACGACGAATACGATGAGGAAGAGTGGGAAGAGGAGGAGTCTTCGCGGGAGATAGATTTTGACAATAAGGAGCAGAGAAGCGACTATGTAAAGAATTGTCTGGAAAAGATCGCGGATGCTACGAAAGAGTTAGAGAATCTGAACTTTGAATACAATATGGTCACCTCCTACTTAAAGGACATGGAGGAGATTGAGGCGCTGCCGCCGGAGGAGAGCGAACAGCTCAAGGACTGCGCGAAGCGGGTTTCCCTTTTACAAGAGAGAAAGACGGATTTCATGGGCCGGCCCCATCGGATTACAGACGAAAAGTACCGTATGGTGGAGCGCATGGAAGACCAGATGGAGGAGGCATTCACGAAAATCAACGAGGCGGAGAGTTATCAGGAGCTGATCCGCAAAGACCTCAGCCGTCTGGATGGTGAGAAGCACGCTTACCTCTACCGCAAGAGCGAAGTAATGCGGCTGATTTCCGACACCAAAGGCATGACCATCATCTGTGTGACAGCCCTGGGGCTCTGTGTGCTATTGCTTTTGTTTCTGCAGTTCTTTCTGGAAATGGACACGAAGCTGGGGTATCTTGCCACAGCGGGCGTTGCGGCAGTGGTGATCACATTGATCTATGTGAAGCACATGGATGCCAGGAAGGAGCTGCGAAGAGTCGAGACCGGCATTAACAAAATCATTCTGTTACAGAATAAGGTAAAGATCCGCTATGTGAACAACACCAACCTTCTGGAATATTTATATATGAAATACGGCGTGAACAGTGCAAAAGAGCTGACTGAAATGTGGCAGAATTATAAGGTTGAGAAGGAGGAGCGGGAGAAATTCCGCAGAGCGGAGCTGGATCTGGATTACAGCGAGCAGGAGCTTTTGCAAATTTTGAAATGCTATCAGATACAGGATCCGGCTATCTGGCTGCACCAGACGGAGGCCATTCTCGATTCCAAGGAGATGGTGGAGATCAGACACAACCTGATTATCCGCAGGCAGTCCTTGAGACGGCGCATGGATTATAACAGGGAAGTGGTGGCGGGCACATCCCAGAAGGATATCAAGGCGCTGGTGGAGAAGTATCCGAAATATGCGAAGGAGATTATGAAGACGGTGGAGGAGTACGAGCAGAAGTTTAGTTCCTGATCACAGATAGGTGATTGCGAAACGCAGCGGCGCTAAGCTCGTGGAGTTGCCTGGCAACTCCGAACCTACGCTAAGTACCGGCGTCTTTTGAGAGTACGCTTATGGATTATACAATATGCACATCGTATCAAGAGCAAAGAAGTGTTTCACAATTACCTGCAAAATTTACGATAGAAAGGAAAGAGAAAGATGAGCACAGATAAGTATGTGAGCCCCCTGTCGGAGCGGTATGCGAGTAAGGAGATGCAGTATATTTTTTCCCCGGACATGAAGTTCCGGACGTGGCGGCGGCTCTGGATCGCGCTGGCGGAGACGGAGATGGAGCTGGGGCTTTCCCAGAACGGCAAGCCGGTGATTACACAGGAGCAGATCGACGAGCTGAAAAAGTATGCCAAGGACATCAATTACGACGTGGCGAAGGCGAGAGAGAAGGAAGTGCGCCACGACGTGATGAGCCATGTCTACGCCTACGGGCAACAGTGCCCCAAGGCGGCGGGCATCATCCACCTCGGCGCCACCTCCTGCTATGTGGGGGACAACACGGACATTATCGTGATGCGCGAGGCATTAAAGCTGGTGAAGAAAAAGCTGGTGAACGTGATCGCGGAACTGGCGAAATTCGCGGAAGAATACAAGGAGCTGCCGACACTGGCGTTTACTCATTTCCAGCCCGCACAGCCTACCACCGTCGGAAAGCGGGCGACCCTCTGGGCGCAGGAGTTCTGTCTCGACCTGGAAGATCTGGATTATGTGCTGGGGAGTCTGAAACTTCTCGGTTCCAAAGGCACCACGGGCACGCAGGCGTCTTTTCAGGAGCTTTTTGACGGCGACCAGGAGACCATAGATAAGATAGACCCCATGATCGCTGAAAAGATGGGATTTGAGAAGTGCTATCCCGTGTCCGGGCAGACATACTCCCGCAAGGTGGACACGAGAGTGTGCAACATACTGGCGGGCATTGCGGCGTCCGCCCACAAGATGTCAAACGATATCCGCCTGCTCCAGCATCTGAAGGAGGTGGAGGAGCCTTTTGAGAAGAGCCAGATCGGTTCCTCGGCGATGGCTTACAAGAGGAATCCCATGCGCAGCGAGCGCATTGCCTCCCTCGCCCGGTTCGTGATGGTGGACGCCTTGAATCCGGCGATCACTTCCTCCGTCCAGTGGTTTGAGCGGACGTTAGATGACTCCGCCAACAAGCGGCTTTCTATCCCCGAGGCGTTTCTGGCGGTGGACGGGATTCTCGATTTGTGCCTGAATGTGGTGGATGGTCTGGTAGTGTACGATAAAGTGATAACAAAGCGCCTGATGAGCGAGCTGCCCTTTATGGCGACGGAAAATATTATGATGGACGCTGTCAAAGCCGGGGGCAACAGACAGGAGCTACACGAGAAGATCAGGGAGCTTTCCATGATCGCGGGCGCCAATGTGAAGAAGGAAGGGAAGGAGAATAACCTGTTAGAGCTGATCGCGGCGGATCCGGCATTCAACATGAGTCTGGAAGATCTGCAAAAGACCATGGAGCCCGCCAACTATGTGGGGCGCGCGCCGCTGCAGGTGGAGAAGTTCCTGAAAGAGATCGTGAATCCGATTCTCACGGAGAATAAGGAGATGCTGGGGGTGACGGCAGAGATCACCGTATAAGCGCGATTTTATGAAATTGAAGTATGCCGGCAGTTTGTCCTAGTTAGTTTGGACGAACTGCCGATACTTTATTTGTGAAAAAACAATGAAAAGGCTTGCGCGGGGATGGCGGATGTGGTAGATTAGAATGAAATATATTTTTGGAAAGCAAGGTGCAGTGAGTGAAAAAGGAAGAGGAATTTGAGCGGGTCGCCATGCGCGTCTCGGCGGTCAGTATTATTGCCAACTGTGCGCTGACGGTATTTAAATTGTTAGCGGGTATTTTAGCCCACTCCGGCGCGATCATCTCCGACGCGATTCACTCGGCGTCTGATGTGTTCAGCACCGTTGTGGTGATCATCGGCATTCGGATATCGAGGAAGGAGTCGGATAAGAACCACCCCTACGGGCATGAGCGGCTGGAATGTGTGGCGGCGATTGTGCTTGCCACCATTCTTGCTTTTACCGGTCTGGGAATCGGGTATTCGGCGTTCAGGCAGATTGCGGGCGGAGATTACGCCAGTCTGACGGTGCCTGGGCGGCTCGCCCTTGTGGCGGCGGCTGTTTCCATCGTCGTGAAGGAGGCGATGTACCAGTACACGAAAATACACGCCAGACGGATCGACTCCGGCGCGCTGATGGCGGACGCATGGCATCACCGCTCCGACGCCCTCTCCTCCGTGGGCGCGCTGATCGGTATCGGCGGCGCGAGACTCGGGTTTCCGATTCTGGACCCGGTGGCAAGCGTGGTGATCTGCGTGTTTATTGAGAAAGCGGCATATGAGATCTTTATGGATGCGGTGGATAAGATGGTAGACAAGGCGTGCGACGAGGAGACGGAAGCCGCGCTTCGGGAATGCGCGGCGGCGCAGGAGGGCGTGCTCGGCGTAGACCTTTTGCACACGAGGGTTTTCGGCAACAAAATTTATGTGGATATAGAAATATGCGCGGACGGGGAGGAGACGCTTCGGTGCGCCCACGAGACGGCGGAGCGGGTGCACGATTCCATCGAGAAGAATTTTCCCAAGGTGAAGCATATCATGGTGCATGTGAATCCGGGGGAATGAAAAAACTGAATTTCGTATGAAAAAGGTTGTATTTGTAAATGCCGTGTAATGCAATATTTATAAAGTGAACAGGAGTACCGTGTAATGAAATTGTTTCAATTTGCGTATTGCCATGAATATGATAAAAAAATCAATATTTTATCGGGTTTATGTCCTGAAAAATGGAGCTTTGGGATGAATTCGGATAATGTGATTTTAAAAAATTATATTGATCATACATTAGAAAAACTGGTAGAAGAAAATAAAGTGATTGAACAACAGGAATATGCTATGTTTAATACTGGTTTATATACAGACTTTTATCAGGAAATATACGCTTATTTTGTCCCAAATCAGATTGAGGGTAAGCAAAAATGGTTTTTAGATGGATTTTATACCTCGTATCAAGTTTCTAATATGGGTGTGACAGAATATCCGCAAAGGGCAAATTATTTTTCAAATCCGGCTGATTTGGTTTTTGATACAAATTGCGATATTATACCACAGTATTCGCATATATTTAATGATCCGGATAATTTTTTGAGAATTCCCGAGGCTATTAGGGAGAGCAACAACAAAAGTATGCTTTTTGACGGTGCCGTAAGAAGGGCAAAACAGATGATAAATGCCAATTATAAAACAGCGGTCCCTCAATATTATAAAGGAAAAATACAGCTCCTGATACCGATCTGTCTGATTAATGAAAATGTGCCGGATATGGCTCTTGTTGTAAGCAAAAATGTGGCAGGAAACCAATATTTAGGGCATACTTGTCTTACGTTGGATATGGCATATAATAATGCCCGTCTAATCGCAAGACCAGATAGTAATTGGCTGAAGCCTTAAAGAGAAATTTGACAAAAACAAAGAATTATAGTATCATACAATTTATTAGAGGATATAATATACTATTATTTATGTTATACTTCATTATTCATGTGTATTTCCATTATATGATAGGCAGGCTGTAAGGTCTGCCTTTATTATTTATGCACACGGGCAACCAGAGGAAGATTGTCAGCATACGCTGACGGGTGCCCGGCGCGCGAGTAGGGGAAGATGGCTCTTACCTACTCGATTGCACACGCCCGAATAGGGAAGCTTGCGCAGAAGAAATAAATAGCATATAATTGTACAAGGACAACATCAGTTCTGGGAGGAGTGCGGCGACGTATCGCCAGTGTCTCGGTTCACACACAGAAAATCCCGGAGCACACTTGGCGGCTGATGTTGTCCTTTCTTTATGCGCGAATGGGAAATGCGAAGCATTTTTAGTCTGCTTATTCACATGGAGAGAAAATTACATCTTGACAAACGAATGAATATATGTTTGAATGTTCATATAAGAAATGGAAACGCAGGGGGAAAGACCAATGACGAGAAAACAGAAGAAGGTTTTTATCAGAATTTTAATCGCGGCAGTTCTTGTGCTTGCGCTGTTATTCATACCCATCGAGAATCCGTGGCTCAGGCTTGCGCTCTTTATGGTTCCCTATCTGGTGATCGGCTATGATATTTTGCGCAAGGCGTTTCTGGGCGTGATCCACGGGGAGGTTTTCGACGAGAATTTCCTGATGGCGGTGGCTACCGTGGGTGCCATTTTTCTTGGGGAATACACGGAAGGCGTGGCGGTCATGCTCTTTTACCAGATCGGGGAGCTTTTCCAGAGCTACGCGGTGGGGAAGAGCCGGGGGAACATTGCGAAGCTGATGGATATCCGCCCGGACTACGCCAACATAGAGTTGGATGGAAAGATAGAACAGGTAGACCCGGACGAGGTGGAGATCGGCACGCTCATCACGGTCATGCCCGGTGAAAAGGTGCCCATCGACGGTATCGTGGAAGAAGGGGAGGCATCCCTGAATACGAGCGCGCTGACGGGAGAAAGCCTGCCCAGACAGGTGGGTGCAGGAGATCAGGTCATCAGTGGCAGCGTAAATATGTCGGGTGTCTTGAAGCTGCGCACGACGAAGGAGTTCGGGGAATCGACGGTTTCTAAAATTCTGGAACTTGTGGAAAATTCCAGCATGAAAAAATCCCGTTCCGAGAATTTTATCACCCGGTTTGCCAGATACTATACACCGGCAGTCTGCTACGGCGCGCTGGCGCTGGCTTTACTGCCGCCGGTTTTGAGTCTGGTTTTCGGGTATGAGCCGCACTGGTCCATGTGGGTGACGAGAGCGTTGACCACATTAGTCATAAGCTGTCCCTGCGCGCTGGTCATTTCCATCCCTCTAAGCTTTTTTGGGGGAATCGGCGGCGCTTCCGCCAAGGGCATTCTGGTGAAGGGTTCCAACTACTTGGAGGCGCTCTCGGAGACGAAGTATGTGGTCTGCGATAAGACGGGGACGCTGACGAAGGGCGTGTTTGAAGTGACCGCGAAGAAAGCGGCGGCAGGTTTCTCCGAGGAGGAACTGATCAAGTACGCGGCCTGCGCGGAGAGTTATTCCGGGCATCCCATCAGCAGAAGTCTGCGGGAGGCGTACGGGAAGGAAATTGATCGGGATCGAGTGAAGGATGTGGAGGAGATCAGCGGACACGGCGTCTGTGCCAATGTGGATGGGCGGATGGTTGCGGCGGGCAACCGCAGGCTGATGGAGCGGCTGCAGATTGCGCCGGAGGAGGTTTCAGGGATCGGGACACAGGTGTATGTGGCGGTGGACGGCGTCTACGCCGGGTGCATTCTGATTTCCGACGTGGTGAAGCCGGGCGCGAAGGAGGCGCTTACGGCAATTAAGAAGGCCGGAGTTCGTAAGATAGTTATGTTGACTGGAGATGCAAAGTCTGTGGCGGATGCGGTGGCGAAGGAACTTGGTGTGGACGAAGCGAGAAGCGAACTTCTGCCTGCGGATAAGGTGGTTGAGGTGGAAAAGCTTCTGGCGGCGAAAGGAAAGAAGGAGAAACTTGCTTTTGTGGGGGACGGCATCAACGACGCGCCGGTGCTTTCCCGGGCCGATTTAGGGATCGCCATGGGAGCGCTCGGCTCCGATGCGGCGATCGAGGCGGCGGATATCGTGCTGATGGACGACGATCCGGCAAAGATCGCGCTGGCCATGCAGATTTCCAGAAAGACCCTGCGGATTGTCCACGAAAATATTGTCTTTGCGCTGGCGGTGAAATTTGCCTGCCTGGCTTTGGGAGCAGTGGGCGCGGTCGGCATGTGGTGGGCTATCTTTGCGGATGTGGGAGTGATGATTCTGGCGGTGATTAACGCAACGCGGGCGCTTGCAGTGGGGCGGATTTAAAAAATACTATGTTTTTCTTGCGCAATATGTGTTAAAATGAAAAAGATGAGTGGAGGTGACCTTATTTATGAGCACAGATTTGCGCAAGAGAAAGATCACTTATACGATAATATTAACTTCCGATTCTCCTGCGGCGCACCATCGGAGAATGCACATTAAGACGGGCGCGCTGGCGGTAGTCTCTTTTGTGGTGTTTGTGGCCGTGATCTGCTATGCGGTGTATACGACCATCACCATGGGAGGCTACATAGAGCGGAATGCCAAACAGCTTGAGCAGCTTGTTCAGACGAAGACGGAGAACGAGACGCTGGCGGCGGAAAAGGAAAGTCTTGCCGGGAAGGTATCTTCGTTGGAGGAGACGTTGAGCCGCAAGGAAGAGCAGGAGCATGAGCTGGTGGCGGCACATGAGGAAAATTACATTCCGAAAGGATTCCCCATGAGCGGCGCGGCGCAGATTAAGGAAGAGGATACAGCGGCGCAGGACGCGCAGGATGAGGCCGACGAGGATGAGAATACGCTGAAGGTTGAGGCGAACGAGGAGTGGAAGGAACTCATTTTCGTGGCGGCGGAAGGAACGAAAGTGGTTGCCACCGCACCGGGCACGGTGAAGGAAGTCCGGGAGGCGGAGGGTGAAGTAAGCTACGTGATAATCGACCATGGAAACGGCTACGTCACCACCTATCGGAATCTGGGAAGCCCCATTGTGGAGGAGGGCAGTCAGGTTGTGAAGGGTGTGGCGCTTTTTCTGGTGGGCGAAGATAACACGGAGACGGGCTACAGTATCCGGAAGGATGACAGCTATGTGGATCCGCTTGATATGATTGAGATTAAAGGTTAGGGAGGAAGCTATGTTGGGAAAAAAGTCGGTAGAACAGATTAACGCAAAGATCAGCAGCATCATTGGCGCTGATATGGTGGTGGATGGCGACATCCGCGCCAAAGAGGCCGTTCGTGTGGAGGGGAGTGTAACCGGTGATGTGGAGACGGAGGGTGCGCTCATTATCAGTTCCAGCGGTAAGGTGAAGGGTAATGTGAAGGGCAGCAGTATTATAATAGGCGGTTCTCTGGAGGGTGATCTTACTTCCGGCGGCAGAACTGAGGTGGCCTCCACCGGTAAGGTGATCGGCAATATCCGCACGAAGAGTCTGGTTGTTGATGAAAACGCGGTATTCCAGGGACAGTGTATCATGAATACAGAAGGGCTTGCGCCTCTGGCGGAAACTTCTTCCAATGTATCTGAGACGGAAGAGCAGAAGGAAGAGGAAGCCAAAAAGGATAACAACAATAACAACAAATGGAATAAGAGATAAATAACGTGGATCAGATATCTTTATTTGACAGGGAAATGCCGCAGCCTCTGGCGGCGAAGCTCAGACCCGGCAGTCTGGAGGAGTATGTGGGGCAGGGGCATCTGCTTGGAAAAGGCAAGGTGCTTCGGAAGCTGATCGAGCAGGATCAGGTTTCCTCTATGATTTTCTGGGGGCCGCCGGGGGTGGGAAAGACTACGCTGGCAAGAATTATTGCCAATAAAACGAAGTCTTCCTTTATTGATTTTTCGGCAGTGACAAGCGGTATCAAAGAGATCAGAACCGTTATGGAGCAGGCGGAGAAAAACCGCCAGTACGGTGTTCGAACGATTCTGTTTGTGGACGAGATACACCGTTTTAACAAGGCGCAGCAGGACGCTTTTCTTCCTTTCGTGGAAAAGGGGAGCATTATTCTGATCGGCGCGACGACAGAAAATCCATCTTTTGAGATTAACAGCGCTCTTTTATCCCGCTGCAAGGTGTTTGTGTTACAGGCGCTCACCACGCAGGAGATCAAAGAGCTGTTGTCGCATGCGCTGACGGATGCCAGAGGCTTCGGAAATCAGACTGTGCATATCGACGACGAGACGCTTGAAATGATCGCCGTCTTTGCCAATGGCGATGCCAGAAACGCGCTTTCCACGCTGGAAATGGTTGTGCTAAACGGAGAGATGGATGCGGAAGGCGCGGTCACGGTGACCAAGGAAACGCTGGAACAGTGCACCATGCGGAAGTCCCTTCTGTACGATAAAAAGGGGGAGGAACACTATAATCTCATCTCCGCCTTACATAAATCCATGCGCAATTCCGATCCCGACGCGGCGGTCTACTGGCTGGCGCGGATGCTGGAGGCGGGAGAGGATCCGCTTTATGTGGCAAGGCGCGTGGTGCGGTTTGCCAGCGAGGATGTGGGGCTTGCTGATCCCCGTGCTCTGCAGATTGCGGTGGCGGCTTATCAGGCGTGCCATTTTCTGGGAATGCCGGAGTGCAACGTCCATCTGACGCAGGCGGTGGTCTATGTGGCGCTTGCGCCCAAGTCCAACGCCATGGAGGTGTCTTACAATGAGGCGAAGGAGGATGCGGTCAAAGATTTGGCGGAGCCGGTGCCTCTTGTGATTCGCAATGGGGTGACGGGGCTGATGCGCGATCTTGAGTATGGAAAGGGTTACCAATACGCCCACGACACGGAGGAGAAGCTGACGAATATGCAGTGTCTGCCGGATGCCCTTCTGGGACGGGAATATTACCGGCCCGCAGGCATGGGTGAGGAGGAGGCTCTGAAAAAGAGACTTGCGGAAATCAAGGCGTGGAAAAAGGCGCACGCACAAAAGCATTGATTTGAAATGGGTTTTGCTTTATAATGTGAAAGTAAGAAACAAAGACCGGTTTTTTACAACCGGTCTTTTGCGCGTATAAGCATTTCGAGTCTGCTTATGCTGAATGAAGGAGGAGGGTATTATGGTAAAAGCTGTTGTGGGCGCCAACTGGGGCGACGAGGGAAAAGGGAAGATCACGGATATGCTGGCGGAAAAAGCGGATATCGTGGTGCGTTTTCAGGGAGGCGCGAATGCGGGACACACAATTGTAAACAATTACGGCAAGTTTGCGCTGCATACGCTGCCGTCAGGTGTGTTTTACGGGCACATTACCAGTATCATCGGCAATGGTGTTGCACTCAACATTCCGCTTCTGGTGGATGAGATCAAGTCCTTGACGGACAGGGATGTACCAAAGCCAAAGATTTTGGTGTCCGACCGCTGTCAGATCGTGATGCCCTACCATATTTTATTTGACCAGTACGAGGAAGAGAGACTTGGCGGAAAGTCCTTCGGCTCCACGAAGTCGGGGATTGCGCCTTTTTACTCTGATAAGTACGCAAAGATCGGTTTTCAGGTGAGCGAGCTTTTTGACGAGGATTTACTGAAGGAGAAACTGGAGCGGGTATGTGAGACGAAGAATGTGATTCTGGAGCATCTTTACCATAAGCCTGCCGTTGATCCGCAGGAACTGTTCGCTGTGATGCAGCAGTACCGGGAGATGATCGCGCCCTATGTGTGCGACGTGTCCTCCTATCTGGATCAGGCGATCAAGGACGGCAAGACCGTGCTTCTGGAAGGACAGCTCGGCACGCTCAAAGACCCTGACCACGGGATTTACCCGATGGTGACGTCCTCCTCCACGCTGGCGGCTTACGGCGCGATCGGCGCAGGTATCCCGCCCTATGAGATCAAACAGATTATTACGGTATGCAAGGCGTATTCTTCCGCGGTGGGAGCGGGTGTGTTTGTGTCGGAGATTTTCGGCGACGAGGCGGACGAACTTCGCAGACGGGGCGGCGACGGCGGAGAGTTCGGCGCGACCACAGGTCGTCCGAGAAGGATGGGCTGGTTTGACTGCGTGGCGTCCAAGTACGGCTGCCGTCTGCAGGGAACTACGGATGTGGCGTTTACGGTGCTCGACGTGCTCGGGTATCTGGACGAGATTCCTGTGTGCGTGGGTTACGAGGTGGACGGTCAGGTGACCACGGACTTCCCTGTGACCTGCAAGCTGGAGAAAGCGAAGCCTGTGCTGAAAAAACTGCCCGGCTGGAAGTGCGAGATCCGCGGCATCAAAAAGTATGAGGAGCTGCCGGAGAACTGCCGCAACTATGTGGAGTTTATCGAGGAGCAGATCGGGTATCCTATTACTATGGTTTCAAACGGTCCCGGCAGAGATGATATCATTTACAGAGAGAGTCCACTGAGCAAGTAGGATAAAATACACGAGATGGGGGCAGCGGGGATTTTTTTCGCTGCCTTGTCTGCAGAGACATTATCAGATCCCGTGTGTGAAACGGACGGGTTTCCGGAAAGTGATGTGACGGGAAGGGCAGTAAGAAAAAATGATAAAAGGAGGGAGCGCTATGTTACTAGAGAACAAGGTTGCGATTGTGACGGGCGGCAGCAGAGGAATCGGCTATGCCACGGTGGAGGCGTTTTTGCAGGAGGGAGCAAAGGTTGTGCTGTGCGCGAGCCGTCAGGAGACCGCTGACAAGGCGGTGGCGAAGCTGAAAGAGGCTTATCCGGACGCGGTGGTGGAGGGAATCTTCCCGAATCTGTCCGACTGTGAGGCGGTGAAGGCGGCATTTGACGGTGTGGCTGAAAAGTATGGAAAGATAGACATTCTGGTGAACAATGCGGGTGTCTCGGAGAGCACGCCTTTTACGGAGTACACGGCGGAAACCTTTGAGAAGGTGATGGATCTGAATATCAAGGGTGTGTACAACTGCTCCAAGGCGGCGAGCGTCCATATGATTGCGGCGGGGAGCGGCGTGATCCTCAACACTTCCTCCATGGTGAGCCAGTACGGGCAGCCTGCGGGAATTGCTTATCCCACCTCCAAATTTGCGGTGAACGGCTTTACCCTGTCTCTGGCAAGAGAGCTGGGGCCGAAAGGCATTCGGGTAAATGCGGTGGCACCGGGCATCACCTACACGGATATGATGCGCCAGGTTCCCAAAGAGGTGATTGATCCGATGATTGCGCAGATTCCACTGCGACGTATGGGACAGCCGGAGGATATCGCCAACGCTTTTGTGTTCCTTGCATCGGACAAAGCGTCCTACATCAGCGGAGAGGTGCTGCATGTGGACGGACTGGCGAGAAGCTGATTGCGCTATGTAAACTAACGATACGCAGATGATATTATGCCAATTTGTGATATGCATATATAGAGTTATGTAAACTATTGCTGTACACTGGGGAAATGCGGCGGAACTGTGTGGAGAGATTGTCAGTACAAGAGTTATGTAAACTTGCAATAGGGAAGGAAGAGTAAGGAATGATCACAACAATCATATTTGACATCGGAAACGTGCTGGCGGATTTTACGTGGGAGGCGCATTACCGCAGTTTCGGGTACAGCGAGGAGATTTTTGAGCGGCTGGCAAAAGCCACGGTGAAATCTCCAATGTGGAACGAGTACGACAGGGGCGTGATGGGCGACGAGGAGATCATACAGGGATTTATCAAAAATGACCCCGGCATCGAGACGGAAATCCGGGAGACGCTTCGCGACAAGGGGACTATGGTTGTCCGAAATGACTATGCGATTCCGTGGATACAGAAGCTGCAGGAAAAGGGTTACCGATGTCTGTACCTGTCCAACTTTTCCAAGTCTTCTCACGTGCAATGTGCGGCGGCTCTCGACTTCCTGCCATATATGGACGGCGGTATTCTCTCTTATCAGGAAAAGATCATCAAGCCCATGCCGGAGATCTATCAGCTTCTGATCGACCGTTACGGACTGAAGCCGGAGGAGTGCGTGTTTCTGGATGATACGAAACATAATCTGGACGCGGCGGAGAAGTTCGGCATACACACCATCCTCTTTCATAATCAGGCGCAGGCGATAGAAGAACTTCGGAAGCTGGGCGTGGAGGCGTAGGAAAATCCCGCCGGCATCATGTAGGATGATGACCTAAAGAGAATACTAAAGAAATCCGATAAAATAGATAAGAGCAGGGTTTGGATTTCGACTCAGGGCGATTCATGATGCAGGAGGGATACATATGGGGATGGATGTCAATTTAACGGGTTACACAGGAGTCAGGGAAAGAAAGGCCGACAACCGTAAAGACCGGGCGGCGGAAACACAGCGAGCGGCAGAGTCACAGACGCCGGAGGAACGCAGGAAGGCATACGAGGATATGGGGATCCATGCCGAGCGGTTTACCGTTGATATCTCACCGGACTCACAGGAATTTATGTCACATGTTGCGGAGCGCAAAGCGGCGCAGGCGGCGGAGCAGGCAAAGCTTGAGGCGGAAAATCCGTGGAGCCCTTTCGATTACAGGGGAGACTTGAGCAAAAATGAACCGACGCAGTATCTGGTATTTAGTAAATTCCTGTACGACAAGGGCGTTTTTCGTGACATGGACGTTGAACAGGCGGGGAAAATGGAGGATACGCTTAAGAAAATTACCTCGGGTATGGACAGTATCAGAGGAGTTTCTGGTGCGGGTCGCTGGGATAACAGTATGTCCCATGAAGCGGCAAAGCTGGATTTGATTTCCTCTGTGAATGCGCTAAACTATTTTGCAGATACTTATGTGCCGGAGGGCGCGCGGGATGCCTTTAAGGACTTGGTCAGAGAATATGAAAGCTATAACAGTAAAATCGTTGCCAACCATAAAAACAGTATGGATTTGTACAGCGAAAGCATGAAAGATATTTCTGCGCCTAACGCGACAGGCGTGAGTGCAGATGTACGGCAGGCACAGGAGCGGACGAAAGCATATCAGCAGATTGGCAGGGTAACGCATACAGATGAGGAGGAAAAATGGCTGAAGGAAGATTATCAGGCGCTTTTCGATAAACTGATGAAGAAAGAGGACAGCGCCAAAAATATTTTTGACAGTCTGCAAAACCTTCTTGTGAATTATGCATCGGGCGGCAGTAAAAACAATATGGTGCTTGACCTGTTAAACGCCAACAACGCAGGAAGCATGAATCGGATGTTCCAATATTGGTCGGATCTGTTTTAACTTGATCAAATATTACGGTATGACAAAAGCAGCTAAAATTGTAAGGATTTTAGCTGCTTTTTTTAGCGCTTTCTTTCGGTTTGTTGATCTGGGCCGGTTTGGGGTTCCTTATTACTTTCCCATCAGTTCCTCAGCCAGCGCCTCGATCTGTGCGATATTTTCCTCCGTCAAAGCGGAGCGGATCTGTACGGTGTTTTCCGTGTAAGTGATATCCTTACAGCCCTCCAATCTGGCACGCATCGCCTTTGCCGCCATGGGCGCCCAGGAGCCGTTCTCCATCAGGGCGATGGTGCGCTTCTGATAGTTGTGGGAGATCAGTTCATCGATAAACTCCCGCATGAAGGGGAACATTTCCGTATTGTAGGTGGTGGTGGCGAGCACCAGCTTGCCGTAGCGGAACGCGTCCTCCACACATTCTGCCATATCCTCCCTTGCGAGGTCTGCGACAACTACCTTCGGACAGCCTTTTTCGGTCAGTTTTTCCGCCAGCAGTCCGGCGGCTTTTTTGGTATTGCCGTAGACGGAAGTGTAGGCGATCATAATGCCCTCCGACTCCACGCCGTAGGAGGACCATGTCTGATATAAGTTTACATAATATTCCAAGTTTTCTTTCAGGACAGGACCGTGCAGCGGGCAGATAATCTGGATGTCGAGCGCCGCCGCCTTTTTCAGAAGGTTCTGCACCTGCATACCGTATTTGCCCACGATACCGAAGTAGTAGCGGCGCGCTTCACATGCCCAGTCCTCGTCCGCGTCGAGGGCGCCGAATTTGCCGAAGCCGTCCGCAGAGAAGAGCACCTTGTCTTTTGCGTCATAGGTGACCATGACCTCGGGCCAGTGCACCATCGGCGCGGCGACAAACTGCAACGTGTGTGCGCCAAGGGAAAGGGAATCGCCCTCCTTGATGATCTGCCGCTTGTCGGCGTAGTCCGTGCCGAAAAACTGTTTCATCATGGTGAAAGCGGGCGCGGATGCCACGATCACTGTCTCCGGGTAAGCCTTGACAAATGCGTCTATGCTGGCGGAGTGGTCGGGCTCCATGTGCTGCACGATCAGGTAGTCCGGGATGCGGCTGCCCAAAACGGTTTTCAGATTCCCAAGCCATTCTTCCTCAAAATTTGTGTCCACCGTGTCCATCACGGCGATCTTCTCGTCCATGATGACGTAGGAATTGTATGCCATGCCGTTTTCTACGGTATATTGTCCTTCAAAGAGGTCGATTTCGTGGTCGTTAACGCCTATGTATTTGATGTCGTCTGTGATTTGCATTGTGAGATCTCCTTTTCGTTTGATTTTCTTACCAGAAAATTATATCATAAAAAGAAGTGATGGCGGGAATTTATTTTGGAATAGAGGGTATCATTTATGCAATCCACTGATTTTTCGCAGGGCAAGGTCTGGCGCAATATTGTCGCGCAGTCCATTCCCCTGATTCTGGCACAGCTTGTACAGCTTTTATATAATGTGGTTGACCGCATCTATATCGGGCATCTGCCGGGCGCGGACAGCATGGCGCTGACGGGCATCGGGCTGGTGTTTCCGCTGACGACCCTGATCGCGGCGCTCACCTTCCTGTTCGGGACGGGCGGCACGCCGCTTTTTTCCATTGCCAGAGGAGCGGGGCAGGAAGAGCGGGCGGGGAAAATCCTCGGCAATACCTTTTCTCTGCTGCTTGGCACGTCTGTGGTGATGTTTTTCTTCTGCTACCTGTTTCGCAGACCAGTGCTTTACCTGTTTGGCGCAAGCGACGCCTCCTACCTGTATGCGGATGCTTACCTGAAAATTTATCTTTGGGGGACGCCTTTTACCATGCTGGCAACGGGGTTAAACGGATTTATCAACGCGCAGGGATTTCCCCGCATGGGCATGATGACGACGCTTCTGGGCGCCTTGCTGAATCTGGTGCTGGACCCGGTTTTTATTTTCGGGCTGCATATGGGCGTGGGCGGCGCCGCACTTGCCACGGTGATCAGTCAGGCGGTTTCCTGCATCTGGGTGCTTTGGTTCCTGACAGGGAAAAAGGCGCTGCTTCCCATGAAAAGGGCGGATCTGCGGGTGGAGGGAAAACTGGCGAAGGAGATTATGGCGCTTGGCATGTCCGGGTTTATCATGCAGGGGACGAACTGTCTGGTGCAGGTGGTGTGCAATGCGACGCTCAAGGTTTACGGCGGCGATCTCTATGTGGGCGTGATGACGGTGATCAATTCCACAAGGGAAATTCTGGGGCTGCCGGTCAGCGGCATCACAAGTGGCGCGCAGCCGGTGCTTGGGTATAATTACGGCGCGAAAGCATACGGAAGAGTCAGGCAGGGGATTCGTTTTACCACCGCGCTGGGCATCGGGTATACGCTGTTTGCGTGGCTTCTGGTGCTCTTGACGCCCCATCTGCTGCTTTCCATATTTACGGAGGACGCCGCCATGATTGAGGCGGGCGTGGGCGCCATGCGGCTGTATTTTTTCGGCTTTTTCTTTATGGCGTTTCAGTTTACGGGGCAGTCCGCGTTCACGGCGCTGGGGGATTCCCGCCACGCGATCTTTTTCTCCCTGCTTCGCAAGGCGGTGATCGTGGCGCCGCTGACGGTGCTTCTGCCGAAATGGGGGTTCGGCGTGGACGGGGTGTTTCTGGCGGAGCCTGTCTCCAATGCCATCGGCGGGCTGGCGTGTTTTGTGACGATGTATGTGACGCTTTATCGGAGGCTGAAAAGAGAGGAAAATGTATGACATTATGGTAGAGTTTTGTCTAATTGCGCGATTTTAAAGGGTGTTGAAACAGGCCGCAGGTGCTGATCGTTTCACAATCAGTCAGACAGAAAAGAGGGAACTTTATGCGGGAAGAATTTGGCAGAACAGAAATGCTTTTAGGTGCAGAAGCCATGGAAAAATTGGCTCACTCGCGGGTGGCGGTCTTTGGCGTGGGCGGCGTGGGCGGCTATGTGTGCGAGGCGCTTGCGCGCAGTGGCGTGGGTGCCCTTGACCTGATTGACAAGGACAAGGTGGCGGTGTCGAATATCAACCGGCAGATTATCGCCACGCGCGAAACGGTTGGCAGGGAGAAAACGGATGTGATGCGGGAGAGGATTCTCTCCATCAACCCGGAGGCGCAGGTGCGGGTTTACCCCTGTTTTTTCCTGCCGGAAAATGCGGACAGTTTTCCTTTTGGCGAATACGATTATGTGGTGGACGCCGTGGACACCGTGACGGCGAAGATCGAGCTGGTGATGCGCGCGAAAGATGCGGGTGTGCCTGTTATCAGCAGCATGGGGGCGGGCAACAAGCTGGACGCCACGGCTTTTCGTGTGGCTGACATCTATGAGACAAAGGTGTGTCCTCTGGCAAGGGTGATGCGCAGGGAACTGAAGAAGCGGAATGTGGAGCATTTGAAGGTGGTGTATTCCGAGGAGGAACCGATCATGCCAACGGGAGAAAAAGTTGAAGATTTGTCGGAGAAGCGTGAGAGGGATGAGTATGACGGGTATGGGGTGGCAACGGCAGAACGGGCTGCCGAAAGTGGGGGCAACAATGTGCCGCGCCGTCAGACACCCGGCAGCGTCGCTTTCGTTCCTTCCGTGGCGGGACTCATTATTGCGGGGGAAGTGGTAAAGGACTTGGCGTTGGCAGCGCGGCACGAAAGCCCCAATAATTAGGGCAAAATTCAGTATAGAATCCTTCCAAATCGCTAAAATGATTTCCGTCTATAACGAAAGTTTTCATAGTCAGAACTGCCCCTTTCCTTCGTCCCGCCGTTTTTTCATCATTAGAAAAATGTATTAGTATAAATCATTTAGGGAGAATGCGAAGCATTCTCTGAATCGTCGCTGCCGAGCGACGATTTTTTCATTAAATCAAGCGACCAGATCAGCAGCCAGAGCAGAATCGGCATCCCGATGGTGGCGACCAGGCATCCTGCAAAAAGCCGCCCGGAGTCGCCAAGGTCTAAGCAGGCGACCACGAACGCGCCGATATACATGCCCACCAGAAGGACAACGCAGACGAGCGCGGCGATCTGTTTTGGCGTTATTTTTCTTTTGGGATTTTCCTGTCCGCCGTTTTGTGGTTTCTGCTGCTTTGTTTGCTGAGGCATGCTGTGTGCTCCTTTTTTGACTGTACTAAAATGATTATAAGATATACTGTTGTTATTTACAATGTGTGGATTGAAAAATCCGATCTGTATGATAAAAAAGCGTGACTGCATGGCGGAGCAGATGCGTAGTCAACATGAGATCAAAGGCGAAATATCAATTAGCTTATAATAGTGCCGTTTATGCAGCAGTTCGGCTCCTTTGCCCTTGGTAAATCCCAAAGATAGCGAGGGCAGCAATAGAGGTTAAAACAAAAACCGCCATAAGGGGGTAGCTGATACTCACGCCAAATACATCGAAAAGTTTATGGGCACCGAATACCTCTTTTGTTAAAGTGACGTTTGCCAGCCCAAAGTCCACAAGCGGCCGGATTCTTTGGAGAACAGTATCACCCATTGCTGCCAATCCCACATTTACAAACAGAAGCGCCAGGCTGATACCTGCCGTCCCCATCTGGCTTTTCATACGAGATGAGATAAAGCTGATGATCAGGCTGAAAACAGCACTGGTGAAAATGAGCCATGCGGCTCCGATAAGTGCAAATTGCCAAGTCCTGAATTGGAACATAGACCTGGCGTATGTGGGAATGGACTGAATGGCAGCATTCCAACCATGCAGGCTTCCGTGAGGAAGAAAACCGAAAAGAAAGGTAGCCGCCAAATACAATGTGACTACAACGGTGGAGGTAACGAGTACGCTCAACAGCTTTGCGGTGACAATCTTTTTCCGGCCATGGCGGGAACTTAAGATCAGATTGTCCATGCCGCTTGACCGTTCCACAGCGAAAACCGGGGCAATGATAAATGCCAGCGGTATAAACAGCAGAAACTGCATCATATGCTCTCCCCAGTTGTTGAACAAGTTCTCCCATAGCAGAATATTGGCAAATGCCGGTTCGCCGAGTTCAATCAGGCATTGCAGAGCATCAGAGATTTCCCGATAGGCGAATGTATCTTGCTTTCCCTGGCTCTCCAGCTTTTCCAGTTTTGATTTCAGGAGGGCGATGCCGTAGGGCTCTTCGTCGCTTTCCGGCGGCGTACCGTTCCAATATTCCTCCACCCGCTGGGCATAGGCGTAGTAGTTCACCGCCAAAATAATCTCCGGCCGGTCTTTGACGCTTCGGGCGATCATTCTGGAATCTGTGCCGTAGCGGGCGCTCACCTCGTTATAAATGCGTTCTGCTTCAGCGGCTTTTTCGGCGTCAAACGATCCTTCATAAGCTACGGCCATTTCCTCATATGCACGGTAACCATCATTGCTGCCGATCAGGAATATCGTGGAAGTAAGGCCAATCGCGCTGTAAAGTGCAAACAGACATAGCAGCAAGAGGCCGGTTTTCTTATTGAATAGCAGCTTTTGGAGTTCAAAACGGAATAGCGACATGAATGTTACCTCCTTTTCTTTTCAGGCAAGTAGTTGAAAATATATAAATATGCATCCTCCAATGTGGGTATAGTCGGCACTGCTTCACGGACAGGCTTTGATTCATCAATGACGCGCACCTCCATATGGTCGTCTTTTGCAATGAAATTGCTGATAACGGCCTGATTTTGATATTCTACAAGCTGCTCGGCGGACATTTTCACAAGCCAGACACGTCCATCCATTTTTTTGATGTAGTCCGCGTTTGTAAGCGTGTATTGAATAACACCGTACTCCATCATCATAATCTGTGCGGCAATATGCTCAACATCGGAGACTATGTGAGTAGAAAGCAGCACCAGACGGTCTTTGGCATAGGCGGAAATAATATTTCGGAATTTGATGCGCTCATAGGGATCAAGACCGGAAGTGGGCTCATCCAAAATCAGGATCTCCGGGTTATCCAGCAGGGCCTGCGCGATGCCAAGCCTACGCTGCATCCCTCCCGAATAGGCAGCGCATTTCCGAGTCAGATCATTTTGCAGACCAACAACGTATGCCAATTCCTCTATCCGCTTTTCAGCCAAGGACTTTTTCATACCTTTCAGCGCCGCTGAATATTCCAGATAGTCCCTGCCGGTAAAGTTGCCGTAAAAGCTGACGTCTTGGGGCAGGTAGCCGATTTTTGCCCGGTATTCGTCCCCTATGGCATGAATGTCCCTGCCGTTGCATAAGACCCGCCCTTTGCCGGGACGCAGCACATCAGCCATAATCCGTATCATAGTCGTCTTTCCCGCTCCATTGGGGCCGAGCAGCCCATAAACCCCGGATCTCATGGTGAGGGAAATTCCTTTGAGGACTTTTTTGTCTTTATAGTTTTTTGTGACTTGTTCAAACTGCAGTTCCATACGTTCCCCCTTACCTCGCCGGCGCGCCGCCGCCGCGCATACCCGTAGCTATTTTTACAGAAGAGAAGTCCGCCTGATTAAATTTGCGGATACATAGTACAAAGAAAAAGGCGCCAATTAAAACGGTGATTGCCAGACCCATTATTGGCGTAATCACAAATCCACCGATGGCAAACGCCATGCCCTGCTCCAAAAGCTCCATCGTGGTCAGCTTGTGTGCGCCTAAGGCAATGTAGCGGAAAATGGAGGTCGTATAAGTCAGCGGGTTTAGATAGACCACCGGCAGGAGGAAACCGGGCATGATCGTCGTGGGGATGTATGCGCCGGAGACAAAGGTCAGGGGCATCATGACCATGGAACTGACCGTTTGAAAGGCGGGAGCGTTCCGGGAAACTGTTGCGAGGAACAGGCCGATAGCACTGAAAGTCATAGTCGAGATCAACATCAGCAGAAATT
This sequence comes from uncultured Lachnospiraceae bacterium, assembly GCA_910584725.1. Classification (GTDB taxonomy): domain Bacteria; phylum Bacillota; class Clostridia; order Lachnospirales; family Lachnospiraceae; genus UBA3282. Next base: position 27,813 of record CAJUBE010000014.1, on the reverse strand, counting down.
GCAAAACGGAAACATGAAGCCCCAGAAAAATGGCAAGTATCATCATAATGGTTCCCTGCAGGGTCGCGACCAGTGCTCCCGCCATAATGTTGCCAATGGAAATTTCACTGCGGGAAATGGGAGCAACCATGACTTCTTTCATGTAACCGCCTGCGATGTCAGCCAAAATCTCGGAGGAATGGTTAATGCCGATTTGGAAGGCTGTCATGATGATGACGCCGGCCAGCAGATAGTTCATGGGCTGATCCAAACCATTCATAGAGGATTTCATCAGAAATGAAAACATCACCAGCATGAAAATGGACATAAACAGACTTCCTAAAAGCCGTGCCTTGTTGCGGATGTAGTTAAGCAGATTTCTTTCAATAATTGCGACGATAGGGTTCATACCTTTCTAATCTCCTTTCCTGTAATGGCAAGGAACACTTCATTCAGTGTCCCATTTTTTACTTCAAAATCAAGGATGCTTTCCTTGCAGCAAAATAAAATTTCCAGTGCCATCGGTGCGTTCTTTGTACGAAAAATTATACGGTTTTCGGTTTTGTCATAAGAAACACCTCGCTGTGTCAGTGCGCTTTCCATCTGTTCTGTCTGTGTGCAGGTGACATTCACCTCCGTGTTGGTATATTGACGCTCCAAGTTTTCAGGCGTGTCGCTGGCAACGATTTTACCGTGATCCATGATAACAATTTTCGAACAGATTTCTGCCTCGTCCATGTAGTGAGTGGTAAGGAAGATTGTCATATTTTTTTGTTTTTGAAGCTGCTGAATATATTTCCAGACACTAGCTCTCGTCTGCGGGTCGAGTCCGGTAGTCGGCTCATCCAGAAACAATACTTTCGGGTTATGAACCAGGCCCCTCGCAATCTCGGCCCGTCGTTTCATACCGCCGGACAGAGTGCCCGCAATGGCCTTTTTCCAATCTGTGAGTTCTACCAGGCCAAGAGCGAAGTCAATGCGTTCCTGAACCTCTTTTTTCGGCACTTTGTAGAAGCTGCAATGATATTTCAGGTTTTCCTCTACGGTCATTTTTGTATCGAGGGTCGAATCCTGGAATACGATTCCAATGTCCTTTCGTACCAAATCCCGTTCGTCGGAAACGTCATGCCCATTGATGATTAGGCGTCCCTCAGTTTTGTCCAGGATGGTACAAAGCGTGTTGATGGTTGTACTCTTGCCCGCGCCGTTGGGGCCAAGGAAAGCGAAAATGCTGCCCTCGTCCACGGTAAAGGAAATGTCATCTACTGCTGTAAAATTTTCATATTTCTTTGAAAAATGTTCTACTTGAATGATTGGGTTCATTTCATCACCTCCAAAAAATTAAGTCCTATGCGTTTTGCTCGCATAGGACTTATCTCCATAAATAATATGGTGCCTTTGGGTATTCTATTTTCTTTCCTATTTTCTTTCTCTGCCGCCAAAGAAGCTAAATTCACTTCTGTCCGGCACAGGCCCATCGTAATCGGGAGAGAAGCGCTCCGCACCCGGTATATGATCTGGCTTTGCGCCTCGTTCAAAGGAGCCAAAGGCTCGTTCACGCATGGACATCAATTGCTCAAATTGTTCATCGCCCATACGTTCTCGCGCTTTGTCCATCCAGTCTGCCATTGTGTCCTTGCCTCTGCCTTCTCCCGTTCGGCAGGCGGCAATAATCCTGTCTAAATATTCGCCGAATTGCTGCAATTCTTCCGGCGACAGGCAGCCGAGGAAATCCTGATAATTGGGTTCCGGCTCCTGGGCTTCTTTCCCTTTTTCCGTCAAATGCACAACCATGACCCGTCTGTCTTTCTCAGATGGTCTACGCTCCACGTAACTGTTTTTTTCCAACTTGTTCAACAGCTCATTCAGTGATTGTTGGCGGATGCCCAGCAGATAAGCTAAATCCTTTGTAGCAATTTCCGGCTGGATTTTCAACATGGCGAGGATGCGCCCCTGACCTCTTGTTGAGTCGGCAAATGCCCCAAATTCCGCTTGGCTGAACATCTGACGGCGTTTCATGAGCCATTGCAGTGTGGACAGCTTCTCATAAATAACTGTATATATATCGTCCGTATTTTGTCACCCCTTTCTCGAATTTTATACAGGTACTTGTAGAATTTGATTATTATTATACACGCTTTGAAGAAATTGTCAAGGGTACCTGTATAAATTTTCCGGGAAGGTTTTTCGGGAATTACAAAGACATCATGGCGGATGTTGTGGTTTGCCGGTAACAGTTCAGCCTTGCACTTATTCCGCGAGTAAAATCGCTCTGTATGCGATTTTGCGAGTTGTGCAAGCGCCAAAATGCTTCTTTGGAGCATTTTGTGTGCATTGTGGTTACTATGTAACCACGCGTGACAGTGAAGCCGAAGGCTGAACTGTTACGTTCGCCGGTATATCCGGCAGGAGGACGATTGTATTTCCCGTGCGCATATGATAGAATAAAAACCGCTACGTGACGGAAGAAAACCCGGAAGCCGGAGTAAAAAACGGAGTGATGCAGGATGAACGGATCGGGGACGGAAACAAATAGAATAAGGAAAAGAAATACGGTATACCATATGCTTTACGCGGTTATGGTAGGATTTTTTCTCGCCATGATTATCTGGGCGGCAGTCCATAACAGGGGAAAGTCGCCGACGGATCAACTGTCGGATGGAAATATTGTCTTTGCGGAAGGATGGTGTCTGTCGGACGGCAGCGCGGCGGATATGGAACATCTGCAAAAAATGCCTTCCGTGGAGCCTTACCGGGAAGAGAGCGTATTCCACACGCTGCCCGCTGATCTGGGAGAGGGAAAGTCGCTGTGTTTTCGCTCAAAAAATATCAACTACAAGGTTTATGTGGACGGTGAACTGCGCTATGCGCCCGGGGTGAGGGAAAGCCGTGTCTATAACCGTTCCCTCGGCACCAGATGGAGCTATGTCCCGCTCTATGCGGAGGATGCGGGCGCGGCGGTGGAGATTCGATTTGAGACGGTATACAAAAGCGCGCGGGCGTGTATCGATCATCTCACGCTCGGTTCGGCGGCGGGGGAAATTGTGGGGACTATTACGGATAAGACAGTGGCCTTCTCCACCTGCCTGCTTATGCTGTTTGCGGGTCTGCTGCTGCTGATTGCGGATATTCCGGCCAATATGCAGAGGGATAAGAACCATGAACTGCTGTATTTGGGGCTGTTTGCAGTCAGCATTGCCCTCTGGTGCCTTGCGGAGACGAATCTGCTGCAGTTTTACACGGACGACAGCAGACTTTTGCAGACCCTGTCATGCTGTTCGCTGATGATGATCCCCATTCCGCTTGTGCTCTATCTGGATGCCGCTTTCGGGTTTCAGAAAAAATGGGTGGTGCCGGTTGTCTGCGGCATGTCGGCAGCGGAGTTTGCCCTGTGTACCATTTTGCATTTTGCGGGTATTCTGGATTACCATGAGACGTTGACGCTGACGCATATCATGCTGGCAATCTCGGCAGTCCTTCTGTTTTATTCGATCGTGAAAAATGCTTTTGCCGTGCGTGAGAGCAGAGTGAGAAATGTCTATAAGGCGATCAGGTCTGTGGGACTTATGAGCATTTGTTTTGCCACAGGCATAGACATTGCCCGATATTACCGCGGGTATAACAATGACAGCGCCATGTTTGTGCGCATCGGTCTGCTGATTTTTATTCTCTGCTACGGCAGTGCCAGTCTGGAGAGAATGGTGAACGCGGTAAAACTCGGTATGCAGGCGGAATTTGTCAGCCAGCTCGCCTATTGTGACGGCTTGACGGGGGTGGGCAATCGGACGGCTTTTCAGGAGCGGCTTGAGGAGCTGGAGGGCCAGAAGAAAGAGCTTTCCGGGATCGCCATTATGATGTTTGACGTGAACGATTTAAAGTATGTGAACGATCACTTGGGACACCAGCGCGGGGACGAGCTGATCGTAGGGTGTGCAGATATTGTAAAGACTGCCTTGGAAAAGGAAGACGGCACCTGCTTTCGGATCGGCGGGGATGAGTTCGCCGGGGTTCTGGTCGGTGAGGATGTAACCGGGCGCTGTGAGGCGGTGCTGACGCTTTTCAGAGATGCGATGGACAGCTACAACGCGGTGCCGAGACAGAAGATCCGTATCAGCATTGCGGGCGGCTATGCGGTTTACGATGCGTCTCAGGAGGATGAAATGCTGATGGATGTCTATCAGCAGGCGGATGTGCGGATGTATGAAAATAAGAAGCAGATTAAGAGCGTGCAGACAGCGCCGGCTGATTTCTACAAGAGCCACTAAGAAAAGGAGACTAAGATGCATAAAATGATTTTAAGCGGCGACAACTGGCGGATGCAGATCCTAGGGGAAAAGGATGTGTACGGGGTGAACGGGAAGATGCTTCCCGCAAAGATTCCCGGCTCTGTCTACGGAAATCTTCTGGAGCAGGGGCTTATGCCGGATCCTTATGACAGGATGAATGAGCTGACGGCGCTTCCCCTTATGGAGAACGATTTTGTATTTGAGACGGATTTTTTACTTGACGAAGAGCAGCTTGCCGGGGATTTTCTGATTCTGCACTTTGATGGGATCGATACGCTTGCGAAAGTCTACCTCAATGGAAGAGTATTGGGAGAAACGAACAATATGCACCGTGTCTGGGAGTTTGATCTCGGGTGGACGGCGCAGGCAGGGAAAAATACGCTGCGGGTGGAGATTGCTTCGCCCACGCGTTTCATAGAGGAGGAGAATCGGAAGGTCTTTACGGGCGGTTCCACGGACGCCATGCGCGGGTTTCCCCATCTGCGCAAAGCCCACTGTATGTTCGGCTGGGATTGGGGGCCGAGGCTGCCCGATGCGGGAATCTTCCGGGAGGTATCGGTCTTATCCGGGAAGAAGTCCAGAATTGAGCAGGTTTTCATAACGCAAAACTGGGACGTGAAGGGACATGCTTCGGATATTAAGTCAGATGTGAGAAATGAGGCGTTTCCTGTACCGGCGCAGACAGTGGGCAGCGAGCGGGGAAATGGGCATGATGGAATGGATAATGTAAATCGGAACGCTGCGTATGAGAAAAATGGCGCGACGGATTCGGTTGACATAACTTATGATATCACATGCCGTATTTTCGGCGGCATAGGCGATTACGGGAACGAAAACGAGCTGCGCGTCGCGCTTTATGACCCGGAAGGCGGGCTGGTTGCGGAGAAATCTTCCAAGAGCGGGACATTGCGCGGGCCAGAGGAGCAGGCGGAGCGTGTAGAAAATGCGGGATATGAGGACGGGGACGACTGGGACACCATCACCGTGAAAAATCCCAGACGCTGGTGGCCAAACGGCTTTGGGGAACAGCCCCTCTACCGTGTGGAGGTGACGCTGCTGGATGAGGAAGGGAACGTGCTCGATCAGTGGAGCCGCCGGATCGGCCTGCGCACGCTGACAGTGAATACGGAAAAGGACGAGTGGGGATCGTGCTTTGCCCATGAGGTGAACGGCATAAAAATTTTTGCCATGGGTGCGGATTACATTCCCGAAGACAATATTTTTTCCAGAATCACGCCGGAGCGCACCCGCCGTCTCTTGGAGGATGCGGCGGCGGCCCATTACAACTGCATCCGTGTGTGGGGCGGCGGTTATTACCCGGATGACTGGTTTTTTGACATCTGCGATGAATTGGGGCTGATCGTGTGGCAGGATTTCATGTTTGCCTGCGCGTCCTACGAGCTGGACGATGATTTCGAGCGCAATATCAGTGCGGAGATTCAGGACAATGTGCGCAGAATCCGCCATCACGCATGCCTGGGGCTGTGGTGCGGCAACAACGAGATGGAGACCCAGACGCTGGACGGCGCGTGGCAGCCTTCCCTCAAGCAGAAGTGCGACTATATCAAGATTTTTGAATATATCATTCCGAAAATTTTAGAGGTGGAAGACCCCGGTACTTTCTATTGGCCGTCCTCGCCTTCGTCGGGCGGAAACTATGACAATCCGTGGGACGAGAACCGGGGCGATACCCATTACTGGGCGGTGTGGCACGGGAATAAGCCCTTTACGGACTACCGGAACTATTATTTCCGCTATATGTCCGAGTTCGGGTTCCAGTCTTTCCCCTGCCTAAAGACGGTGGAGAGCTTTACCGCGCCGGAGGATCGCAACATTTTTTCCCGCGTGATGGAGATGCACCAGCGGAACGTGGCGGCCAACGGCAAGATTATGACCTATCTCTCCGCGACTTATCTTTATCCGACGGACTTTGAGATGCTCTTATATGCGTCCCAGCTTCTGCAGGCGGATGCGATCAGGTACGGCATCGAGCATTTCCGCAGGAACCGGGGTAGATGTATGGGCGCGGTGGTCTGGCAGCTAAACGACATCTGGCCGGTGGCTTCCTGGGCGAGCATTGATTATTATGGGCGGTGGAAGGCGCTCCACTATGCGGAGAAGAGGGCTTTTGCGCCGGTGATGATTTCCTGTGAGGAAATGGGCGAACTTTCCGAGAGACCGTTCTGTGTGGCGCAGCCTGCGCCCATCGAGAAGTCCGCGAGACTGCACGTGGCGAATGAAACGATGGCGAGAGTGGACGGCACGGTGAGGTGGAGTCTGAGAAAGGCGGACGGCGAAGCGCTGTTGGAGGGCGCGAAGGAAGTCGGCGTGGAGCCGTTGTCCGGTCTGTGGCTTGAAAAGATGGATTTCTCCGATTATGACGAGTTGGAGGTTTACATCAGTTATTCCTTTGAGCAGGGCGGAGAGATTGTTTCGGAGAACACCACGCTGTTTACCGCGCCGAAGCATTTCCGTTTCCGTGATCCGAAGCTGTCATGGCGCAGGGAGGGAAACACCCTCGTTGTCAGCGCCGCGGCTTACGCGAAGAATGTGGAGATCGAGGGCGTGGATGGGGATGTGAAGCTCTCCGACAATTTCTTTGACATGAACCCGGGGGAGAAGCGGGTGGAGATACTGGAGGGAGACGCGGCGGCGTTTACGCTTAAGTCGGTGTATCAGATACGGTAGACAGCGTCGTATCTCCCCTCATCCAAATCATGCATAAGCAGAAAATCCTTTAAGCGAATATGGCGAACGGTACTGGTAGAATAATCAATCTCGTCATTGGTGATAAGGATTTTCTGCGACAGATTGTCTATATTTTTAAAGGCGGCAAATTCTCTGTCGTAAGCTTTTTCGTCCGCGACACTGTATGCAGTCTGAATAAAGTAGTTTTTATTGCCGGAGCGGGCAAGGAAATCAATTTCTTTTCCGGCATTGTTATACACCCGGACATCATAATTCATATAAAGCAGTTCATTATATATGATATTTTCCAGATTGTGTGTAAGGTCAAAGCGGTTATCCGGGCAGCGGAGGGAGTTGAAAGCTACGTCGGCGTTGTAAATCTTTGCGTAGAAGCTCAGCAATTTTTTTGTTTTTGCAGAATACTGTCTGATAGATTCAATGATATATGCCTCTTCCAGATAATTGAGATATTTCATAATGGTATTGACTGAGCAGGATTCATATTCCCTTTTCATATAGTCGTGAATGGATTTCGCGGAAAAAATTCTGCTGTTGGAGCGCAGGATGTAGTTTACAAGGTTTTTGAACAGACTTTCTTTGCGAATCCGATAACGGAGTATCAGATCATTTATGATAATCGTATCGTCCAGATCATTCAAATATCTGCGCTGCGCTTCGGGACTGTCAAACTCGAACCGTTTAGGGAAACCGCCCCAGATTAAATAATCGGTGACAGAGATTTCTTTTCCGAGTTCTTTCGCATATTCGGTAATTTCTTTATATACGAACGGGCGCACGCGGAAAGACACATATCTGCCGCTGAGTTCTTTGGTAAATTCGCCGGAGAGCAGTTTTGAGTTGGAACCTGTGATAAACAGAGAATAATCATAAAGTCGCAGCGTTTTACATGCGCTTTGCCAGCCATCCAGGGTTTGCACTTCGTCAAAAAACAAATAGCATTTCCCGGCTTTCCTGTGGTTTTCCACATAGGAGATCAATGCGCTTTCATTGGTGATATTGGCTGATATGCGCTTGTCCTCGAAATTCAGGTAGATTATGTTGTCGGTTTTCTGGCTGATCTCCTGCATGATCTGTTCCAATATGACGGATTTGCCGCAGCGGCGGATCCCCGTAATGATTTTGATTAAGTCTGATTCATAAAATTCCCGGACTGGTTGAATATAATGTTCTCTGTAAATCATGGGATTTCCTCAATTTCTATGATTTTTGTTATAGGATTTTTATTTTTATACAAATTATACGGAAATCTTTTGCTTAAGTCAAACAAAGTTTTCAATTATAGTGAAAACTTTTGCTTAAAATTAAAAAAGTTTTCACTATGAAACGGCATATGTCTTCAAACCAAAGGATGTAGTGACGAAAGGATGCGGAAGGAGCAATACGGAATGAAAAGAAACACAATATTTTTATCAGCCATAGCGTCACATACAGGACGGAGGAGAGATTGTGGCGGAGGTGTATGTGGGTGGGGAACCCCATCCGTTTTATCGGATGAAAACCGACGGCAGCGGGCAGGAGAGGATCGGGCAGGTGCCGCAGTGAGATATAGGCGCAGGCTGCGACAACATGGGGCAAGCGCATAACGCGGGTGTGAAAAGTAATGCGAGAGGTTTTTGGGTATGGCAGCCTGAAATATTCATGTAGTTTGATGTAAATAATTTAAAAATATTCACGCATTTTAATGTGAAATTTGAAATAAAATACGTTGATTTTGACATGAATAAATATTATACTATAAGTGAACCTTTTATTAGGAACAGACACGCACTCAAAAACGAGGGGTACTTATGTATAGAAAGATCGTGAGATATCTGGAGGAATGGAAGGACAGCGAACATCGCAAGCCGCTGATTCTGCAGGGGGCAAGGCAGGTCGGAAAGACGTATGCGATTCTGGAGTTTGGGCGCACCCACTATGATAATGTCGCCTACTTTAACTTTGAGACAAACCCGAAATTGTCGGAGACCTTTGCCGAGAATATCAGCCCCGATTATCTGCTGCCGATTCTTTCCCGCATAGCGGGACAGACCATTGTGCGGGAGCGGACTTTGCTTGTGCTGGATGAGATACAGCTCTGTGAGCGTGCGCTGACATCGCTTAAATATTTCTGCGAGGAGGCGCCTGCGTACCATGTGATCGCGGCGGGAAGTCTTCTCGGCGTGGCGGTAAACCGCTCGCAGTTTTCTTTCCCGGTGGGAAAGGTGGATATCAAAACGCTCTATCCGATGGATATGGAGGAATTTCTGCTGGCGATGGGAGAGACGGAGCTTGCCGGGAGGATCAGGGAATGCTTTGCGGCAGATACGCCCTTGCCTGCGGCTTTGCATGACGCGGCGATGGCGCTTTACCGAAAATACCTTGTGGTGGGCGGGATGCCGGAGTGCGTGAAACAGTTTGCCGAGACGGGAGATTATACGCTGGTCAGACACACGCAGGATACGATTCTCACAAGTTATCTTAACGATATGAGCAAGTATAATCAGTTGAACGAGATCAAAAAGACACGGCTTACCTATGACAATATCACTGTCCAGCTCTCCAAAAAGAATACCCGTTTTCAGTATAAGCTGATCAAGAAAGGCGGCCGCGCGGCGGAGTTTGAGAACGCCATCGAGTGGCTGACGCTGTCGGGTATCGTATCGCAGGTTTACCGGGTGGAACAGGTGAAAAAGCCGCTTGAAAATTACCGGGACATTGACGCCTTTAAAATATATGTGTCCGATTCCGGGCTTCTCTGTGCGAAAAAGGAGCTGATGCCGGACGATATTCTCTATATGGCTGAGGAGCTGGATGATTTCAAGGGCGGCATGGTGGAAAATTACGTCCACATACAGCTTACGATCAATGAATATACCACGTATTACTGGGAGTCGCCGCGGGGAGCGGAGATTGACTTTGTGATTCAGCGGGAAGGGCAGTTAATACCGCTTGAGGTAAAATCCGCGGATAACACGAAGGCAAAAAGTCTTAAGGTTTATATGGAAACGTACCGGCCGTCCTATGCGATAAAGCTTTCCGCGAAAAATTTCGGATTTGCGGACGGGAAGAAGACGGTGCCGCTGTACGCGGCGTTCTGTATTTAGATGTTATGAAATCCGGATAAAAACATGCCCCCGAAACGATAAACAGTTTCGGGGGACTTGTTATTTTATCTGGCTGCTTTTGATTGCGGCGGCGGTGATTCTGGTGATTGTCGTTTTGCGGCGGAGGAAAGGAAAGAATTCGCAGGACGAGAAAAGGATGTAAAAAAGGAAATCCCCAGAAACTGCAGTGCATGCGGTAACGGGGGATTCCTTTTTAGGGGAGGATAAGTATTTCTTATCTTTTGCTTGGTATTATTGTTGCCTGTTTTTTTCTCCTTATGCATACTTTGTAAAAAAAATTTTACTTTTCCGTCTTAAGGAAATATAAATTTACTTTTTCGGCAAAATGGTATATACTTAGCTGGTAAATGCGAAAGACGCATAAACGGGCGGCGGCTGTTACAGGCAGTAACGACTGCTCAGATTACAGAATAAAGGTGGTACGGTACGATGGCATTATTACAGCAGTGGCACGAAATGGCGTATTCGGAGACGGCGAACAAGGGCGATTTACAGAGACTCTGGTCCGACTATTTCCAGAAAGAAAAAGAAATCTATGCACAGCTTTTGAAGACGCCGGACAAGGCCGTAAAAGGCACGGTCAAAGAGCTTGCGGACAAATACGAAGTGGATCTGATGACCATGACAGGTTTTCTGGACGGCATCAACGACAGCTTGAAGAAGCCCAACCCCATCGACGAGATGGAGGAGGATACGAAGGTAAGTCTCGGTTTTGACAAGGAGCTGCTCTACAAGAACATGGTGGGAGCCGGCGCAGACTGGCTTTACAATCTGGAAGAGTGGAACGAGATCTTCGACGAGGATAAGAGAAAGGCGCTTTACAGGGAGCAGAAGGAGTCTACTACCGTTCATAAGGAGAAGAAAATTTATCCCAATGATCCTTGCCCCTGCGGCAGCGGGAAGAAGTATAAGAAATGCTGCGGGAAGAACGCGTAGGCTTCGGGTGATAGAAGTTATGTAAACTATACGCCGGACATTTGCCGCTAAAAGATGGCAGAAAGAAAAAATTAGCACTTTACTTTTAGAATTGTCTGGCATAGAATAGGTATAAGATTTGGGAAACAGGATAGAGTATAACACGTTGACGAGAAGAGTAGGATGCGAAACGCAACAGAGAGAAGCGCCCTGTGGTGAAAGCGCTTTTGCGGGAAACATTTGAAGACCGGCTCCGAGTGGCCCCAATACGGCCCGCTGACTTACGTTACAGTCAAATGAGTGGTTCCGTTGCTGCGAAAAGCGCACGGAACAAGCGAGGTGGAACCGCGTAAACATACGTCCTCTGCACAGTCTGACTGACAGTGCAGGGGACTTTAATATTTAAAGGAGGAGAGACATGAAAATTACATTGAAAGACGGTTCGTTTAAAGAGTATGCGCAGGCGATGAGCATTTACGACATTGCGCTTGATATTTCCGAGGGGCTTGCCCGCGCGGCATGCGCCGGGGAAGTGGACGGCAAGGTGGAGGATCTGCGCACGGTCATTGACCGGGACTGCAGCCTGAACATTTTGACGGCCAACGACCCGGAAGGGCTTAAGGTGGTCAGACACACGGCTTCCCATGTGCTGGCGGAAGCGGTGAAGCGGCTCTTCCCGGAGGCGAAGGTGACCATCGGTCCCGCCATCGAGGAAGGCTTCTACTACGATTTCGACGCCGCGCCTTTTTCCAGAGAAGATCTGGATAAACTGGAAGCGGAGATGAAGAAGATCATCAAGGAAGGGCACAAGCTGGAGCGCTTTACCCTGCCGAGGGCGGAAGCCATCAAGTATATGGAGGAGAGAAACGAGCCTTACAAGGTGGAGCTGATTCAGGATCTGCCGGAGGACGCGGAGATTTCCTTCTACGATCAGGGCGGATTCGTGGATCTGTGTGCGGGCCCTCATCTGATGAGCACAAAAAATATCAAGGCGTACAAGCTGATTTCCTCTTCTATGGCGTATTGGCGGGGTGACTCCGACAGGGCGCAGTTGCAGCGAATCTACGGCACCGCTTTTGCGAAGAAGGAGGAACTTGAGGCTTATCTCGAACATCTGGAGGATATCAAGCGCCGGGATCACAACAAGCTGGGGCGGGAGATGGAGCTGTTCACCACGGTGGACGTGATCGGACAGGGACTGCCGCTGCTTCTGCCCAAGGGCACAAAGATGGTGATGAAACTGCAGCGCTGGATCGAGGATCTGGAGGACAAGGAGTGGGGCTATGTGCGGACAAAGACCCCGCTGATGGCAAAGAGCGATCTGTATAAAATGTCCGGGCACTGGGATCACTACAAGGAAGGCATGTTTGTGCTGGGAGACGAGGAGAAGGACAAGGAAGTGTTCGCCCTTCGTCCCATGACCTGCCCGTTCCAGTATTACTGCTACAAGAATTCCCAGCATTCCTACCGCGATCTGCCGATCCGCTACGGTGAGACGTCCACCCTTTTCCGGAATGAGGACTCCGGAGAGATGCATGGGCTGACCCGCGTGCGCCAGTTCACGATCTCGGAAGGTCATTTGATTATGAGACCTGATCAGATGGTGGAGGAGTTCAAGGGCTGTATCGCTCTGGCAAAATATGTTATGTCAACCTTGGGGCTGCTGGATGATATCACCTGGCATTTGTCCAAGTGGGATCCGGAAAATCCGGAGAAATATATCGGTGAGCCGGAGGTGTGGAACGAGACGGAGGCGCATATCCGCAGCATTCTTGAGGAGCTGGAGCTTCCCTTCACGGAAGATGTGGGCGAGGCGGCATTCTACGGGCCGAAGGTGGATATCAATGCCCGCAATGTGTACGGCAAAGAGGACACCATGATTACCATTCAGTGGGATGCCCTTTTGGCGGAGCAGTTCGACATGTATTATATCGACCAGAATGGCGACAAGGTGCGGCCCGGCATTATCCACAGAACGTCCCTTGGCTGTTACGAGCGGACGCTGGCGTGGCTCATCGAGAAGTATGCGGGCAAGTTCCCGACATGGCTCTGCCCGGAGCAGGTCAGAGTGCTTACGATCTCCGAAAAGTATGACGAGTACGCGGAGGAGATCAGGAAGGAGCTGGCGAGAAACGACATTGACGTGACGGTGGATAACCGCTCGGAGAAAATCGGCTTCAAGATCCGCGAGGCGAGACTGGCGAAGGTGCCTTATATGCTCGTAGTCGGCGCGCAGGAGGCGGAGGATAAGACGGTGTCTGTCAGAAGCCGCTACGCAGGGGACGAGGGCGTGAAGCCGCTCGGTGATTTTATCGACCAGATCTGTAAGGAAATCCGCACGAAAGAGATCCGTGTTGAGGAAGAGCAGAAGAAGTAAAACCTTGTGCCTGAATGAATGGAGGCATTGAGCAGGACCAATGTCTGTGAAGGCAGACAGTATGGCAACGATAAAGGGAAATGTATGGAAAAGAAACAAAAAGGTTCGGGCAGGGATATCGCGGGATTTCTCCTACTCGGACTCAGCCTCATCATGCTCGGCAGGAGCGTGATGTTGTGCTTTAGCAATGATATCTGGTACGACGAGCTGTTCACCGTGGGTCTGGCGGAGCATTCCTACGGTGAACTGGTTCGCCTCACAGCGGCAGACGTGCATCCGCCGCTGTATTATTGTATTGTCAAGTTTTTTGTAGATTTATGTAAACTAATAGCGCCGGGGGTGGGAACGGTTATTCCGGCGAAGCTTGTGTCTATACTGCCGTATTTTATTCTGCTGCTCTATGCGGTTACTCTTATGCGGAAGCGGTTCGGCATGTTTGTGGGCGGGATGTTTTTGTTCTGCGTGACGGCAATGCCCCAGCTTTCCGCCTACACGGTGGAGGTGCGGATGTACGGCTGGGCCATGCTTTTCGTGACGGCAGCGTTTTTGCACGCCCACGCATTGACTGAAAATTATGTAAACTCAAAAAACAGCTCAGATAAGAATGGCATGGATGCGGCGGGCGGGACAGAAACGGTGGTGACGGAAACCCGGCGGAGGCAAAAACTGGTGCGTCGGTTTCACGGCGCGGCACTTACGTTTTACGGTCTTGCGGCTGCCTACACCCAGTATTTTGCCTGCGTGGCGGTGGTCATGGTTTATGTGTTTCTGCTGCTGGCATTTTGGTTTCGGGACAGGCGGCGCATCAGGGAATGGTTTCTCTGTGTGGCGGTATCCGTGATCTGCTATGTGCCCTGGCTCTTTGCGCTGGCGGGTCAGCTCGGCGCGGTCAGCGAGAATTACTGGATTCTGCCGCTGACGTGGCGGTCGCTTGGCGGGTGTGTGAAATTTTTGATGAAGCCGGCTTTTTTGAGGGAGTGGCTCAATACGGTGCTGGCGGTGGTTCTGTTTGCCGCATATCTCGGTTTGTGGTGTCGATGGGCGCTAAAACTCTACTATAATGGGAGAAAAAAAGCGGCAACGCGGGAAAAAACAGGAAGCAGTGGGTACAGTGAAATTGGTAAAAATTCCGAAAGCGGAGAGGGGAAAGAAGGAGGGATGGTGTCCTGGACAACGGATATCGCCTGTGGAATGGGGCAGTTTGCGCTTGCCACAGCGGGCGTCGGTGTCCTGGCGGGGCTGGTGGCGTTTGGATTTGCGGCGTCATTTCTGATTCGTCCCATCTTTGTGTACCGCTATATGATCCCCGCGGCAGGGTGCTTCTGGCTGGGGTTTGCGCTCTGTCTGAATGAAATTTTATGTAAACCAATGACAGGGCGGAGCGATAAACCTGGCGACGGCGATGCGAATGATGAGTTATGTAAACATAAAGCTGTACAGAGCAGCGGATTTAGTGACGGTATTGCAGAAAATGAGTTATGTAAACCACAGGTTCCGGGTGCGCAGCCATCCGGTGGAAAACGAGGCGATACAGGCAGATATAAGATAGGAAGAAACGCAGTCCCGCAGACAGTCGGAATCGCGGTTACGCTTTTGATCGCCGCAGTCGGCCTGCGCGATTACCGTGCTTTTATGGGCGAGGAGGAATATAAAATACGCCTGATGGCGGAGACGGAGGCGGCGCTCTCCCTGATCGGCCCGCAGGACTGCGTTCTCTATAATTTCGACCAGGTGCAGGCTGTGACAGGCTATTATCTGCCGGAGACGGTGGAACGTTATCTCTGGCGCGGGGAGGGGGAAAAGCTGATTCAGGAAATCACTTCGCCCTGCGGCACGGTGGAGGATGCGGAAGAGATTCGAAAGATGCTCGCAAAGACCCGGACGGAAGGCACGGAGAGCAGCGTCTGGTTTATCGGCAGTTTTAACAGCCGTGAGGATATCGCGGCCGAGTGGCGCGCGGCTGGACTTGAGGTGGAAGAGCGGGGGAGTTTTTTGCTGGAACGGTACTGGTTTAATTTGTATAAAATTTCATAACAACGGAAATAATACTCCATGATAGAAATATAGAATGTGACAAATTGCGTCAGGGCGCACGGGATGCGGTTTGTCTGATACACTGGAAAAGGTGCGCAGAAAGGTGGAGTATTATGGCGGAATTGAAATGTGGCGTGGAGAATTGTAGTTACAATCAGGAGAATTATTGCTGCAAGGGCGATATCATGGTGGGAGGCAGTCATGCCTGCGACTGTGACGGTACCTGCTGCGAGAGCTTTTCCCAGAGACGTGATGATTCTTATGTAAGTTCGCTGGAGCATCCCTGCCGCACGATCAGCATCGACTGCGAGGCGGAAAAGTGTGTGTACAATTCTAACTACAAATGCCATGCAGAGCACGTGGATATCAGAGGCTGCGGCGCGTGTGACTGCAGACAGACCCAGTGTGCGACCTTCAAGGAGGCGTAAGCGGAAGTATATTCAGCGATACTTTTTACACCCGCACCATGCACTTGCTGCATGGTGTCGGAGCCAGCGCCGGTGCATTCACCGTTGCAATTCACACTGAATAATCGTAAATCAGTACGAAAGCTGGCGTGGGTGCGAATTGTAACTATTCAGTGCACATGTTTCGGCAGAACGCATAATATGGCGTTGCCAGTTTTGTGTTTTTATATTACAATGAATGTGTTGGACGCAGGCCGTTTGGCTTGCGTCCTCTGACGAAAAGGGAAAGGCAAGTAGGAATATGCGCGGAATAAAAGTGAAATGTCTTCTGATGGCATTATGCTCGGCCGCCTTTGTGGGCTGCGGGGACGGGGAGGCGGTACATACCAACGCGGAAGCTTCCGAAACGGAGGCGGCGCAGTCTGAGGATGCCGGGGCTGCAGACGAAGAAGCGGAAATTTCGCAAACAGGAGAAGTGGGTGAGACGGAAACCGGGGAATCACAGGAGGAAGAGGCTTCTGATATGGAGGAAGGCGCGGAACCGGTCACAGACGGAAGCTTTATGGCTCCGGTGGAGATGGATGAAACCCTGAAAAACCAGCTGGCGGAGGAGATGTTGCAGGAAAATGAGATGGACATTTCCGTGGTGGAGAGCGCGCCTGTCACCAAAGGTTGCAGCTTTACCTTGCCGGAAGCTTTTTCGGAGTCGGAGGATATCGAGGGCATGTATGTGACCAGACGTTATCCCATCGACGCCTCCACCATATATTATGTGGCGCTTGGCAGGGATGTGGCGCTGCAGCTTATGACGGAGGAAACCTTTAAGGCGCAGGCGGAGGAAAATTTTCGCAAGGAGTACGGGGAAGATATCGAGGTGACCATCGACAGCTTTGAGAGCATCAGAATAGACAACTGTCCGGCCTTCCGCATTCTGTGTCACTATCAGGTGGGAGATACGCAGATCACCCAGCTGGAATACGCGATCAATGCGGATAAGAGCTATGTAATCACCTACTCCCAGACCTCCGACTATGACCGGATGGAGGAGTACGAGGCCAGCGCGGAGACGATTCATCTGGTATTTTGATGCCATATTTTGGTAGTTCCGATAAAGTCGATTGACAGCGGTGAAGGCAAAAATTACAATCTTTTGTAGGGTCATAAAAAATTTTGCCCTGCATATTTTATAACTATCAGCATCTCTGTGCTGATATTCACCACGCTTGAAAATGAAGGAGGATTAAGGAAATGAAAAAAATTTTAGCATTAAGTTTTGCGCTGGCGCTCACGTTCTCTACTACCGTATGCGCGGCCGAGACCGTAGTACCAGAGAAAGATTTCAGCAGACTTGACACGCTGGCTGACGGCGCGCAGAAGTCTCTTCCTGAGTACACTTCCAACGCAGTTTCCGAGATGGACGGCGTTCGTGACCAGGCGAAGATTGCTTCCGGCAGCGACATGGTAACAGAGGGCAGAGAGAGCAACGCTACCTGTGTCGTAGACAAGGTAGACGTGAACGCGGTCAGATATGCACAGCACAAGGCGGCCGAGACAGGCAGCACCATGCTGACAGTTGTAGAACTCTCCGCTCCCGGCGTGCATCTCGAGAACGCGCAGGTTGCGCTCAGAGTCGAAGGCGTAAAGGCGGGCGATGCTGTTACCGCTCACAGATGTGTAAAAGGCGAGTGGGAAGCAGTCAATGTGACGGCGGTAGCTGATGACAGCGTTACGATTGAGTTCCCCGGTAAAGGCATCTACACTTTTATCAAATAATCGACATCGCTCATAATATAAGATAAGTGCGCAAGATTGGGCCGGTCTGTAAAGACCGGCTCACTTTTTGAACATTTTTTTATAAAAAAATGCTATTGACAACGGGAATGGTAAAATTTACAATCTTACATGAGGCCATAAGAGATTTGACCTTACATAATTTATGAATATCGACACGTCTGTGTTGATATACACCACACTTGAAAATGAAGGAGGATTTAAGAAATGAAGAAATTTTTAGCATTAAGCTTTGCGCTTGCGCTTACTTTCTCTACAACTGTATGTGCAGCCGAGACTGTAGTACCGGAGAAAGAGTACAGCAGATTTGACACTCTGTCCAATGTTGCAGAGAAGTCTCTTCCTGAGTATACTTCCAACGCAGTTTCCGAGATGGACGGCGTTCGTGATCTCCCCGCTATCGCTTCTGCAAGCAATCTGGTAACAGAGGGCAAAGAGACCAACGCTACCTGTGTTGTAGATAAGGCAGACGTAACAGCAGTAAGATATGCACAGCATAAGGCAGCTGAGGTTGGCGGCACCATGCTGGCAGTTTCCCAGCTTTCCGCACCCGGCGTTAACCTTGTTGACGCTCAGGTTGCACTGACCATCGAAGGTGTTGCTGCAGGCGACGCTGTTTCCGTGTTCAAGTGCGTAAAGGGCGAGTGGGTAGCAGTTGACGTTGTAGCAGTAGCTGAGAACACTGTTACCATCAAGTTTGATTCTCAGGGTCTCTATACGGTGATCAAGTAATCAGACGGCAGAAATAATGTCTCGCGGCCGCGGGACGAAGAATTGTTCATAATATTATAATATTGATGACAAGTGTGGATATGTGGGCCGGCCTTTCGAGACCGGCCCACGTTGTGCGCGTATAAGCAGAGACGGAAAGCGGCCGAGACAGGCTGCATGCTTGCATGCAAGACTGTCTGTGACGATTTACGGCGAGACGCAAGACGTCCGGGGGACGTCTGCTTTGCGCGGACCGGAGTGGAACGGAGACCGCGAGTGAGAAATGCGAAGCATTTCGACTCTGCTTATACGGTAACGGCAACAAAAAAAGATGTTGACATATACCTGCATCGTGTGCTATAGTTTCAAATGTGCGAGAGCACAGACAACCAAGCAGAGCATCCGCTCTCACCTTGCAACGTTTTCAGTTCGCAAGCGTTCATAGCCTGTTTTGCGTCGTCAGGCGCAGATTTGATTAGGCATTTGTGAGCGGGTGGATAGCGAGGCTGTCCGCTTTTTTGTGCGAATAAGCAGAGTCAGAAAGCGGCCGAGACAGGCAGCATGCTTGCAGGTGAGACTGTCTGTGACGTTTTATGACGAGCAACGCGAACGAGAAATGCGAAGCATTTCGAGTCTGCTTATGAGCAGATAGTTTCATTATGGGAGGGTAAAACAATTAGCGACTTATTTATCAATGAGCAGATCAGAGACAGAGAAGTACGAGTGATTGGTGCAGATGGCGAACAGCTCGGTGTTATGCCGACGAAAGAGGCGATGCGGCTTGCGGAGGAAGCGGGAGTGGATCTGGTGAAGATTGCGCCTACGGCGAAGCCTCCTGTCTGCAAGATTGTGGATTACGGCAAGTTTAAGTACGAACAGGCCAGAAAAGACAAGGAAGCGAAGAAAAAGCAGAAGATTGTTGAGATTAAGGAGATCCGTCTTTCGCCCAATATTGATACCAACGATTTGAATACGAAAGTGAATGCGGCCAGAAAGTTTATCAGCAAGGGTGACAGGGTGAAAGTTACCCTTCGTTTCCGCGGCCGTGAGATGGCTCATATGAATACAAGTAAGCATATTCTGGACGACTTTGCGGAGGCGCTTTCCGATATCGCGGTGATGGATAAGGCACCCAAGGTGGAAGGCAGAAGCATGACTATGTTTTTAGCTGAAAAGCGGTAATCGCTCAGTTAAAATAAATGATATCCCGGGTTGATATCTCGTAACAGAAATAAAAATACAGGAGGAACAGTAAAATGCCGAAAATGAAAACCAGCAGAGCTGCTGCAAAACGTTTCAAGGTGACCGGAACGGGTAAATTAAAGAGAAATAAAGCGTATAAGCGCCATATCTTGACCAAGAAGACGACGAAGAACAAGAGAAATCTCAGAAAGCCGACGATGACCGATAAGGCGAATGTAAAGAATATGAAAAAGATTCTGCCTTATCTGTAAGACAGGCATGGACGAGGGAGTTTGAAATTTAGGAGGGAAAAGACATGGCAAGAATAAAGGGCGGTATGAACGCCAAAAAGAAACATAACAGAGTGTTAAAGCTCGCGAAGGGTTACAGAGGCGCGAGGTCCAAACAGTATAGAGTGGCAAAGCAGTCCGTGATGAGGGCGCTGGCTTCATCCTATGCCGGCAGAAAAGAGAGAAAGCGTCAGTTCAGACAGCTCTGGATCGCGCGTATCAACGCGGCGGCAAGAATGAACGGTCTGTCCTACAGCAGATTTATGTACGGCCTGAAGAATGCGGGTGTTGATATGAACAGAAAGATGCTTGCGGAGATGGCAGTCAATGACGCGGCAGGTTTTACCACGCTGGCGGAGCTTGCAAAGGCAAATTTGAAATAAATAAAAATGAGGGCATGGCGTATACGCTGTGTCCTTTCTTTTCATAGTGCGAGAAGTACTTCTAGCCGCTCACAGCAGAGGCTGTTTCGCAAAGTCAGCTATGCAGACTTTTCTCACACAGGAGAATGTCAAAAGTACGGGCATTCTCCGCATGGAATCTAAGGAGTACAGAAAACAGGAGGCAGTTATGGGAGCATTGGACGGATTACAGCCGGAACGAGTATTTCATTTTTTTGAGGAGATCAGCCGTATTCCCCACGGCTCCGGAAATACCCGGGCGATCAGCGATTATTTGAAAGGGTTTGCGGAGGAGAGGGGGCTTTTTTGCAGACAGGACGAGCTTGGCAATATCATTATCATAAAGGAGGCTTCTCCTGCCAGAGAAGGGGAGGAACCCTATATTCTGCAGGCGCATATGGATATGGTGGCGGTGAGCGCGCCGGGTGCGCAGATCGACATGAAAAAGGAGCCCCTCAGACTGCAGGTGGAGGGCGGCAGAATCTTTGCCGAGGGGACAAGCCTCGGCGGGGACGACGGGATCGGCGTGGCGTATTGTCTGGCTGTTTTGGATGAGAAGACGCTTGCCCTGCCCCGACTGGAAGTCATTTTGACGGTGGATGAGGAGACGGGCATGGAGGGAGCCACCGGCATTGATCTTTCCATGCTGCACGGCAGGCGCATGATCAATCTGGATCAGGAGGAGGAAGGCATCTTTATCACAAGCTGCGCCGGCGGCGCAAGGGTGGATGTGGAGATACCCATGGAGCGTGAGGAGGCGCCGGGAAAGGCATACCGGTTTGTGGAGTTTCGGATCACGGGGCTCGCGGGGGGCCACTCAGGCATGGAAATCGGAAAAGGGCTCGGCAATGCCAACTGGCTTCTGGGGGCGCTGCTTGGCGGGCTTTCCCTGCGCTATGATATCCGGCTTGTGCAGATGAAAGGCGGGGTAGCGGATAACGCTATTCCCCGGGAAGCGGAGGCTGCGGTTTATGTGCGTGAAACGGATCTGCCGGATATTCTATCCTATGCGGAGACGGAGGAACAGAAAGTGCGGGATACGTTGGGAGAAAATGATCCCGGATATAAATTAGAAAAACTCTGCCATGATGTTACAGTTTCTGTTCCGGCATATACGAGAAAGACGACGGCGGAAGCGTTTGCCTGCATCTGTAAGCTGCCAAACGGCGTGATCGACATGAGCGAGGATGTGGAAGGACTGGTGGAGACATCTTTAAATCTGGGCGTAATGTCTTTGCAGGAAGACGGACTGCGCCTGTCCTACTCGGTCAGGAGCAGCGTGGATCAGTCAAGGGAACATTTGTGCAGGCATATGCTGGAGATTGCGGAGCGGGCGGGCGCAAAGGCGTCTGTCAGAAATGCATATCCCGGGTGGGCTTACCGAAAGGATTCGCCTCTGCGGGAACAGATGGTGCGGATTTATGAAAAAATGTACGGGAAAGAGCCGGTTCTGGAGGCGATTCACGCAGGACTTGAGTGCGGCATACTGTCCGGTAAGATTCCGGGGTTAGACTGTGTCAGTATCGGGCCTGATCTGCAAAATGTACACACGGCGGAAGAAAGCATGGATATTGCGTCCGTGGGGCGTGTGTGGGATTATCTTCTGCAAGTCCTATCAATCCGTGCGGAGAATGCCGCTTTTCAGGCATTCTCCTGAGTGAAACATAGAACTTCTTAGCGAGACAGCCGCTGCTGTCGAGCTTTAGAAGTTCTTTTCACTCTATTGTTGACAGATATTGACAGAAACAGGATAACATCGTAGAGTATAGTTATTGGAAATTGTTCTGCAGGAAAGTATAGTTCAGGGTGAAAAGTTATGAAAGATATATTGACGGGATTAGACCAGTACGAAGTTTTTCTGGAAAAGCTGCAAAAAGAAATAGATCAAATCGGTGACGACCGGATTATCATCGTGTATACGGATATAAAGCATTTTAAATATATCAATGATACTTACGGTTATAAGGTGGGCGATGCGCTCCTGCAGGATTTTGTCGAAGAGTTTATGGGCAAAACGGATATCATTATCTGCGCGGCCAGAGTCTATTCCGATAATTTCGTTGTAGCGAACAGAGTCCCGCCGGATTATTGCAGCAATGAGGAATTTCGCGATCTGATCTTTAAGCTGAATCAGGAGCGCGAGGCAAAATTCCGCGAGAAATATCTGAACAGCAGACTGCAGTTTTGCACGGGTATCAGCGTGATTGACAAAAACAGCCGCAGTCTGGATGCGGAGACGGCCGTCTCCAATGCCAATCTGGCTCGAAAAGTCGCTAAAGAGATGGAGAACGACAGCTGCGTGCTCTTTGACCAGAGTATGATGGAAGGGATCAAGCGGGAAGTGGAGATCACCTCCTCGATACCCAAGGCGCTTGCGCAGAAGGAGTTTCAGGTGTATTTCCAGCCGAAGATCGATACGGATACGCTGGAGCTGATCGGGGCGGAAGCGCTGGTACGCTGGCAGAAGCCGGATGGCAGCTTTGTCTATCCCGACGAGTTCATTCCCCTGATCGAGCGCAGCGGACAGGTTGTGGACGTGGATTACTATGTGTACAGGGAAGTCTTTGCTTTTCTTGCCAAGCGGCTGGAAGAGGGAAAAAAGGTGGTGCCGATTTCTCTGAACGTGTCCAGAGTGCATCTGCAGAAAATGCATATTTTGACCTATGTGAAGGAGCTGCTGGAGGAATTTCAGATTCCCTGCTCACTGGTGGAGTTTGAACTGACCGAAAGCATTTATCTGGATAATACGGAGCAGGCATTGGAGTTGATTAAAGGTTTACATAAAATGGGAATCAAGGTGTCCATGGACGATTTCGGCTCAGGATATTCTTCCCTTAACCTGCTCAGTAAGCTGCCGATTGACATTATCAAGCTGGACAGGGTTTTTCTGAAAGAAGGCGAGATGCAGGAGAGCGACAGAATTATTATTTCCTGCGTGGTGGATATGGCCAAAAAGCTGAAAATCACGTCCCTGTGCGAAGGGGTGGAGACGCAGGAGCAGAGCGATTACCTGAAGGAAGTCGGCTGTCAGATGCAGCAGGGATTCTATTTTTCCAGGCCGATTCCGCAGGCGGTTTTTGAGAATTTGATCGAAAAATAGCGGCGGGAAAAAGCGTTGTGGAAAACTTTGAAAAAACTTCAAGAATAGGGCTTGCATTTCTGCCTATAATTCGATATAATAGTAAAGGTTTTTCGGGGTGTGGCTCAGGTGGTAGAGCGCTACTTTAGGGAAGTAGAGGCCGCAAGTTCAAGTCTTGTCACTCCGATAATGAGAAACCTTGAAAGTATGGGGCTTTCAAGGTTTTTCTATGTCCAAAGATAGAATAAAAATGGGCGAAATTTAGTAAAAAACGAGTGCGTTCCAACAAAATTCCAACAAAATTTAAGGATATGAGTAGCCGGGGAAGGGTTTGGTGACCTTTTACCCGGTTCTTTTTTTTATTTGATTTATGCAAAACAAGCCCTGTTTCGTGTGGCATTATGAATTTTTCCATGCAGTCTGTAAAAATAACATGGAATGGAATTGATGTTATAAAAATTTTGTGTTGAAGGAGGTTTTTATAACATGGACAGGGACGCGATAAAGGCGGTAGGATACGTCAGAGTATCGACTGACAGCCAAGTCAGGCATGGGTATTCCTTAGACGAGCAGAGGGAGGAGATAGTAAGATACTGTAACAATCAGCAATACGCCCTGTTGGAGATATTTTCGGACGAGGGGGTCAGTGGGGCGAAGGCGGACGAGGACGAAATGACGGTTACGCGTGACGGGCTGTTGGATATGTTGGTTTATGTGAAAGAAAGAGGAGTACGTTATATTGTGGTACTCAGTACAAGCCGATTATGGCGTAGTGACATGGTGCGGGTGCTGATTCACAGGGAACTCAAAAAATGTAACGTGGATGTTAAGGCGATTGACCGTCCACAGTATTCGATTTACACACAGAATCCAAATGAAGTGCTTGTAAACGGGATGCTTGAGCTTTTGGATGTTTATGAGCGGTTGGAGATTGCATTGAAGTTAAAGCGCGGACGATTACAGAAGGCGAAGGAAGGGGGATATGCCGGTGGGGGCATACCGTTCGGCTACTATTGTCCCCATGGTGGAAAAAAACTGTTCATACAACAGGAAGAAGCCGAGGCGGTACAACAGGTTTTTCAATTAAAAGAGTTAATGCCAGCGCTTACCTTGCAAAAGATTTCAGACTTTATGAATCTTTTGGGACACACAGGGAGAAACGGGAAGGACTTCAATCCGATGCTAGTCAAGCGGATTCTTGACAGGGAGGACTTTTACCGGGGAGAATACCGTTACGGTGACATCAAAAGCGTGGGGGACTACGAACCGATTTTGTGCGGCATGGTTTTGCATTGATAACGTGAGTGACGTTACAACACAATACAGAAATTTCCGCACAGTGAATGTGACACACACAACATGCCGGATTTACTGATAACATTGACACACAAGACCAGACGGTTACGGCGACATGAAGATATACATGAAATAAATATATATTTGTACAATTCCCCTAAATAGGGCAAAATAATTGACTAAATTAACTGTATGAGAACAAGGGTGACAAAAAAATACTTTATGAAAACTTATGATACAATCGATCAAATATCCCTAACTTTTAACACCTTGTGGGTTTACAGTGCATTTGCCACCTAAATAGTTTCGCTGAACATGAGGGGACTTTATTGTAACAACAGCATTTTACAGTATACAGAATAGAACCAGAACACAGCACAGGCAGTTTAAAGTGGAGCAGTAACCAAAATAGTGAGCAGTTTTTGGTTACTGGAATGTTCAGTATAGGACAAGGGTATATCACAAAAACATGGGCAGTTTCTTTAGATACATGAGAGCAGTTATTATATAGCAATAGCATTTTACAGTATACAATACGGAATCAGAACATAAGCACGGGAAGTTCTTTTAGATACATGAGAGAAAATATTATATAACAATAGTAATTTGCAGTATACAATGCGGACACAGAGTATGAGCATGGGCAGTTTATTGTAAAGCATGAAAGAAATTTTATGTAGCAATAGCAATTTGCGATATACAGAACAGAACCAGATGTTGAAGAATTGACAGCGAAGGTGGATAGTTTAGCATCTGCAATAAATGTTACACAGTCAAAAATAGATGGTATTAACTCCACTCATACCGACATAATTTTAGGTGATGACGAGTACAAAGGTGACGAAGTCACAGATGGAGTTAACATGAATTTAAGTGATGAGGATCAAGCGGCAGTCAAGCGGATTGAGGAGAATCTAAAGAAAAAGCATCCAGAATGGTTTGCAGACACCGCTCCCTCTACAAGTGAGGGGAATTATGAAGATGTAGGCACCCCCTCTACTGGTGAACTTGCGGACCCTAATTACAAATTTGGTCAAGGTGGCGATTCGGGTGTGGCACCCGGTACCGTTTACTAGCACACATAAAATTAGAATGAGCATTCAATTTAACAGGATGCTCATCCTAATTTCACTAAAAAATATTTTTAATTTCGTTACAACATCTATTTGTAATTTCCGATGCTTCGCGGTATAATAAAGAAAAAAGAGTGGTGATTAGTAATGTGTAAATTGGTAGCCTTACAAACAAATTATGGCACCACAGTTAATGTGGCAGAGATAAAAAAGAAACATATAGAAAACATACTTAACTCAGCGCCATTATGTAAGCAAATACTAGCAATCATGCTATTTGGCTCATCCTTAGAAGAACGTTGCACCAATAAATCAGACATAGACCTCGTAATAATAAGTAACAGTAGTATTGGTAAACTTTCGCAAACGAAAGCATTTGATAAATTTATAAATTGCTTATACAGCTTTGATATGGAGCAAGATTACGACAAATTATATTTTAAGTCAATTAAAGAGATAGAAGAAAAGAAAGATGATATACCAATATGTAATGAGTTAATGCAAAAAGGTAAAGTAATATACAGGAGACAATAAAAATGGCACAGCCAACATTGTTATCAATAGCAAAAGCGGATTTAATTACAGCAAGTAGATCAGTAAGCTCAAAGAATAAATTTATCAAACATCAAGCAGCTTACTTTACTCAACAGTCAATAGAAAAAACACTTAAGTACTTAATTTTTTTAAGGACAGGGTCACAACCTTGGGGGCATAGTATAGAAAAACTTGTTATACAGGCAAAATCCTTGGAAATACAGGTACCAGAAAGAATAGATAAGTATAAATCAGTATACACATCATGGGAAGCGGTAACAAGATATTATCCGCAAAAAATAATTAGAAGGGACATGATTGAAAAAGCCATAAAGATAGTGCAACAATGGCATATTGATTTGAGAAAGCAAGGAATACAATAACAAAGAGGGACAACAAGGTTGAGAAAATCACGTTCATGGACTTGGGGCAGGCACAATGTTTTTTGAATTTTGTCAAAAGTGAACCACGATTTGAAGTATTGTATTATATAGGGAAGATTGGATTCTACTATGGTCTTAGACGTTCGGAACTGCTTGGGTTAAGGTGGTCTGCAATAAACTTTAATAGCAATGAAATTGAGATAAACCATACCGTTGTCAGAACCAAGCATCAGCCGGAACACCGCGATACGGTCAAGTCAAAGGCTTCACACCGCTATCTTCCGTTGTTAGAAGATGTTAAGGGATGCCTGATGGAATTACGGGAAAACCAGAAACGGCTGGGGATATATGACGACAAAGGGTACGTGTTCCTATGGAACGATGGAAGGGAGTACAATCCCGATTATATAACAAAACTATTTGTAAAAGCTGTGAAAGCCTGTCCGGGTGACATTCCGAGAGAGATAACTTTACATGGACTTAGGCACAGTTGTTGTGCTATACTGTTTGAAAAGAAGTGGGATATTGCCGAGGTGCAACAGTGGGTCGGGCATAGTGACATTCAGATAACGGCGAATATTTATAACCATGTGAGCAAGAAGTGGAAAAATGAGCATGGGAAAAAGATAGACGGTTTCTTTAAGTAATGGATCGGACTTTAGAGCAGGAGGCGGGTGTTCCAACAGAATTCCAACAGACTTTGGGAAAAGTGCAGGGACACGCCCCCAAGGGGTAAAATGGACGGGATTGGGGGCTAATAATAGGTATTATCAGGTGTTTGGGGACGGGTAGGGGTATCTTTCATGGAGACTGCCCGTTAGGGAAGTAGAGGCCGCAAGTTCAAGTCTTGTCACTCCGATAATAAAAAACCTGATAATCACGGGGTTCGTGGTTATCAGGTTTTTTTCGTTTCATCCGCCCTCGCATTCAGCAGCACCCGGCAGATAAACATGCCATCTTTGTCAAAGAAATCGGCGCTACCGTCATATTTTGCCGCAGTGCTCCGTATGCTTTCCGCACCGATTCCCTCATGGTCTTTTGCGCGGGGCAGCCCGTCGCGGAACAGGACTTGTCCGTCGTATGTGTTCCGGCAGTCCAAGAGAAGAATGCTGCCTTTTTTCTGCGCCCGGATCTCCGTCCTGTGCTCTTCTGCCGTCAGACAGCCCTTAAAAGCGTTTTCCAGCATATTCGCAAGTACGGAGACAAGATCCGTAAGCGTCAAATCCACCGCCTTGGATAGTTAGCGCTTTTATGCCATACTC
>CAJUBE010000013.1 GCA_910584725.1 uncultured Lachnospiraceae bacterium | reverse complement strand
TGCCCAAAAGCAGGCATTTTGGCGCTGGCTCCGACACCATGCAGCAAGTGCATGGCGCGGGTGTGAAAAGTAATCAAATATAACATTTTGACAGGTTTCAGTAACAAAGGACTATGTAAGGATAGTCCTTTTTTGATATAATAGATAATATGAAGTGAAAAGATGTAAAGCAGAGAAGGAGAGCGGGTATGAAAGAACAGGTTTTAAAGAAGTTTGAGGAGCTTTACGGGAACGCGGGCGGCGCGGGGGTATATTTTGCGCCGGGCCGGGTGAACATGATCGGCGAGCACACGGATTACAACGGGGGGCATGTATTTCCCTGCGCGCTGACGATCGGTACTTACGCGGCGGTGAAAAAGAGGACAGACAGAAAGCTTCGGTTTTACTCCATGAATTTTGACAGTATGGGTGTGATGGAGAGCAGCTTGGATGATCTGACGCCTTCCAACGCGGCGGGTTGGACGAATTACCCGAAGGGGGTTATGTGGGCATTCGCGGAGCGCGGCATGAAAATGGACTGTGGGCTGGATATTGTGTTAAACGGCAATATTCCCAATGGGTCCGGCTTATCCTCTTCCGCTTCTTTGGAGGTGCTGACGGGTTTTTATCTGCGCGACCTGTTTGGGTTTGATGTGACCAATGTAGATCTGGCGCTGATCGGCCAGTATTCGGAAAATAATTTCAACGGCATGAACTGCGGCATCATGGATCAGTTTGCATCTGCAATGGGTAAGAAGGACAACGCGATCTTTTTGGATACGGCGGATCTCTCCTATCAGTATGCGCCTCTTGTGCTGGACGGGGCAAAGATTATTGTCACCAACAGCAATGTGAAGCACTCACTGGTCAATTCGGCGTACAACGAGCGCAGGAGCGAGTGCGAGAAGGCGTTAGAGGAGCTTAAGACAGTGGTGGACATCAAGAATCTGGGCAATCTGTCCGAGGAACAGTTTGAGGCGAACAAGGGCGCGATCAAGGATGAGATACGGAAAAAACGCGCGAAACATGCCGTTTATGAGAACCAGAGAACGATCCGCGCGGTGGAGGCTTTGAAAAATAATAATCTGAAAGAGTTTGGCGAGCTGATGAACGCTTCCCATGTTTCCCTGCGGGACGACTACGAGGTGTCTTGCGATGAGATCGACGTGCTTGTGGAGGAGGCGTGGAAAGTGGACGGCGTGATCGGCTCCCGCATTACGGGCGGCGGCTTCGGTGGCTGTACGGTGAGCATTGTGAAGGACGAGGCGGTCGAGACTTTCAAGGAAAAGGTCGGCGCGGCTTATCAGGAGCGTGTCGGTAAAACTGCTGATTTCTATGTGGTGGAGATCGGGGATGGCCCGTCGAAACTATAACAGCGTGAGAAGTACTAAGTCTCACGCAGATGCACGTTGAGGAGGAATATAATAATGATTCAGCAAAATATAAAAAAACTCGTAAAATATGGCCTGCTTACCGGGCTGATTGAGAAAGAGGATGAGATATACACGACCAACCGTCTGCTGGAGCTTTTTGGGCTGGACGAGTTGGAGGAGGGCGGCGACGTCTCCATGACCGTGGAGGAGCTGGAGCCGGTTCTTAAGGAAATGCTGGACTACGCCTGCGAGAAGGGGCTTATAGAGGACAGTATCGTGTATCGGGATCTCTTTGACACGAAGATCATGGGACTGCTCACGCCCAGACCAAGCGAGGTCATTCGGACATTCCGGGAAAAATACGAGAGCGATCCGAAGGAAGCGACAGATTATTTCTATAAATTGAGCCGGGACACATCTTACATCAGACGCTACCGCATCGAGAAGGATCAGAAGTGGATTTCCTCTACAAAATACGGCGATCTGGATATCACGATCAATCTCTCCAAGCCGGAGAAGGATCCGAAGGCGATTGCGGCGGCGAAGAACGCGAAGCAGGGCGGTTATCCGAAATGTCTTCTGTGCCGTGAGAACGAGGGCTATGCAGGGCGGGTGAATCATCCGGCGAGACAGAATCATCGGATTATTCCCGTCACCATCAACGGCAGCCAGTGGGGATTCCAGTATTCCCCCTATGTGTACTATAACGAGCACTGTATCGTGTTTAACTCGCAGCATATTCCCATGAAGATCGAGCACGATACGTTCTGCAAGCTTTTTGATTTTGTAAAGCAGTTTCCGCATTATTTTGTGGGGTCCAACGCGGATCTGCCGATTGTGGGCGGTTCCATTTTAAGTCACGATCATTTTCAGGGCGGGCACTATGAGTTTGCCATGGCGAAAGCCCCGGTGGAGCGTATCTTTACGGTGCAGGGCTTTACGGATGTGGAGGCGGGTGTGGTGAACTGGCCGATGTCCGTGATTCGTATTTCCCATGAGGATTCCGACAGGCTGGTGGCGCTTGCGGATGTGATTTTGGAGAAATGGCGGGGTTATACCGACGAGGCGGCGTTTATTTTTGCCGAGACCGACGGCGAACCGCACAATACGATTACGCCGATTGCCAGAAAGCGCGACGATAAATTTGAACTGGATCTGGTGCTGCGCAATAACATTACCACGCAGGAACATCCGCTGGGTGTATATCATCCCCATGCGAAGCTTCATCACATCAAAAAGGAAAATATTGGTTTGATCGAGGTGATGGGGCTTGCCGTGCTGCCCGCCAGACTGAAAGGTGAAATGGAGCGTCTCGCGGAGGCGATTCTGTCAGGCGCGGATATCCGTAAGGATGAGGAGCTTGCAAAACATGCCGACTGGGTGGATGAATTTCTTCCGGCCCATCAGAACGTGGATAAGGAGCACATTATGGAAATTCTGCACAAGGAGATCGGCAATGTGTTTATGGAAGTGCTTGAGGACGCGGGAGTCTACAAGAGGGATGCAGAGGGGCAGGCGGCATTTGACAGATTCCTTTCCACTCTCTGATTAAGAAAAAAGAAATTGGGATGCATGGCAGGAAATGAGGCGGGATTGGGAATCCCGCCTTTTGCCAGAAACGTTATATAACGCATAGACCAGATGCAGCAATAAAAGGGTGTAAGCTTTACAGGGCGCTGGCAATCTGACTAGATATGCTGTGTGAGATAAAATATATGGAAAGGCAGGCTTCACCAAATGGTGACAGATTCCAAATTACAAATCCTCGCTCATGCCTAACATACTGCACAGAAAATTATAAAAGTCTCCCTGTTGTTTTTGGGTCATTTTTTGGTAAATGGTGATAAGATGTCGGTATTTTTTGAGATTGCACATATTATCCGCCAATAGGGAATCTGCTGTCAGACGTTCTTCAGAGAGTAATAGAATATAGTCTGTGGTGACATGAAAGAAACGTGATAGATCGGCCAAAAGCAGAGCGTCAGGGGTGCTGGCTCCACATTCGATTTTGCTCAGACTTGTTTGGTTAATGCCAAGCTGTTCTGCAAGAGCTTGTTGTGTCAGTTTTTTTTCCAGTCGGAGTTCCTTGATCCTTGTCTTCATTCGTAATCCCTTTTTGTTATTGTAGTTTATTTGGTGTCAAAAAATATTCCAATTTTTAATAAGAATATTCATTACGGAATATTTTTGTGGAAAGACCCCTATTTTTTAAATAAACGATAGGTAGACTACAAGATATAGTGTGGATTTGTGGGTGCAGACGCAGATATAGGATTATGGGATACGTTAATTGACGGACGGAAAACGACATATAAAGTTTATGGTATATAAAGCGGGCCCGTGACAAGGGCTTTGTACACGCGCTATTGTGGCGGAAAACGGGCATGGAGGGAAAGCTGAAAGAAAAGCTTTCAACCCGGATTTGAGGTTATCGCTTGACTTATGGAGGCAAAAATGACGGATTCCTATGTGTGTATTGATCTGGAGACAACCGGGCTTGATCCGAGGCGGGATAAAATCATAGAGATTGGTGTGGTCAGAATAGAACGGGGCGAGACCGTGGGAGAGTGGGAAACCTTTGTCAATCCCGGACGGGAGCTGCCGGAACGGATTGTGGAGCTTACCGGAATCCATGACAGGGATCTTTCCGGGGCGAAACCGATCGGGGAGGTTCTGCCGGAATTGTTTGATTTTTTGGGGGAGGATGTTCTTCTGGGGCACGGTATTCTGTTTGATTTTTCCTTTTTGAAAAAGGCGGCGGTAAATGAGAGGCTGTCCTTTGAGAGACAGGGAATCGATACATTAAAGATTGCGCGGAAATATCTAAAGAATTTGGAAAGCCGCAGTCTGGGGGCACTCTGTAAGCATTATGAAATTCCCCACAGCGCGCACAGGGCTTTGGGGGATGCCCGCGCCACGGCTGTTTTATATCAAAAGCTTGCGGAAGAATTTCAGGAAAAGGAAGATGCGGCGGGAGAAAAGAGTCTGTTTCGGCCAAGGCCGCTTTTGTATCAGGCAAAACGCGATACACCGCTTACGATTGCCCAAAAAGAACAGTTATATAAATTGTTGGACAGGCATAAACTGATAGTAGACTATGAGATTGAAAAGCTGACTCGCAGCGAGGCTAGTCGGAAGATTGACCATATTCTGCAAGAATACGGACGATAGGTTTTTGATTGGCGGAAACCAGGGATTCGGCCACCGGGTAGAGCGCACTGATTTTTTCGGGGGTGCCGTTTTCCTGATAAATCCGGCAGAGCAGGCGGTAAGTTGCGCTCACGTCCGTGCCGGTGGATATGGCAAATTCCAGAAGCTGACAAGCCTCTTTGGAATAACCGTCGTCATAGAGCGCCTGTGCCCACTGCTGCAGGGTGCGTGCCAGAAGCGTGTAATTCTGGTCATAGGTGGTCAGCAGGGTGATATTGGGCGCGCCGTACTGCAGCTTCAGCTCCGTGTTGGTAAGCCCCGTGAAATTGACGATGGGCTGATCCTTTAGGGAAAGGATGATCTGCCGGTAATCTTCAATCCGTGGGTTGTCCTGCAAAAGCTCCATGGGGAAAATTTCCATGGGCAGCTTAATGTAGTTCAGATCATCCAGAGGTTTGCGTCTGGTACTGTTTGCGGCCCGCTCCCTCTGCCAAAATTCCTGCTCCATCGCGGCAGTGTTTTTTTTGCTTTTGGAGGAGGCCATGGCGATGGCTGCTGCTAAGATCAGAGTGCTTGCAATAATTAAAAAATTCATATATAATTCCTTTATGCCTAAAAAAGCATTCCTTATTATTATAGTGTAGTATTGAGGTGGTATTATGAAGTTCAACAGAAAAACCAGGAAAATTATTTCATCGGTTATTATCATTATCGTCGTTTTGGCGATGGTCATTCCGACGCTGGCCTCTGCATTTTATTCATTTTAGCACAGTGGACGCGTTTTGTGAATGGCATGGATTTGGCAGGGAAGAAGCGGGAGCGGCTAATCGTTATGAAAAAATTATCTGTGATGACCTGTGCGGCGTTTTTTGCGGCAGCGTTTGTCGTTATGCCGGCGCAGGCAAAAGACGGGAAAATTGAGACGGGAATCTATGTGGATGATATAGATATCTCGGGAATGACCGAGAACGAGGCGGGCGAAGCGATCGAAGCGTATGTTGCCGGCTTTGGCGATGCGCAGATTACTCTGCATGCGCCGGAAGAAGGCGAGATTACAGCATCTGCCGCGGAGCTTGGCCTGAAATGGGGCAATCGTGAGATTTTGGAGGAGGCTGTCGGTTTTGGCCGGGACGGGGATATTCTGCAGTGCTACAAGGAACTGCGGGATCTGGAATACAAAAATAAAGTTTACCGGGTAAGCTTTGATTTTGATAAGGAAAAAATCCGTGCATTGATTGAGGAGAATGCCGGACAGTACGATCAGGAGGCTGTCAATGCCAGCCTAAAAAAGACAGAGGATGGGTTTGAGGTCACAGAAGGGCAGATTGGCCGCGTGGTGGACCAGGATGGGACGACCGATAGCGTATATGATTATCTGACAGACGAGTGGACGGGAGGCGCCTGTGATCTGGATATGCAGGTTGAGACGCAGGAGCCTCAGGGAACGGCGGAGGATTTGGAGAAGGTGAAGGATGTGCTTGGCACGTTTACCACCAGTTTTTCCACTTCCGGCAAAGCGAGAAGCGAGAATGTGGCAAACGGCTGTCGGCTGCTCAACGGAATTACTTTGTATCCGGGAGAGGAGATTTCGACGCTGGAGACCATTACGCCTTTCTCAGAGGAAAACGGCTATTATATGGCGGCCTCTTACCTGAACGGACAGGTGGTTGACAGTCTTGGCGGCGGTATCTGCCAGGTATCGACTACGCTTTATAATGCGGTGCTCCAGGCGGAGCTTGAGGTGACGGAGCGCTACAATCACTCTATGATTGTGACCTATGTGGATCCTTCCGCGGACGCGGCCATTGCAGAGTCCTCCGGGAAAGATTTTAAGTTTAAGAATAATCTGGATTATCCGATTTATATAGACGGCTATACAACACCCGAAAAGCAGATCACGTTTACGATCTACGGGCTGGAAACCAGAGACAGCGGCCGGGAAGTAAGCTACGAGAGCGAAGTCCTTGAGAGGATTGAGCCGGATTCAGAGGTGATTTACACGGATGCATCTCAGCCTGTGGGGTACTGCACCGTACAGTCCGCCCATGTGGGCTATAAGGCAAGATTGTGGAAGATTGTGAAGGAAAACGGCGAGGAAGTGAGCCGCGAGCAGGTAAACAGCAGCAGTTATATGAAGGCACCCAGAAGTGCGACAGTGGGCGTGGCGACTGAGGATCCGGGCGCGTACAATGCCATTATGGCGGCCGTGGCGTCGGGCAGTGTGGATCAGGTAAAGGCGGTAGCCGGCGCGTACCGTGGCGGAGATCCGGGGCAGATACAGGCAGCAGCGGCCGCGGCACAGCAGGCGGCGGCGGACAAGGCGGCAGCGGATCAGGCTGCTGCAGCACAGGCGGCGGCGGAACAGGCAGCCGCAGAGCAGGCGGCAGCAGAACAGGCGGCACAGCAGCAGGAGACACCGCCCCCGCCAGTGGAGTGATTTTGGCCGCCGGTTTCATGCGGGACGAGGCGTCTGCGGCTGAGGCCGTGAGAATAGGATGCGGTTCTACGAAAAGTAAGGCATACGGTATGAGACAGGAAAAAGGAACGGAGAACGTGTCAGAGCGTTTTCTACCGGAAAAGGGAAAATCGCATATACATGAAATGAAAAATGGCGCAGGGCTGGGGAAAGACTGCGCCGTTTTATGCGCAGAGCCGCGGACGGAAATCGAGCGTGATTTGCAAATGGAGCGGCGGACAGCGGGCGCGGATCAGGATATTGTGGTGAGCAAATGGATCGGGCTGGAGGGAACGGCCAGGCTTGCCGGAGAAAATTATGAGAGACTGCGGCAGCGGTTTCCGGCACGTATGATCGACGAGGCTGCCGCTTTTGACAGGTATTTGTCGGTGATACCGGAGGCCGCCACCGCCATGAAGTCCGGCGTCTGCGGTATACAGGTTGTTTCCCGGGGCGGCATTTTTGCGGGGCTGTGGGAGATGGCGGAGGAAGCCGGCGTCGGACTGGAAGCGGATTTGAGAAAAATACCTGTCAGGCAGGAAACCATAGAGATCTGTGAAGTTTTCGGAGAAAATCCCTATGAGCTTTCGTCGGGCGGGTGCCTTATTATGACGACGGAGGACGGAAACGCCCTTGTGACGGCGCTTTTGCGGGAAGGAATACCCGCGGTGGTGATCGGGCGCACGACGCGGGGGAACGATCGGGTGCTCTATAATCAAGGAAGGAAAAGCTATTTGAATAAGCCGAGAGGCTGATAAAAGGAGGAGAAAAATGAGAGAAGAATTGCTGAAAATCATAGAGAGGAACAGCCGCATAGATTTAAAGGAGCTGGCGGTGATTCTCGGGGCGCAGGAGATCGACGTGGTGAACGAGCTGCAGGCGCTTGAGGACGAGGGTATTATCTGCGGGTATCATACGATGATCGATTGGGAGAAGACTTCCATCGAGAAGGTGTCCGCGCTGATTGAGGTGCGGGTGACGCCCCAGAGAGGGCAGGGCTTCGACAATATCGCGGAGCGGATTTATAAGTATTCGGAGGTTACTTCGGTATATCTGATTTCCGGCGGGTATGACCTGCTTGTGACATTGGAAGGGAAGTCTTTAAAGGAGATTTCCGGCTTTGTGTCCGACAAGCTTTCCACGCTGGAGTCGGTCTTAAGCACGGCAACCCACTTTATCCTGAAAAAATATAAGGATCATGGTACGATTTTGACGAAAAAGTATGAAGATACGAGAGAGAAGGTGTCACCGTGAAAGATATGTTATCAAAGCAGGCAGTAGGGCTGAAGCCTTCGGGTATTCGAAAGTTTTTTGACATTGTCAGCGAGATGAAGGACGCGATTTCTCTCGGCGTGGGTGAACCGGATTTTGATACGCCGTGGCACATCAGGGACGAGGGCATTTACTCGCTGGAGAAGGGACGCACATTTTACACCTCCAACAGTGGATTGATGGAGCTGCGTCAGGAGATTTGCAATTATATCAAGAGAAAACAGGGCGTTTCCTATGATCCAAAGCACGAGGTGCTGATTACGGTGGGAGGTTCCGAAGCAATCGATATCGGACTGCGCGCGGTAATCAACCCGGGGGACGAGGTGTTGATTCCGCAGCCGAGCTTCGTATCTTACGAGCCCTGTGCGATTATGGCGGGCGGCGTGCCGGTCATTATCGAATTGAAGGAAGAAAACGAGTTTCGTCTGACGGCAGAGGAGCTGGAAAATGCCATTACGGAAAAGACCAAGATACTGATCCTGCCTTTCCCGAACAATCCGACGGGCGCGATTATGGAGCGGGAGGACTTGGAGGCGATTGCCGAAGTGATTCGAAAACATGACATACTTGTCATGTCAGATGAGATTTATGCGGAGCTGACTTATAAGGAAAAGCATGTGTCCATCATTGAGATGGAGGGCATGAGAGAGAGGACAATCCTGATCAACGGCTTTTCTAAGGCTTACGCGATGACAGGCTGGAGGCTCGGTTATGCCTGCGGTCCGAGAGAGATTCTGGAGCAGATGACAAAACTCCATCAGTTTGCGATTATGTGCGCACCCACCACAAGTCAGTATGCGGCGGTGGAAGCGCTTCGAAACGGGGACGGAGACGTACAGGAAATGAAGACGGCTTACAACCAGAGGAGACGTTATCTGATGAATGCTTTCCGGGAAATGGGGCTGTCGTGTTTTGAGCCGTTTGGGGCATTTTATATTTTTCCCTGTATTAAGGAGTTCGGCATCACCAGCGAGGAGTTTGCGGAGCGGTTTTTGAAGGAGGAGAAGGTGGCTGTGGTTCCGGGAACGGCGTTTGGAGACTGCGGTGAGGGATTTTTAAGAATTTCCTATGCGTACTCTCTGGACACGCTGAAGCTGGCGATCGGGAAGCTGGCGGATTTTGTCGGCAGATTACGCGGAGAAAAGTAATGCATATTATCTTACATCAGCCGGAGATTCCGGCAAATACGGGGAATATCGGCCGTACCTGTGTAGCGACAGGTACGGCGCTCCATTTGATTGAGCCTTTGGGATTCCGGCTGGATGAGAAATCCATCAAGCGGGCGGGCATGGATTACTGGGCGCAGTTGGATGTGACCCGCTATATCAACTTTGACGAGTTTCGGGAAAAACATCCCGATGCGAGAATCTGGTATGCCACCACAAAGGCAAAACGTCTCTACACAGAAGCGGCTTTTGGCCTGGATGATTTTATTATGTTCGGCAAGGAGAGCGCCGGGATTCCCGAGGAGCTTTTGGTGGAACATGAGGAGACCTGTATCCGCATTCCTATGATGGAGGAGATCCGGTCTTTGAACCTGTCCAATTCTGTGGCGATAGTGCTGTACGAGGCCTTGCGGCAGAATGGGTTTGCCGGGATGCAGAGGGAAGGGGAGCTGCACAGGCTGAATTGGCGCGGAGATGCTCTTTAAAAATGCGTATATAGATATCGACAGCTTAATCAGCACAGCAAAACATGCGTGGTAATGTTAAGCATGCGCTCCCTGCAAAGCCTGAAAAGTGCATTTGCAGGGAGCCGTTTTAAATAGTTCTAACTTCAATTTATCTTTATCTCTTTAAAAATTTCTCGGCCGATTTCCGGTATGTTCAATAAGAAGTAATTTTATGGGTAATATTAACAAATCTAAACCATAAAACTTATAATGAATGCACAATATACACAAAAAAATCAAAGGATTTTATAGGTACACAGAAGGATATTCTATGTTTTCGGATAACAGGGGTTGCTATAATGACAATGTAACTTATACAAAATCATTTATAGGGAGGTAACTATGAAAAAGAAAATTCTGAGTACCATTCTTGCGGCAACCATGATCGCGGCATGTCTGACAGGCTGTGGCGGCGGCAATGCAGAAGCGCCTGCGGCAGCACCCGCAGCGGAGGAACCTGCGGCAGAAGAACCTGCAGCGGAAGAGCCTGCGGCAGATGAGGCAGAGGCTCCGGCGGCAGAGGCATCCGGTGATCTGGCGGACAAAAAAGTAGGCGTGTGTATCTATCAGTTCTCCGACAACTTCATGACACTGTTCCGCACAGAGCTTGAGAATTACCTGGTTGCACAGGGATTCAGCAAAGAAAACATCAACATTGTTGACGGTGCAAACGATCAGGCAACACAGTCCGGACAGATTGATAACTTCATTGCAGAGGGCGTTGATGTGTTGATTATCAACCCGGTAAACTCCTCTTCCGCAGAGACAATCACAGATAAGGTTGTGGGTGCGGGTATCCCGCTTGTATACATCAATCGTGAGCCTGAGGCGGACGAGCAGAAGAGATGGGCAGACAATAACTGGGATGTTACTTATGTAGGCTGTGATGCTCGTCAGTCCGGCACTTTCCAGGGTCAGATGATTGTGGATCTCGGTCTTGAAAAGATTGACATGAACGGCAACGGCAAGGTAGATTACATCATGGTAGAGGGCGATCCCGAGAACGTAGACGCACAGTATCGTACAGAGTTCTCCGTAAAGGCTCTTACAGATGTGGGCATGGAAGTGGAATGTCTCAGCGATCAGGTAGGTAACTGGCAGCAGGATCAGGCACAGGCGATCGTAGCAAACGCGCTTGCACAGTACGGCAATGATGTAGAAGTTGTATTCTGTAACAACGACGCGATGGCGCTCGGCGCACTGCAGGCAATTCAGGCAGCAGGCCGTACAGTTGGCACGGATATCTATCTGGTAGGTGTGGACGCTCTGTCTGAGGCGCTTGAGAATGTACTGGCAGGCACCATGACAGGTACCGTATTTAACGATCACTTTGCACAGTCCCACGGTGCGGCGGACGCGGCAATCAATTACCTGACGGGTGCGGGCAACGAGCACTACATTGGCTGCGACTATGTAAAGGTTACGCAGGACAAGGCACAGGAAGTTCTTGATATGGTGAAATAATTCCTACATTATTTCCATATGTGGCAGGAAGAAATATGGTGCGGGCGATGCGATGGCGCGCCCGCACTCTTCTTATTATGTGGGGACTTTCCGGTTGAATCCGGATTTGTGAAGCAAATCACTTTTGTAATAGAGGGAGGGATAAGATGGCTGACTATAAACTGGAGCTCAAGGGAATCTGTAAATCATTTCCGGGTGTAAAGGCACTGGACAATGTACAGTTATCTCTTCGCCCGGGAACGGTTCATGCTCTGATGGGTGAAAATGGCGCGGGGAAATCCACGCTGATGAAATGTCTCTTCGGCATCTATAAAATGGATCAGGGAGAGATCATATTGGATGGTCAGAAGATAGAGATTGGTAATCCGGACGAAGCGATGAAGCACGGAATCGCCATGGTGCATCAGGAGTTGCAGCCCGTGCTTGCAAGAAGCGTGGGGGAGAATCTTTATCTTGGGAGATTCCCCGTAAAAAAATTCGGGCCAATAAAGGTTATCGATCACAAAAAAATGTATGAAGACACAGAGATGTGGCTGAAGGAAGTGAAGATGGACTTTCCTGCTAAAGCGCAGCTTGGCACGCTGTCGATCGGGCAGATGCAGTCTGTGGAAATAGCGAAAGCGGTATCACAGCAGGCGAAAGTCGTTATCTTTGACGAGCCTACATCATCTCTTTCGGACAACGAAGTGGAAGCGCTGTTCCGCATTATGAACGATTTGCGGGATAAGGGCGTTACCATGGTATATATTTCTCACAAGATGGATGAAATCAAACGCATTGCCGACGATATTACGGTTATGCGGGACGGTACTTATGTGGGAACCTGGCGGGCCGACGAACTCACCATAGACCAGATAATAGAGAAAATGGTGGGTCGTGAGCTGACCAACATATATCCGGAAAAAGCGAAAAAAACAGGCGAGACCGTCATGGAGGTAAAGAATCTGAGTTCCATTCACAGCAGTTCTTTCCAGAATGTAAGTTTTACGCTCCATAAAGGAGAAATCCTCGGTTTCGGAGGATTGGTGGGCGCCCAGAGAACCGAGCTGATGGAAGGTATTTTTGGGGTGCGAAACGTTGCCTCCGGCGAAATTTTCGTTCATGGAAAAAAAGTAAAGATCAGGCATCCGAAAGACGCCATGAACGCGGGACTGGGGCTGATTACAGAGGATCGAAGGGGAAACGGTATTTTTGGATGTCTGTCCATAAAAGATAATGTCGGCGTGTCGGTATATAACAAAAATCTGCTGGCAAAATTTATTCTTGACCATAAGAAGATCAATCGGATTGTGGAAGACAGCATTAAGCAGTTGAACATTAAAACGCCAAGCATGAA
Source organism: uncultured Lachnospiraceae bacterium (assembly GCA_910584725.1). Lineage (GTDB taxonomy): Bacteria > Bacillota > Clostridia > Lachnospirales > Lachnospiraceae > UBA3282. Next base: position 104,629 of record CAJUBE010000013.1, on the reverse strand, counting down.
GCAGCATATTTCTAACCTTTCCGGGGGCAACCAGCAGAAGGTGATCGTGTCCAGATGGCTGGCCAACGATCCGGATATCCTGATTATGGATGAGCCTACCCGCGGTATCGACGTGGGGGCAAAGCATGAGATCTATGAGATTATGAGATCGTTAGCAAACCAGGGGAAAGCAATTATTATGATTTCTTCGGAGATGCCGGAGCTTCTGGGTATGGCGGACAGGGTTTGCGTTATGTGTAACGGAAAGCTGACCGGTGAGCTGGATGCCGGCGAGGAAATGACGCAGGAAAAGATTATGGCGTTTGCAACACAGTTCGGATGATGGAGGGAGAATGAAATGGCAAAGATTAACCGAAAAAAAATAAATGATTTTTTGATTAACAATGGCGTTATCATCGTTATGTTTGTCCTGGTTATATATACCGGTTTCACATCGGATAACTTTTTTACATCCAATAACCTGATGAATATCTTGATGAACATAAGTGCAAGACTTGTCATTGCACTTGGTATTGCGGGCTGTGTTATCACTGCCGGCTGTGATCTGTCCGCCGGGCGTATGATCGGATTCGGCGGCTGTATTGCAGGTACGCTGCTGCAGAAGATGGATTATTCCAACAAATTTTTCCCGGATATGGAACCGCTCAATCCGTTGCTTGCGATGGTGATCGTCATGTTGATCTGTGCGTTTTTCGGAACGATTACCGGATTCTTCATCGCATACTTAAGCGTGCCGCCCTTTATTGCGACGCTGGCAATGATGGAGATTGTATACGGTATATCCATGATTTATACGAAGGCAACGCCTCTTGGCGGATATGTGAAAGCTTATACGGATATCGGCAGCGGTAAGTTCCTCGGTATTAACTATCTGATCTGGATTGCCATTATTGTGGCGGCGATCACGTGGTTTATCTTTAATATGACGCGCCATGGCAAGTATATGTATGCGATCGGCGGCAACACGCAGGCGGCGGAAGTGGCAGGTGTGCCGGTAAAGCTGACGCTGATTCTGATTTACATGAAGGCGGCGGCAATGTACGGACTTGCGGGATTTATGCTCGGTGCAAAGTCGGGCGGCGCTTCGGTGCAGCTGGGTTACGGCTATGAGATGGAGGCCATCGCGGCTTGTACCATCGGCGGCGTGTCCGTTACCGGCGGCCGCGGACGAGTCAGTTCGGCGGTGATCGGCGTAACGGTCTTTGAGTTGTTGAAGGTGGCGCTCCAGTACCTTGGTGTGGATGCCAACGCGCAGTACATAGCGATTGGTATTGTAATTTTTGTGGCAATTTCACTGGATATCAGAAAATATATCGCTAGGAAATAGCAGATCTTATATAGCGGCCGGAGTATCTATTCTTCGGCCGTTATTTTAACAAGCGGTATGTCGGCGGCCGGGAGGGAGGAGACGATGCAGGCAAATGAATTTTTTGAAGTGGCAGGGATTCCCTTGCTGCTGTTTGTGGTTCTTGTATACTATGGGGTGAGACTGTGGATGGTAAAAGACGTTACGATTGTACGGGGAAAAAATAAACCGCCGGTGAAGGATGAAACCATGTACGCTAAATGGGCGTCCGCATTGATTCTGTTTCTGGCGTTTGCCGCACTGATTATGGCGTTTCTTTTGTTTATCAATGCGTATGCGGCATTGGGTGAGTTCGTGGGGGCAACTCTGATCATGGGATTTTTGTGGCGCCGTATGGATCAGAAATACGGTGGCTGAGGTCTGAGCTTGTGGAAAGCACAGGGGGAGGAGAAGGGAAATGGCCTGTTATAACGTTCTGCTGGTAGACGATGAAAAAGAGGTCTGCCAGATTATCATCAGAAAACTTGACTGGGAAAATATGGGATTTCATATTGTGGGATATGCAGCCAACGGGGTGGAAGCGCTTGAAATGGCAGAAGAATTACAGCCGGATGTCGTCATGACAGATATTAAAATGCCGTATATGGATGGGCTTACCCTGAGCAGAAAACTGAAAGAAGCATATCAGAAAATAAAGATTATTATTTTTTCGGGATTTGACGAATTTGAATACGCAAAAGAGGCAATTAAGGTTGAGGCCACGGAATACATTTTAAAACCCATTAATGAGAGCGAACTTCGGGAAGTATTTGAGCGGGTGAAGGTGGATCTGGACAGGGAATTAGACGAGAGGCGCAATATTGACAAATTGCGGCAGTATTATTTAGAAAGTCTTCCTGTGCTTCAGGAGAATTTTTATATTTCACTTCTTGAGGGGAGGTTGTCACAGGAGCAGATAGAAGAAACGCGGCAGAATTATCAGATTCAATGGGCGGAGACTTCCTTTATTGTAACGATTCTGCATATCAGCAGAAAGAATCTTCCGGCGGAAATGGATTCTTTTCTGGCGGCGATTTCCGTTAAGCGTCTGGCGGAAGAGCAGCTGCAGAAAAAGTGGGACAGCAGGATTTTCGTATATCTGGGAGATGTGATATTGATTACGTCGATTACAGACGAAAAAAATGCGGCTGCCGGATACACGGACGCCATGGACAGATTTTGTAAGCTTGCAAAGCGGGCCTGCGGTATCACCGTAACCGCTGGAGTGGGGTATATATGCGACAGCATGAAAGAGCTTGCAGTCTCGTATGAAAGCGCAAGACATGCAGTTTCGTACCGGGTTCTTTACGGCAGCGAGAGGGCCATTAATATTGCGGAGACCGACCCCTATGGCGAGAAGGAGGAGAGCTGGGGGGGGGGGAAAGCGGCAGTATCCAGAAAATTATCCGTGAGATTAAGATGGGAGACAGGGAAAAGTTGGAACAGGCTGTATCCGAGGGTGTAAAGAACCTTGCGGAAACTTCCTCTTCCATTATGAAGTACCGGGTTTTCGTCATGACGTTTATCACGGAAGTATTTCGTTTTGGCAGTAAGAAGATCAATATGGAAGAAGTGTTTGAAAAACAGCAGGACATTTATGGACATGCCATGCAGATGGAGTCGCCGGAAGAATTAAAAAATTGGATTCTGGAGATTGCGGGCCGGATGCAGGATATGGTTTTGAATGAGAGAGATGACACAGTGAAATCCTTTGTGGAACAGGCGGTCGAATATGTACACGAACATTACGGGGAACAAAACCTTTCGGTGGAGACTGTCTGTCGTAATCTGGGAGTCAGCAATGCGTATTTTTCTACATTATTTAAAAAAGAGACGGGAAAACCTTTATCAATTTCCTGACAGACTGTAGAATGGAGAAAGCGGAAGAACTGCTTCTGGAACAAGATGAAAAAACATATATGGTGGCGAAGAAGGTGGGGTATTCTGATCCCAATTATTTCAGCTATGTTTTTAAACGGAAATTTGGCGTATCGCCTTCCAAGTATAAAATGGGCAAACGGGAACAGACGTGAACAGAGTAAAAGCGTTTCTTATCAGAAAAAAAAGTGAATATACAGGCAGGCGCAGATCCTACAGCATACAGATGACAATATCCATTTCGTTTACGATCATATCGGTGTGCAGTGTCTGCTTTCTGAGTATTATGCTGTATCAGCAGTTTGTCAACAAGACGAAAGATATTACGATAGAGCGGACGGAGCAGGTGCTCAGCCAGACAGCCATCAATTTGGAAGATTATCTTCGTAATATGAGGCGGATTTCAGACGCCATGTACTATACGGTAATTAAGGACAAAGATCTCGGCTACGAGAGCATGGGCGAGGAAATGAATCTGCTATATGAAGCCAATAAGGACAACCTGATCAGTATCGCTTGCTATACGAACGAGGGGACGCTTGTCGCCGCCGCGCCCATTGCAAACCAGAAAGAGAATCTGGATGTGGAGGAGCGGGAGTGGTTTCAGGAAGCGGTGGGACAGATGGAGAATCTTCATTTTTCCACACCCCATGTACAGAATCTTTTTGACGACCCGTCTTATCGCTATTACTGGGTGATTTCGTTAAGCCGCGCAGTGGAGTTAACCAGTAACGGCAAGTCGGCGCTGGGCGTTTTGCTGGTCGATATGAATTACAGCAGCATCGAACAGCTTCTGTCGAAGGCCAATAAAGACAATGCGTCGGAATATCTGTATCTGATGGATAGTTCCGGGGAGATTATTTATCACCCCAGGCAAAAACTGATTTATGCGGATCTGTATCAGGAAAATAATTTGGAAGCAGTGCAATACGATGACGGAAGCCATGAGGAAGTGTTCGATGGGGAAAAAAGGCTGATTACAGTCAAGACGGTCAGTTATACGGGATGGAAAATTGTCAGCGTGACGCCGATGACATCTTTTCAGATGGGTATCACGGATATGCGGTTTTTTATGATTATGCTGATGGCGTTGTCTCTGCTTATGGTGGTCGTGATCAATCAGCTTGTGTCAGGGCAGATCGCTAAGCCGTTGCAAAAACTGAACGAATCTGTGAAGGAATGGGAGACCGGGAACCTGTATTCTGCTATTTATGTGGGCGGACCGATAGAAGTGGAACATCTCGGAAGGGCGTTGCGGGCCACGGTAGCGCAGATCAGGCAGATGATGCAGGATATTCTGGTGGAGCAGGAAGAGAAGAGAAAAAGTGAGCTGGATGCGCTGCAGTCCCAGATCAATCCCCATTTTCTGTATAATACGTTGGACTCCATCGTATGGATGATTGAGGGAGAACGCTACCAGGATGCCGTTTTCATGGTTACACAGCTTGCCAGTTTATTCCGCATCAGCCTAAGCCGCGGAAGAACGGTTATCAGTGTGGAGGAGGAGCTGAAACACGCAGGCAATTACATGAATATTCAGATGGTGCGTTACAAGGATGTCTTTGACGTAAAGTTTGAGATAGAGCCGGAAATTCTGAGCTGTTGTACGATCAAGCTGGTTGTGCAGCCCCTTTTGGAAAACGCGATTTACTATGGGGTAGAATGTATGGACGGGGAAGGAGAAATCCTGGTAAAAGGCTACAGGCAGGATGAAAATGTTTATATCGAAGTGAAGGACAATGGGCTGGGTATGCCGGAGGAGGAGGTAAGTCAGCTTTTGAAGGAGAATCATCGGGTGCGCAAGCATGGCTCGGGAGTAGGGCTGATCAATGTCCACAATCGGATCAGGCTGTGCTTTGGTGAATCTTACGGGCTGGAGATCGAGAGTGCGCCGGACGAGGGCACGACTGTCCGCATCCATCTTCCCTATATCTGCTATTCGGATGAAACGCGCAATAAGCTGGAGGCGGGAAAGCAGCGGGAGTAAACGGAGGATTAAATGGGCAAAAATAAGATATATTTTGGGTGTCTGGTTGCGGTGGTGCTCCTGCTGCTTGCCTATGCTTCCTACGGAATGCTGAACAGGGGGCAAAAGGAAAAAACGTATCCGGTTTCGGTGATTGTCGATAACAGCAGCAGCGACAGGTGGTTTGCCTTTCGCGAAGGCTTGAAACAGGCCGCGCGGGATTACCATGTACAGTTGAACATTGTGTCGACGGGAGAGCTGGCGACATTGCATGAGGAGAGAATGCTGATCGAGCGGGAAAGTGAAAATGGGGCAAAGGGTATTATTGTCCAAATGTGTGACGGCCAGGGGGAGGAGATTTTTGCACAGGTACAGGAATCCGCCGGTGGCGCCGATATCCTGCTTGTGGAGACGGATGTGGAGCCGGAAGGGATTTTCCCGGCGGTGATACCGGATAATTATGAGATGGGAAGGATGCTTGCCGTATCCATAAAAGAGGATATGGGTGTGCTTCCTGGGGAAAAAATCGGTATTTTGACGGGACGCAGGGAAAGACTCTCTCAAAAGCAGCGGCTGCAGGGCTTCTTAGATGAAATGGAAGGTACGGGCGTTGAGATACTCTGGCAGATTGCCGATAGCGATTATGTGCAGACCGAACAGTTGAAATCGGTTGAGATTTTAGTTGCGCTGGAAAATGACGAGACGGAACGGGCGGTAGATTTTCTGGCGGATTCGGAAATACAGTCAAGCGCTTTGTATGGGATCGGATGTTCGGAAAAAAATGTGTATTATTTGGATAAAAGACGGATCAATGTGCTGATTGTTCCCAATGAATTTCACATGGGATATCAGAGCGTAGCAACCATTGCGGTGCAGCCACAGGATCATGTTGGCTATCTGCAGAACCCGGTTGTGAATTTTCAGGTGGTAAGGCCGGAAGATCTGTATGAGGAAGACAATCAAAAGTTATTGTTTCCGCTGGTTCAATAGCAGAGTGAAACATAGTGAGGCAGGGTAAAGATGAGGAAAAAGAGATGGGTGGCGGTGCTCGCGGCGGGTATGCTTCTGCTTTCCGGCTGCGGCAGAGTGGTGAACCAGCCGGTTAAGAGTGTTAAAATAGGAATTTCCGTATACGACCAATATGACACTTTTGTTGCGCAGATGATGACTGCTTTTAATCTGTATGCCACAAAGAAACAGGAGATGACCGGCATTACCATTAATGTGGAGATTTATAACGCGGCGGGCAGCCAGTCCACGCAAAATGAGCAGGTTGAGTCCATGATTGAAGAGGGCTGTAACGTGATCTGTGTCAATCTGGTAGATCGGACAGACCCCTCAACGATCATTGATACGGCCGAAAAGAATAATGTACCCGTCATCTTCTTTAACAGAGAATTGGTGGAGGAGGATCTGAAGCGCTGGGATAAATTGTATTATGTGGGCGCCGAGGCGTTTGAGTCCGGTATTATGGAAGGAGAGCTGGCGGCGGCAGCGTTTGCGGAGGAGACAGGCTTTGACAGGAACCGGGACGGTATTTTCCAGTATATCGTGCTGGAAGGCGAGGTGGGGCATCAGGATTCCATTGTGCGCACGGAGTATTCCGTAAATACGATTATTCAACAGGGCGTCCCGGTTGAAAAGCTGGGTTACGCCATTGCCAACTGGAATCGGGCGCAGGCACAGACGAAAATGAATCAGCTTTTGGAAGAGCACGGCGACAGGATTGAGTTGGTATTGGCAAATAATGACGATATGGCTTTGGGTGCCATAGATGCGTTGAAAGCGAAGAGCATTCCCAGAAAGGATTGGCCGGCAGTGGTGGGGATAGATGGAACGGACGTGGGACTGGAAGCTGTCAGAAGCGGAGAGCTGATAGGAACAGTCTACAATGACAAAGAAGGGCAGGCGGCCGCTATGCTGGAGCTTGCCTACACACTTTCCACAAACGGCGATATGAAAACGGTTGACATGTTGGACGGGAATACGATCAGATTGCCCTATATCAAGGTTTCAGCAAGGGATGCGAAAGAGTTTACGCCGCCCGGGGCGGCCGGTTATTAGCGTGAGAAGTACTTCTAAAGCTCAGCAGCAAAGGCTGCTTCGCTAAGAAGTACTAAGTCTCACGCCAGAGAATGCCCAAAATACGGGCATTCTCCGCATAGATTTGAGATTCCGCAAAGCGGAATCATGGAGGTTAGCGTGAGAAGTACTTCTAAAGCTCAGCAGCAAAGGCTGCTTCGCTAAGAAGTACTAAGTCTCACGCCAGAGAATGCCCAAAATACGGGCATTCTCCGCATAGATTTGAGATTCCGCAGAGCGGAATCATGGCGGTTAATGTCAGTCGTCGTCCTCCACCTCGGATTTGGGCAGGGAGAAGATAAACTCCGTCCCCACGCCCTCGGTGCTGATGACGTTGATGTTTTCGCCGTGGGCCTGTATGATTTCCTTCGTGATTGACAGGCCCAGGCCTGTGCCTTTCTTATCTTTTCCGCGTGAGAGATCGGACTTGTAGAAGCGGTTCCAGATCAGCTTGAGATCGTCCTTCGGAATGCCGATGCCGGTGTCCTTTACGCTGATAAATATTTTATTATGCTTTTCGGTCGTCTCGATTTTGATGAGAGAATCGTGGTGGCTGAATTTGATAGCGTTATCCAGAAGGTTGTAGAGAACCTGCTGGATTTTATCCATATCTGCGACCACATACATCTCGTCGCCCGTGAGGATCAGCTCGATACCAATCGTTTTCTGACGGCAGGTGCCCTCAAAGGTGGCGGCCACATTGCGGATGACCGTATTAATCTCAAAGTCCGTTCTGTTCAGCATGATTCCTTTGGTGTTCAGGTTGTTGAGGGTCAAAAGGCTGTTTGTCAGTTTTGTCAGGCGGCTTGTCTCGTTCAGCACAATGTTCAAATATTTTTCATACATTTCCGGCGGAATGGTGCCGTCCAGCATGGCCTTCAGATAGCCCTCGATGGAGGTTAAGGGAGAGCGGAAATCATGGGACACATTGGCTACGAATTTTTTCTGGTCATCCTCCGAGCGGGCGATTTCGCTGGCCATATAGGAAAGCGTGGCGGCCAGATAGCCCATCTCGTCCTCGCTTTCCACGTTGAACTCATAGTGCATGTTGCCGCTGGCGTACTGTTCCGTCGCCTCCGTAATTTTGCGCAGGGGAATATAGACCATCTCTGTGAAAAAGATCAGGATAATCAGGGACAGTAAAAAGAGAATCAGCAGCATGATGTAGGAAATGTTTAAAAGCTTGTTTGTCTCGGCTTGTATGCTTCCGAGGGAGGCGTGAATCACCACATACCCTTTCACCTTGTAACCGGAGGTGATGGGCGCAAAAACGCTCAACATTTCTTCATCAAAAGTCCGGAAAAAGTCGCCTACCGTGTAGTAAGAACCTGCGGTGATTGTGGGATCAAAATTTTCTACAACAACTTCGTTTTCCACATCTACAGGAGCGGAGGAGTCCAATACCATACGCCCGGAGGGATTGATAATCCAGATCGTGGCGTTTAAGTAAGTGTCCAGCGCGTCAAGCTGCGCCTTCACTGCTTCCAGAGATACCTCCGTATTGTACAGGTCGGTGGCGTAGGTATTTGCAATCAGCGTGGCCTCCCGGTAGAGGGCATCAGCCTTTTCCTTGGTGAGATGATTAAAAGTCATGTCGGACACAAAAGTAGCTACCACCACGAATCCAAACAGTCCAAAGATGATGTAGGCCAAAATTAATTTTAAGTAGAGTGTCTTTCGCATATCAGAATCTCTTTTCACGTACTTCAAATTTATAACCGACGCCCCAGATCGTAGCAATGCGCCAGCTCTCATGATCTTTAATTTTATTGCGCAGTCGTTTGATGTGTACGTCTATCGTGCGGCTGTCACCAAGGTACTCATAGCCCCAGATCTGATCCAAAAGCTGTTCTCTGGAGAAAACATGATTTGGCGAGGAGGCCAGAAAGTAGAGAAGTTCCAGTTCCTTGGGCGGCAGTTCGATGGTTTCGCCCATATAAATAACGGAATAGTTGGTCTGGTTGATAATCAGATCCGGGTATTCCACGCACTTGATGTCAGTAGGCTGCGGCTCCGGCACGGCCGGTTTGTAACGGCGCAGTACCGCCTTAACCCGGGCTACCAGCTCCTTGGAGTCAAAGGGCTTTTCCATGTAGTCGTCCGCACCCAGCTCCAGTCCCAGTACCTTATCAAAAACCTCACCTTTGGCGGAAAGCATGATGATGGGGAGCGTGGATTTTGAGCGCACTTCCCGGCAGACCTGATAGCCGTCGATACCCGGCAGCATCAGATCCAAAAGCATCAGGTTCGGCTCAAAGCTGTCTATTGCCGCCAGAACGGATTCTCCGTCATTGACAATCATCGTCTCAAAGCATTCCTTCGTCAGATAGAGAGAAATCAGCTCCGCAATGTTGTTGTCGTCATCCACAATTAAGATTTTTTGTTTATTTATCATGATAACCTCCGTTTCCTGAAATGCATTGCCCCAAAGAAGATGCGACGGCTGAAAGGTTACTCCTTGAACTCCGCAATGGTAACGCCCGCGTCGCCTTCCCCGAATTCACCCAGACGAAAACTTTTGATGACCCGGTTTTTGCGCAGATAACCCTGTACCGCCTTTCGGAGCGCGCCGGTGCCCTTGCCGTGCACAATGCGGACGCTGGGCAGATGGGCAAGATAAGCGTCGTCCAGATATTTGTCAAGCTCGGAGAGGGCCTCGTCCACCGTCTTGCCAAGCAGATTGATTTCCGTGGAGACGGAGTAGGATTTGGACATTTTCAGTTTGCCGGAAGAGCTGCGCTGCATTTTTTCGGTTTTTACCGTCTCCTCCTCAAGCAGAACCAGATCAGACAGCGAAACCTGGGAGCGGATGATGCCGCACTGGACAAAAAGTCTGCCGTTCTTATCGGGAAGAGAGCTGACACTGCCCTTTAACCCCATAGAGACAACCTTCACACTATCGCCCAGCCGAATCTGATTGGGTTTGAGAACTTTGTGGGTAGGTTTTTCACTTTTCAGGGCGAGTTTCTCGTTTTTCTCTGAGATTTTATCGTGTACCTTGCGGCGCGATTTCTCCAGATCCTTGATGGAAGTGGCGGCGCCTGCCTTCTGGAAGGTGCGGATGGTTTCGTCCGCCAGCTCTTTCGCATTCTGCAGGATTTCGCGAGCTTCCTCGTTCGCCTCCCGGATGATGCGGTCGCGGGACTGGTCGATCTTTTCCTGTTTGGATTCCAGCCGCTCTTTTAAGGCCTGCACTTCCCGCTTGTAGGCTTCGATTTCCGCCTGCTCTTTTTCGATTGTCAGGCGGCTGTTCTCCAGATTGGCGAGCAGATCTTCGAAACTCTCCTTATCCTGTGTGATGTGCCGTTTAGCGTCTTCTATGATATGATCCGGCAGACCCAGGCGGGAAGAGATGGCGAAGGCGTTGCTCTTGCCGGGAATGCCAATCAGAAGGCGATAGGTAGGACGGAGCGTTTCCACATTAAATTCACAGCAGGCGTTTTCCACAAAGGGCGTGGAGAGCGCATACACCTTTAACTCGCTGTAATGCGTCGTAGCCATGGTGCGGATGCCCCGGCCGTGCAGGTGATCCAGAACCGAGATAGCCAGAGCTGCGCCTTCTGTGGGATCAGTTCCCGCACCCAGCTCGTCAAAGAGACAGAGAGAATCGGTATCCGCCTCCTGCAAAATGGACACAATGCTGGTCATATGCGAGGAGAATGTGGAGAGACTCTGTTCGATGCTCTGCTCGTCCCCGATATCCGCATAGACCTCCCTGAAAATGGAAAGTTCCGAGCGATCCAATGCGGGAATGTGCAGTCCGGCCTGTCCCATCAGTGTCAGAAGCCCTACCGTTTTCAGCGCAACGGTTTTTCCGCCGGTATTTGGTCCGGTGATAATGAGCAGATCAAAGTCGATTCCCAGAAGAATGTCCACGGGCACGACCTTCTTCTTGTCAATCAGCGGATGCCGTCCTTTGCGGATGCGGATATGGTGTTCCGTATTGAAAAGCGGCATGGTGGCGTTCTGCTCCATGGCGAGGGAAGCCTTTGCAAAGATGAAGTCCAGCATGGTCATAGATTTCTGATTCAGGGCAAGGGCATCCGTGTATGCTGCTGCCTGCGCGCTCAGAGAAGCCAGAACAGCCTCGATTTCTTCCTGTTCCTTTATGGATAATTCCTTCAATTCATTGTTCAGATTGACGACGGCCGTAGGCTCAATAAAAAAGGTGGAGCCGGTGGAGGACTGGTCGTGCACCATGCCCGGCACCTGCCCTTTGTATTCGGATTTCACAGGGATGCAGTAACGGTTGTCGCGCATGGTCACCACGGCATCTTGCAGATACGTGCGCAGAGAGCCGTTTATCATGGAGCTTAATTGAGAATGGATTCGATCGTTTGTGATCACCATACTGCGGCGGATGCGTTTTAATGCGGGACTTGCGTCGTCAGCAATCTCCTCCTCGGAGAGAATGCAGCGGTTGATCTCGTTCGCCAGAGGTGTGAGCGGCTCCAGACTGTCAAAATAAATATCCAGCGAATCGCCGGGGATGTCGTCCCGATCCCTGCGGCCATAGGCCTTAATGCGGTTTACGTTTTCCAGGAAAGATGCGATGCGCAAAAGTTCTACGATGGAAAGAACGCTCCCCACCTCCAAAGATTTCAGGCTCATGCCAAGATCTCTGTTGCTTCCAAAGGATGTGGAACCTTTGGCAAAAAGACGCCCAAGCGCGTCCGCAGTCTGTGTCTGCGCTGTTCGAATTTCTTCTAAATCTGTCATGGGAACAAGGGCCGCCGCGAGCCGCTTACCCGGCTCGGAGGATGCCTTTTCGGTCAGTTGATTGATGATTTTATGGAATTCCAATACCCGTAATACTTTATTGTTCATAATTACCTCTTTACAATTTTGTTTCTGTTCTAAGCATTATCCTACCACAAATGTGGGGAAATTACTATCGGGAATGCCTACAGGTTTGCCGTGCGCGGTTTCGTATGGTATAATCAATCATATTCGGAGGGCAGTTATATGTCTGAACAGGAAAAACAACAGAATAAATCGGATGAGGGATCTGTCAAAGAGCAGGCGGAGTATACGCCTTCTGTGCAGGCGGAGTTTATGCGGGAAAAGATCAAGCAGAAACCCGTCAATAAGAAAAAGCTTCTTCGCAGAACGGTGATAACCGCTGTGATGGCGGTGGTGTTCGGCCTGGTGGCGTGTTTTACTTTTCTGGTGCTGGAACCGGTGATCAGCAACCGCCTCTATCCGGAGGAGGAGCCAAAAGAGGTGGCTTTTCCGGAAGAGACACCGATTGAGGAGATGAAACCGGAGGACATGCTGGTCACCGAGGAGGATGCAGAACCGCAAGGGCCGGATCCGGTGGACCTGGAGATGGTGGATGAGCAGATTCAGGAAGTGCTGTCCCAGGTGGACAGGGAGCTCACACTGGAGGATTATCAGGCGCTTTACGAGGAACAGAGGAAGCTGGCGGAGGAGACCTGCCGCGCGGTGGTGACAGTGGCGGGTGTCACCTCGGACGTAGACTGGTTCAACAACATATATGAAAACGTAGCTTCGGCCTCCGGTGTGATTGTGGCCAATAACGAGAAGGCGCTCCTTATCTTGGTCAGCGCCGGAAACTTAAACGGGGCGGACAGCATAGAGGTGACGTTCTGCGATCAAACGCAGGTGGAGGCGGAACTTGTGCAGAAGGATGAAAATACGGGGCTGGCGATTCTGTCGGTGCCGCTTACGTCTGTCGGCGGGGAAACCATGGATAAGATTGACATAGCGGAGCTGGGCAGCTCCAACACCAACCTGTTGGGAATACCAGTGATGGCGCTGGGAAGTCCGCTGGGAACGGGCGGTTCCATCAGCTATGGCATGGTGACTTCCACGGGGACTGTGATCGACCTGCCGGACGCGGCGTACAAACGGATTACCACGGATATTTACGGAAGCCGCAATGCCACCGGTATTTTAGTCAATTTAAAAGGTATGGTGATCGGCATTATAGACAATGTAAACACCGGCAACGATATGAGTAACCTCCTCACAGCCTACGGGATCACAGAGCTGAAACGCACGATCGAGCAAATGTCCAACGACAAGGAACGCGCGTACTTGGGCGTGCATGGTGCGGATGTGCCGAAGGAGGCCATTGAGGATGCCCAGATCGATATTCCCGCCGGAGCATATATCAGGGAAATTGAGATTGATTCGCCAGCCATGGCTGCGGGGATTCAGAGCGGCGATGTGGTGACAAGGGTAGGGAGTACGCAGATTACGACTTACAATGAGCTTCTGGGCATTTTGTATGCGTCGAAGCCCGAGGATGTGTTGACGGTCACGCTGACGAGGCAGGGACACGAGATGAGCGTGGATGTAACGCTGGGGAGCTGGTAGAAGGAAAGGAAGGACGGAAATGAAATATATCAAGGACTACAAGGAAAGCGACAAAATGTTTGACATCTATTTGTGCAAGCATAAGCAGTCGGCGGTGACGAAAAACGGGAAACCCTATGATAATGTGATTCTGCAGGATAAAACGGGTACTATAGACGCGAAAATCTGGGATCCCAACAATGCGGGAATAGAAGATTTTGACAGCATGGACTACATAGAAGTATACGGTGATGTGACCAGCTTTCAGGGAGCGCTTCAGGTCAATGTGAAACGCGTGCGCAAGTGCAGGGAAGGCGAATACAATCCGGCAGAGTATCTTCCCGTCAGCAAATTTAAGACTGAGGACATGATGAAGGAGCTTCTGGATCTGGCGGCAAGTGTCAAAAATCCTTACCTGCATCAGTTGCTGGAAGCCTTTTTTGTAAAGGACGAAGCCTTTATCAAAGCCTTTCGGCAGTCCTCGGCAGCCAAAACGGTGCACCATGGATTTGTGGGCGGCCTGCTGCAGCATACGCTGGCGGTTACAAAACTCTGCGATTATTTCTGCACACAGTATTCGGTGCTGAACAGAGACCTGCTGCTCACGGCGGCGATCTGTCACGACATTGGGAAAACGAAAGAGCTGTCCCTTTTCCCCCAAAATGATTATACCGACGACGGACAGTTCCTCGGCCATATCGTGATCGGCAGTGAGATGATCGGGGAAAAGGTTCGGGAGATAAACGGATTTCCTCCGCTGCTGGTTAATGAACTGAAACATTGTATCCTGTCCCATCACGGGGAGTTTGAGTTTGGCTCTCCTAAGAAGCCCGCAATCGTGGAGGCGGTGGCTTTAAACTTTGCGGATAATGTGGATGCCAAGATGGAGACCTTTGCAGAGATTCTGGAAAACAGTACCGAGACGGGATGGCTTGGGTTTAACAGGCTGTTTGAGTCGAATCTGCGCGGGACGAGCGTTGAGTAAAGGGGTAACTTATGGAACGGGAAAGCTATAAGAAGAATGATATCGTCAGGCTTACGATTGAGGATATCGGTAACGACGGCGAGGGCATCGGCAAGGCGGATGGCTATACCCTGTTTGTCAAGGATGCTGTGATTGGTGATGTCATTGAAGCGCGTATTACCAAATGCAAGAAAAACTATGGCTATGCGAGAGTAGAGAAGGTGGTGACACCTTCTCCTTTTCGTGTGGAGCCCAAATGCCCTTTCCACAGACAATGCGGCGGCTGCCAGATTCAGGCCATGAGCTACGAGAGACAGCTTGTGTATAAGCAGAATAAAGTGCGCAACCACTTGCAGCGCATCGGGGGCTTTTCCCCAGAACTGCTTGATAAAGTTATGGAGCCGATTGTCGGCATGGAGGAGCCATGGCATTATCGCAACAAAGCCCAGTATCCGGTTGGATATGACAAGGCGGGAAATCTTGTTGTCGGCTTTTATGCGGGAAGAACCCACGATATCATTGCCAATACGGACTGTCCGCTGGGACCGCCTGAGAATAAAGATATTTTGGAAGCAGTTCTTTCCTACATGAGAGAGAACGGCGTGAGCGCCTACCGGGAAAGCACGGGAGAGGGGCTGGTGCGGCATGTGCTGATCCGCACCGGGTTTGCTTCCGGGGAAATTATGGTGTGCCTCGTAATAAATGGGAAGAGACTGCCGGCGGAGGAAAAGCTGGTGGAGATGCTGACCGGGGTGGAGCTGGAAAGCAAAGCGGATTTGATGGATGGCTGCAGGCAGACGACGGCAGGCGATGAAGAGGATGCCGCCGGGCGCGGGCAGACGGTACAGATGGAAAAGTGGAAAGCGCCGCAGAAAAAGATTGTCAGCATTTCGGTCAGTATCAACAGGGAAAAGACGAACGTGATTATGGGACAGGAAATACGGGTGCTCTGCGGCAGAGGGTGGATAGAGGACAGTCTCAGAGTCATGGATTCTGTGGCTTCTGTGGAAGGCGATAGCGCAGAATGCAGCGCTTTGGGAAACGAAGGCGCGGGAAAGGATGAAAAGGTTACATTTCGGATTTCGCCGCTCTCCTTTTATCAGGTAAATCCCCGCCAGACGGGAAAACTTTATGGGCTGGCATTGGAATACGCAGGCCTTACAGGCGAGGAAACCGTGTGGGATCTGTACTGCGGTATCGGGACGATCTCCCTCTTTATGGCGAAACGGGCGAAGAAAGTTTACGGGGTGGAGATCGTGCCGCAGGCTATTGAGGATGCGCGCGAGAATGCCCACAGGAACGGTATTACAAATGCGGAATTTTTTGTGGGGAAGGCGGAGGAAGTGCTGCCGGAGTTTTATAGGGAAGGCGGCGACGGAGAAAGAAACGGTTTGGAGGTCGTGAAAGAGGGCGGTAAGGCAGACGCGGGGGAGAGCCTGGCGCGCGCGCAGATGCGGCATCCTGATGTGATAGTGGTTGACCCGCCCCGGAAGGGATGCGATGAAAAGTGTCTGGAAACCATGCTTGCCATGCGGCCGGAACGGATTGTCTACGTGAGCTGTGATCCGGCGACACTGGCGCGGGATTTGAAGGTGTTGTGCGGGGGAGGGTATGAGTTGAAGAGAGTTAGGGGGGTGGATCAGTTTGGGGGGACGGGGCATGTTGAAACGTGTGTATTATTGTCCAAACTAAAATCAACACAACATATCAAAGTCGAAATTGACCTTGACGAAATGGATTTGACAAAAGCAGAGAGTAAGGTGACTTATGCGGAGATAAAGCAATATGTATTAGAGAAGCATAATTTAAAAGTATCGCAACTATATATCGCGCAAGTAAAGCGGAAGTATGGCATAATAGAAAGAATCAACTACAATACAGGAGAGGGAAAGGCAAGAGTGCCGCAAGTGCCTTTAGAGAAAGAAAAGGCGATAGAGGATGCTTTAAAGCATTTTCGGATGATATAGGCTAAAATAAAGCGTATAGGGGTATGACAGAAAGCTGTCTGCCCCTTTTCACTTAAAGAATTTATGGTGCCTTATGGGATAGCTGTAAAAGTTTATGTTGCACTTCCCCTATTTCCTTGTCTGATAAATGCCTAGCGTCTAGGCTGTCACAAAGCACTTAATGAGGTAGATTTTTTGTCTGTCTAACCTAAATGCATCCAGAACTGACAGACAAAAAATTGTAGCGAATTTAGTGCGACTGACTGGTACGGTTATTAAGGAATAGATATTAAATTTTTGTCATAGAAATTTCAATTTTTTTCTTTTCCTTTTGGTGGATATGGTTCTTTTTTATCTGTACGTCCAATGAGGTAATCAGTGCTTGTATGGTGATAGTCGGCTAATGAGGATAATATTTCTATTGGAATTGCTCTTTCGTCATTTTCATATCTTGAATAAGTACGTTGAGATATATGTAAATATTCTGCAATATTTGTTTGTGTCAAGTCTTTATCTTCACGGAGATTACGGATTCTTTCATATTTCACATTATCACCTCTATATAACAAATATAAATAGACCAAAACAGACTATTGATTTTTAGTCTAATTTGGTCTATTCTATAAGAGATAATACTAATCAATTTCTTTTTTTAATAAAACTCGAAAGGAGACTAACACTATGAAGAAGAAAAGATTCAGAAGCGTACTCGCACTGATGCTGGCGATGACAATGGTACTCGGCGGGACGATGAACGTCCACGCCTACAACGACGATGGAACAGTAAAGCACCCGAATCAGGACTATGAAGATGCCAGAGAATCCGGCACCATCGGCGGCGACTCCGGCAGCTCTAACAGCGGCGGCAGCTCTGACTCTGGCTCTAGCAATGGCGGTGGCTCGTCCTACAGCGACGGCGGAAGCTCCGACTCCGGCTCCTATGACGCAGGCTCATCCGATAGCAGCTCCAGCGCATCCGCTGGCACAGCAAGTGCGCCCACAGGTCTGGCTCGCAAGGGTAATACCGTGAGCATCCCCGGGTATGAGACATTTCGCCAAATCAATAAGCCCGCTGACGGTCGCGTGAGCATCTACCACTGCGGCATCGAACAGTACACGGCACAGCTCAAGGACGCTGACGGCAACGCGGTAAGCTACAAGTCCGCTGGAATGTACAAAAACGAGGCTACCGGCAAATGGTACCTGAACATCACCACCGACGCAGACGGCTGCACGGTAGGGACCTACAAAGGCTCCGTCAACTACATCGCAAAGCTCGGCATGAGTGGCGTGATGGTCAACGAGAAGCTCGTGGTCGAAGCGATCGCAGAATAATAGCACAACTATAACAATAAGAGGAAAGTATAGAGAATTATAACTTTCCTCTTATTTATAGCTTAAGATATATTTTTAGACTTTTCGTTTGCCGATATAATTTTTATAGTCAAGTAATCTATCATTTGATTCTATTTGTTCTCTGGTATATTTTGTGCCATAACTGTTATCCGTAGGCTTATGTTCTGAATCATATTTTAGCATATCCCATTTGAATGGTTCATAAAAAACATCATATAATGCTTCCAACATCGCTTCATATGCTCTTTTTATTGTATCTTCTGACAATACCATATTGTCAGGAAAACCATTCAATAATTCTTCATTTAAATCATCATTGCCACCATTTTCATAGAAACTGTCGTTATTCTTTGTAAAAGATTGAACCCTATCTTCCCAGTACTCATCTTCTGAATCATAAATATGGTTCTTCTGTTTGTCCTGCATAAAATTAGTATTATCTTTACATGATTCATAATTTTTTTGGAGATAACCAATCCATTCCTTGAAACACTGTTTTTCAAAATCTTCCACACTTACCGCGCGAGCACCTTTTTCTGGCTTTATAGTATCCCAAAAGATTTTTTCACCTATATTTGTGCCCTTTATAATGCGCGTTATCTCAACTAATAATGTATTTATTGCATTATCATAACTATTCTTATTTATATATCTATCATAGTTAGTAAGTTCGTACCTCTTATTATAATATTCTGCAAGTTCTTTAATCTTCAATTTCTTTTCCATAATAATCCCTCCTTTTGTGTATGAAAAATAATCATATTTATGTATAAATAGTACATCTTTAATGCATAAATGTCAATAAAAACATATAAGAATGTATATATAAATTATGCATTTATAAATGTATATATATGATAAAATATATTCAGGTTAAAGGAAATACTTTAACTGAATAACAAAGGAAGGAGAGATGGCTATGAATAGCGTATTACTAAGTTTAGGGCAGTCTGGTACTCCAGAGCAACGGGAAGCGTTACAGGCTATGGATTACGAACTGGAACGTCTGAAGAAGGCACTGCGGAATATCAAGACATTTGCAGATGCTTATGTAGACGGGAATGTAACATTAACAAGTGATGCGGAAGATGCAGACTACACCCATAGGGTATATGACTTCAAGGGTTATATGGGGGCGATTCGTTCCCATGCCTATGAGGGTTTAGGTCTGCCTGTACCGCGAATATTAGCAGAAAGGAGATAGGGCGATGAGTCTAGTTAATTCGTTTGTTTATACCAGAACAGTCATTGACTGGGATAAGATGTCTAAGGCGTTACATAACCAATTTAGGGTAGTTTCCTCTCGATTGTATGCAGACAAGAAAGGCATATTGCCGGATGGCGTAACTCTGACGTTGACGGTTGTAAAGGATGATTACGACTACGGCATTGATAAGAATGGACAGCCGAGAGAGAACAATCTTTATCAGAATTTCGATGTGACTGTTTTAAACCGTAATCATGACTTTAAGAAAGGTGATGTGATTCGTCTGCTTGGGTTTGACGCAGAAAATTCTTTTGCAATCGGCTTTGATTTATTGATGCGATTTAAGGATGCAGAACTCATTCAGCCGCAGGGGGTAAAACCTCATGCGTAAGCGTCAGGCAGTCAGACTGATAATTTTTTCTATGGCTTTTATTGCCTTTGCACTCGGAATGGGTGCAAAGGCTGTAAGCCGAATAATGCAGTTTCGGATATTGGAAAAATGTGTTCTGTTGTGCTTTGCCGTGTTCGGTGGTCTGATTGTTTCACTGGTATTAGAACTTTTTATATCCAATAAGATATGGAAAGGATTCCGTTATTTTAGGTATCACTGGCATATTAAAGACAGATTGGAGCGGCAGATGCTAGACGCTGGATTTGGGATTCAAAGAAGTTTTTTTGTGGAACTTCCCAAAATAAAGTTGATGTTTGACAAAGATTTTTTTGCCGGAACACTAAAAATAAGAAACGCTTTGAAGTTTGATAAAAAGCTGGATGATGTTGTAATGTCAGCGGCACTCGGAAAGTTCATTGTTGAAAGCCACTATCAGTCGGACGACGGCAATATGTACATATATGAACTGATAAACAGTTCTGTGTCCTATAAAATGACGTTTAAATATTTTGAAGATTTTAGGCGGTATAGCGGAACAATCAATACATACAAGTTGTTTCTGGATAAGCGTACCGAAGTAAAGCTACAGCATACTTATCGCGGCGCTGCCTATGCTGATTATTTATCCGTTTGTACAGAAGTATTTTGAAAAAGGGTTTATGGCTGGCGCGGTGAAAGGCTGACGGCAAAAGAAGATAACGGAAAGAGTAAATCTGATGGCATAAAGTATTTATCAGCAATCTGAGGTTCTGACATGGAGGATGAATATGTTGAAGAAGAATAGAAGTTTTTACCTTGAAAAAAGAATCCTGACTTGTGCGCTTACAGCGGGAATTGCCCTGTCAATGACGGCGTGCGGGAACCAGGACTACGGTCACCATGAAAAAGGTGTGGCAAATCCAGATACATCCCAGACACAGTTTGCCGTTATGGGTGCCCAGAGTGCATTGAGTCCGGGATATGACGATAACGTGGTATTAAACCAGCTTCAGCAGGAAGCGGGCATCAGCATTGAATGGACTACCATGAAGGAATCTCTGGCGGAGCAGGTAAATATCCGCATTGCGGGCGGCGAGCTGCCGGACGCCTTTATGGGGGTGGGATTCAGCAACTATGATATTTCGCGCTACGGGGACGACGGCACATTTATTGATCTGACGCCCTATCTGACGGAAGAGTATATGCCTAACTTAAGCAAAATCCTTGATGAAAACCCGGATATCCGCAGCGCGATCACTATGGATGATGGCTATATCTATGGTCTCCCGGCGGGAGAGCGCATGGGGACGGCGGGAATCGGCGCGCCGGAGGATTACAGTATTTACTCTGTCCCGCAGTTTTCCATGATCAATAAAGCGTGGCTGGATGATCTGGGGCTTCCCGTGCCCACCACATTGGAGGAGCTTCATGCGGCGTTAAAAGCGTTCAAGGATAATGATATGAGCGCGAAGTATTATGGAAATGCGCCGGGCAGCACGATACCCATGAGCACAGGTTTCGACCAGTGGTGCTGGGGACAGAATATTTTCTATGCGGGTTTCGGGTTTACGAACTGGCCCAATGACGTCTGCAACGATCTTGTCTTAAAGGACGACGGGACGGTAGAATTTATGTGCGTCACGGACCAGTACCGGCAGGCGGTCAGCTATTTCCATGACTGGTATGCCGAGGGGCTGATGGATGTGGAGATGTTCAGCCAGACGGATACACAGTTGATTTCCAAATGCTCACAGGGCTATGTGGGTGTATCTACATGGTGGTACATTGAGGAACTGATGGGAGATTACGCAAAGGACTATGTGTTTTTGCCCATTCTCGACGGACCGGACGGTACGCACAACGTCACAAGCCGCACCGGCGGCGGTATCAACAGTGGACAGCTCAATATTACGAAAGCTTGCAAAAGCCCGGCAAATCTTCTAAAATTTTATGACAAGTGGTATGCACCCGAGATCGTCATGCAGCTTCACTATGGACCGATCGGCACTTATTTTACAGAGCAGGACGAAAACGGCGTATGGCTGAGCATTTCCGATGAGGAGAGCCGGGAAACATACGGAAAAGGTTCCGGCGAGTTAAAGGGCGAGTGTGAGGTGGCAGGACCGAAGCTGATTCTCAGCGATTACTATCAGACCACTTTCAGAATGGAGGACAGAGCCATTGAGCGTCTGACGGATCTGTATGATTTCTGGATGCCCTATGTGGAAGATACATCGACTTATCCTGTGGACTGTGTGTTTACGGGAAGGGAACTGGATGATATTGACTGGTATAAGGGAAACTTTGAGAGTGCGGTTTCCGAGCAGGAAGGGCTGTGGATCAAGAACGGCGGACCCACGGACGAGGAGTGGGATGCCTATATTGAGCATCTGAAAAAGAAATGTGGCATGGAGAAACTGTTGACCGTATATCAGAATGCGTATGACCGTTATTCCGGCAAAACCTCCGCGGAATAAGATCCGTGGAGACAGGCGGAGAACAGAGAGTGGGAAACGACCGACGGGTGAGATGGTAAAAAAGATTGGACATGGAGGTATTTTATGGTAAGCCAGACGTTACGCGACGCGAGAAAATATGAAGAGGCTATGGAGAAAAAAATCGACAGCGAAAACCGCCCCGGTTTTCATCTGGCGGCAAGAGTGGGGTGGATGAACGATCCCAACGGATTCTCTTATTACAAAGGGGAATATCATCTGTTTTATCAGTACAATCCCTATGATTCCCACTGGGGACCGATGCACTGGGGTCATGCGGTGAGCAAAGACCTGCTGCACTGGGAGTATCTGCCAGCGGCGCTTGCGCCGGACGCGGAATTTGACAGGGACGGCTGCTTTTCGGGCAGCGCGGCAGTTTTGCCGGATGGACGGCAGCTGTTGATTTATACGGGTGTAGTCCGGGAGACACAGCCGGACGGCAGTATGCGCGATGTGCAGACACAGTGCCTCGCGGTGGGCGACGGCGTGGACTATGAGAAGTATGCGGGCAATCCCGTGCTCACAAAGGAGGATCTGCCGGACAACGGAAGCAAATTTGACTTTCGGGATCCCAAGATCTGGAAAACGGCTGACGGCACTTACCGCTGTGTGGTAGGAAACTGCACGCCCGAGAGGGACGGACAGATTCTTCTCTTCAGCAGCGTGGATGGATTTAGCTGGAAGTACGAAAAAATATTGGCGGCGAACAATAAGCGTTACGGCATGATGTGGGAATGCCCCGATTTCTTTGAGCTGGACGGCAAGGGCGTGCTGCTCACCAGTCCTATGGATATGCTGCCGCAGGGCTTTGAGTATCACAACGGAAACGGCACCTTATGTCTGATCGGCTCCTACGATAAAGACAGTGATACCTTTACGGAGGAACACAATCAGGCGATAGATTACGGGATTGACTTCTATGCGACACAGACGCTGCTTACGCCGGACGGCAGGAGGGTGATGATCGGCTGGATGCAGAACTGGGATACCTGTAATCTCCACGCGCCCGACCAGCCGTGGTTCGGGCAGATGAGTCTGCCGAGAGAATTGTCGATACGGGACGGCAGACTGTACCAGAATCCTGTGCGCGAGCTGGAAAACCTGCGCGGAGAAGAGGTGCGGCATGAAAATGTGACCTTTCACGATGTGATAAAGCTTGCCGGGGTGGAGGGAAGGAAAGTGGATATGGAATTGACGTTGCGCCCTGCGGACCCGAAAAATATTTACCACAAGTTCGCGGTGCGGTTTGCGCAGAACGACACGTACCATACTTCCGTCAGCTTCAGACCGCACGAGTCCATCGTCAAGATAGACAGAAAATTTTCGGGTTCAAGGCGTGCCATTATTCATCAGCGCCGTTGCCAAGTGCACAATAAAAATGGTAATATAAAGATGCGGATCATATTGGACAGATTCAGTGTGGAAGTGTTCGTGAACGATGGTGAATATGTGCTGAGCGCCACCTTGTACACGGATCTTGCGGCGGAGGGCATCTCCTTTTTCGCGGACGGGGATGTGACGATGGATGTCGTGAAGTACGCACTAAGTTTCACGCAGGAGAATGCCTGAAATACGGCATTCTCCGCATAGATTTGAGATTCCGCGAAGCGGAATCATGGAGGTTAGAGTAACAATGGGAGGAAACAGTGAATGAAGAAATATGACGTGACTGCGCTTGGAGAGCTACTGATTGACTTTACGGAGAATGGTGTCAGCGGGCAGGGGAATCCGATCTATGAAGCCAATCCCGGCGGCGCGCCCTGCAACGTTCTGGCCATGCTGACGAAACTTGGCAGGAAGACGGCATTTGTCGGGAAGGTAGGGCATGACATTTTCGGAAAACGGTTAAAGACGGTGCTTGGCGAAGTGGGAATTGACGCTTCCAATCTGGTGATGGATGAGGAGGTGCGCACGACGCTGGCCTTTGTGGAAACCTTTCCCGATGGAGACAGAGATTTCTCGTTTTACAGGAATCCCGGCGCTGATATGATGCTGCTGACAGAAGAAATAAATATGGAGCTGTTGAGGGATACGCAGATTTTCCATTTCGGAACATTATCCATGACCCATGAAAAAGTGAGAAATGCGACCAGAGCGGCGGTTGCGGCGGCAAAAGAGGCGGGCGCGATGATATCCTTTGATCCGAATCTGCGGGAGCCTTTGTGGAGATCGCTGGAGGACGCGAAGGAGCAGACGGCTTATGGCTTGTCTCAGTGTGATATTCTGAAGATTTCCGACAACGAAATACAGTGGTTTACCGGAGAGAAAGATTATGATATGGGTATCCGTAAACTGCGAGAGCAGTATGATATTCCGCTGATTATGTTGTCCATGGGAAAAGAGGGAAGCCGCGCTTACTACAAAGATTTGCGGGTTGAAATAAAGCCCTTTTTGCAGGAGCATACCATCGAGACGACGGGGGCGGGGGATACTTTCGGCGCCTGCTGTCTGCATTATGTATTGAAGTACGGTCTGCAAAATATGGATGAAGAAAAATTGCGTGAAATGTTGACTTTTGCCAATGCGGCGGCTTCCATTATCACAACCCGCAAAGGCGCGCTGAGGGTAATGCCCGGCGAGGAAGAGGTGCGGGAATTTCTTGAAAAGAGATAAAGAAACGGTTGGGGAGATTTCTACGAAAGTCTCCCCAGTTTTGCCGTATCGGCAATCACGATCATTTTCATTGATGCCTGCAGGGGCATTCCAGGGTCGATATCAATACGGACGTTTTTGTCCTCGATGATTGCCACTACGTTGATCGAGTATTTTTTTCTAAGGTTTAGTTCAATCAGGGTCTTTCCCGTCCATTCCGGCTTGACGGGCAGCTCAACCAGAGAGATGTCTTTGGAGAGCTCCATGATATCCATAAAACCGGAGCTTAAGAGATTTTTGGCAAGGCGGATACCGGATTCGCTCTCCGGAAATACGACCCGGTCGGCGCCTACTTTTCGCAAGATTTTGCGGTCTAAATCGGTGGCGCATTTGGCGATCACGGTTTTCACGCCGATTTCCTTGCATAGCATGGTTGCCATGACGCTGGCTTTCAGGCTGCTTGCCATGGCGATGATAACAACGTCGATATTGGCGATGCCGAGCTGCTTGATGACTTCCGCCTCTGTGATGTCCGCGCATTTGCAGATCGGAATTTCAGTGCTTGCGGCGTTGACAAGTTCCTCGTCCAGATCAACGGCGAGAACTTCCGCACCGTTTTCCACAAGCTCTTTTGCCACGGCAAGACCGTATCTGCCGAGACCGAATACCGCATAAGATTGATGTATACCCATGATTTACTCCATTCCGAAGCGTTCTTAGCTTCCTATCCCACACTGATATCTTCGGTGGGATTTTTTATGATATTTTTCGTTTCTTTTTTTGTGTTCAGAGCGATCATAAGGGAAATCGGACCGACTCTGCCGAGATACATGGTTATGATGATAATGATTCTGCCCCAGAGATTCAGCTCGGATGTGAGGCTTCTCGTCAGGCCCACCGTGGCGGCGGCGCTGACGGTTTCATAGACGATGTCGAGGGCATCTGCGTCAGTGACTGCCGACAAGAGAATGGTTGCCGTAAACAGGATAATAAATGCCATACTCACCACTGCGACAGCCTTGCTGACGGCGTGTTTCGGAACGGTGCGGTGAAAAAGTTCCGCCTCGGCGTGGGTTTTCATCGTGGCAAATGCGGAAACAATCAGCACGGCAAAGGTTACGGTTTTGATGCCGCCCGCCGTACCCACCGGCGATCCGCCGATGAACATCAGGAGCAGGGAAGTGAGGGCGGAAGCGTTTGTCAGGTCCTCCTGCGGGATGGTTGCGAAGCCTGCGGTTCTGGTGGTCACGGACTGGAACAGCGAAGCCTGCAGCTTGTCAAAGAGAGAAAAACTGCCTATCGTAAGAGGATTGTTATATTCGAAAATAAATATAGCCGCCGTTCCGGCGAGAATCAGGATTCCCGTGACGGAGAGGGCAATTTTGCTGTGAAGGGTCAGATTTGCGAAGCATTTCATCCCCTGCCGCCGTATATTTTTCAGAGCGCCCACTAGATCCCACCAGACAATATAACCGATACCGCCGAAAACGATCAGCAGGATGGTCACGATATTGATAATGGGATTGTGAACATAAGCGTACAGGCTGCTTTCCGAAATCACGTCCATGCCCGCGTTGCAAAAAGCGGAGACCGCGTTAAACAGGGAAATCCAGACACCTTCCGCGCCAAATTCCGGCACAAATACCGTCATGTACAAAAGCGCGCCGACTCCTTCGATCAGGAGTGTGCCGGCGATGACTTTTCGGATAAATTTCACCATGCCTGACAGGGTGTTTAAGTTGAATGCGTCCTGAATGAGCATTCTGTCCCTGATACCGATTCTGCGGTGCAAGCTGATCATCAGACCGGACATGATGGTGACGACGCCGAGTCCGCCGATCTGTATGAGAAAGAGAATGACAATCTGTCCGAACAGACTCCAGGTAGAAAAAGTGGGAACGGTCACAAGGCCCGTCACACAGATGGAGGTGGTCGCCGTAAAGAGTGCGTCTATATAGGGTACGGCGATGCCGTCTGCGGAACTGACCGGCAGGGCCAGCAGCGCGCTTCCGAAAAGAATTGCCAGCAAAAAGCTGAGCAGGATTGTCTGTGTTGTGGATAAATTAATGCGAAACTTCTTTTTCATGGGAAAACCTTTCCGTCAGCACATAACAGCTCAGCCTTCGGATTCACTGTCACGTAGACACAGATATAGTTTACGACGTATTCTATACAATTTCAAGGGAATGTATAAAACTCGCCCTGCACGGAATTGACGACCGGCGGTCGAAATGCTATATTTCCCTTTGAAAGAGAGAGGTGTTTTTCTATGGAAAACGAACAAAATGAAAAAAAGGGCGGCAATCAGGCAATGGTCAAAATCTGCGGATTCATCGTGGATAAGCGAAATCTGTTTTTTCTGCTGTTTGGCATTTTGATCATTTTTTCTGCCGTATCGAGAAACTGGGTGAATGTAGAGAACTCCATGTCGCACTATCTTCCGGACTCCACGGAGACGAAACAGGGGCTGGATCTGATGGAACAGGAGTTTATTACATACGGAACCTGTGATGTGATGGTGGCGAACGTTTCCTATGAACAGGCGGAGTCTATTGAGCGGGATCTGGAATTTATACCGGGTGTCTTTATGATAGACTTTGATGATACGGAAGACCATTATTTTAACGGTTCTTCTTATTATAATGTCACCTTCGATTATGACGAGAAGGATGACCAGTGCCTGGAAGTGCTGGAGCGGGTGAAAGAAGAACTTGCCGGATATGACTATTATCTGTCCACAACGCTGGGCGATATCGAGGCGGAGCTGATTGCGGAGGAGATGAACGTCATCGTGGTTCTGGTGGCCTTTGTCGTGGTGACGGTGCTTTTGCTTACTTCGCAGGCCTATGCGGAGGTGCCGGTTCTGCTGATCACCTTCGTGGCGGCGGCAATTCTGCAGATGGGGACGAATTTCATTTTCGGTACGATTTCCTTTGTGTCCAACTCCGTGACGGTGGTGCTGCAGCTTGCGCTGTCGGTGGACTATGCGATTATTCTTTTAAACAGATATAAGGAGGAGCATGTCAATTTGGAATCCCGTGAGGCGATTATCATAGCCTTAAGCAAGGCGATTCCTGAGATCTGCGGCAGCTCCCTTACAACCATAGGCGGTCTGATCGCCATGGGCTTCATGCAGTATAAGATGGGGCCGGATTTGTCCGTGTGTCTGATCAAGTCCATCTTTCTGGCGCTGGGCTCGGTGTTCCTGCTGATGCCGGGCGTGATCATGCTGTTCTCCAAGCTGATGGATACGACCAAACATAAGAACTTTATCCCGGACATTCCCTTTGTGGGAAAATTCGATTACGCGACGAGACATATTGTGGCGCCACTTTTCGTACTTGTCATTGTGGGGGCGTACACCGTTTCCAGCAAATGCCCTTACGTGTTTGGCGACAGTACGATCACACCGCCGATCCAGAACAGCATCCAGAAGACGGAGGAGCTGCAGACGGATAACTTCGGTGCCAGCAACATGGTTGCGCTGATCGTGCCTGCGGGGGACTACGAGAAGGAAGCGAAACTGTTAGCGGAGCTGGAGGCATGTCCGGAGGTGGATTACACGCAGGGGCTTGCCAATATAGAAGCGCTTGACGATTACTGTCTGACGGATAAGCTGACCCCCAGACAGTTCTCGGAGCTGATTGATTTGGATTATGAGGTGGCGGAGCTGGTATATGCCGCCTACGCTGTCAACGATGAGGACTACGCGAAGGTAGTCAACGGCCTGCCGGAATATAAGGTGTCCCTGATCGACATGTTTATGTTTGTCCATGACGAGGTGGAGGAAGGGTACGTCACTCTTGAGGACGACATGCAGGATACGCTGGACGACGCGTTTGACGCCATGAATTTTGCGAAGAATCAGCTGCAGGGCGAAAACTACAGTCGTATGCTTGTATTTTTGACGCTTCCTGAGGAGAGTGAGGAGACCTTCGCTTTTCTTGACAGAATGCATGAAATTGCGGAGAAGTATTATCCGGGCGGCAGGATATTGGTATGCGGCGAGTCGGTGAGCCAGTACGATTTGCAAAAGACTTTCGGCCGGGACAATCTGGTCAACAACGTGGTGTCCATTCTCGCCGTGTTGGTGGTGCTTTTGTTCACCTTCAAGTCGGCGGGTATGCCGGTGCTTCTGATTGCTGTGATTCAGGGCTGTATCTGGCTGAACTTTTCGGTGCCGGCGCTGCAGCACGACAATATTTTCTTTATGTCCTATCTGATCGTCAGTTCGATCCAGATGGGTGCAAATATTGACTATGCTATCGTTATTGCAGGGCGGTATATGGAACTGCGAAAGGAAAACGGCAGACGGCAGTCCATTATAGATTCCATGAATCAGGCTTTTCCGACGATTATTACCTCGGGAACTATGATGGTGGTGGCAGGATTTTTGATTGGCAAGCTGACTTCCAACGCGGCGATTTTCGGCATCGGAAAATGTCTGGGAAGAGGAACTACCATTTCTATTCTTGTGACCATGTTTGTCCTGCCGCAGATTCTTTTGGTGGGAGATAAGATTATTGAGAAGACGGCCTTTGTCATGAATATGCCGATCCGCACGAAGAATGTGACCGGGCTTATGAGAGTGGACGGTCTGGTGCGCGGCAGGATTGAAGGAACCGTGACAGGTACCATGAGTGCTATTGTCAGGGGTAATCTGAGCGCCTATGTGGAGGCAGGAGATGTGACGGAGCTTACGGAGGAAGAATACAGGCAGTTGACGGAGACGGTGTCTGAGGAGATGGCAAGCAGACAGCAGCCTGAAATCGGGGTCAGAGACACATCGAACAGTGAAGTGACGGAACAGGATAAGAGCAGGGAGGTGGCGGATCATGAGTAAGAAGAGACTGACAGCCCTGCTGCTCGCGGCGGCGATGGTGATAAGCGCTTTCCCCGCGTCATATGTATGGGCTTTGGAGGAAAACCCGCAGACAGAGGCGGAGAAAGAAGAGAAGGCGGAAAAACGGGCAGAGGATAAGGAAAAAGACGGGAAGACAGAGGAGAACGAAGAGGAAGAAGTCGTCAGTGTGGAGGACGCCAACGAGACGATTGCCTCCTACAGTGATGAAGAGGTCGAATGGGAAGAGGTTTATATAGGCAGCGCAGAGGAGCTTAAGGCTTTCTCTAAAGACTGTTGGCTGGATACATGGTCGCAGAACAAAAAGGTATATCTGACGGCGGATATTGATCTTGCCGGGGAAAACTTTGTTTCCATTCCGACTTTCGGTGGATATTTTGACGGACAGGGACATACGGTCAGCGGATTTATGGTGCATAAACCGATTTCTTATGTGGGACTTTTTAATTACACACAGGAATCGGCGGTGATTGCCAATCTGAAAATTGAGGGAGCGGTCAGGCCGACCGGGAAGCAGATGGTGGTAGGCGGCATCGTGGGGGATAACAGCGGTATTTTGTTAAACTGTGTCTTTGACGGTGTTGTGGAGGCCAACGATTATGTGGGCGGTATTGTCGGCTACAATGAGATCAGCGGCGTGCTGATGGACTGCGAGGCAAAGGGGACGATCACAGGCGCGCATTATACGGGCGGCATAGCAGGGGAAAATGTCGGTAACATCGTGGGATGCCTCAACCGCGCCGATGTCAATATTTCCAGTGAGGACAAAGCGAGATCCCTGGAGGACATCAATCTGGGGCAGTATACGACAGGCCTTTTAAGCTCTCTGGACGGTGGGACTGACGAGAAAAGCGAGAAGCTCTCCACCGCGGAGAATACGGTGGATACAGGCGGTATCGCAGGACTTTCCACGGGGATTATACAAAGCTGTGTAAACGAAGGCACGATCGGGTATGAGCATGTGGGCTACAATACGGGCGGTATCGTGGGGAGGCAGTCGGGTTATGTGTATGCCTGTGCGAATAAGGGAAAGATATACGGCCGTAAGGATGTGGGCGGTATCGTGGGGCAGGCGGAGCCGTACATAGCGGTGGATCTGTCGGAGGACATTGTGCGGCAGTTGTCGGATCACATCGATACCATGCATGATCAGATCGGAAAAATGCTGGATGACGCGGGCGACCGCTCGGATATCCTTTCCAACAGACTGTCGGTGATTCGGGATTTCGCGGACAGGGCGCTTGACGATACCCATTCGTTGGCGGACAGGACTGTGGAGTGGACGGACAGCATGATGGATTCCGTCAACGAGGCAGTGAGCCGTTTTGACTATGTGCTGGATGAGACGGCCAAGGACGGCGGTGTGATCGACCACGTCTCGGACTCGGCGGGGGACGTGAAGGATGCCGCCGGAAAGCTGGAGGACATGGTAAAATCCATGGATCTCTATCAGTACATGACGCCCGAGGAGAAGGAGCAGTACGATCAGGCAAAGAAAGCGATCGAGGAGGCTGGGAAAAAACACGCTGAGGATGTGGCGAAAGTTACGGAGGCTTATGAGAATTATTATATCGGCAAGGCGGCCAGTGAAGATACCACGAATGAATATGATCTGAAACCCGTGACGGAAGCGGGCGTGGACAGTGGCTGGAGCTATTCTTCCATTGATTTTAAGGATGTGCCGGAAAAATATATGGGAATTACCGGTTGGGTGCATTATGACAGCGGTAGCGGGGAGACCAGAGATTTTCCGCTCTCCGATGACAGCGTGCAGGCGGAGGCGGATCGTCAGGTGCAGGAGAAAGCTGCGGAAAATATGGCAGCAAATGCAGCCCAGATAGCAAATGCCGCTGAGGACTATGCCGATAAACAGTACAGCGAGGCTCATAACGGCGGCAAATATTCGGAGGATATGCGCAAATATCTGGAGACCATGACGGATATTGCGTCCCGGCATACGGACGAGATGACGGATGATGCGAAAAAGCAGTTGAAGTCTGCTGCTTCTTCCGCAAAGGACGCCGCGGAGAATTTGGAGGATGCGGGCGAGGAGACCAAGGACATCCTGACGACTTTAAACGACAAGCCGGATCTCAGCTTCCCGAGGCTGGGGGAGGATTACCGATCCACCACGGGAAGTCTTAACTCCAACTTAAAAAATATTTCTGAGAATATGGGGTATTTAAATGATGAGATGTCCTCCTCGGGTGATCTCTTGGGGGATGATCTTTCGGATATCAACGATGAGTTCAGTGAGATTATGCTGTTGTATACGGATGCACTGGACGGTGTGCTGGATATGGATTATTCCGGCAGATACGAAGATGAGTCGCAGGTGGATGCGGAGGAGAGTATGGACGCCACCATCGCCAACTGTACCAATGGCGGAAATGTGGAGGCGGATCTGAATGTGTCGGGTATTGCCGGAACCATGGCCATCGAGTACGATTTTGATCTGGAGAGCGATATCACGGGACTGGAAGACGCCAGGGCAAATTCCACTTTTCTTACCAAGTGTGTGCTCAGAAAGAATGTGAACCAGGCGAAGATAACAGCACAGAAGAGCTATGCGGGCGGCGTATGCGGACTGCAGGAGATGGGTATGGTACTCGGCTGTGAGAACTACGGCAGGATTGAGAGCACGGCAGGCGATTATGTGGGCGGCATCGCAGGGCAGTCACTGTCCCATATCAAACAAAGCTATGCGAAGTGTACGGTGGCCGGTGAGGAATATGTGGCAGGAATTGCCGGATGGGGCAATGAGATAAACGGCTGTCTTGCCATGGTAAAGGTGAAGGAGGCTGAGGCTTTCTCGGGCGCTATAGCGGGCAAAATTTCCGACAATGCGGAGATTGCGGATAATTATTTCGTATCTGAAGAGATTGCCGGGATTGATCGCATTAGCTACAGCGGGAAGGCGGAGCCGGTAGACTATCAGACGCTTTTGCAGACGGAAGGAATTCCTGCGAATTTCCGCAAAATGAAAATTACTTTTTATGCGGACGACGAAGAAGTAGGAATGACGGAGTGCTCTTACGGTGGCAGCGTGGCATTGGAAAAATACCCGAATATCCCCGTGAAAGAAGGTTTCTATGCAGATTGGGATAATAAGGATCTGACGAATGTCAGACTTGACGAGGACGTATCGGTGGAGTATGTGCGGTATCTGACGACGCTTGCCGGGAGTTGGATGCGGGATAACGGGCAGTCCTCTCTTCTGGTGGACGGCCGGTTTCTCCAGGAAGATGAACTTACTGTGGAGAAAACGGATGTGAATACGGCGGGCGTTGCGCTGCTGGGCGGTGAGGAGACCGGAGAACTGACTGAGTGCTGGACGCTGGAAATCCCGGATGACGGTGCATCGACCCATCAGATTCGCTATCAGGCGCCGCAGGGACAGACGGAGGGCGTGGAGATTTATGTGCAGGACGATGCCGGATGGAGGAAGGCGGAACCGGAGCTTATGGGTATTTATCATCTCTTTTCCGCGGAAGGCAGCAGCGTGAAGGTTGCGGTCAGCGTGGCGGAGAAAGGGATGATGGAGTACATTGTTTTTATCGCAGCGGGTGCGGCTGCCTTGATTCTGGTAATTGCGGTGATCGTACATAAAAAGCGAAAGAAGCGGAAGAGCCGAAGGGCGGAGGAAGCAGCCCTGGAAAGTGAAGACGGCGCGGAAACCTTGGCGAATTAAGCTTTACGGCAGATGAGGATTTTGCTATACTTATGTTGTAGCAATAAACAGCCATTGGAAAGCAGGTGATCATATGACTGGTAAAGAGATTGTTAATTTGATTCGTAAGCTGAAAGAAAAAGGTTTGAATAGTGATGAGATATTAGCGATCATTGAATATATTGAGACACACG
This sequence comes from uncultured Lachnospiraceae bacterium, assembly GCA_910584725.1. Classification (GTDB taxonomy): domain Bacteria; phylum Bacillota; class Clostridia; order Lachnospirales; family Lachnospiraceae; genus UBA3282. Next base: position 71,382 of record CAJUBE010000013.1, on the reverse strand, counting down.
ATCCGGCGGAGCAGGAGTGATATAAGTCAGAGAGAAGGGAGAACACCGTGAATGTTCTCCCTTTTTCAGTATGAAAGGACAGCGTGAGGCACACTTTGCTGCATTCAGAATCACAGCCCGAACACATCCTTGATAAACAGATAAGCCACCGTCAGGATCAGCCCGACACAAAACAGCAGCAGCCCGAAGGACATGCTTCTGGTGATCATCATCGTATTTTCGCTCCACTCCTCATGCATCAGCGCCAGCTTATGTTCGTAGTCGCGCTTTTTCGGGTTTTTGCGGCGCAAAAGCAGATTGCCGAGGCCCTCGAAGAAGGAGGCGGCGCAGGCGGCAAAATGTGTAAATACATTGCCCTCGGGCCGCTCGTGGGGCAGTTTTTCGTCGCGGTAAAGGGTTTTTCTGAGCGTGACAACAATCGTGTCAACCAGACTGTCCAGAAAACGGCAGAGCATACCGAAAGTAAAGGGCAGAATCCGTAACAGCACAGGGCGGTAAACCAGATTTTCCAGATCAAGCCAAACGGGCCAACGGTTTGCATAATCTCTCGCCTTCGCTTTGTTTCCCTTTTTCATAAGCAGAAACCGCACGACAAAGGCGTAGATCAATGCGCCGAAAATCAGGGAAATCAATGCGCCCCTCAGGTTGCCGAGAGAAAAATAGGAAACTTTTTCCATTGCTTCTGTCTGCAGGAAGGACTGGCCCATATCGGCAATGCCGTCCATCACAATGCCCGGAAGAAGGCCCATAAGCGGCAGCAGGACAGCGCTTATGGTGAGGGCAAAGGCGCTCGCCCGATCCATATATTTACCCTGCAGCGCATCATATCTTTTCTGTACGGCGTCGTCGGCATTTTTTTCAACGAAGAGACAGACGTAAAGTTTGGTCATGTAAGCGATGGTCAGTCCGCCGCTCAACAGGAAAATCCACTCGACAGCGTTCATAAACGAGGTGCCGAAGGAGGCAGGAATTACGCCTGCGTTAATCAGAAACACGTATTCCACAATGCTTTCATGGAGCAGGGTCTTGCTGATGTAACCGTTGAAAAGAGGTATGCCGCCGATCCCCAGCGCACCCATGAGAAAGATAGCGTTTAAGAGCGGTTTCTTTCGCCCGAAACCGCGAATCTCATTTAGATTCAGCTTATGCACATTCATAAAGACCACGCCTGCCGCCATAAACAGCACCAGCTTAATCAGGGAGTGGTTTACCATGTGCAGAAGGCTGCCGCGCAGCGCGATGGCGTTTTCCTTTCCCAAAAGACCCGCCATGCCCACGCCCACGAGAATAAAGCCGATCTGGGAGACCGAGGAACATGCCAGCGTCCGTTTCAAGTCAACGGAGAACAGGGCAAGCAATGCGCCGATCACCATGGTGAGGACGCCCAAAATCAATATCAGTGCGCCCCACGCCGTATTTTGAAAGAAGATATAGGCGGTCAGGATGAGTATGCCGTACATCCCCGCTTTGGTCAGAATGCCGGAAAGGAGAGCGGAGGCGGGAGCGGGAGCCACCGGATGGGCCTTTGGCAGCCAGATGTGCAGCGGGAAGGCGCCGGCTTTCGCGCCGAAGCCGAACAGCAGGCAGAGCCCCGCTGCCCAGATTTTCTTTTCGGGAATCCTGCTGGAAGTTGTAAGCACATAATGATCATAGCAGCCGCTCAGCTCTGCAAAATTTAACGTTCCTGTCATATCATATAAAAGGAAAATACCCATCAGCATCACCAGTCCGCCCATCACCGCTACTGCAAGATAAGTGGCGCCGGCACGCAGGGATTCTGGCTTCTCATCGTGCACCACCCATACATAGGAGGTGAACGACATGATTTCAAAAAAGACAAAGGTGGTAAAAAAGTCCGCGGAGAAAAATACACCCTCCGTCGCGCCAAGCGTCAGCAGCAGAAACAGATAGTAGCGGTTTCTGTTTCTGTAGTGCCTGAAGTATTCTTTGGAAAAGAGCGTGGTCATAAACCACATAAAGGCGGCAATGGTTCCGTACAGCGCGCGGAAACCGTCCAAAGTAAAATGCAGTCCCATACCGCAGACATAGGGTATTTCAATGACCGGTTGGGAATTGCCCGCAGCGCCTGTCAGCGTCTGCACCGCCAATATGGCGCAAAGAATAAAGGTAAGACCTGTTATGATATCCGCAAAGATGTTCCGGGTATTCTTACTCCTGCGCCCGATGGCGTAGCTTACAAAAGCTGCAAGTATGGGAAAGAAAACGACAGCTTCTACTATGATATTTGTAGTGTTGTACATAATGACCTCCGTAAACTATGTGGTAAGTGCAGATATTTCCCTGCAGCATTTCAAACCACTAATGGGTAAACCATTTCCGAAACGGAATGTGTGTGTTCAATTAGGCTATGGCTCTGAACGGTGGTGTATATCAGGCGGTTTATACAGCGCCTGTGGCAACGCTCATAAAAAAGTCCACAACCGGTTGGGAATAAACGCCGAACAGTATGATAAATACGGTAAAAACAAACAGCGGCAGCAGCATCTTCCAGTTGGGATCACGAATACCGGAAATTGTGCCGTAGTCAAAATCCTTTCCGGGGAAGAACGCCCGCACCACAATCGTCAGCATATAGATTGCCGTCAAAAGCGCCGATACCAGCAGGCAGGCAATGCCGCCCCAGGCCAGAGGATTGTTACTTTCCACCGCAGCCCCTGCCAGATTCCATTTGCTGACAAAACCCGCAAGCCCCGGGACGCCCATGAGCGCCAGCGCGGATATCGTGAAAATGCCGAATACGCGGGGCATTTTATATCCCAGTCCGTTTAGTTCATGCACATAATGGCGGTCGGTCTGGTGCATGATCGCGCCCGCACAGAAGAAGGAGCTGATCTTCATAACCGCGTGGAATACAAGGTGGGTCAGCGCGCCCACAAGTCCAAGCGGCGTCATAATGACCGCGCCGAAAAGGATGTAGGACAGGTTGCTGATGGTGGAGTAAGCCAGCCGCCTTTTGAGGTGCGTTTCCTTCACCGCGCGGCTGCAGCCGTAGACGATGGTAAACATGACAACGGCCATCACTACGCTCTGCGCCCATGTGCCCTTTAGGAAATCCGTGCCAAAGCTGTAATAAGTCAGCCTGATGATGGCGAACGCGCCGGATTTTACTACAGCCACCGCATGGAGCAGCGCGGTGACGGGCGTGGGCGCCACACCCGCCTGAGGCAGCCAGGAGTTGAAGGGACAGACCGCCGCCTTTACGCCGAAGCCCATAAACGCCATCACGTATATCAGTAACAGTACATTGGTTTTTCCGACAGTTTTTGCCGGATCGAGCACACCGCCCAGAATAAAGTCCGTTGTACTGCCGTAGACAATGATCATAATCAGTCCGAGGAAGGCGAAAGCCGCGCCGCCCAGCGAGTAGTAGAGGTATTTGCGGCTTGCCAGAACCGCCTCGCGGGTCAGCGTGTGCATGACCAGAGGCACCGTGACTAACGTCAGCAGCTCATAAAAGAAATACATGGTAAGCAGGTTGGCGGCGAGGGCAATGCCCAGCGTCACGCCGTAAGTCAGCGTATAGAAGAGGAAAAATACATTTTCATGTTGTTCCTTCGTCATATACTCAAAGGCGTAGAGGGTGGCAAAGGGCCAGAGCGCGGACACAAGTCCTGCAAACACCATGCTCATGCCGTCCACGCGAAAGCTGATATTTAGGTTTCCCGTAAAGTGCGCCAGAAGGAAGGTGCTGTCTGAGTGGTGCAGGAGCAGATACCAGACAAGGATGCTGTTTAACACCACCGCTGTCTCCAGAAACACTTCTTTATGCCATCTTTTCCGAAAGGGGATGATGGGTACCAGAATCCCCGTTATGAAAGGAATTAAGATTACTAAAATAATCATAAGGTTCTCCGTTCCGAAATCCGTATATCAAAGTGATTTCTTACATGATAAAATCAACGCTGCCTACCCGGTAACTGCCATACGAATCAGATTTATGACGATATCGGGAAATAAGCCGATTATAACTGACAATATTGTCAGAATCAGCACCGGTACAGTCATCCATTTACACGGTTCTTTCTTTTGAAGCATGTTGTAATCGTAATCCGCTCCCGGAAAAAAGCCGTGTATGGTCAACGGCAGCAGATAGCCCGCTGTCAACAGTGCACTTACCAGAAGAATCACAGGGCCGAGTACGTCAAAAACAGGAATTCCGCTCTCTAAGGAACCGACAGCCAGATACCATTTGCTGACAAAGCCGCCTGTGGGTGGAATGCCGATCAGCCCTAGGGAAGCGATTGTGAAACACCACATGGTAAGGGGCATTTCCTTGCCGATGCCGCGCATTTCTTCCACCCGCGTTTTTCCCGTTCTGTAGATAATGGCTCCGGCACACAAAAACAGCACAGCCTTGACAAATCCATGAGCCAGCACATGACAAAGAGCGCCCGTATAGGATGACCCGTTCATCATGGCGAGGCCGAACAGGATATAGGAGAGCTGGCTCACCGTAGAGTAGGCCAGTCTTTTTTTCAGCACGGGTTCCCGGTAGGCCAGCAGGGAACCCATAAATACCGTAATCAGCGTCAGGACGATCCAGGTGGTCTGCACCCACGTGCCCCGCAGAAAATCCGTGCCGAACATGCCAAGCACGCGGATGATGGCCAACACGCCCGCTTTTACGATGACGGCGGACAAAACCGCAGAAGCCGGGGCAGGAGCCACGGGATGCGCGGTGGGCAGCCACGCGTGCATGGGAAACATGCCGGCCTTTACCCCGAAGCCAAGCAGCATAACAAAAGCCACGACCATGAGGAAGCCGCCGTGCTCCGTTACGGCGGAGGCACGGAGCGCGCCTTCCGCCGTGAAGGTCAGCGAATCGCAGTTCCGATACAGAAAATAGATGCCAAACAGTGCCGCATACGCGCCGCACAGGGAATAAAACAGGTATTTCAGTCCCGCCATCACCGCTTCCCTTGAGCCGCTGTGAAGCACCAGAGGCATGGAGGACAGTGTTAAAAGTTCAAAGAACAGATAGAAAGTAATCAGGTTGCCCGCAAAGCACAGGGCGTTTAACACGCCGAATATCAACAGATAAAAACCGTAGTAACGGCTCTCACGCTCCTCGTGTTTCATGTACTCAAAGGAGAAGAATCCCGCACAAAGCAGGACGATTACCGCCAGCAGAGAGAAAATCGTCCCGATACTGTCAATCCGAAAATAAATCGGAAGGGTTTTTGTCAGATAGAAGAGGGTAAAGCCTTCCTCTACAGTCAGCAGCGAGGCGACGACAAGCGCGGCCGTGACGATAAGGAAGCTGCCGGTCAAAGTCGTAAGGGCCTTTCTGTCAGCGTTTTTTTCCCCGGACAAGGGCGTCCGATAGCGTATCAGCAAAAACATTCCCGCTAAAATAGGGAAAAAGATGGATGAAAGAATCAAATACATAGTATCACCTCTTTATAAACATGTGACGGACCTGATTGTCGGTCGAAGGGATTACGAGTCGTAATCGGCAGACGGCTGTCAGGCGAACATGGCGAGCCCCTGCCCGATCATATCGACAATCGGCTGGGAGCTGACGCCCAGAATGACATTTAACAGGATAAAAAACACAAGCGCCACCGCATAGGCTTTCATGTCCCGAAAGGTTATGCCCTTATAGGGCGCGTCCGGCGCAGAAGTATATATGCGGATCACGGTTTTCATAAAGTAGACCGCATTTAGGACCGTGCTGATTCCAAGTACAATCAGCGAAGCCAACATTTTGCCTTCCACCTGCACGGCGGCCTGCGCAAAGAGAAGCTTGCTGATGAAGCCGGAAAAGAGCGGAATACCTACCATGGACAGCGATCCTACCGTGAAAGCAGCGCCCGCCCACTTATTGCGGTAGGCGGCTCCTGTAAGGTCAAAAAATTTTCGGCTTCCGCCCGACACGTCCGTAAGACCGATGGCGGCGATAAACAGCAGGGATTTCGTTGCCGCATGGGACAGAATATGGAAAATACTTGCCACCATACCCGCCTGCGTCCCCATGCCGAAGCCCATGTATATATAACCGATCTGCGCCACCGAGGAGAAGGCGATCATTCTGCGGATATCGTTTTCCTTAATGGCTGAAATGGAACCGAAGATCATTCCCATTAAGCCGAAGACAAAGAGCACGTCGATGATTCTTGTGCTGTTAAAAATATCAAAACCGATCACGCGGTAAATAATTTTTATCAGTAAGAAAATGTACCCTTTGGACACCAGGCTGGAAAGGATTGCCGCGGAGGAAACCGTGGAATAACCGTAAGCATCCGGCAGCCATGCATGGAAAGGGAACAGCGCGCTCTTGATGCAGAGGCCAATGCACATCAGCGCCACCGAGACAATCAGCGGAATCTGATATTCACCGTTTGCCATTAAAAGGCCCACTGATTCTTTGATATTACTCATTAACAGATGACCTGTCAGGTCGTACATGATACACAGCCCAAATAGCAAAAGACCCGAACCGAGCAGACTCATAATCATATAGCGGACGGCAGCCTCGATGGTGCGTCCCACCTGACGAATCATAATCAGGCCGCAGGCGGAGATCGTGTTGATCTCCACGAAGACGTAGGCCGTAAACATATCGTTGGTGTAAACCAGAGCGAGCAGGGAGCTCAGCAGAAGATTCACTAAGATGTAGTATAAATTGTGTTTGCTCTCCACCACCTCGCCGGGGAGCTTATGTGCGCCGCCTGCCATGGACAGGTACATGATGATGCAGAAAAAGAGCGCCATGCCCGCCTCCAGCACGCCGGCCCGAATTTCGTTGCCCCAGGGCGCGGGAAAGTGCCCCATCCAGTAGATGAAAGCCTCGCCTGTGGAGAGAAGGTATACAAGCAGCACAGACGACATCAATCCGACCGCGAGAATGACAGTGCGGTTTACCACCTTTGCCGCTTTTGCGGGCAGCATGGAGCAGACGGTGCCGGAAAAAAGGCTCAAAAGGATGGAGAAAAAGGGAAAATTACAGACAAAGGGCATATTATTTTCCCTCCTTTTTCAGCTGTGTGGAGATCTCGTCCAGATCCAGCGTGTGGTACCTGAGATAAAGACGGATCGTCAATGAAAGCATCAGCGCGGTCACGGAGACAGAAACCACGATACCTGTCAGGACAAGACCGCTGGGAATCGGGTTGATGTAGGCTTCCGTACTGGTGACGCCGTTTACCACAATGGGCGCAACCCGCCCCGCGATATAGCCTTTTTCCGCCAAAAAGAGGTAAATCGCGCTGTCCATGATATTTAAGCCGATAATTTTCTTAATCAGGTTAGTCTGCAGAAGCAGATTGGTGAAGCCGATACAGAAGAGAACCGCTGACACGGCCTCACCGTAATTTGCAAGTAAATTCGGGCCCATTCTAAAACCCTCCTTTTCGGAACATAGCGTAAAAAGCGTAAATCGTGCAGGCAACCACAAGTCCCACCGCGATATTTAAGGGCAGAATCAGGCCGCTGGAGAGGATCGCGCCGGGCGTCCCCTTCGGGATTACGCTGTGAAGCTGATTGGCGCCCGTGTAGAACGAGTAGCTTTTGGCCAGACAGTAGAAAGAGAGAGAGAAAAAGCAGACCCATTTGTAGGTCTTTTCCGTGAAAAACCGTTCTGTCTTTTTGAAGCCGAATGCATTCAGGTAGAGCACAAGCCCTGCGCCGATGACCGCGCCGCCGGAAAAGCCGCCGCCGGGGCCAAGATGGCCGTTTAAGATGATATATATACCGAAAATAATGATAATCGGTACAAGAAAAGTCGCCACAAGCTGTAAAATGGCGTCGTTTTTCGGTTCAAAGCGGCGATCACTCACTTCCGCCTCATCCTTTTCCGTCTTGTTCAGGCGCAGCAGGATCAGCACCGTAACGGTTGCCGTGAAGAGCACATGGGATTCGCCCAGCGTGTCAAACGCCCTGTAGTCAAGAATCATACCCGCAACAATGTTGACCGCGCCCGTTTCCTCCAGCCCTTTTTCAATGTAGCGCTCCGCAACCTCGTTGTTGACCGGACGGGTCACTGTTCCGACGGCGGGCAGATAGGAGACCGTCACCAGAAGCAGGGCGATCAGAAACAGGCAGAAAAGAATGCTGGTCGCCTGATATAACCGATGAAACAGGTGCAGCCATCTGTTGTGCGCAGTATCATAGACTTTGTCCATGATGGCGTCATGCTCCTTTTCGCGGCGCAGCGCAGCCTCCTGATCGGGCTGGTACTCCTTCTGCGGATGCATCTCCATTTCCCCGGTGTAAGGGTCTTTTTCGCCGGAAAGCCAGCGGAAAAAGCGGAAGGCAAAGGTTTTTTGGTATTCTTCCGCCGTTTTTTTTCTACTCATTTTCCTTTTCCTCCTTTGTTTCAGGCTCAGAAGCGTCAATGGCGTGAATTTTTTTGAGCGTCACAAAGAAGAGAACGCTCGTAATCCCCGCGCCGACCGCAGCCTCCGTGATCGCCAGATCGGGAGACTCCAGACAGATCCAGAGCATGGACATAACCAGACTGAAGGACATATAAATTAATATGGAATTTAAAAGGTTTTTGGAAAAGCTGACGGAGACCGCGCAGACAATCAACAGTCCCATCAAAATGATCTGAAATACTGTCATGACACTGACTCCTCCTTGCCCTCTGTATTTTCCTCTCTTTCTGCCGCGGCCAGTTCCCGCTCCAGAATTTCCACATCCTCGTATATTTCACAATGCGCCGAAAGATTGTCGTTGGTGGCGGCCTCCAGTCTTGAGAGCACATGGGAGGAGACGGGAGAAGCGAACCACAAAAAAACGATAACCAGAAACATTTTCAGAGTCGTGAAGTTCAGGCCCGAGAAAATCATCAGGCCGATCAGGCACGCGCTGATGCCGAGCGTATCGCCCATGGCGGCGGCGTGCATTCTGTTCAAAACGTATTTAAAGTGAAAGACGCCGAACAGCTCTGTGAAAAAAATGACCATTCCAATCAGTATAAACAGGCATCCAGCGATAAGCCTGATCCATTCAGCCGCGTTCATCCGCATTTCCCCCTTCCGTATTTTCCTGACTGTGGTGCTGCTCCTCGTAGATGCCGATATAAACCTTGGAGATCACGACCACGGAGAGAAAACTGATCATGGCATAAATCAGACAGATATCTACCAGATAACCTTCCCGCAGCAGCAGAGCCAGAATCGAAATCATTACCATGACCATGGTGCCCATCATATTTACTGCCATCAGGCGGTCGGCGACGCGGGGGCCCTTCACCGCACGGATCAGGCAGACCAGAAGCATAAAGGAAAGTACTATCAGCAAAAATATAAAAAGCGGGTGGTAGATTAGTTCCTTATTCATAATTTCTCCTCAATTTTTTCTAAAAGCTTCACAAACACGGAGGACGAAATGCCCTCTGCCAGTTCCTTGTCAAGACAGTGTACCGTATATTCATTATCCGTCAGCGCAACGGTGATTGTACCGGGGGTCAGCGTGATGGAATTGGCTAACAGCACCTTTGCAAACGTAGAGCGCAGGTCGGTTTTAAAATGTACGACTGCCGGTTCCAATTCGTACTCTGCGGTGTAAATCAGACGAAAAACCGCGAGATTCGCCTTTAATATCTCCCAGATCAGAGTCAGCATATATTGAAGCAGAAGCGGCGCCTTTTTCCATAAAAAAAGGTCGTATCGGGGGCTGTAATTAAAAAACTTACATAAAAACCAATACATGGCCCCTGCTATAACGACGCCGAAGGCAGCGATTTCCGCGGTAAACTGCCCGTTAAATATCACCCAGATCAGAAAAAAAAGAATAAACATGTTTCCGCTCCGTTCTTCTGAAAATAATTTTGTATTTTGTAAGCGTGTTTCTACCTATTAAAAGGGAGTCTGCACGACCGATGATATTATGTACCTAAAATGCAGAAGTGTCAAGAGGGTCTTTGGGTTTCAAAGTTTTAAAATTGCATTTAGAAAAATCATCATATTTGTAACGAATGATAAATGAATGTGATATAAAGGGTAGAGGAGGTGAGTTGAGGAATGGATTACTCAGATATGGAAATTGTTTATCAGAAGTATTCCAGATTAGTTTATGGATTTCTATATTCCCATACGCATAATGCTGAATGGTCAGAGGAAATGACACAAGAAACTTTTTTGAAAGCGAGCATATCTATTTCACGTTATGATGCTTCTTGTAAACTGTCTGTATGGCTTTGTCAGATTGCAAAGCATATATTGTGGCAGGAACTTCGGAAAAAGAACCGTTTTAAAATGGTGGAACTTACCGATGATCTTCCAGATGTTTCAATGTCGGAAGGGGAAACCTTTGTTATTCGGCAGGAAAATAAGATAGAGCTTTATCAGGCAATCCACCTTCTGTCAGAACAGGAGAAAGAAGTTGTAATGTATCGTATAAGCGGAGAATTGTCTTTCCGTGAAATCGGGGAAATAATGGGAAAAAGCGAAAATTGGTGCAGGACTGTTTTTTTTCGTGCCAAACAAAAAATCAGAAAGGAGATCAGTCGAAATGAATGAGAAATATAACTGTGATGTGATACGGGATCTTCTTCCCGGCTACATTGATCACATTTTAAGTGACACAGGAAGTGAACTGGTGAAAAATCATTTAGGGGAATGTGAGGAATGCCATAAATTTTATACGGAAATGGAGGAAGGTATCGGAAAAGATGATTTATCTGCCCATGATACCATTGCTGTTGATGCACTAAAAAAGATACGAAAGCGCATGAATCGCCTGAAAATAACCATAGGAATACTGGCAGGGATTCTCTTTATATTCCTGCTATTTGCTGCTTTTAAAATATATGTGATTGGCAAGCCGCTTGAAACAGGATATATGTCCATATCAGACACCATATATGACGAAGAAACGGGGCAGCTTACTGTGAACGGAGAAATAAATCTGCATTCATTCCACGTCAGTAAAGTGGTATGGGAAGAAGATAAGAATGATCCAAATATTGTGAATGTGATAGTTTATTGTGCGGAAACACTTCCCTTTGCAAAAGATAAGACTAATTTTTCAGTTGTAATTCCTGATATAAAAGGGAAAAAGGTTTACCTTGCCTGTCCGGAATATGACCGAATGGAAATATATGACTGGCTGACGTATCACTATGAGGAAGTAGAGAGTTTGAAAAATGAAATATACAGCAAAATATCAGAACTTAGCGAAAAAACCGACGCTTTAAGCTGTGGGCAGGGGATAACAACAGTAGAAGGCATAGAGGGAATTAGTTTCTATGTGCAATTTATATATGGAGAAGACGCATCTTACTGGTGGTTTAATGGTATGCTGACAACGGACGGAGAATTTGTACCGGCAGATTTTGAAATATGGATTTCCCTTAAAGAGCCCCATAAAATTCTTATCTATGATTATCAGACGGGTGAGTATATTGATGATTTTTCTATTATACCAAACAGAAGGGCGGTAGGAGATGATTCATAGTTCTGACAGATAACGTTCCTCTTACATCAAGCAGAACAGAAAATACAACAGGAATGCTCCATTTCTGTATTCCGATGATTTGACTTGTTATCCTGCAGACAATCCGATACAATATAAGAAGAAGTCTGGATGGTACAATTTACAGGCGCGAAACGGAGGCACATATGAAATATTTAGTGATCGGCGCGGGCGGCACAGGCGGCAGCATCGGCGCGTATATGACAGAGGCGTGCAAGGATGTGACCCTGATTGCGAGAGGGGAACACCTGAAAAAGATGCAGGAACAGGGTCTTAAGATGGAGACCACCCGGAAAGGAAACTACATCGTAAATCCTGTGAAAGCCACCGATATGGCGCATTATGACGAACAGCCGGACATTATTTTTGTCTGTGTGAAAGGGTATTCGCTGGAGGAAACGATTCCTTTTATCAGGCGGGTGGCGAAAGAGACGACGATCGTGATTCCCATTTTGAATATTTATGGGACGGGCGGACGTATGCAGGAAAAACTGTCGGAGCTTCTGGTGACTGACGGATGTATCTATATCGCGGCGGAAATTAAGGAGCCGGGGACCATCTGGCAGAATGGCGACATTTTCCGCATTGTGTACGGCGTGCGGAATAAGGAAGAACTCCGTCCCGAACTTTTCGAGGTGGCGAAGGATTTAAGGGAGAGCGGCATCGACGGCGTATTGTCGGAGAATATTCAGAGAGACGCCCTGCAGAAATTCGCCTATGTGTCGCCCATGGCGGCGTGCGGGCTTTACTATCATGTTAATGCCGGGGACGTGCAGGTAACCGGGGAGCCGCGGGACACCTTTGTGAAGCTGATGCGGGAGGTTGACGCGCTGGCGGTGGCAATGGGCGTACCGTTCCTGATCGACATTATCACGACCAATTTACAGATTCTGGATTCGCTTAACCCTGCGGCGAGCACTTCTATGCAGCGCGATATTTATGCAGGAAAGGCATCCGAGATTGACGGGCTGATTTATGAAGTGGTGCGGATGGGAGAAAAGTACGGTGTGCCCACGCCAACTTATCGGATGGTGGCGGAGAAGGCGCGAGAGGACGGGCTGAAATAGAGACAGGGCAGGCTGGAAAAGCGGCATTTCAATGTTGGGCCGGATTTTGTGAAGCCCTGCATTATAAGAATGCTTTAACATATGCTGACGCGGGAGGAAAAAATGTTAGAAAATACGGAGAAGAAATTTAAAGAGCGATACTTGGCGGGTGAGATCGAGTTCGAGGAAATTGACGATTACAGTCAGGAGTGGGGATTTTCCGACACCACCGACACTTTGCGGGAGTATCTGGGACTGAATGCCGAGGAGGAGGACGCATGGGTGAGCGTGGGGGACGAGGCGTTGAAGGAATTGTTGGATAAGCAAACGAGGTGATAGTATGAGCATTGTATATGAAAGCATTATGGCTGGGTTGAATGAAGCGGTAGAGGCTGCAAAGAGCAAAAAGAAGATGCTGAAAAGAAGAGTAGTGACTGTCACGCCTGTGAAAGAATATCAACTGGACGAAGTGAAAAAATCAGAAATTAGTGAAGTGTAAACTTTATGATGTGTTATTTGCTTTGTATATTTTATCGGGATATAATATAGATATAGTATTTAAAAGCTCAAAGGTGGGTAACGGGTATGCTGCAAAATACGCATATTCAAATTTAAGAAAGCAGGAAAAGGCAGCGGGGGAGGATATGATTTGAGAATTTATCTTGATATGTGTTGCTATAATAGACCATATGATGACCAGACACAGCTAAAAGTTGCTATGGAAACGCAATCGAAACTGCATATTCAATCCTTGATAAAAGATAAAAACCTTGAGCTAATCGTTTCCTATATGCTTAGATATGAGTGTAGTAAGAATCCATTTGAAATGCGGCGAAATACGATTTTTGAGTTTATGAGGGAGAATGCCTCTGGATATGTAGGTGATGAACGGAAGGAAATAGTGGAAGCAAAAGCGGCTGAAATTATGAAAACAGGAGTTAAATTTAAAGATGCCTGCCATGTCGCTTCGGCTATTTATGCGGGATGTGAATACTTTATATCTACGGATATGCGGTTGCTAAAATATCGTACAGAAGAGATTAAAATGGTAACACCGATAGAATTTATTACAGGGATGGAAGGAGATGAATAGATGGCGGCAAGTACTGTTGAAATTTTGAACCGAGGAATGCAATGCTTAACGGATCAAATGGGTATTATTGAGGCTGAACATTTTGTTTCTACGATTATTCGGGAAAAGTTTGATTATACGAAATGGCAGAGAGAATATTTTGATGCAAAGACGCCAGAAGAAATCAGTGAAGAGGCATCTTGCTTTGAAAAAAACCAGCCTTTTATCAGTGATGCGATAAGACTTTAACAGGCGGCAACAGATTGCTATATCATTTTGCCAATCTGTTGCCAAAATACAACGTTCCTTTAACTAAAAATTTCTTTACCAACCCTTCTTTGAAATGACCTGCTTCTGTTTTCTATTTGTCTTGACCGGCGCACTCGTCTTTGCTGTAAATACAAAAATCGCAGCGATGAAAAATGCAGTAAGAATACTAAAAAGGCAGATGATGCCATTCCAATGCACCGCCGGATCGTAACTGCGGTAGCGGATCAGCCCCAGACTTGCCGTGACCGGATAGAGAGAAGCCACTGTCCTGTCAGCGGCGGCAAACATACCGCTATAACCATAGAAAAAAGCAACAATCGTGCCGATCAAATGACCGTTTGCGACACGGGCGGTAGCCGCAATAACCGGCATTACGGCAATGTACAAAAACAGACAGTTCAAAATAATCTGGGTAAATGCCTGTAATACAGAGATTGCAGACAACCCCGGAAATCCCATCAGCAAATTCGCAATTATGGTAAAGACCGCACTTACCAGCCCCAAAAACAGGGACAGCAAGGCACACGCAAGTAATTTTCCACACAACAAATTGCGATAGGAGACCGGGATGGTCACAATATTTTTCAGTGTATCGTCCTTACCTTCCCTTGCGATGATATATCCCGCAAGCAACGCAATGCACATCGGAAAAATCATGGTGACATTATTCTTGATTACCTGCTCTGCAAAGAAGGGAAATGTCCAAACCGTATCGTCCGACGCTGTGGTAGAAAACACGGTCAATAAAACGGAAAGCAGCATCAAAAGGACGCCCGCCCATATCATGTGATACCGCTTTAATTTCCAGATTTCTGTTTTCATTATACGAAACATGTTAATCCTCCCTCTTTTTATACAGAAAATCAATGACGATGACAGAAAGAATGGCCCAGATGCCCAAAACAGCGATTGTCTGAGCGGTTGACGGGATCAGGTAGGAAAGTGTATCCTTCATTTCCATGATTCCGTGCCGCGTCATATCTCCCGCACTCCAAAGCGTTGTAAGCGGAATCGGCATCAGCCAGCACACCCCTTTAGGCAAAACGCCAAAGGACGACATGGCAGTTAAACTTAAAACGCTGTAAAACACGCACAGCAGAACGGAAAAAATATAGGTCTTACTAAAGAACACGACAAGGACAACCAACGGCAGCGTTCCGGCGGTGATAAAAATCCCCATCTCCAATGCCACGAACAGCTTGTAAGCAATGCCGTTCACCTCAGATATGAGACTGCCGCACGAAATCGCGGCAAAAGCCGAAAACAGGCTGAACATAACGCCCATGATAAATAGGACAAAAATTTTCGCGAAAATCATTTGTGTGGCTGTCACCGGAATGGTGCGCAGGTTTTTAAAAGTGTCGTTATCCCGTTCCATAAAAAACAGCAGTGCGGCCATCACGCCAATTATGCAGGGCAAAAGAAGCTCCACGCCGTATCCCATAATAAACTGAAAGCAGGCGTTGAAAACCTCGGCGTCGCTGTCAAATCGCTCCGCCATTTGCGGCGTTGTCATCATCACCGTAACAGGTACGGGAAACAGAAATGCGGAAAGGATAACGAGTAACATAAATTTTCTCCGCTTTAATTTGGAAAACTCGCATCTTACAAGTTTAAGCAATCCCCTCACCTCCTGTTACGCGCTTGAAATAGGCTTCCAAGCTTTCCTCACAGAGAGAGGCTTCCGATACCTCCAAACCATTCTCCACAAAAGCTGTGACAATCTTACCGACAGGAAGATCCGGATCATGCAGCCGTATATGGCGGCTGTCCTGTAAGGTAAACCGATTTTCGTGGAAGGTATGTTCCAAAATCCCCGCCGCCTGCGCCGTATCGGAAACGGTAAACTGAATATGTCTGCTGCTCTTTGCTTCCAATTCAGCAAGACTTTCCTCCTCCAACAATACGCCACGGTCAATAATGCCGATATCGTCAGCCAAAAGTGCGATCTCGGAAAGAATATGGCTGGAAATCAAAATGGTCTTTCCGCGTTCCTTGCAGAGATCACGGATAAAGGAGCGCACTTCCGCAATGCCGATCGGGTCAAGACCGTTAATCGGTTCATCTAAAATTAGCAGCTCCGGGTCGTGCATCACAGCGAGAGCGATCGCCAGGCGCTGCTTCATACCAAGGGAATATTGCGAAAAAAGTTTTTTATCTCTGTAAGGCAGGCCGACTAAGTCAAGTGCGTTTTTTATGGCGTCACGATTTGTCATTCCTCGCAGGGTGGCAAAAATGCGCAGATTTTCCGTGGCTGTCAGATTGGGATAAAAGCCGGGGGCTTCAATCAGACTGCCGACACGGGGCAGCAGTTCCTTTTCGTTTGCCGCCAAAGGCTTTCCCCAGATGGTTACTTCCCCGGAGGTGGGCGGTGTCAGACCCAGCAGCATTTTCATGGTCGTGGTCTTTCCTGCGCCGTTTCTGCCGAGCAGGCCATAGATGCGCCCTTTTTGGACGTGCATATTGAGAGCGGCGACACATTTCTGTGTTCCGTATTGCTTTGTCAGATTTTTCGTCTCAATTACATAGTTGTTCATTGTGAAACCTCCCTTGTGCTGTTTTACATAGGATGATATTTTGGCTTTGCCGTGTGCGTTTGAAAATGCTGCATTGTTTGCCCGTCTGCGTGAAAAGCAATGTATCAGTTGGCGGATATTTCATGTCTGCGCAGATAAAAGACAGACAGCGCGGCAAAAATGATAATATATCCGGCGGAATTGACCAGCAGAGTCGAGATGCTGATCTCCATATTCGGATTGTTGGCGCGCATTCCCAGACAGTAGATAGAGTAGGGATAATCCATGCCGTAGTCGTGGTTGGTCATATATAGTCCCAGAATGCCGCCAGCGAGGGCGATGCCAATCGGAACGGCAAAGGAGCGGATCACCAGCGAGAGGAGTAGCTGCACACAACAGACCACCACCGCGCCAACCGTGCCGCAAAGAAACCACTCGGGGGCTTCCTTCGGAAATGGGCTTTGAATCCCGGCAGCTTTGCCGCAGACAAAAAACAGGAAAAAGATCCATAAATTACCAAGGATGGTCACCCGCACCGCCTGCGTCAGCTTGCCGAGATAAAGACTGGAAATCGGAAGGGGCGCGGTCAAAAAGCTGTTCCAGTTGTGGCGGGTGTGCTCCAGCCGCCACAGGTAAGAGCAATATGTGCCGATCAGCGCCGGCATGAAAAGATAGCAGAGAAAAAGCGTGTGCTGGCTCCACAGGCTGTACCACTCTGATTTCAAAATGCCTATGTTCATTTTGAAATTCATCGTGCCGAAGAAGGCGGAGATCATGGGGAGCGCGAAGAACGCCAGCCATACGGGGCTGCGTTTTAGTTTCAGGGATTCGGCCTTGACGGCGCGAATGTAAGATGTAAGCATGTAGTTACCTCCTGGTCAAATTGTTAGAAAAGCTGCTTTAAAATTGATAATTCACATCTATGCCGGATGTTGTATATATTTCTGACTTTCATACTTCCTTTCGGGTGAATAGTATCCGTCCCGCTGTATAAAACACCACAATCCATACAAAGATCATAAAAACGGCACACAGCTCAATCGGCGAGTATTCACGGTAATAGAAATGTATGACCTTTGTTTCAGGGTTCCAGTCCATACTTACCTGCGCTGCGGAGAGAAAACCGCCCCACGGCAGAAAAGAGTACATTTTGATATACATTAAAATGAGTCCCAGCATGGAACCGCCAAGCCCGGCCACCAACGGAATCATCTGGTTAAAAAACAACATGGATAAAAGAAGCTGTAATAAGTACAGGGACATGCAGCAGGCAAAGTTCAGCAAAAAGGCTGTGGCATAATGTTTCCATTCCGGGTGCCCCGCATAGCCGCGGGCATAGCCAAGCGCAATTACGAACACAAACTGCGCAATGGAAATTGCCAGAATAAAGAATGTGCCGCAGACCACCTTTGCATGGTAAAGCACGCCCGGACGGCGCAGCGTGTTTAGCAGCTTATAGGTATTGCCCTTGTGCTCCACGTCGGCAAGGCGGGAGGCAAGCACGGACATAATGGTGGGCATCATAATCACGCTCACCAGAGGGAGATTATAGAGCATGGAAATCCAGCCCCGCAGTCGTTCATTTTCATCAGGACGGCTGCCTGACCAGAGAAGCCATGCAAACTGGATGCCGATCAGCGCGCACATGGTCAGTCCGATTTTTTTCCGCTTTATCTTCTTAAATTCTGTCTGCAGGGTAATCATAAGCTGCTCTCCTTTCCAGTCAGGGATAAGAAAATATCTTCCAGACTTTTCTCCCGCTTTTCTATGCGGTAGAGCGATATATTCTGTGCGACGAGCTGTCGGCAGAGGTTTGCCACATAGGCATCGTCCATCATGGGCAGCAGGAGATAATCTTCCTCCGGCGCGGCCTCGATGCCGTCCTGCCTGAGCAGGTCAAGAGCAATGGCCGTGTGGCTGACTCGGATGGCAATCTGCTCCTTCGCGTGGGCGTGCAGGGATTCCAGCGTATCCTGATAAACCAGCTCACCTTTTCGGATGATGCCCACATGGTCGGCCATCTGGTCAATCTCACTGAGAAGGTGGGAGGAGACCAGAACCGTCATGCCATAAGCGCCCGGCAGGGAGCAGATCAGTTCGCGCATCTCCTGAATGCCCGCCGGATCAAGCCCGTTTGTGGGTTCGTCCAGAATCAAAAGTTTAGGGAAGCCAAGCAGCGCGGCTGCCAGTCCGAGACGCTGCTTCATGCCGAGGGAGTAGTGGTTGACCAGCTTTCCCCGTGCTTCATTCAGCCGGACGATTTTTAATACCTTGTCAATGTCCTTCTCGGAGCAGCCCTTGAGGGTCTGAATAATGCGCAGGTTTTCTTCTCCCGTCAAATGACCGTAATAGCTGGGCGACTCAATCAGCGATCCTGTCTGCGTCAGAAGCTTCATGCGGTTTTTCTCATTGACCGGCGTGCCAAATAGGGTGATACTGCCGTCTGTGGGTCTGGCCAGCCCGAGTATCATCTTTAACGTGGTGGATTTGCCTGCGCCGTTCGGTCCCAGGAAGCCGTAGATGGCTCCGGGCGGCACCTGCATGTTGACGGCGCTGACACAGCGGACTTTGCCGTACTGTTTTGTGAGATTATGGGTTTCAACCAGATTTTGTGTTGGCATAGTGTTTCGTCCTTTCTGCATAGATTTAAATTTCTGTGTTGGCGGGCAAATTTGTCTTTACATGCGACGAAAAGGTTATTTGTAAAGACCGATTATCCGCAGTTGGGACATCATAATGGTTTTATGCATCTGTCCGTTATAGATAGGATAAAGAAGCAGGCTTACAGGGGAATGAAGGAGAGATTACATTTACCTTAAGAATCCCGCAGGAATCTTTTCAGAAAATACGGAAAGCACTATACTAATATATAGATAGAATGACTTGACTGTATCGTGGAAATACAGGGTGTACTAAACTTATAAAACTTCTTTAGTGAGAGGAATTTTCTATGAATTTATATGACTGTAAAATTCTGCTGGTGGACGACGAGAAAGCATTGCGGGAAATGGTGAGCGGGTTCCTGCGTCGGGCGGGGTTTCATAACGTGACGGTGGCGGCAGACTGCCTTGAGGCGGAGGAGCTGTTTATACTGAAAGAGCCGCATCTCGTTCTTCTGGATGTCATGCTGCCCGATGGAGACGGCTTTTCTTTATTGAAAAAGCTGCGGCAAATGTCGGAAGTGCCCGTGATTTTTCTTTCGGCGAGGGATGAGGACGAAAGCCGTTTGCGGGGGCTAGGACTTGGTGCGGATGATTATATTACAAAGCCCTTTTTGCCGGAAGAATTGATCTTGCGGGTAACGGCGGTGCTGAAACGGGTGTATCGGGTCAAGAGTATGCAGGAGGCGGAAAGAATTGCGCTTGGCAGATGTACGGTTGATCTGGGCAGCGGCATCGTACACTGGAAGCGGGATAAAGAAAGTAATGCAGAAGGAGAGCAGGAAAAAGCTGGTAGTGCAGGCAGGAGTCAAGATGGAGTAAAAGACGCAGTACGCAACAGTGAAATGAACAGCATGGCAGAAAAAAATGAGGAAATCACATTGACGGCGAAAGAATATGCCATTCTGCAGAAACTGGTGCAGGAGCGGGGACGGATTGTGACCATTGACGCGCTGTGTGATGCCGTCTGGCAGGAAGAAAATTACGGGTATGAAAATACGCTTGTTGTGCATATTCGCAGACTGCGGGAGAAGATAGAGGAAGACCCGTCCCACCCGAAATATCTGTTGACGGTGAGAGGGCTGGGGTACAGATTGGTATGAGACATTTAGAAAAAGTACGGTTGAACTATAATTGTAGAAAAGCGGCACGCTTCTTACTTTATGGGGTACTGTCTGTATTTGGCATTGTTGTATTGACGGGTATACTGAATATTGTATTTCTTATCTCGGCGGCGGTTGTCTATATAAATATAGAATCCGATTATATTTACGGTGGAAGGGTCATGGAAGCGCTGACCATGACGCGGGGCAGATATGAGCTGGACAGGGAGATGGCGGAAGAACTCGAACAGAGTGACCAGTGGGCGATGCTTCTTGATGAGAACGGGCAGGTGATATGGAGTTTCCAGAAACCGGAAGAATTGGAGGATGTGTATAGCAGATCGGAAATTGCCCGCATGAGTAAGTTCTACCTGAAAGGATATCCTGTGCAGATGCGTGTCTGGGATGATCGGATTATGATTGTAGGTATGCAGAAGGGGACGATGTGGAAATACAATTTGGAATTTAGCCTGCCATGGATGGATTTTGTCAAACGGACGATTCTGATATACCTTCTCCTTAATTTTACCTGGATTGTGGCGCTGGCGTTTGTCTTTACCAGACGCTTTACGAAGAACAGGGAACGGGCGCGCATAGAATGGATTGCCGGCATTTCCCATGATATCCGCACCCCGCTGTCCATGGTGATGGGGTATGCCGATACGCTGGAACACAGTGACGAACTGTCGGAGGAAGCGAGGCGGCAGGCGGCCGTGATCAGACATCAAAGCATGGTTATGAAGGAACTGATTGCGGATTTAAACCTGACATCTCAGTTGGAATATTCCATGCAGGCCCTGCGGAAAGAAAAAGTGCGTCCTGCGGAGATTATCAGGGGCGCTGCCGTATCTTTCCTTAATGATTCCCTGTCGGGAGAGCTTGAAATGGATGTGCGGATTGCGCCGGAAGCGGAGCAGCTATGCGTAAAAGCAGACCGGCAGCTTTTTGTGCGGGTATTCCGCAACCTGATAAATAACAGTATAAAGCACAGCGGTAAGAGCGGTTCCGTGGAGATCA
The DNA here is from genome assembly GCA_910584725.1 of uncultured Lachnospiraceae bacterium. Taxonomy (GTDB): domain Bacteria; phylum Bacillota; class Clostridia; order Lachnospirales; family Lachnospiraceae; genus UBA3282. The sequence goes on along the minus strand of CAJUBE010000013.1, from coordinate 50,256 downwards.
GGATTTCTATGTGGCAGGAAAAACAAAAATGCCATATATGTCTGGAAGATAACGGCGTGGGCTATTCAGAAGAAGTTCTGCGCCGCCTGCGCAGCAGGAAGAAGGATGCAACCGGGGAAAATATTCGCGGACTGGAGATCGTGAAAAAGATTATTCTGGCGCACGGCGGGAAAATCCGGTTCGGGAACGGAGAGGAAGGCGGGGGATATTGCATGATTGCGCTTCGGAAGTGTTAATTTTTCGACATAAAAATTTCGCAGAACTGGGTATTCTGCGAAATTTGGTATGTCTAAAATCTCTTGCCTTATGATTGCTTGTAAGGTATGTATCGTCATAAATTATACTTTACATAAGGCTGTTTGTCAATTTTGACACGCAAGATGCTGCTGTCATGTTTTGGCAGTAGCATTTCCGCTTTTGGTAAATTCTGTAAAGTCAAGATACAGGTCTTTGTAAATCCCTGTCCGAATCTGTTCAGAGAAAGAATGGCATGACGGAACCTCCCATCTGTCCGCTTCATATATCGTAACGGTTTCCCTATCCGGATCAACAATCCAGTATTCCCGTACACCCGTCTCCTGATAAAGCGCAGTTTTCCTTACATAATCCATCTTTCTGCTGGAAGGCGATACGATTTCAATCACCCAGTCCGGCGCACCATGGCAGCCCTTTTCATCCAGTTTATCCTCATGACAGATTACGGAAATATCAGGTTCCACGTAATTGCGGTCATCCTTTTTAATAAAAACGCCAAAGGGTGCGGGGAGAAGTTCGCAGTTACCTTTATTCTTTCGTATATATGTCTCAATTTCAAAAATAAGCTTTACAAGAATTCTTTGATGCACTGTCATAGGCGTTGCCATCATAAACATTTCACCGTCAATCAGTTCCGCCCGCTCTCCATCCGGCAATGCTTCGATATCCGCAATCGTGTATCCCTTTCCATCTCTCTTCTCCATAAATGATTCCTCTTTTCTGATTCTTGCATATTCCATCCGTACATCCTCCTGTTCTGCAGGAGAAATCATTTGAGAATCTCCTGCTTTTAAATTGTATTAGTGGGTTCAAAAGCATAGAAATTCTGAAACATAGATTGGAAAATCGGTTACAAACACCGATTTATTTGACGCCGATACTGACAAATCTTCTGTACCGAACATTTGTTATCGAGAAAGTAATATGCTTTGTTTTTATTATAGAGACGGACATGTGGAATGTCAAGAACGAAAAAACGTTTTTGATAAATACACTGTAAAATTTTGTCAGAATTTGCCCTGCGGACTGTCATTAATGGTATATTTGTGGTCAAAAAAGTGGTCAGAAAGGAGAACTACATATGCCAAGACGAGGTGACAACATAAGGAAGCGCACAGACGGAAGGTGGGAAGGCCGATATCCGGCAGTATCTTCTGATGGCGAAAGGAGGTATCTGTCCGTCTATGGAAAATCTTATGGAGAAGTAAAAGAAAAACTGGCCTCCAAAACAGATGTGCTAAACAGAATGGATTCCTTTGACTCTACGGCTGCTCGGGCCGACAGCAGACTACAAACTCGCGACATTGTTTTTTGCACACTTATGGAGGAATGGTTGGAGGAGGTGGAGCAAAACAGAAAATATTCTACTTATATTAAGTACAAAAAACTCTACACCTGTCATATTCGTTCTCTCTTTTTGCAGGACAGTCTTTCACGGTTGACAAACAGCTATATTCAGACTCAGTTATCGGCATTGGATGTGTCGGATACGACGAGACACAGCATTCTGGCGGCTATCAAGCAGACGCTGCGTTTTTCCGAAAAACAATACGGTTATCCCATGCCGGCCATCACGGGCTGCTCCCTGCAAAAGCGGCCGTCCGCAATTGAAATTATGAATCGCACAGAGCAAAGCAGGCTGATACAATTTCTCTATAGTGACATGGACATTTCCAAAGCCGGAATTTATCTCTGTCTTTTCACAGGTCTCCGATTAGGGGAGATATGCTCTTTGAAGTGGGCTGATATCGATCAGGAAAAAGGCCTGCTTCATGTAAACAGAACCGTGCAGAGAATCGAGAGTAAAGCAGGACCGGCAAAAACCACTCTATTAGAAACGCCGCCTAAAAGTGTCTTTTCCAAACGGGAAATCCCCATCTCGGACACTTTGCTGTCACTTCTCACCAAATTTCGGCAGGAAGAGCAGGAGTATGTTCTGAAAAGCAGTAAACCAATGGAACCGCGGACTTATCAAAATCATTTTAAGAAGTATCTCAAACAAATCGATGCCCCTAATTACAATTTTCATATTTTGCGGCATACTTTTGCTACAAATTGCATTGACAGCGGAATGGATGTCAAAAGTCTCAGCGAAATTCTGGGACATTCCAACGTGCAGATTACCTTGAACAAATATGTCCATCCCAGCATGGATACCAAACGAAAATATATTAATGCACTTTCCGCTGATTATGGTCAATTATGTGGTCAGACCTAAGCATTAGCCTGTCATTTGCAGGAGAAATGGAAGAATTTCGCAGAATACCCAGTTCTGCGAAAAACATCTGAAAAGCCGGGGAGAAAAGTATAGCTGTATGCCGCCAAGCACCATATGTAAGACAATCCGTCAGTATAATAGCGAACCTATTCCGGAAGCGGATATGAGAAAGCTTCAGGAGATCGCGAAGGATTACAGGACAGTCAAAAATTACGTGTATCAGCGTTATGGCGGCATAAAAAGCCTGTCTAAACTTTATCCCGGCTATACCGTGCAGAATGAAATGACGGCAAGCGGTTTGCGAGCAAGTCTGGGCTTGCCGTCAGTGTATTTTTACTTGGCGGTTTTTGATGCGCTGGGCGATATCAAGAACCAGTGGACGCAGACGAAGAGTAGGATAGAAAAATGCATTCGGGAGAATGAGAACCTGACACCCGAGGACAGGCATTATCTGCGTTTTGTTATGAAGCAGAGCGATTGCTTTGAAGCGATTCTGCTGGAAAGAGAAATCCGACTTTCCGAAGCCTGGGAAAAGACATTTCGGAATGTGCGGACAGGCGTTGATGAAAATCGCCTAAATCGGTATTTGTGCAGGCAGGTGCGCAGACATTTAAAGAAAATCCATACGGATACTGCAGACGGGTTTTCCGTGTCGGAGAAAGCGTACCGCTATGACGATCACGGGATTTATCTTGCCATAAAAGAAAAGAGAAAGCGGATTTTCATTCCGCTGACAGACAATAACCGTTATACGAAACAGCTATATATCCGCATTTTTCCTGAGGATGGAAAGATCGTCATTCATGCACCCGTAGAGATAAACGTCAGACAGCATGAGGATTATCACAAAGAAATCGGGCTGGCGGTGGGACTCCGCACCATGTTTGTGACAGACGGAGGCAGTATCTACGGGGAAAAATACAGCGATTATCAGTATGCTCTCTCGGAATATGTCAGAGAGGGCAATATCCGATATCGCAGGAATAGGGAAAAGAATCCCGGCAGGAAAAAGTATATGGCTGGCAGGGAGAGACTGGAAGAAGCACTGCATACTTATATTAACGCGGAGATCAACCGGATGCTGCGGACAGAAAAGCCCGCTGTCATTTATGTTCCGAAGCTGCCGCAAAGTTCCAGAGCGGGTGTCAATAAGAAAATCAACAGCTCTGTCAATATGTGGCAGAAGGGATATGTGAGAAAACGGCTGGCCCAGAAATGCAAGGAACAGTCTGTTGCATTGATAGAGGTGTTTGGGAAAGACATCAGCAATGCGTGCAGTCGCTGCAGCGCAATCGGTCAGAAAGCCAATGATGTTTTTACCTGCAAAGCCTGCGGCGCGAAATTTCCCGAGAGGGAAAACGCCGCGAGGAACGCTCTCAAACGAGGGCAGACACGTTCATAATGAAAGATTTTACAGATGAATGTTTCCTTCGGGAAGCATTTTACCGGAACCGATTCTTTTTGGGGAAGGACTGTGGGAAATTTCTTTTGATAAAAACAGGCGTAACGGATTCGAAGTATACGCAGACCGTAACGCCAGACGGCATTAGAAGCCGGCTTCGGTCGGGTATTGGGTATGCCATGACCCTTGGGAACTTCCGAGAGGGAGACGTACCGGGAGCGAAGCGGAATTTCCGCATCACCCGAAGGGGTGACCAATATGCCTTGTTAATGAGCCATGCAGTCTCAGATAAGCGCAGAAAATGGCTGCTTGCAGGCACTTTTCTGTGATTATCTGAGACTATAGGGCGAAAGCCCGCAGCGAGATGAAACGAAGTGGAATCGAGCTGGCATGGCGGAGTAAAGGCAAGAGTACCTTGACAATTTCATATTTTACATCAGAGTTCTTGGTTTACTTCTGTCCGATATAATGTTAAAATGGTGATACATTATAAATGACGGAGAGAAGTAAAGTGAAGCGCAGATTTAATATAAACGGTTCGTGTCATCCCATGCGGGATTATATGGTTGATATTGATGACAGACTGAAAAGGATAAAAGGGAAATATGTGGATTACGGTAGTTACTTTGTCATAAACAGGGGCCGTCAGTATGGAAAGACCACCACCCTGCAGTCGCTTGCAGAGTATCTATCCAAAGATTACCTCGTTTTTTCACTGGATTTTCAGGAAATGCCGGATGAAAAATTTGAAACCGGAGAGACATTTTCTCTTGCGCTGATTGATATGATGCGTGATGCGCTTCAATATGAAGAAGGGGAAGAGCAGGAGAAGATGCGGGGGATACTGTCGGAGTTTATAATGGAAAATCCGACAGTGGGAATTGATGACCTGTTTAGGTTTTTGAGCGATATGTGCAGAAAAAATCCACGCCCCATTGTGTTGATGATTGATGAGGTGGATAGTGCGGGTAACAATGAAGTGTTTGTCAAGTTTCTGGCATTGTTGAGGGGCGCTTATCTGAAACGGGACAAAATGCCGATATTCCACTCGGTAATCCTTGCCGGAGTTTACAGCATTAAAAACCTGAAATTAAAACTCCGTCCAGAATCGGAGCATCAATACAACAGTCCTTGGAATATTGCTGCCGACTTTGATATTGATATGAGCTTTTCAGCAGAGCAGATCGCGGGAATGCTTGCAGAGTATGAGGCAGATTATCATACGGGCATGGATATACAGGCTATATCGGAAGAAATTTATGCCTATACCTCAGGATATCCGGTGCTGGCCTCCATGATCTGTAAACGCATTGACGAGCGAATTATGGGCAGCGATGGATTTGAGGAGGCAAAGACAGCCTGGTCAAAAGCGGGGGTTGAAAAAGCGGTAACCATCATCTTAAAGGAGAGCAATCTCTTGTTTGAGAGTATGGTCAAACAACTTGATACCTATGAAGACCTTTATAAGATGATAGAGGATATCATATATTGCGGCAGGCGCATTCCATTCAGCCTGGAGGAAAAATCCATCAATCTGGGGGTAATGTTTGGATTTTTGAAAGAAGAAAACGGCCGTGTGATGATGGCGAACCGCCTGTTTGAAATGTGCCTTTTGAATTTATTTATGGCGAAAGAAGCGATCCGCAGTGAGATTTATGCAAAAGGCGAAGGTGACAGCAGTCAGTTTATCCGGGATGGCAGGCTTGACATGGATGCGGTGATACAGAAATTCTCAGAGCATTTTTCTGATATTTGGAGCAAAAACGACGAGAGTTTTGTAGAGAAGTACGGGCGCAAATTTTTCCTGCTGTATCTCAAGCCGATTATCAATGGCACGGGAAACTATTACATTGAAGCTGAGACAAGGGATGCGCGGCGCATGGATGTGATCGTGGACTATCTCGGTGAGCAGTTTATCGTTGAGTTGAAGATCTGGCACGGCGATGAGTATAACGAGCGTGGTGAAAAACAGCTTACGGATTATCTGGACTATTATCATAAAGATAAAGGCTACATGCTGAGCTTTAACTTTAATAAAAATAAGACCGTAGGCGTAAAAGAGATTAAGGTTGGAGATAAGACGATTGTGGAGGCAGTTGTGTAAGCTGCCATAATCAACAGCGACAGGATAATAAGAGATCTGATGTAAGGTATGAAATTGCTTTATGTCAGATCTTTTTCTGTGCATAAAAGGGATGTGCAATACAGTTTTAATTTAAGATTTGATTACATGAAAGCTTAGAAAGGAAAGGGCGGTGGCAGGCGGTGGAGAGGTACAAAAAGAAAGACATGCTGCAGGCAGTAGACACGCTGCTGAAAGCCAATGATGCCATTGTAAAGACTGTCCGTTCCAATCCCCAGGGGGCAGCGGAGGCGCTGGTGCAGTGCCAGGAATCTGCGATTGCCCTTGGCACTTATATTGATACACTCGGTGAAAAATATACGGGTCTTGTTCGTGTCCTGGAGGACTACTGTGAAAATATTTTTCAGATGAGCGAGAACCTGCCTAATGAAAACCTTTGCCGGAAAGTGTCAAAAAAGATACAGAAGCAGTTGACCGGACTGCAAAACAGCATCAAATACGAGTTGCCGGATGACAGGAAAGAGGTCGTGTTTCTTCCGTATAAGGCGTCCATGTGGGATTCTCTGGAGAGTGTCTGGAAAGCGGCGGATGCTGACGAGAATACGGATGCCTATGTGATCCCGATTCCGTATTTTGACAAGAACCCGGACGGGAGCTTTAAAGAAGAACATTACGAGGGGGATCGGTATCCGAAGTATGTGCCGATCATCCGTTACGATGCATATGATTTGGAGGCGCGTCGTCCGGACATCATTTATATACATAATCCATATGATGAATGCAACCATGTGACAAGCGTGCATCCGTATTTTTATGCTAAGAACCTGAAAAATTTTACGGATAAGTTAGTGTATATTCCTTATTTCATTTTGGGGGAGATTGAGCCGGATAATCAGGCGGCCATCGACGGCATGAAACATTTTTGCTTTATGCCGGGAACGCTCTACGCCGATCAGGTGATCGTGCAGTCGGAGAACATGCGGCAGATTTATATCAACGAGTATATCAAGGCCGCAAAGGAGATGGGACTGCCCGGAGAGCACGTGGATCGAAAGTTCCTGGAGAAGAAGTTTCTGGGGACGGGTTCACCGAAGATTGACAAGCTGTTGAATACAAGGAAAGAGGATTTGGAGATTCCGGCGGAGTGGCTGAGGGTGATTGAGAAGCCGGATGGGAGCTGGAAGAAGATTGTCTTTTATAATACAAGCGTGAGCGCGCTATTGCAGCACAGTGAGAAGATGCTGCGGAAGATGGAGTCTGTGTTTACCATTTTTAAGGAAAACCAGGATGAAGTGGCGCTGCTCTGGAGACCGCACCCGCTGATACAGGCGACGATTGAGAGTATGAGGCCGCAGCTTTGGGAAGGGTATCAGGAGATTCGGGATCGGTATGTTGAGGAGGGGTGGGGGATTTATGACGACTCGGCGGATTTGGATCGGGCGGTGGTTTTGAGTGATGCTTATTATGGGGATCCCAGCTCGTTGGTGCAGATGTATCAACGGATAGAGCGTCCCATATTAATATCGCGAAGCGAAGTGTAATGGAAAGGTGTCTGCTATGGTAACGAGATATAACAAACAATATGGTTTGTCTGCAGAAGGGGTTGCGAAGAAGGGAGACACATTCTATTTTGTGGCAAGGGAGCTAAACCTTATTTTCAAATTAGATGCTAAAAATTATGAGATTAAATATTTCACGGCAATGCCGGATGAAGATGAAATTACAGAGAGGCTATACAACGGCATTATAACAAACGGGGAGGTTTTACTGCTTGTACCGTTTAATGCAAAAAAAATATGGTGGTATGATTTTGAGAAAGCGAAATGGGAGTATATAAATTTAGCGGGATATGTGGAACCGATGTTGGAAGGTAAGTTTGTCGGTGGGATTATAATCCGTGAGAAGGCATATTTGTTTGGATATTATTATGAGGGCGTTCTTCTTGTTGATTTGAAAAACAAGACAATACGAGATTTTCTAGAAAAAGAGCCCAAAAAGAACTGCTCGTATTGGGGACAGAGTGTGGCGTGGAAAGATGATGTTGTATATGTTGCCAATCGGGTGAAAAATGAAATATTAAAAATCAATGTAGAAGATGAAAATTATGAAATAGTAAAAACGCCGTATTCGAATGATTTATATATTGGAATTGCCTATGATGGTTCTTCCTTTTGGCTTGTACCTCATTATGGATCCAAAGTATATAGATGGGATGGCGGACAGGAATTTCACGAGGTAGATCTTTCGGCTGTTTTCGGAAGCGATGTGGGTTTTTTTAACGGGCTATGTGTGGGCAAACGGTATGTTGTGCTTTACAGCCCGAGGGGAAGGAGCTGCATTATAGATAAACTGGCCGAAAGGATAGAATTTAAGGAAGAATCCATGCTTTATGCGGAATATAAGCCTGAGATTGGTTTTTTGGTCTGCAGGGAAGGGCGTGTCAGTTTCTATGACGAAGATTTTCAGCTAAAGAAAGAGATTGCGGTATCTATCAATGGGAGTATGTATGCGGAAACTGTCGGGGAAGTCTGTCTGACAGGACGCAAAATATATGAAAGCAGGGGTTTTGGATTACAGGAGTTTTTATGGGCGCTGCAGGAGGCATGAAGCGGAGAATGGGAAAGAAGGTTATCATATTTGGCGGAGGACAGGCAGGGGCTGAAGCGTTATGTTTTATTGGACGAGAGAATGTGTCTTGTTTCTGCGACAATCAAAAGGAACTAATTGGAAGTAAAAAATATGACCTCCCCATTGTTGGCACGGAAGCACTTTTACCGTTACAGGAAGAGAATATTTTATTGATTGCGGCGAATATTACGAATGCTATGCAGATTTCTACTCAATTGGAAAACAGGGGTATTTGCGACTATGTGTTTTTTTATGGGGAAGTAAAAGACAGGTTTTTGCAGTATGGTGCGGAGGCCACCTTGCTTTATTATACATCAGAGATCAACCGAAGTCGTAGTAAAGCTGGTTTTTTACATAAACATTGTTTAGAACAGTCGGCGCAGTTGTCCTATTTAAAAAATGAAGTAGATGCTTTTTCTTTAAAGAAGGCAAGAGGATTCTTGCGCGGAGAACAGTGCAGACATATATCTTATATGCAGGAAATCTTAAAGGCATTAAAAACATTGGATATCCATCCCTTTGCGGTTGGTGGAACGCTAGTAGGCGCAAGGAGAAATAAAGGGTTTGTGCCGTGGGACGATGATATAGATTTTGGAGTTGACAGGAAAGATTATAACAGACTTTTTTCTTTTGCCTGTGAGCATTGGCATGTTGTAAAAAGAGAGCATTTCGGTGTGGAGAATTACAGGCAGATGAATCATTGGTTTTCTTTACATCCCAATGAAAACATTTTTGTAATTATGCCATACTGCTCCAGTGTGATGCGAGGGACTTCCATAATAGAGTATGAAATTATTGATTTTTTCACTTTTGATTACTTTGAAATGGATTATCCTTATGAGGAATATAAAAAAATAATACGGCAGGCAAAGGTAAAACGGGAGCAAAACTATAATGAGCTGATCAATCTGGAATTGGAGCAGAAACTGGTAAAAGAAAATACGCATATTGTTTCGGAAAGCAGACATATAAGTTATGCGCTAGACAGTATGATGGCGTATGACCATCTTCATAATCGGGAGTGGATAGACAGGGATGTGATCTATCCGACCATACAGGCAGAGTTTGACGGAGTGGAAATTCCAGTGCCCAATGATATGGAAAAATTTCTGGAATATGATATTCCCGGTTATAGTGGATTGCCCGCAGATGTAGCTGTTTCCAGCCGATTGACTCAAAGAGCAAACGCAATTCGGGAAATTTTGCCGGTTGTGGAGTTCTATTTAACCCAAATAACAGAAATTGATTATCTACAACCCGTATATGAAGAGCTGAGAGACAAAGGAATTTATTCATTGTTTGTTATAGAAGCAGAGTATTGTAATCTGGCGGATTATGTAGATGCGGCAGGAATTGAGCAAGCCCTGATTCGAAGAGAATTAGAATATACCAAATGGAGTGGTCAGCGTGTGCATGTGGCGTTGGCAAGTAATATTGTCTGTTTAAAAGTCTACGAAGAAAGAAGTAAAACAATTTTATTTGATGAAAAAATGAATAGAGAAAAAATTCTGGAAGAAATATGGGAAGGCCTAGGGGAAAGACAATGAAAAAGCTTGTTTTGTTCGGGAGCGGTGCATATGGATTAAGGGCGCTTCAATATTTTGGACATGAGAATGTATATAGTTTTTGTGACAACAGATGCGAAGGAGACATGTACAGGTATGGAATTCGCTGCATTTCATTTGAACAATTGCGCGCCATTTATCAAGACTATATCCTTCTCTTGTCCATGAATATTGACAATGCATCTGAGGCAGGACAACAGCTTTTACAGTATGGAATTGATGATTTTTTAATCATGGACGAAGTGTTCTGGGCAGAGATGAAGACACATCTTCCTTCTGAATTGATCTGTCTTTTAAACGACGATAAAGAGCGGTTGATAAGGGAGAGGAACCAATTTATACGTGCATACCATAATCAGACCGTCCAATTTGAGCAGCTTAAAGAACTAGTGGATATTCGAACATTAAAGCCGGCGAAGGGATATCTGGCAGAAATACAGCATGGACTGGCGGCATATGTTCGGGAGCTTTTTGGGCAGATAATGACATTACAAATAAAGCCGTTTACGGTTGGCGGGACATTGCTTGGACTGTATAGGCATGGTGGGTTTATCCCGTGGGATGATGATGTCGATTTTGGATTGATACGTGAAGATTATAAGAAGCTTTTGAAGTATGGGAAAGAAAATTTTATTTACATTGAAGTGAAAGCGTCTCTTGATGAGGAGGATGAAGCGCGTGTTAAGAGGCTTTTTGAGTGTTATCCCAATCAATATATTATGAAGGTTTCCCCGAATTGTATGCAGATTACGCGAGGAACTTCAGAATGGGATTCCAATACCGTAGATTTTTTTGCATACGATTTTTACAAAGATACCTATTCATTTGACATGCATCAGAAACAAATAGATCTGTGTGCGAAGATGCGGTATACAGCGCGCGGAAATGGCGGGATATTAAAAATAGTCGAGGAAAACAAATATATATGCGAATGCAGTGGCCAAGTATATTTTGGCTTGGATAATATGGACTCTTTTGTATGTAAAAACGACGGTTGGATTGCAGCAGATGTACTCTTTCCGCTACACGAAGTCTGCTTTGAAGGAATTCCTTGTTATGCACCGCATAATCAGGAAAAACTGCTGTCATTTTTTTATAAAGACTTCGAATCGTTTCCCAAATCCATTTTTAGCCATCATCTTATGGAAAATAGGCTTAGCAGATGAAATCTCACGCATACATACAGAGAAAAGAGGGATGAAAATGAAATATGATTCGGGTTTAGAATATGGACTTTCTGTTTTACGGGAAGCTTTCGACGTGGATGACTTGGCGGATAAACACATTATTTGCTGGGGGTTTAATGTGGGTGCTCGTATGTGTATCTGGTATTTTCATTCGATAGGTGTGACAAAAATTACGATTGTTGACAATGATGAGCGGGCCAGAAAGTTGTATCCGCACTACTGCGGAGTACCGATGCGAAAACCTGAGGAAGTTTTTGAAAATGGTGATGAGAATTTTCTAATAATTGTTTCCTCAAGGAGTGGAGAAGATATCCGAAAGAATGCGCTGTTATTGAATCCGAAACTGGAAGAAAGGATTCATTTATTCTTTTTACAGGATAGGGGAAAGATGTTTCCTAAGGCTTTTGCTCAAGGAGAATATTCGCAGCAAATGAATTTGCAGGAGTGTCAATGTGAATTGTTGAAAATGATGACATATTTTCACGCTTTTTGTGAAAAGCATCAGCTTACTTATTTTCTTATGGGAGGCTCATTGCTCGGCGCAATACGACACAAAGGTTTTATTCCGTGGGATGATGACATTGATGTAGAAATGCCGTTGGAAGATTATATCAGATTAAGTGAGTTAATGAGTTCCGAATATGAATACGACTATCTGAGTATCTTTTGCGGTGAAAAAGAATTGAGTGCAATTTCAACGTTAGGACAGCTTGTATCAAGGACAACCTGTTCCGAATATTACAATTTCCCTTTGCGTTCAGATCAGGGGCTCACATTGGATATTTGGCCGCTGGTTAATTTCCCGCAGACGTCCGAGGAACAAATGCAATACGAGCACGAGTTGGTGGAGGCGGGAAATTTGTGGAAAGAAAGAGTGGTAATGGGGTATGCGTCGTCAACCTATAACCGTGATATGCATAAGGAGATGGTGTCCTATATAAAAGCGATTATGGGGAAATATACGAATGAGAGGACAGATTACATCGGCAGTGGATATTGCGGACAATTTGAAAATTATCACAGAATGCGAAGAGCCTTTCCCAAGGAGGTATATCGGTCAAAGCGGCTGGCTGAGTTTGAAGGTGAAAGCTTCTGGATACCGGAGCATTATGATGAAACGTTAAAGCTTTATTATGGAAATTACATGGAGTTACCGCCGATGGCGAAAAGAACGCCACAGACATATAGAAAAGTTTACAGGAGGTAAAGAGGGGTGCTGAATTTTACGGTGGGTCCGGTTATGTCGCCGCAGGAGATTTTAGAGGTGGCAAGTGTATCGACGCCTTATTTTCGGACGGAAGAGTTCTCAAAAGTAATGTTTGAAAATGAGGCAATGTTTCTTACATTTTTACATGCGCCTGAAAATGCCAGATGTGTGTTTTTGACCAGTTCGGGAACTGGGGCAATGGAAGCATGTGTTATAAACGTTTTAAATGAATTCGATAAAGTGATTTGCATTAACGGCGGTTTCTTCGGTCAACGTTTTGTGGAGTTGTGCAGGTTGCATCGTTATGAGTACACAGAAATAAAATGCGAATTTGGCAAACCCCTCGATATGTCGCTTTTAGAAGCGCTGGGTGGGAAAGAATACACGGCATTGCTTGTGAATATGCATGAAACTTCCTCAGGTATTCGATACGATATGAATGCGATTGCGGATTTTTGCAAGAATAATGAGATCGTGTTGATTGTAGATGCAATCAGTTCATTTATTGCTGATTCAATAGACATGGAAAGGCTGGGGGCGGATGTCATATTGACAGGATCGCAAAAGGCATTGGCGTTACAGCCTGGAATTGCAATTGTTGCATTGTCGAACAGAGCGATAGATCGTGTAAAAAATAATAGAGAAAAAAGCTTGTATTTCAGTTTCAAAGAGGCCTTGAAAAATATGGAGCGGGGGCAGACACCGTATACGCCGGCAGTCACTATTTTACTGCAGCTTCACAAAAGACTTTTTGCCATGAAGGAGGCGGGAGGCATTCTGGCAGAGCAGAAGAAAATACATGAGCTTGCGGAATATTTTAGAAACCATCTGGTTGATTTACCGCTTGATTTTTTGGTGGAGCATGATAAAGACCGATCAAATGCAGTAACAGCGTTGAAAAGTCATCATCATAAGGCCGAAGAAATTTTTGAGCGTCTGAAAAAGGAGTATTCTATATGGATTTGTCCAAACGGAGGGAAATATAAAGATGATATTTTCCGGGTGGGGCATATCGGATGCCTGAAAAAAAGGGATTATGATTTGCTGCTTGACGCGCTAAGAGAGATAAACGCGAAAGGCTATATGTAGGAAGCGGGGAGATTATCGGATGAAAAGAGTAATTACATATGGGACATTTGATCTTCTCCACTATGGACATATCAATCTGCTTCGCAGGGCAAAAGCGTTGGGAGATTACTTGATTGTAGGTATAACATCAGATGATTTTGACAGATGCAGGGGGAAAATTAATGTCAGGCAGCCGCTGATGGAGCGGGTTACGGCTGTTTCAGAATTGGGCATCGCAGATGAAATCATCATTGAGGAATATGAAGGACAAAAGATCAATGATATACAAAAATACGACATTCAGATTTTTACGGTTGGCAGTGACTGGACGGGAATGTTTGATTATTTGAATGAGTATTGTCAGGTTGTTTATCTGGAACGAACAAAGGGAGTTTCCAGCTCCGAGATCAGGGGAGAGAGGCGAAACATAAGGCTTGGAATAGCCGGCGATGATGAATACCTTATTAAATTTTATGAGGAAAGTCAATTTGTTAACGGGTTACAGGTTACCGCGTTTTATAAGGAGCGCTTGACGGGCGTGGGGGAGGAATATAAGGCGCAGACTTATGTAACAGATAATTTTGATAAGGTACTGGATTTGACAGAGGCGGTTTATATTCACTCTTATCCGCAAAGACACTATGAGCTGATAAAAAGGGCATTGCAGAGGGGGGTTCATGTTCTTTGTGAATCGCCAATGGTTCTTTTTCCGGAGCAGCTGACGGAGCTGGAAGAATTGGCGAAAGAGCACCATTGTATTTTAATGGATGCGCTAAGAACTGCATATTCTACCGCATATATGAGATTGCTTTTGCTGTTGAAGGGAGGAATTATAGGAAGCGTGAAATCGGTGGACGCAACCTGTACGTCCCTAAAGCATCAAAAAAAATTTGAGACCGGTGATCTGAGAAAAGAGTGGAATACAATTTGTGCCTGGGGACCAACGGCCATGCTTCCGGTCTTTCAAATTCTTGGCACCGACTATAAAAGCAAGGTTATGGCAAGCCATGTATTGAATGAGGATGAGAGCTTTGATCTATTTACGAAGATAGATTTCATTTATGAAAATGCAGTTGCTTCTATAAAGATAGGGCAAGGAGTGAAATCGGAGGGAGAGCTGATTGTGTCCGGCACAAAGGGATATATTTATGTGCCAGCGCCATGGTGGAAGACAGATTATTTTGAGGTGCGTTATGAGAATCTGGAGAAAACGAAGCGGTATTTCTATCAGTTAGATGGGGAAGGAATCCGCTATTTGCTGGTTGCTTTCTGCAAGGCGATTGAAAGTGGCATAAGCCCGGGTTTTATCCGCAGAGAGGTAACCAGAGAGTTCGTTCATGTGATACATAAATTTTACGGAAAGGATTTCTATAAGATATGAGTGAAGGAAACAGAATTTACGGGGACAAAGTTGACTTAAAGGCGGACAGGGATATCAGGGAGTTTTTTGACAAACGGGCAGATAAATATATGGAGGGAAAAAAGAACAGATATACCACGGTTTTGTTGGGGGACGAAAACCCGGAGTATGCCGGAATGTGGAATCAATATGAAATAGACTTTATATTGCCGTATTTGCGGGTAGAAAGGACACACAAAGTATTGGATATCGGGTGTGGAGTGGGGCGATGGGCGGAAACGGTGGCGTCGGTCTGTGGAACATATGTTGGGGCAGATTTTTCGGGAGAGATGGTACGGGCGGCAAGAAAGCATTTTTCAAATGCCCAAAATGTCACATTTGTCCAGAGTTCTTTTCAGGACATTTTTTCAGAACGGGTAGTTGCGGATCAAAAGTTTGACACAGTAATTATTGCGGGCGTGTCCATGTACATTAATGACAGAGAATTGACGGAATGCTTTGCACAG
Organism: uncultured Lachnospiraceae bacterium; assembly: GCA_910584725.1. Lineage (GTDB taxonomy): Bacteria > Bacillota > Clostridia > Lachnospirales > Lachnospiraceae > UBA3282. Next base: position 34,777 of record CAJUBE010000013.1, on the reverse strand, counting down.
TTAAGAAAGATTCTGAACAAAGACGCTATTGTCTATATGGAGGAAAGCGTCGGGGTGAGGGAGCGTCTGACGTTGGATGGAATTTGGTCGGAAAATCTGGATGACAATTACCACGCAATTTATCGTACAAAGGAAGAATATATGCAGCTTTTGCAACCGCTTTTGGCGAACGCTGAGGTGTTGAAAACAGATTACTTTGAGAATTTGGATAAGAAAAATATGGCAGAGACAAGTCATCTCTATATTTTGTTGAAAAATAATTAATGTGCGGTGCTGGTTTCAGCGGGAAAAGAGGAGAAACAGTATGCGGATTAAGCAGCAAATTACAGATATAGATTACACGCAGACACGGAATTTTTTTTCAAAAAGAGCGGGAAAATATCAGGTCAATAATCCTTATTCAGTAACGATGTATCAAGATAATCACCCGGAGCTTGTGGGGGAAAGAAATAAAACAGAGATAGAAAAACTATGCCCCAAACTGCATTTTTCGAAGAACTCAAGAATTGTAGATGTCGCTTGCGGAATCGGGAGATGGGCAGATGCTATTAATGTCGAGGTGGAAGAATATTGTGGAGTAGATTTTAGCGGTGAGTTAATTCGGATTGCAAATCAAAGAAACGAGAAAAAGAATTTTTTCTTTTACGAAGGCGGTATTAGTGAAATAGAGGAAGTCCTCCGGAAAAATAAAAGGGGCAGATATAATACGGTTTTAATGGTGGGTATTCTTATGTACCTGAATGACGGGGATTTGCTTCGAAGCCTGCGGGCGGTTGAAAATATATGTGAGAAAGAGGCAGTTTTGTGTATAAGAGAACCGATTGGGATTTACGAAAGACTGACTTTAAAAGATTTTTTCTCGGAAGAACTGCAGGATAATTACAATGCGATTTATCGGACGCGGGAAGAATTACATACTTTTTTGGACGAGGCGTTTTTACAAAAGGGATTTTACGTGATGGAAGAAGGGTTTTTATTTGACGAGGATATATTAAATAACAGGAAAGAAACGGCACAATATTATTATGTGATTGAAAGAAAATAATTGGGGGGGGCACTATGAAAGATACAATTAGATTCTTGGTTTTTTGGGTTGGAACCAGATGTTCTCTGCGTTGTAAAAATTGTGGAAATTTAATCCCGTATGTGGATCAGGTATCATTTGACTGCAAAAAAATATTAGATAATCTGGCGTACATCTGCCATGATGTAAAAATAGAAAAAATGCAGATACAGGGAGGAGAGCCTTTTACATATAAAGATATTGCAAGAGTAATAGATATGTGTGCATGTATGGATCATATTGAAAAAATAGATATTTCAACGAATGGCACAATTTTACCGAATGAAGAGACGATCAGGGTGTTAGCGAAGCATGCGGACAAGGTAACGGTTCGGTTTTCTGTTTACGATTGTGTAGATGAAAAACCCAGACAGCAAAAAATTGACGCATTGAGAATGAGCGGAGTTAAAGTGGACAGTTATCATTTTATGTTTGACTCGGGAGAATGGTTTGATTCGGGAGACTATTGGCAGGAACGGAATGAAAATGACGAACAGGTAAAGGTCATATATAAAAGTTGTAACAATAGGGACTGTTGGACATTGGCAGACGATTATATGGCATGCTGCGGGAAAATATTATCGCTGAGAGAGCTAAAAAATGTAGGGGGGGGGGTAGAAGCATGGCGGGATAATGTTTTGGACATTACTTCTCTGAGGCTTCATTCCCAAAGTTTTGTGGAGGAATTAAGTGCATTTGACAACAGGTACATCAATGAGGTTCCGGAAATGTGCGCATATTGCAAGCCGCAAAATGGTCGGATTCCGGCTGCAATACAGTTGACGGATGAGGAAATGGAACGAGTTTGGCGGGATAAACAAAATTTATGAGCAGATACATATTTTTATTTGATTTGGATTCCACAATCACAAAACAGGAAATACTGCCGACGATCGCAAAGGAAGTGGGCGTATATGAACAGATGAACGCTCTGACGGAGAGCAGTATGCGGGGAGAAGTGCCCTTTAAGCAGAGTTTTCTGCAGAGGGTGGAACTTTTAAAAAAAGTTCCGGTATCGCAGGTACGGGAGATTGTTGCAAATATAGCGCTGCATGAGCGGCTTGTGGAATTTATACATACAAATAAAAGCAGAAGCTATATTGTGACAGGCAATCTGGATGTATGGATTGATGGTCTGATTGAAAAACTGGGGATGGGAAAGAATGTCTTCTGTTCCAAGGCGCTGCTGGAAGGGGATTACGTGCAGGATGTCTTTAACATTGTGGACAAGGATGCCGTGATCAGACAGATGGTGCTTCCCTTCGTTGCTGTCGGGGACGGCAACAATGATGCGGAGATGATAGAGGCTGCAGAAGTGGGAATCGGCTATGGCGGTGTCCGCCCGGTGGCGCCGTCGGTACTGGAGTGCGCTACGCACGTGGTTTATCAGGAAGATAAACTGGTGGATTTTTTAAAAAAACTGACATAAGAGGATGAAAGTATGAGTTTTTCCAGAACAATCATAATCAGTTGTGCGGGCATGGGAAACAGGCTTGGGCTGGGGACAACCAAAGCGCTGGTGGAGGTTGACGGCAAGCCTCTTATTATCAGGCATCTTGAATATCTGGAGGATGAAGAGGATATCCGGGTTGTGGTCGGATATCAGGCGGAAAAAGTGATAGAAACGGTGACGGCATACAGAAAGGATGTCCTGTTTGTATTTAATCATGATTTCCGAAATACGGGAACCGGGGCCAGCGTGGCGCTGGCGTCAAAGTATGCCAATGAATATATCCTGTCTCTCGATGGAGACATGCTGATTCATCCCGAAGATATGAGGAGGATTCTTGCCTGCGAGCATGAGTTTGTGGGAGGCAATCCGATTGCATCGGACGACCCGTGGATGCTGCAGACCTTTGAACAGGATGGCAGGGAGATGGTAAGCGCCTTTTCGCATTGTATGGGAAACTATGAGTGGAACGGCATCACGCAGATGCTTTCGAGCAAAATGTTGAAGGGAAACGGTCATGTGTTTCATTTGATTGAGCCGTACCTTCCTGTGGCCTTTATGGAATTGCGGACGAGGGAGATTGATACCATTCATGATTACGAACGGGCGGCAGAATGGGTGAAGAGAGGATTTGTATAAGATGAACCTTGCAATCTACGGCGCCCAGGGCTACGCCCTCGCCGTGTACGAAGCAATCACAGCTTTATACCCGAGGCGTGAAATATCCTGTTTCCTCGTGACACATATGGACGGCAACGCCCCTGTCCTCGGCGGCATCCCCGTGCGGGAACTGTCCGCCTACGCACAGGGGCTTTCTGTGGAGGAAAAGCGGGAGACGGAAGTCCTCATTGCCACCCCGGAACATGCGCAGCCCGATATCGAGGAGACGCTGGAAAATTATGGGTTCCGCCATCACAGGCGGTTCACCTTTGCCCGCCACGCGGAGTTGATGAAGCTGTTCCATGCGAGGCTTGGGAGGTTCCTGCCTCTCTCCGCGCTGCCGGTAGGGTGCCGTATGCCTTTTATCAGAATGTACATGGCAAAATCCCACGTGGACAGGCCCTTAAGGGACAGCGGCAGTCTGCCGGATTATGTGTTCCCGATCCAGGCGGGGGCGGCCTGCTGCGATGGGCGGGTGGCTGACCTTGCGGACAACACCGGGGAGCATATCTCGGACAGGAACGGGAACTACTGCGAGCTGACGGCGCTTTACTGGATATGGAAGAACAAAATGGACACAGGCGGCTGTGCGGACGGTGAGGCGGGACAGTATTACGGGCTGTGCCAGTACCGGCGGGGGTTCGAGCTTGCGGAGGACGATCTTTTGCGGCTTTCGGACAATGACGTGGATGTGGTGCTGCCCTACCCGCTCCCCTATGAGCCGGACATCCATGCCCACCACGAAAGGTACATAAAGGAAGCGGACTGGCAGGCATTGCTGCGGGCGCTTTCCGAATTACAGCCTGAGTACGCGGCGGCTTTCCCTGAAATCCTTTCGCAGCGGTATCTGTATAATTACAATGTGATTCTCGCGAAGAAGAGTGTGCTGCGGGATTACTGTGCGTGGCTGTTCCCGATATTGATGCGGACGGAGGAGCTGAGCGTCCCGCAGGGGAGTGAGAGGAGCGACAGGTATCTGGGATATATGGGGGAGACACTGGAGACGCTCTATTTTATGAAGAATGCGGGGCGGCTGAATGTGGTGCATGGGGCGTGCAGGCTGCGGGTGTGAGATTTATAAGACCTGGCAATAATCCCGATATAAAATATGTTGTGGCAATGCAGCAGAACATGTTTTATATTGGGAAATTTATTTGAAAATATCAGAATATTGAATTGCAGTTCAAAGACTTGCATACATATACAAGTTGTGATAAAATGATTTCAAATATGTGTATGAAGAAACGGTTGTGGAAAGTAAAATGCTGAAACTGATCGACAGACCCCATTATTTGGAACAATTAATTGCATTCAAGGATACGCAGATTATTAAAGTGGTGACGGGCATACGTCGCTGCGGGAAATCGACGCTGTTTGATTTGTACTGCGATTATTTAAGGGCGCATGGAGTCAGAGAGGAACAGATTATCCGCATTAATCTGGAAGATCCTGATCTGGGTGAGATTGATGATGATCGGAAGCTGTATCATAGAATCAAAGAAATGCTTTCTGAGAATGAAATGAATTATATTTTTATTGACGAAGTGCAAAATGTGCCTCAGTTTCAAAAAGCTGTAAATGGACTGTTTATTAAAAAAAACTGCGACGTGTATATTACCGGCTCCAATGCGTATCTTCTTTCGGGAGAATTGGCGACGCTGCTGTCCGGCAGATATGTGGAGATTAAAATGCTTCCGCTCTCCTATCGGGAATATGTTTCTGCCTTCCCGGACACGAACGATTTGACAATCAAATATCGGGATTATATTCAGAACGGCTCTTTTCCGTATATTTTAAATTTGACGAGAAGACAGGATATTCGCACGTATCTTGAGGGTATTTACACGACAGTAGTGCTTAAGGATGTTGTTGCCAGAAAGAATATTTCCGATGTGGACATATTGGAAAGTGTCATTAGTTATATGTTTGACAATATTGGTAATCTTTGCTCCGCAAATAAGATAGCCAACACACTGACATCTTCGGGAAGAAAAGTCAGTTCGCATACAGTGGAAAGTTATCTGGCGGCGCTTACAGACAGTTATGTTCTGTATCGTGCCAGAAGATACGATGTGAAAGGGAAGCAGCTTTTGGTGACGGGGAATAAATATTATCTGGCGGATATTGGGCTGCGCTATTATCTGCTTGGAACAAAACGGGCGGATCAGGGTCACATTCTTGAAAATGTGGTATATCTGGAACTTTTGCGAAGGGGATACGAGGTTTATGTAGGCAAGGTTGACCGTGTAGAGGTGGACTTTATGGCAATTGACGAGGAGGGCGAATCTTACTATCAGGTTGCGTGGACACTTACAGGGGAGGGGGATAATTCTGAACGGAAGAGTATACTGGAACGGGAACTTTATCCTTTGGAGCGGATACACGACCATAATCCGAAGTACCTTTTGACAATGGATTTTACCCCGCTTACATCACACAACGGGATCAAACAAATGAATGTACTGGATTGGCTGTTGGGTAAATAAATATTTGAAAAACCTATTGGAAGCCGCCTCTTGTCATGTTACACTAGGAACATGGAGGGGCGGTTTTTGATGTGGAGAAGGCGCGGAGGCCGTCCTGATCAATGTGTGCAGTCAAAGAAGCGGACTGCAGAATGGAGGATAGCATGACAGCAGAACAAATCAAAGAGATCGTTTCACAGATGACGCTGGAGGAAAAAGCCTCTATGTGTTCGGGGGCGGATTTCTGGCATACGGAGGCCGTGGAGCGGCTGGGGATTCCCGCCAGCATGGTGTCGGACGGACCGCATGGTCTGCGTAAGCAGGAGCAGGAGGGCGATCACTTAGGGGTGAATGACAGTATTAAGGCGGTATGTTTTCCGGCCGGCTGCGGTACGGCAGCTTCCTTTAACAGAGAGTTGATACAGCAGATGGGGGAAACGCTGGGGGAGGAGTGTCAGGCGGAGGACGTGAGCGTGATTCTCGGCCCGGCGGTGAATATTAAGCGGTCTCCTCTCTGTGGGCGCAATTTTGAATATTATTCCGAGGATCCTCTTGTGGCGAGCGAGATGGCGGGTGCGCTGATCCGCGGTGTGCAGAGTAAAAATGTGGGAACCAGCATTAAGCACTTTCTGGGGAACAATCAGGAGACCCGAAGGATGACTTCGGATTCCAAAATCGGGGAGAGATCCCTGCATGAGATTTATCTGGCGGCTTTTGAGGGCGCGGTGAAAAAGGAAAAACCCTGGACGGTGATGTGCTCCTACAATAAAATTAACGGTGTTTACGCGGCGGAAAACCACAAGTATCTGACGGAGGTGCTGCGTGACGAGTGGGGATTTGAAGGTTATGTGATGAGCGACTGGGGCGCGGTCAACAGTCGTGTGAAGGATTTACAGGCAGGGCTTGATCTGGAGATGCCTTCCTCCAACGGTTTTAATGATAAGCTGATTGTGGGCGCGGTGCAGAGCGGCGAGCTTCCGGAAAAGGTTCTGGATGCGGCGGTGGCGCGCATTTTAAATATCGTATTTCGCTTTGAGGAAAATCGGGATAAGAATGCGGTCTTTGACAGAGACAAAGATCATGAAATGGCACGGAAGGTAGCGCAGGAGACGATCGTGCTCTTAAAAAACGAGGGCGTGCTGCCTTTGCCTGAGACGGATGAAATCGCTTTTATCGGAAAGTATGCGAAGACGCCCCGCTATCAGGGCGGCGGCAGTTCCCATATCAATAGCCATAAGGTGACCTCGGCGCTTGACGCGGTGGAGGGTATGGCGAATGTGACTTATGCGCAGGGCTTTGACGACAGAGAAGATAAGACGGATGAAAAGCTGCTTGCGGAGGCGATGGAGGTGGCGAAAAAGGCGAAGGTGGCGGTCATCTTTGCGGGGCTTCCGGACGCTTTTGAGTCGGAAGGATTTGACAGGAAACACATGCGGATGCCGGACTGCCAAAATGAATTGATTTCCAAAGTGGCGGCGGTACAGCCGAATACCATCGTGGTACTGCACAACGGTTCTCCTGTGGAGATGCCGTGGGTGAACGAGGTGAAGGGCATTGTGGAAGCATATCTCAGCGGTCAGGCAGTTGGCGGCGCGGTCTGCGACATTTTGTTTGGCAGGGTGAATCCCAGCGCGAAGCTGCCGGAGACATTCCCGCTCAAGTTGGAGGATAATCCGTCCTATCTCTTCTACATCGGGGAGAGGGACAAGGTGGAATACCGCGAGGGGATTTTTGTGGGTTACCGCTATTATGATAAGAAGAAAATGGATGTGCTGTTCCCCTTTGGACATGGGCTTTCTTACACGACCTTTGCCTATTCTAATCTGCGCACGGATAAGGATGCCATGAAAGATACGGATACTATGACGGTTTCCGTGGACATTAAAAATACAGGGAACATGGCGGGCAAGGAAGTGGTGCAGCTCTATGTGTCGGACCGGGAGAGCGCGGTGATTCGTCCCATCAAGGAGCTGAAAGGCTTTGAGAAGGTGGAGCTTGCGCCGGGAGAGACGAAGACGGTAACCTTCACGCTGGATAAGAGGGCGTTTGCCTTTTACAGCGTAAAGCTGCAGGACTGGTATGTGGAGACAGGAGCCTTTGATCTTATGGTCGGCGCTTCCTCTGCGGACATAAGACTGACTAAAGAAGTCAATGTAGAATCCACGGTGAAGATTCCCTTCGTGTACACAACGGATACCACGATGGGCGATGTGCTCAGGGATCCACGTGCGAGGGAGATTGTGAAAGACCTTCTTAAACTCGATATTTTTGGCGGGGGACAGGGCACGTTGTCGGAGGGAAGCGCGGCCAGCGAAGCGATCTCGGCTGAGATGAATGCGGCGATGGCGGAGTTTGCGCCTCTGCGGAGCGCGCTCAGCTTTGGCGGCAATATGAATATGGCGGACATACAGGAGATTGTGGAAAAACTGAACGCGCTGGAGGAAGGGTAAAACCGTAACAATGAAGAGGAAGGTTGAACGGTTACGTAAAACTTTCCTCGTGCATTTGCCTGTCGGAACAGATACGGATGACGTGAAGTGATTGGTTGCGGCGGATAAGAGAGGGGTATTATGGACGGAAGAGGAAAGCAGAAAAGAAATGCAGCGGGATCGTTGATTTTGTGCATTGCGCTTGCAGTGTGCGGAATTTTCCCCGGCAGAAGAATTGTCTGCGAGGCGAAGGAGACCGGGACGGCTGTCACAGCGCAGAAGAAGGGCACGGCAGCCGCAGAGGAACAGGAAGTCATCGAGTTTGTCACCGCATACCGCGAGGCGTTTTCGCCGGAAAGGATTGATACGCTGGCGGATTATGTGGATGACCCGGAAGATCAGGACTTTCAGAGAGACCTTTTCCGGAATGAGGCGATGTTTAAGCTGGGCGTTAAAGGTTGGGAAAATATCGAGGTCATTGTGAAACCAATGTCCGATGGGAAACACTGGGTTGCTTCGGTGAGCAGCGATTTGCTCACGGATAACTTTGACTTCGGAATACCGGGTTTGAATGTGCTGCTGGTCGAAAAAGACGAAAAGGACGATTACAAAATTATGTCAGGTAATGGCTCTGAGCTTTCAGACGCATTCCTCAAAGAAGTGCGGGAGATCAGCCTGTCGGATGAAATCACAGACCACAGCAATGAGATCGCGGTGGCATACAATGCCCTGCTTGCGGAACACCCGGAATTGGTGGAGTGGCTTGAGAGTACGCAAATGGCAGTAGATGAAGAAGTCTGGAAAATGCTGCAGGAGCAGTCCCCCATGGAAGCAAAGACGGATGTCGGGGAAGAAAAGTCCGGCACAGACGAAAACAGTTACATCGTACAAAAAGGAGACTGTCTCTGGACAATCGCCGAAGAACAACTCGGTGACGGGATGCGCTGGAGTGGGCTTTACGAGCATAACAAAGACGTAGTCGGAGAAAATCCGGATTTACTTTATGTAGGAATTACGCTACAACTAAAAAGCGAGTAGAGAGGCTTCTCTCTACTCGTTTTCTCAATCATTTTTATATTCCAGCGCGGCTTCCACAAACCCCTTAAAGAGCGGGTGCGGTCTGTTCGGTCTGGACTTTAACTCCGGGTGCGCCTGTGTGGCCACAAAGAAAGGGTGATCCGTCAGCTCGCACATTTCCACGATTCGCCCGTCGGGAGAAAGCCCGGAAAGCCGCATTCCTTTTTCGGTGAGCACCGCGCGGTAGTCGTTGTTGACTTCGTAGCGGTGTCTGTGCCTCTCGTGAATGGTTTCCTCGCCGTACAGCGCGTATGCCTTGGATGCCTTGTCCAGCACACAGGGATAAGAGCCGAGACGCAGGGTGCCGCCGATATCTTCCACACCGTTCTGGTCGGGCATCAGCGCGATCACGGGATGGGTGGTGGAAGGATCCAGCTCAATGCTGTGGGCGTCGTTGTAGCCGATCACATTTCGCGCAAACTCCACGATGGATAACTGCATACCGAGGCAGAGACCCAGAAAAGGAATCTTATGCTCTCTGGCGTAAGTGATGGCTTCGATCATGCCCTCAATGCCCCGGTCACCGAAGCCGCCGGGCACCAGAATGCCGCTTACGTCGTGCAGGAGGGAATCCACGTTGTCTCCGGTGACAGTCTCGGAATCCACCCATTTGATATCCACCACACAGCGATGAGAAATACCGCCGTGCTTCAATGCCTCCACCACGCTGATATAGGCGTCGTGGAGCTGTGTATATTTGCCCACAAGAGCAACCGTCACGGAATCGGTGGGAGTCCGAAGGGATTCCACCATGGCCCTCCAGTCGGCAAGATCCGGCTCCGGGCAGTCCAGCTTCAGACATTCGCACGCCACCTGCGCCAGATGCTCCTTTTCCATGGCGAGGGGCGCCTCATACAGATGTTCCACATCCAGATTCTGCAAAACGCGGTTGTTCGGCACATTACAGAACAGCGCGATCTTGTCTTTGATCCCCTGATCCAGAGGATGCTCGCTGCGGCAGACAATGATATCGGGCTGGATTCCCATGCCCTGCAAATCCTTGACGCTGGCCTGGGTCGGCTTGGTCTTTAATTCCTGAGAGGCGCTTAAGTACGGGATCAGCGTAACATGAATCAGAATCGCGTTTTCCCGGCCAACCTCATGCTGGAACTGACGGATGGACTCTAAGAAGGGCTGACTCTCGATATCGCCTACGGTGCCGCCCACCTCGATGATGGCGATACGGGTCTCCTGATCCGTAAAGTTGCGATAGAATCTACTCTTTATTTCATTTGTAATATGAGGGATGACCTGCACGGTGCCGCCGCCGTAATCGCCCCGGCGCTCTTTCTGCAGGACGGACCAGTAAACCTTACCCGTGGTCACATTGGAGTTCTTGTCCAGATTTTCATCGATGAAACGCTCATAATGTCCCAGATCCAGATCTGTCTCGGTGCCGTCCTCGGTGACAAACACCTCGCCGTGCTGGATCGGGTTCATGGTTCCCGGATCAATATTGATGTAGGGATCAAATTTCTGCATGGTTACTTTGTAACCGCGCGCCTTTAAAAGTCTTCCCAGAGATGCCGCCGTGATGCCCTTGCCGAGACCCGAAACAACGCCTCCCGTAACGAATACATATTTTACTGCCATCTGTCTAATCCTTTCTAAAAAATACGAAAAGGCAACTGTTCAGCCGTAAATGCTCCGACCTATACTGAATAGTTACCGTCAAAAACAATACACTGTTTATTATACAATGAAAAGACAGGAAAAATCTACTCCAAAGGTCAAAAATTGTAAAAAAATTTATAATTCTTTTACATATGTGTACAGAATTTCATAATTCCCTCATTGATTTATGATTTTTGCTGGCATATAATCTATATTGAGACATTACTAGGCAGGAGATAGTAAAAGCATATATCAAACAATGAAAGTGAGGATGCCTCATGGCAGATAACGTCAATCAATATGACAACGGCGGAGGCCCCGGGCCGGGCGGTTCCGGAAACGGCGGTGGGCCGAGCGGCCCTGGCGGCCCGGGGGGAAGCGGCGGCGATCCCCGCAAGCAGAGCTTAATTATGCTGGTGGTGGCAGCGTTGGTCACGCTTCTCTGCGTCAGTGTTTTTATGAATATGTTGTCGGGAGCCACCAATCAGGAAATTTCCTACAACGAGTTTGTGAAGATGGTGGAAGAGAAAAAAGTAGAAAGCGTGCAGGTTGGTTCTGACCGCATCACGATTTATCCGAAAGCAAGGCAGAAGGACTCGGCATTCCTCTATTCTTATGGCATGGGCGTGAACTCCTATTACACAGGCAAGATGGAAGATGACGACAAGCTGGCGGAAAGACTCTTAAAATATGACGTGGAGATAAACAAAGAGGTTTCCGACAGTTCCAGTGTGATCATGACGGTGCTTTTGTATTATATTCTTCCGGTGCTTCTGATGTGGGGGCTTTTAAGTCTTCTTTTCCGCCGCATGGGCGGCAAAGGCGGCCCCATGGGCGTGGGCAAAAGTACAGCCAAGGCTTATGTGCAGAAGGAGACGGGGATCACCTTTCAGGATGTGGCCGGAGAGGACGAGGCGAAGGAGTCTCTGGTGGAAGTGGTGGACTTTTTGCACAATCCCGGCAAATATTCCAAGATTGGCGCAAGACTGCCAAAAGGAGCGCTCTTGGTGGGGCCTCCCGGCACAGGTAAGACGCTTCTGGCGAAGGCGGTGGCAGGCGAGGCGCATGTGCCTTTCTTTTCCCTGTCCGGATCGGATTTTATTGAATTATATGTGGGTGTGGGCGCGTCCCGCGTCCGTGATCTCTTTAAGGAGGCGGAGAAGAACGCCCCCTGTATCGTCTTTATCGACGAGATCGACGCCATCGGCAGGAGCCGTGATTCCAAGTACGGCGGCGGCAACGAGGAGCGGGAGCAGACGCTCAACCAGCTTCTCTCGGAGATGGACGGTTTCGACGGGAAGAAGGGCATTATCATTCTGGCCGCGACTAACAGGCCGGAAATTTTGGATAAGGCGCTGCTTCGTCCGGGACGTTTTGACAGGCGGATTATTGTGGACAAGCCGGATTTAAAGGGACGTGTGGAGATTTTAAAGGTGCATTCCAAGGATGTGCTGATGGACGATTCCGTAGATTTGAATGAGATCGCGCTGGCGACTTCCGGTGCGGTGGGTTCCGATCTGGCGAATATGATTAACGAGGCGGCCATCAATGCCGTGAAGATGGGCAGAGAGTACGTGAGCCAGAAGGATCTCTTTGACGCGGTGGAACAGGTGCTTGTGGGCAAGGAGAAGAAAGACCGCGTGATGAGCAAGGAGGAGCGCAAGATTGTCTCCTATCACGAGGTAGGCCATGCGCTTTTAAGCGCCCTGCAGAAGAATGCGGAGCCTGTGCAGAAGATTACCATTGTGCCCCGCACCATGGGCGCGCTCGGCTATGTCATGCATGTGCCGGAGGAGGAGAAGTATCTGGACACTGAGGCGGAGCTCCGCGACAGGCTTGTGAGTCTTCTCGGCGGGCGCGCGGCGGAGGAGATCGTTTTCGACACGGTTACCACGGGCGCGGCCAACGATATTGAGCAGGCGACGAGCATCGCAAGGAATATGATTACCCGTTTCGGCATGAGCAAGAAATTTGGACTGATGGGGCTTGCCACGGTGGAAAGTCAGTATCTGGACGGCAGGGCGTCCCTGACCTGTTCGGATGTAACGGCGGCGGACATTGATTCCGAGGTGATGAAGCTGCTCCATGAGAGCTATAAGAAGGCGAAGAAGCTTCTGAAAGAAAACCGCGAGATCATGGACAAACTGGCGGCGCATTTGATCGAGAAAGAGACCATTACGGGTAAAGAATTTATGAAGATTTACCGCAAGGAGAAGGGCATTCCGGAACCTGCGGAGGAGGAAGAGGGCTCGGCTGACAAGAAAGAAAAGGCGACGCAGGAGACGGGGCAGCCACAGAGCCAGCCCGTAGCGCAGCCGCAGGGGGCGGCGAATTCTGCACCGCAGCAGGCCGGCGGAATGAACCCGGCAGTACAGTGGGAAGGGCAGCCGCAGGGCGGCGTGCAAATACAGGGAGCGTGGCAGGGCGGCGTGCCGAATGATGTGCAGGGACAGACCGACGGACATCCGCAGATGACAGGCGCTGAGCAGCCGGGTGGCACAGGTTTTCAGATGTCGCCGGTTACAGGAACGGAGCAGCAGGATAGTGCAGGTTTTCAGCAACAGCCCATGGCTGGTACGGAGCAGCCCGGTGGCGTGCAGTTGCAAAGTCAGTCGCAGAACGCAGTTGATTTTTCGGCGCGGGACGGAAGCACGGACGGTACACAACCGCAGAACCGGCAGACCGCAGGTCCCCGGGGGCTGTTTTCCCAGGCACCGGATCCCGGACATATTTCCGATGAAAAATAAAGGCAGCATAAAAACAAGGCAAGGCATAGTCTGTGAGAGACTTTGCCTTGTTTTCTTTATCCTCCTCCTGTACAATAATGTAAGAAGAATGGCGAGGATTTTTTATGTTTGATTTTGAAGAGGAATTAAAAAAGCTGCCGAACTCCCCGGGCGTATATCTGATGCACGACGATAACGATACGATTATCTATGTGGGCAAGGCGGTGAACCTGCATAACCGCGTGCGCTCTTACTTTCGGAAGATCGTGGGACGGGGGCCGCAGATCGACCGGATGGTGGAGCAGATCGCGCGGTTTGAGTATATTGTGACGGACTCTGAGCTGGAGGCTCTTGTCTTAGAGAATAATCTGATCAAGGAATACAGTCCGAAATATAACACCATGTTAAAGGATGACAAGACGTATCCTTATATCAAGGTGACGGTGGGAGAGGAGTACCCGCGCATTTTTTTATCGCGCGAGATGAAGAAGGACAGATCAAGATATTTTGGCCCCTATACAAGCGCGGCGGCGGTGAAAGACACGATTGACCTGATGAATAAGCTGTATCAGCTTAAAACCTGTAATCGCAAACTGCCGCGGGATATCGGGTTGGAGCGTCCCTGCTTAAACTACCATATCAAACAGTGCGCCGCGCCCTGTCAGGGCTATATCAGCAAGGAGGAGTACCGGGCACGGATCGATCAGGCGCTGGATTTTCTGAACGGCAATTATAAGCCTATACTCCGGGAACTGGAGCAGAAAATGACGGAAGCGTCAGAAAAGATGGAGTTCGAGGAGGCGGCGGGATACCGGGATCTGTACAACAGCGTAAAGAGTGTGGCGCAGAAGCAGAAAATCACGGATTCCGACGGCGAGGACAAAGATATCATCGCGCTGGCGTTGGAGGAGCACGACGCCGTGGTGCAGGTGTTTTTTGTGCGTGACGGCAAGCTGATCGGCAGGGACCATTTTTATATGACCCATGTGGAGGACTGCGACAGCGCGCAGATTCTCCTTGATTTTGTGAAACAGTTTTACGCGGGAACGCCTTATATTCCAAAGGAACTGATGCTGCAGGAGGAGATTGCGGATATTGAGATTCTGGAAAAGTGGCTCAGTGCGAGGAAGGGCGGCAGGGTCTATATCCGCGTGCCGAAAAAGGGCGCGAAGGAAAAGCTGGTGGAACTGGCGGCGCAGAACGCGCGGCTGATCTTAAGTCAGGATAAGGAGCGGATCCGCAGGGAGGAAGGGCGGACCATCGGTGCCATGAAGGAGATCGCGGCGCTTCTTGATTTGGAGGATGCAAGCCGCATGGAGGCTTTCGACATCTCCAATATAAGCGGCTTTGCCAATGTGGGTTCCATGGTGGTTTTTGAGAAAGGCAAGGCGAAACGCAGCGATTACCGCAAATTCCGCATCCAGTCCGTGTCGGGCCCGGATGATTACGCCTGCATGAAAGAAGTGCTGACCAGACGGTTTGTGCACGGTATGGAGGAGAAGGAGGACTTGGACCGCAAGGAGATGGATCACGCTTTCGGGAGTTTTACCAAGTTTCCCGATCTGCTTCTGATGGACGGCGGCAGGGGGCAGGTCAACATCGCCCTGCAGGTACTTGAGGAGCTGCATCTGGATATCCCGGTCTGCGGCATGGTGAAGGACGACAACCACCGAACCAGAGGGCTGTACTATCACAACGTGGAGATTCCCATAGACACGCGCTCGGAAGGGTTTAAACTGATTACGAGGATTCAGGACGAGGCGCACCGTTTTGCCATCGAGTATCACCGGTCGCTTCGCTCCAAGGCGCAGGTAAAGTCGGTCCTCGACGAGATTCCCGGGGTAGGTCCGGCGAGGAGAAAGGCGTTGATGCGGCATTTCGGCTCTATCAATGAGATCAAGGAGGCGTCGGTGGAGAAACTCTGCGAGGTGCCCGAGATCCCGGAGCATATCGGAAAGCAGATTTATGAGTATTTTCGGGCGGGAGAAAAATAGACGCATTTTGGATAGTGTGGTATAATCGAAAGCAGCGAGAAGTGCGCGGACAGCGATATACAATAATGAGGAGGGAGTTATGGCGAGCATTAATTTAACAAAAGTAATTGAAAAATTTAAGTGGGAGAATTTGACGCCGGAAATAGACATTTCCAAAGTCAAGGTGACGCAGCCGGATATCAACAGACCGGCACTGCAGTTGGCAGGATATTTTGAGCATTTCGAGACAACGCGTCTGCAGATTGTCGGATTTGTGGAATACTCCTACATGAACGGTCTGGACGAGGACAGACAGCGGGAGATTTTTGAGAAACTGCTGAACAATCCGCTGCCGGGCATTCTGTTCTGCAGAGAGCTGTATCCGAATGAAATTTTCAGGGAGGTTGCCGTCAAACACGGCGTACCGCTTCTGATGAGCAAAAAGGCTACGTCGGCATGTATGGCGGAAGTGATCCGCTGGCTGAATGTAAAGCTCGCCCCCTGCATTTCCGTGCACGGCGTACTGGTGGACGTTTACGGCGAGGGCGTCCTGATTACGGGTGAGAGCGGCATCGGTAAATCCGAGGCGGCGCTTGAGCTGATTAAGAGGGGACACCGTCTGGTGACGGATGATGTGGTGGAGATCAGACGTGTTAGCGAGGATACGCTGATCGGTTCCGCGCCGGACATCACGAAACACTTTATCGAGCTGCGGGGTATCGGCATCGTGGATGTGAAGGCACTGTTCGGTGCGTCCAGCGTAAGGGATACCCAGAATATTGATCTGGTTATCCGTCTGGAAGACTGGGATAAGGATAAGGAGTACGACCGTCTGGGTCTGGAGGAGGAGTACACCGAGTATCTGGGCAACCGTGTGGTCTGCCACAGCATACCGATCAGACCGGGCCGGAATCTGGCGATCATCTGCGAGTCAGCGGCAGTTAACCACCGTCAGAAGAAGATGGGCTACAATGCGGCACAGGAATTGTACAAGCGCGTGCAGAATTCCCTTGCACACGGCAGAGAGGAGGACGAATAATGGCGAACTATATATTTGGGGTAGACGTGGGCGGTACCACGGTTAAAATGGGGTTGTTTGACAAGGAAGGCAATGTTCTGGAGAAGTGGGAGATTCCCACCAGAACGGAAAATCACGGGGAAAACATTCTTCCCGATATCGCGGCGAGCATCAAAGAGAAGATGGCGCAGAAATCCATTGCGAAGGAGGACGTGGTCGGTGTCGGTATCGGCACGCCGGGTCCTGTGGAGAAAAGCGGCATTGTGCATAAAGCCGTTAATCTGGGCTGGGCGGAGTTGAATTTGAAAGAGGAACTTACCGCGCTGCTTGACGGGATGCGCGTGGAGGGCGGCAATGACGCGAATGTGGCGGCGCTCGGTGAAATGTGGAAGGGCGGCGGTCAGGGATATAAGAACCTGGTGGCGGTTACTCTCGGCACAGGCGTTGGCGGCGGCATTATCATAAACGGCGAGATTATGACGGGTTCGACAGGCGCGGGCGGCGAGATCGGCCATATTCATGTGGAAGACAACGAGACGGAAGCCTGCGGCTGCGGCAACTTCGGCTGTCTGGAAGAGTATGCGTCCGCCACAGGTATTACCAGGCTTGCGAACCGTGCGCTGCAGGCGAGCGATAAGGACAGCGTTCTGAGAAAAGGCGAGGTGTCCGCGAAAGCTGTGTTTGATGCAGTCAAGGCAGGTGATGAGCTGGCGATAGAGGTGGCAGAGCAGTTTGGCGAGTATCTGGGCAAAGGTCTGGGTATCATTGCAGGTATTATCAACCCTGAAATTTTCGTAATCGGCGGCGGTGTGTCCAAGGCGGGCGAGGTGCTGTTTGACTATATCAAACCTTCCTTTGAGAAAACGACTTTTCACGGCTGCAAAAATGTGATTTTTGCGCTGGCGACCCTTGGCAACGACGCGGGCATCTACGGCGCGGCGCGACTGCTTTTGTGACAAATCGAGCGTAGCTCGATTTGCTGCGGGCTGCCGGATTTGTGAATGGGACAGACGGAAGAAAGCTGCAGAGCATCGATTTTGCGAATTGGCATGGCGAATAAGCCTGGCTGACTATGATTTCGCGAATGGGTATAAGCTATAGGGGATATATTATAGTAATAGAATATAGAATGAGCGGGAGTAAATTTTGAGTGCATCAATGTATGATTATATCAGGACGATTGTGCCTGCGGAGAGGCTTTTATTTCATGAACCCATGAGCAGGCATACTACCTTTCGGGTAGGCGGCGAGGCGGAGTGCATGGCTGTTGTGGAGTCGAAGGAGGAATTGTCGCAGCTTGTCTCTTATCTTGGGCGGATCGAGCAGGATTATTTTGTTTTGGGAAACGGCAGCAATCTTTTGGTGGGAGATAAGGGCTATCGTGGCATTATCGTAAAACTGGGTCCGCGGCTGAGTGCAGTAGGTGTGGAAAAAAACCACATTGCGGCGGGGGCAGGCGTGCTGCTTTCCAAGGTGGCGTCTGTGGCGAGGGACGCGGGACTGAGCGGTCTGGAGTTTGCGGCAGGGATTCCCGGCAGCCTGGGCGGCGCCATTGTGATGAACGCCGGCGCTTACGGCGGGGAGATGAAACAGGTCGTGCAGATGGTCCGTGTGATGGACAAAGAGGGAGAAATCCTGACTTTGGACAATGATACGATGGAGTTTGGCTACCGCACAAGCATTATCAGAGACAGGCCGTTTATTGTATTGGGCGTGGTTCTGAAACTGACACCCGGCAATAAGGAAGAAATCAGCGCGAAGATGGAGGAGCTGATGAAGCAGCGCAAGAGCAAGCAGCCTCTGGAATATCCCAGCGCGGGCAGTACATTTAAAAGGCCGGAAGGGTATTACGCGGGAAAGCTGATTATGGATGCGGGGCTTCGGGGCTACCGCATCGGCGGCGCGCAGGTGTCCGAGAAACATTGCGGCTTTGTGATCAACGCAGGCGGCGCGTCTGCGGCGGATATCAGGGAAGTGATCGAGGAAGTGCAGGAGCGGGTAAAGGATCGATTCCATGTCCGTTTGGAGCCCGAGGTCATTTTCCTGGGCGATTTTTGATCACATTACAAAGTTTTGCGATATAGCATGATCGAGCAAGCTTGATCTGTGCTGAAGGTACATGTATAAGAGAAAGAGGGATATACAGCTAAGATGAGATTTGTGATTGTGACGGGGATGAGCGGTTCGGGAAAGCGGACCGCTATGAAAATGTTGGAGGACATAGGGTTTTACTGTGTGGACAACCTGCCGGTGGCGCTGATTGAGAAGTTTGCGGAGCTGATTACGACGCCCGCGAGCGAAGTCAACAAGGTGGCGCTGGGACTCGACGTGCGCGCGGATCAGTCCTTTGGCGGCGTGCGTCGTATTCTGGATCAGTTGAAGGAAAACGGATATTTGTTTGAAATGCTTTTTCTGGAAGCGGGTGACGACGTTCTTCTGAAACGGTATAAGGAAACGAGAAGGCTGCACCCGCTTTCCCCCGAGGGACGTGTGGAGGAGGGGATCCACAGGGAGCGGGAAATCCTGAAAGAAATTCGTGAGAAGGCTGATTATATTATCGATACATCCCATCTCCTGACAAGAGAACTGAAAGAAGAAATTGATGATATTTTTGTGAGGAATAAGGAATATAATTCACTGATGGTCACGATTTTGTCCTTCGGTTTTAAGAAGGGGATTCCGGCGGACGCAGATTTGGTCTTTGACGTGCGCTTTCTTCCAAATCCTTTCTATATTGATGAGCTGAAATATAAGACAGGCAATGACAAAGAGGTGCAAGACTATGTCATGTCCTTTCCGGAGGCGGGGATGTTTCTGCAAAAGCTGACGGACATGCTGGATTTCCTGATTCCCTACTATGTGAAGGAGGGCAAGCACCAGCTGGTGATTGGTGTCGGCTGCACCGGAGGCAAGCACAGGAGTGTGACTCTTGCCAACGCGCTTTATACAGGGCTTAAAGGTCACGGCACCTACGGCATAAAGCTGTATCATCGGGATGTAGATAAATAAGAGGAAGAATTATGTCTTTTTCGGGAATGGTAAAAGAGGAGCTTGCGGCCCATGTAAGTTCTGCCAGACATTGTCAGCTAGCGGAACTGTCGGCGCTTCTTTTGTATAATGGCGGCATCTGCGACGGCGGGCGGCATCTTTGTCTGGACACGGAAAATGAAGCAGTTGCGAGAAAATGCTTTACATTACTTAAAAAAACATTTAATATAGAAACTGTTATGCGGGGAAGAAAGAGATTGATCCCTGATGACGAAGTGGAGCGCAGGGTGATAGAGGCTTTATATCTCGCGATGAGAACAGAGGGGAAGATTACGTTAACCAAAACGGTCAATGCTCTTCTGATTAAGAATTCCTGCTGTGCGAGAGCCTGGCTGCGCGGCGCTTTTTTGAGCGTGGGTTCCATGAGTGACCCGAGGAAAAGTTATCACCTGGAGTTTGTCTGCGGCGGGAAGGCGCAGGCGGAGCAGCTTCGGGATGTGCTTTCGGAATTTCAGATCGAGGCTAGAATCATCGGACGGAAGAAATACCAGGTGGTCTATCTGAAAGAAGGCGCGGGCATTGTGGATCTTTTGAATGTGATGGGCGCGCATGTATCTCTGATGGAATTGGAAAATATGAGAATCTTGAAAGAGATGCGCAATTCAATCAACAGGAGGGTAAACTGCGAGACAGCCAACATTTCCAAGACGGTGACGGCTGCGGGCAGGCAGATCGAGGATATCCTTCTGATCAGAGACAGGTATGGGTTTGAGAATTTACCGGACAATCTGCGGCAGATGGCGGAAGTCCGATTGGAATATCCGGATGCCGCGCTGAAGGAGCTGGGCGGTTATCTGGAACCGGTTGTGGGAAAATCAGGGGTGAATCACAGGTTACGCAGGCTGAGTGAAATTGCTGACAAAATCAGATCATAATAAGAGGCTGAGTGTCTCGAAAAGAAAAAGAGGAGGAAAATATTATGATTCAGAAGTCAATCCAGATCAAACTGGAGACGGGCCTTGAGGCAAGGCCGGTGGCGATGCTTGTGCAGGTGGCCAGCCAGTTTGAGAGCACCGTCTATCTTGGCTCCGACAGTCGGAAAGTGAACGCTAAGAGTATCATGGGTATGATGAGCATGGGACTCGAGAGTGGTGCAGAGGTGATGGTGACCGCGGATGGGGCAGACGAGGAGACGGCTGTTGCGGAGATCGAAAAATTCCTGACCACCAGATAGGGACGGGTGTGACAGGATTGACATTTGATAAGGCATAATGTGTGGGCTGTTCAGAATCCTGTGACGCGGTACGCGGATAAGGTTCTGGGCAGCCTTCTTTTATGCGCAGGCCCGCATATGGAAATTTGCTGTTTCACGGCATGCGGGCCGCGCGACGAGCAGGGAGAAGATTTTCCCCTCGACTATTAAGCAGGAGGGAACCGATGGATAAACAGATGCTTTTTGTCTACAATCCCAGAGCGGGAAAGGCACAGATCAGGAGTAATCTCTTAGATATCATTGATACCTTTGTGAAGGCGGGCTATGAAGTGACGGCTTATCCGACACAGGCGCCGGGAGACGCGGTTAAGGCCGTGCAGGAAAGACGCGCCGGTTACGATATGGTAGTGTGCAGCGGCGGGGACGGCACTCTCGACGAAGTGGTGACAGGCATGATGAAGTCGGAGGAGCGGCTTCCCATCGGCTATGTTCCGGCGGGCAGCACCAACGATTTTGCCAACAGCCTGAAAATTCCGAAGAGTATGCTGCAGGCGGCGGACGTGGTGGTAAACGGCAGAACCTTCGCCTGTGATGTGGGTAAATTTAATTACAATATATTTATTTATGTGGCTGCGTTCGGTATTTTTACGGATGTATCCTATGGGACGCCGCAGGACACGAAAAATGTGCTGGGACATGCGGCTTATCTGATAGAGGGGGTCAGGCGTCTGCCTTCGGTGCGGTCCTATCCTCTGAAAATTACCTGCAACGGCGAGGTGATCGAGGGAGAGTTTCTTTACGGCATGGTGACTAACTCCCATTCCGTAGGAGGGTTCCGCGGTATTACGGGGCAGAATGTGGCGCTGGATGACGGGCTTTTCGAGGTAACGCTGATCCGCAAGCCAACGAACCCGTTAGACATCAATAATATCATTCGTGCCCTTGTGGATAAGCGCGTGAAATCGGAGCATATTTATACTTTTACCACCGAAAAACTGACGGTGGAGTCGGAAGAGCCCGTGGCCTGGACACTGGACGGAGAGTTTGGCGGGGATCATCAGTCGGTGGTGATTGAGAGCTGGCACCGGGCGCTCGAAATCCGCGTTCCCGATGAGACGGAGTGATTGACTTTCCGGGGACTGGCTGTTAAAATAAAATTGGTTTCCAGATGATGGAAAAGCAATAAAAAATTCAAATAGAAAGGAAGAAAAACATTATGGCATTAGTAACTACCAAGGAAATGTTTAAGAAGGCTTATGACGGCGGATATGCAGTCGGCGCTTTCAATGTGAACAACATGGAGATCGTTCAGGGTATTACCGAGGCGGCAGGCGAGTTGAAGAGCCCCGTTATCCTGCAGGTTTCCAAGGGCGCCCGCGCATATGCGAACCACACTTATCTGGTGAAACTGGTTGAGGCGGCTGTAGCGGAGAATCCGGAGATCCCGATCGCGCTTCATCTGGATCACGGCGACACCTTTGAGCTTTGTAAATCCTGTATCGACGGCGGATTTACCTCTGTTATGATCGATGCTTCTTCTAAGTCCTTCGAGGATAATATCGCACTGACCAAGCAGGTAGTTGAATATGCGCATGACAAGGGCGTTGTGGTTGAGGCTGAGCTTGGTACGCTTGCCGGCGTTGAGGATGAGGTTGTTGTAGAGGCTGGCAAAGAATCTTATACCCATCCCGAGGAAGTGGAGGAGTTCGTAGAGAAGACAGGCTGTGACTCTCTCGCGATCGCAATTGGTACTTCCCATGGCGCGTACAAGTTCACGGCTGCACAGTGCACCAGAAATGAGGAGGGCATTCTCGTTCCCCCGCCGCTTCGCTTTGACGTGCTTGAGGAGTGCATCAAGAGACTGCCCGGTTTCCCGATCGTGCTTCACGGTTCCTCTTCCGTTCCACAGGAGTTCGTTAAGATGGTGAACCAGTACGGTGGTAATATGCCTGATGCGGTGGGTATCCCGGAGGAGCAGCTTCGTAAGGCTGCAGAGCTTGCCGTATGTAAGATCAACATCGACTCTGATATCCGTCTGGCTATGACAGGTAATATCCGCAAGTATTTTGCGGAGCATCCGGATCACTTTGATCCCCGTCAGTATCTCAAGCCCGCAAGACAGGCTGTGAAGGATATGGTAGCGCACAAGATTAAGAACGTGCTCGGATCCGACGGCAAGGCGTAAATCGTATTAACAGGACGAGAACGTATTCTTATCAACTAAGTAAAAAATCCCGGCAAGCTGTGAAAGCTTACCGGGGTTTTTCACTTGCGATACATCTCTTTCAACTCCTCCGCATGTGTATCCTCGATATCCGGGAAAGCGGAGAGCATCGGCTTCACATCCTCTTTTTTCAGGATTCTTGCCACGTAGTTTCTCGTGATATTCATAACGATAGGTGACAGGCTTAAGACGCCGATCAGGTTCGGGATCGCCATCAGTCCGTTGAAGGTATCGGAGAGATCCCATGCCAGCCCCAGATTCATCGTCGCGCCCACATAGATCATCAGGACGAACACGATCTTGTATACGATCATGGACTTTGTGCCAAAGAGATACTCCCATGCTTTAGAACCGTAGTGGCTCCAGCCGAGCACCGTGGAGAAGGCGAACAGCAGGATTGCAATGGCGATAAACATGGGCCCGATGCTGCCGAACTTGGTGGCGAAAGCCTCGCCCACCAGGGCGGAACCTTCGGAAGCGCTTAACACCGCGCCGGTTTCCAGATCCACCAGACCGGAGGAGAGTACCACGAAAGCGGTCAGTGTGCAGACGATCATTGTGTCGGCGAACACTTCGAAAATGCCCCACATACCCTGGCGCACAGGCTCTTTCACGTTGGAGCTGGAGTGTACCATAACGGAGGAACCAAGTCCCGCCTCGTTGGAGAACACACCGCGCTTCATGCCCCATGTGAGCGCCATTTTCACGCCGCTGCCGACGATACCGCCGCCCACTGCGCGAAGACCGAATGCGCCTTTAAAAATGGCGGAGAAAACCGCGCCGCACTGGTCAATATTCATAAAGAAGAGTATCAGGGCGCCTACAATATAGATGATAGCCATGAAGGGAACCAGCTTTTCCGTAACGGAAGCGATACGCTTCAAACCGCCCACGATCACGAGACCTGCAAGAATTAAAAGTGCGATGCCGGTTATATATGTAGGCACGCCGAAAGCGGACTTCATGTTGCCGGAAATAGAGTTAATCTGGCTCATGTTGCCGATACCGAAAGAAGCCATGACACAGAAGATGGAGAACAGGACGGCAAGTACCGCGCCTATTTTTTGAAAGCCCTTGTAGGAGCCAAGCCCGTCCTTTAGGTAGTACATCGCGCCGCCGCACCATTCGTTCCGCTCGTTCTTGCGGCGGTAGTAGATGCCCAGCACATTCTCGGAATAGTTGGTCATCATGCCGAAGAACGCCACAACCCACATCCAAAAGATGGCGCCGGGACCGCCGGCAATCAGCGCGCTTGCCACGCCGACAATATTACCCGTGCCGATCGTAGCGGCGAGCGCCGTACACAGCGACTGGAACTGGGAAATAGACTGATCTTCCTTGTCTGTGTGTTTCGTAATATGTTTGTCGTGAAAAATACCGCCGATGGTATTTTTAAACCAGTGTCCGATGTGGGACAGCTGGAAAAATTTGGTGAGGGCAGTCATCAGAATGCCCGTACCTACGAGCAGCACCAGCATGGGAATGCCCCAGACAAAGCCGTTTACGGCGCTGTTCACATTTGTAATTAATTCAACCATGATACATTTCCTCCTCGTTTTTGTCTCACACTTGCTCTTTTCGTGCCGGATAAGAAATTGCTGACCGGCAAATTCCTGTCAGTAAGCAAAAAAGCGTAGACATACGATATAAATGTCTACGTCGACAGTTATGGAAAATGGGATTTCCGCTTTAAAACTGTAAAGTGCTTACGGTATTCAAGTATACCATAAGACAAAAAGTATGACAAGAGAAAGTTGTATACATGGATAATGCGAAAAGTACTTCTAAAGACGTCCCGCCATAGGACGGGACGCCAAGAAGTACTAAGTTTCGCATAGGAGAATGCCCAAAATGCGGGCATTCTCCGTGGCGATTTGGATTATAATAGGAAAAGAAACGGGATTTTCCCCCGAAAAAGGGAGGATGCCAAGTAAGGTTTCCCCTACTTGGCATTTATTATGAAAAAGTTTTAAATTAATCAGCTAACTTTGCTATCAGCTTGCTGTGTTGTATCTTATGGTCTTAGTATACGGGTCAGAAATGTCTAAATCGTGATTCTAAAATGAAGTTTTTTAAAATTAATTATGAACATATTATGAACGAACGGCATGTCATTTGGAAAGACGAATTACATTCCAGCTTGTTTTCCCGAGGACAGCCGTAAGCGTTCCGTCGTCCACTTTGGCGTTCCCGCCTGCCTTCGGGACAACGTTATCCGGGTTTGCCTCCGTGTTGACTGCTTTTAAGTCATCATTGTGCATAACCGTGTGCTCCTGCACCTGATAGCCCGTGTATTGGCGTAGATCCAGAGTCACTTCCATGTCTTCCTCCAGATCCTTGTTTACCGCAAAGACAACGAGTTCCTCTTTTTCCGGGTTCTCCACAACCACGCAGTCGAGATAGGGCGCTTCGCCATACTGCTTTGCCTCGTACACAGGAGATTTCACGATCGTGTTTAACACGGTTCCCTGTCCCAGCGTGGCCGCGTGCATGTAAGGATAGAAGATTGTCTGTCTCCATGCGCCGGTATCGGAAGTCATAATGGGCGCGATCACGTTTACAAGTTGTGCAAGGCAGCCGATTTTTACGCGGTCTGCATGACGAAGAATGGTAATCAACATACTGCCCACCAGCAGGGCGTCCTCAAAATTATAGATATCCTCAAGCTGGTGCGGTTTCTGTACCCATTTTTCAAGTTTCTTGTCCGCTTCCTCGGAATGGAACCACACGTTCCACTCGTCCAGGGAGATATTGATGTTCTTTTTGCCGTGGTGCTTGCCTTTGACGAAGTCGCAGATGGACACCACCGTGGAGATAAACTGATCCAGATCCACGCTGCTTGCAAGGAAATTCGCGGAATCATTGTCCCGGTTTCCGTAATACTGATGCATGGACACGTAATCCACCGTGTCGTAGCACTCGTCCAGCACGGTCGCTTCCCAATCGCCGAAGGTGGGCATCTGGGAATGGGAGCTGCCACATGCCACCAGCTCGATGGAGGGGTCTAAGATTTTCATGGCCTTTCCCGTCTCGTTGGCAATTCTTGCGTATTCCACGGCAGTCTTGTGCCCGGTCTGCCACGGTCCGTCCATCTCGTTGCCGAGACACCATGTCTTGATGTCGTGAGGCTGTTCGTAGCCGTGGGATCTGCGCAGATCGCTCATCAGGGTGCCGCCCTTAAAATTGCAGTACTCCAACAGTTCTTTCGCTTCATACAGCCCTCTTGTTCCCAGATTGACAGCCATCATAATATCGCTTCCGGCCTTCTTTGACCAATCCGCAAACTCATTGAGACCGAACTGATTGGACTCCACAACCTGCCATGCGAGATCCACCTGAGCGGGACGCTTGTCTTTCGGCCCTACGCTGTCCTCCCAGCGAAAGCCTGACACGAAATTTCCTCCCGGGTAACGCACGATCGGGACCCGGCACTCCTTCACCAGTTCGAGCGTGTCCTTGCGGAAGCCCTGCTCGTCCGCAAAAGGGCTCTCCGGCTGGTAAATCCCCTCATAAACCGCCCGTCCCAGATGCTCGATAAACGAACCGTAGACCCTCTTATCAATTTCACTTACGATGTACTCTTTGTCGATGATAACCTGCGCTTTTTTCACTATTTTTGTACCTGTTCCTTTCTGATGCGATTATTGCAATTACCGTTATATTAACTTCATTCTAAACAACAGGTGCAAAAATAACCATATCTTTTCTTACGCCATATTTGACTTTTCTTCCGATGTTATTTTATTCTATAGGAAAGAAGAGTGAAAAGAACATCTAAAACTCAGCAGCAGAGGCTGCTTCGTTAAGAAGTTCTCTGAGATTCTGCAGAGCGGAATCATGGCGGTTGGCATGACTGCGGAAAAGGAGGCGTCCCATGTTTCACACAGGCTACTGCGACTACAATCGGTTTAATCCGGACTACGATATCATCGACCGCCCCGAAGGAAGCGGGGATTATCTCTTCCTCTATTTCATGACGCCTATGAAGGTGCAGCTTGGCGGCAGAGCGCAGATGACAAAGGAGGGAGCATTTCTGCTGTATACGCCCGGAGAACCACAGATTTATCAGGCGGTTAGAAAGTTTAAAAATAGTTTTGTGCACTTTACCTGCGATCATGACGATTTTATGTCGGCATATGATCTTCCGGCTAACAGGATTGTCTATCCGCCCTACCCTGACACTATAAATGCTCTGTTCAAAACCATCTACGTGGAGAGTGTGACAAAACAGGACTATTATCAGGAGCAGACCGACAAACTGCTGCACCAGATGTTTATTCTTTTTTCCAGACAGCTTCACGCTTTTCCGGAAGGGAAGGGCATTCATGCGGATCTTTTCGAGGAGTTCAGGAAAGCGCGGATTGAGATTCTGACGCATATTGACAGGAAATGGGATGCGGACAGCATGGCAGCCCTGACGAATCTCGGGACAAGCCAGTTTTACAGCTACTACAAGCTGTTTTTTAACCGTTCGCCAAAGTCTGAGCTGCTGGATGCCCGCATAGAACGCTCCAAGTATCTGCTGCGGGTGGAAAAGCTGCCTGTGGCGCAGGCGGCTATGCAGGCGGGTTTTGACAGTCTGCCCCACTTTACGCGCTATTTTAAGAAAGTGTGCGGGATGACACCATCGGAATACAGATTGTAAACGTGGTTCCCTCCCCTTCTTTGGACGTCGCCTCTATCTGCCCTGCGTGCTCTAGGACGATGGTGCGGGTGATGGCCAGCCCCAGTCCCTGGCCGCCCTTGTCGCTGCGGGTGGTGTAGGAGCGGCGGAAAATGTTGGGCAGGTCTTTTTCCGGGATGCCGCAGCCGGTGTCCGAAACGGCGATATAGGCAGAATCCGCATCCGACGTGAGGGAGAGCGTTATTCTGCCCTCCGGCGGCGTAAAGTCGGCGGCATTGTACATAAGATTTTCCAGCGCGCGGAAAAGCTGTTCGCGGTTCGCCATAATATAGCATGGACGGGGCGTGATGTCCGCAAAGACATTCGGCCCGTAAAGCTCTATGATCGGGCGGCAGTTGTGATAGAAATCCGAGAGGAAAGTATTGAGCAGCAGGGGCTCCATCTTGGCGGGAGCGCTTGTCTGGGCGGCAATCTCCTGGATGGATTTCAGGCGGTCGGATAAAATACTGCACTGTTCTTCTATATGAAGCATTCTTTTGTGGGTGTCTTCATCCAGCATGATATCATTCAGCCGTATAATCTGCGCCATGTTTGAGAGGGAGGTCAGGGGCGATTTCATATCGTGTCCCAGTTCTGCGATCAACTGGCCTCTCTCCGTGAGGAGTCTGCGCAGATGCTCTGTCTTTTCCTCCACCTCCTCCTGCAGATGGAGATTCAGCCGTTTGTTTTCCGCTGTCATTTCCCGGCTTCGCCGTACCATCAGGAAGGCAAAGGCGATTACCATGCAAAAGGAGCCATACTCCTCGGGGTATGCGCCGACGAACGGTTCATAGTACCCGATGGAGAGGACACTGTAAATCAGGCAGACGCCGTTTGCGACAGCGGCTGCAAGAATGACCTTAATATCAGGCAGCCCCATAAGACCGCCATAGACGGACAGACTGATCAGCAGGAGCGCCATAATGGCCTTATACCATGAGACGAGCGGCCCGTACCAGATCACAAGCCCGGGAGCGGCGGGCAGTCCAAACAGGGGGACGAGGACGACAGCCGCGCAGGCTCCTAAGGTAAGAGCGCGGAGCCCTTTTCTCAGTCGGCGGGCGATTACACTGTTTTTGGATTTCGGCAGAAACAGCAGAAGGGCGATCTGCATGGAAAAATAAATGCCGGAAACGGCGGCGGCGTCTTCCACCGCATAGAGGACGCGCACGAAGGGCACGCCGGGCAGTCTTAAAAAGGGATAGCAGATTCGCAGCGCGAAGGACAGGCTTAACATGCCAAAGTAAAATGTGGCCGTTTTGCTGCCCTCCTCTCTGTGTTCCCAGAGCGCAATGCAGAATAGAGCGAGCGTGAGCGATGAAAAGAGCAGCAGCCCGTAGAGGAACATACGCGCGGCGATGAGACGGCTGACACTGTCCGCTGTTCCGATGACAGGTGCATACCAGATGCCACCATAGTAGTGGGAATGGTTGGCGGTCTGGATCACCAGCTCCGCCTCCCCGTCAAGCGTAAAGGCATATGCGCTGTCCCGAATCAGAGGGGCGTAATGCGCAGGGGACACATCGCCGGTCTGGCCCAGACAAAGCCCGTTTACATAGACGCGGGCGGCGCAGAGGGGCTCCTGCAGATAGAGAAGGACATTTCCGCTTCCCCGCAGACGAAGGCGCCAGGTGGAGACGCCGTAGGGATTTCTGTCTTCGTGGAACAGGGCGAGATTTGGATATTCACCGGCCCACGTGGTATAATGGGCAGGCGCTTCGGGGGGAAGCTCGTCCGGGGTTAGCAGGACATCCGGATAAAACTCCCAACCGTCCACAAGGGAGCAGTATCCTTTTTCTGGAATCATGTAAACTTGGCCTTGTGCCGGAGCCGCCTTTGTTATATATTTATTATCATACTGCGCGATGACTGACAGTCCGAGCAGGCTGAGAAGGACGGCCCCCGCGACTGTCAGAACGGTTTGTAAAGCAGATTTCGTAAATATGGTCTGTTTCATGTTATTACATATTCCTTTCGGGAAGAATGGCGGTAAAAATGAAAAATAAGCATATATTCGTGTTTATACTAAGCCTTTTAATTGTGTTTCCATTATACAGAGTCGATTCTGCCGTCGCAATGGCCGCGGAGCTAAATGCGGAAGCTGCCGCCGATCAGGAACCGGAGGAGAGCGATGATTCCGCCGCCCCGAAATCTGATGACGTCCCCGCCGTCGATTCGGAGTCGGGAGAAAACGATGAGCCGACGGCGAACCCGGAGCCGGAGGAAGACGCTGAACCTGTCGTTGATCCGAGATCAGGTGATGACATTGCCGCCGATTCGGAGCCGGGAGAAAATGACGAGCCGGCGGCGAACCCGGAAGCAGAGGGGAGCGACGAGCCCGCCGCCGGGTGCAAAGCGGTGCAGGCCATGGAGCCCGCCGTGGAACCGTGCGAAAGCGTGTCCAGCGGTTCGGCGCTGATTGCCTGGCTGGAGTCGCACAAGAACACTGGGGGCAGGGTAAAGCTGGCTGACCATGTCGTTTTGGAGGAGGATTACGGCTATTATCCTAGTGCGCCGCATATGTCCGCCGTCACGGTTGATACAGGCAGCTACTCCATCACGGTGACCGGGGCGGTTGAGCTTATGAGTGACAATCATCTTACTTTTTCCGGACAGCCGGACGGTAAAGGAATATTTTATGTGGCCCCAAAAGGCATGCTCTCCATGCAGGGAATTACGGTGGAGAGCAAAACGGGCGCGCTGTGGCAGGAGGAGGGCGCAGGTCTGGTTGTTTCCGGCTGCCATACCACAGGGAGCATCCATTATGCCGAGACGCCGTTTGTGATAGAGCCGGATCCCGTCTGCGTTGTTGTGGAGAAAGGACAGACGGTTCATGATGTCCTGCCGGAAGTTCTTCGCTGCCGGGTGAATCTGCAGGGAGAGGTAAACTCCGATGATTCGGTTCCTCTGGTGTGGAATCTGGAAGGCACGGAGAAGCAGCAGGAAGAAAGACTGCGTTTTCAGGCGCAGGGTTCTTTTTCCGGTGCAGCCTCCGTGGAAACGGTGCGGTGCACGGTTGTTTATAACGATTATCCGCTGACCTTTGAGGAAGTATATGCTTCGATATACGGAGATTCTTATATTTTCAAGGGCTGTTATACGAAGCCGGAGGAGAAATCTCCGTATACTTTGCTGTCGGAATATTCCTTCGACGCGGAAAACTGGCTTGTGTCCGAAGAAACGATGGTGGATGGTACCTACGCAGATTTCGTGATCGTTGCCGATGACGGGCAGTCCGGCAGGGCGGCTCACCCATATATCTATATCCGCCTGCAGTGTAACAATAGCGGAACCAAATATTTTTCCAATGTGCTATGCTACGCAGCTGACAACTTAGATATCATGGAGGATATAGGCGGCAGCCGGGGCGGCGGCACTTCCATTACAAATCCGCCGGACGAGCCTCAGGAGGGCGTTGTCAATCCGCCGTCGGAAGAAAAACAGCCAGAGCAGGGGGCAGACCAGGGCGCCAATTCGGACAAGACCGGGTCAGGGAAGCAGTCAGATGCAGACCGGGCGGATAACGAGGCGATTCCTGCTATCGACGATTCAAACAATAGCGCAGGGCAGCCGTTATATGCGGAACCGGTAAGTGGCGCTGCGGGATGGCCGTCAGACGCAGAAGCTTCTCATGCGGAGGCAGCTCCGATGCCAGACGTGCAGTCCGCGGAAGCCCAAAGGAAGCGGCCGTGGCAGGACGGGATTTCGGAAACCGATAACAATCCGGCCTTGTATGCAGAGGCGGAAGCAGATGCGGCAGAAGAGGTAAACCGCAGCGGTTCCGTTGTCTTTGCAAAGGAAGAGGCTGTCGCCGCTTTATCCGCATATGAGGAAAACGGTGTGGATGTTACCCGAGGGCACGCTTCGTCCGTCGAAAGCCGTCCGGCCAATGATATGGCAATTGCGGCAGGGGTTGTCCTGCTGGCGATGCTTGCCGGAATGACAGGTTTTTATGCGCGCGCCCGTCATTCCCGGTCAGGGACGAACAGATAACCCTTGTAGCGCTTGGTTTGGATGTAGTCATGGCCAGGGCAGATATCGTAGAGCTTCCTGCGGATGCGGCCCATAATGACCTGCAGGGACTTCTGACCCTTGTTGATCGGGGCTTTCCACACCGAATCATAAATCTGTTCGGGCGTATAGATTTCGCCTGGATGCCTTGCAAGGAAGTACAGCACGTCAAATTCGTAGGAGGAAAAATCTACGGAATGCGTCTCATACGTTGCGCTGCAGGAGGAAGGACAGATGGAAAGCGGCCCGTAAGTAAGGGGTTTGGGCGGCTCGGCTGCCCTGCCGGAGCGGATGCGCGCCTGCACCCGCAGCTCCAGTTCCTTTAAACTGTAAGGCTTGCACACATAGTCGTCCCCGCCGATGGTCAGTCCGCGGATTCGATTTTCCTCCTCGGTATAGCCGGAAAGAAAGACAATGGGGAGGCCGGTCTTTGCGCGTATTTTTTCGCATAGCGTGAAACCGCTCATGCCGGGCAGGTCAACATCCAGAATTACGCAGTCCAAGGCGTTGGACAAAATGATTTTTTCTGCGGCCTCCGCGGTATCCGCACAGACGACCGCGTAACCCATCGCACGGAAATATGTCTTATTATCTTCTAATATCATCGGATCGTCATCCACCATCAGAACGTTATACATAACCATCCCCATATCCATGATTTTATTTCTACGAGCAGCGAGCCAAAGTTGCGTTTCTCCGGCTCCGGCGACTGCCGCGAGGGCGAAATACTTCGTAGTCTGCGGCGGTGTCTTTGATTTAGTATAGCATAAAAAGACTGGACGGACTGTTCTTTTCACGCTGAAATTGACCGCGAAAATAAACGTCAGGTAACAATCGCGGATCAACCCTTTTTTCAACAAAAATTTATTGTAGAATAGTGTTATAGAAACTGGAAATCTGCCGAAATCAGGTCGTGCGGGAAAAGAGGAATTGACATGTTGGGTGGCTCCGTGTACATAGCGTTTATTCGGTTTGCAATCAGTCTTGCGGGGACAATTGCGCTGTTTTCCCTGCTCGCGGAATACCGGTTTGGCAGGAAGAGGACGGTGGTCTGCTATAGCTGCTTTTCCGTGGTACTGCTTGTTTTGGCATGTGTGTGGTATGTGGCGGATTGGGAAAGCTGCGCGCGGATGGTGGCTTTTGTCATGTATCTCTGCTTTGCTGTTTTTGCCATTTTTATGAGCAGGGATTCCGTTTATCTGAGCTTGTATAAGCTGGCGCTGGTATTTTACCTGCTCGCCGTCTTTCTTGTCGGGGCGCTGGAAATCTCCATTCTTTTCTTTGACCGTAATGTATGGGCGGATATCGCCGCACGCATTGCGCTGATTGGGCTAATTGCCTTCCTGCTCAATAAGTACGTCAGGAAGACGGTTAAAGACTTTGGCGATTATGTGGAGAGCGAGGCGGACAAGTTCAGCATCGCCGTGATGATTATATGCATTCTGTTTGGCATCGGCTTTATTTTAAATCCGAGCCTGAACAGGGAAATGACATTTCATAGAATTTATCAGATTTTGATGAATTTCTTTCTGACGGGAACATTGCAGTTCCTTATTTTCCGTTTTTATCTGCATGTGGGGAAGGAAAAAGAATATGAGAGAGAGAACCAGTTGATCCAGATGAACTACCGGCTTTTGGAGCGGCAGCTGGAGATTCTGGAAGAGTCGGTGGAATCCGGCAAACGGCTTCGCCATGACATCAGGCACCATAACGCGGTCATTGCGGAGTGCGCCCGCAGGGGGCAGACGGAGGAGCTTTTGCAGTATTTAGAGGAGTATGACCGGGAAATAGATCAAAACGCGCTCAAGATGATCTGCGCCAATACGGCGGTCAACAACTTACTCTCCGCTTATACCAGAAAGGCGGAGCAGGAACAGATTAAGGTGACGATGGATGTGGAGTTGGGGAAGAGCCCCGAGATACCGGGCATCGATCTGGTGGCAATTCTTGCCAACGCTTATGAAAACGCTATTTACGCCTGTATGGAGGTGAAAAAGAGCCTGGAAGAGAGGGAGTGTTTTATAGATCTGATACTTAAGAAGAGAAAGAATAAACTGATTATCTCCTGCAGCAATACGTGCAGAAAGGAGGCGGCGTTAAAGGATGGGAAGCCCGGAAGTGAATTTACGGGAGGCGTCGGGGTTTCCAGTATCATCAGGACGGCGGAAAAATACAATGGGGAATACGATTTCAAAAACGATAACGGGGTGTTTGTATTCCGGCTCATCTTAAGTATGCAAAAATAACTTAATTTGCGACCGAATTAACCAAATTGAATAATGGAAAATATGATATAATATGCCGTGTATATCTTACGATCAGGGCAGTTTTTTGCGTGTAAAAATTACTTGAGGAGGGATGCCCATGCGAATAGCAGTCTGCGACGACTGTAAGGAGGATGCCCTGTCCCTCAAAACATTCTTAAGAGGACAGGAAGTCAGCGTCTATTATGATGCGGAAAGCCTCCGGGCGGACGTAGAAAAGAATGGTATACGGTATGATCTGTACCTGCTTGATATTTTCATGGAGGGAGACGTGAGCGGGATCGAGCTGGCGGAGAAGCTGCGCGGGGTGCAGGAGGAGGCGCTGATCTGTTTTGTCTCCACAAGCGGCGATTTCTACCGGGAGGCATACGACCTTTATGCGATCCAGTATCTGATCAAGCCCGTGGAGGAAGAAAGCGTAAACAGGCTTCTGCAAAGAGTGCAGAAAAACCTTGCGCGGCGCTTGGAAAAAGAGACGTCCCTCGTCTACTCATGGTGGGGAAAGAGGGGCGCGATCCCCTACGGAAAGATCCGCTATATCGGAACAAGAGGACATACCCTCTCCATATACTGCACGGATGAAAGGATACAGGAAAGCAAGGGGAAATTAAACGATCTGGAACGGCAGATCTGCGGGGATGTATTCCTGCGCTGCCATCAGAGTTTTATTGTCAATATATACCACGTCGAGAGCATGGGCGTTTCTGATCTGATGGTTGCCGGGGAGCGCATACCCGTGTCCAGACGGTATTATGCGGAAGTAAAGAATCGGTATCAGAGGATGCTGTTCGAGGGGGTGGATTGATGAAATGACGATACTCAGGGATTTGTCTATACTGTGGTCGCTGTTCCACATACTTATCCTTTTTATGCTGCTGTACCGATCACGCTAACCTCCATGATTCCGCTCTGCGGAATCTCAAATCTATGCGGAGAATG
>CAJUBE010000012.1:116077-119122 GCA_910584725.1 uncultured Lachnospiraceae bacterium | reverse complement strand
AAGGCATACGGATAGAAAGAAAAGGAGATTCAGTATTTGGTTTTGAGGGTATGTTTAAAGTTTATCAACACTATTTACAAAAAAATGTAATTAGTGTTTTTTTTTTAGAATATTTGTGATATAATAAGATAAATCTGAGATTGCGCCTCAATTGGTTTACATTTAAAAGAAGTGAATGAGCAATCGGAAGGATGAGAGGGTATTTTCTAAATATATAACGTGAGGTGGATTGCATGGATACAAAGATTCTGCTTGAAAATGGAACAAATGAGCTGGAGGTGCTTGAATTTAAGCTGGACGGAAATGCTTACGGCATCAATGTGGCGAAGATCAAGGAAATTATTAACTATCAGGAAGTGACGCCTGTACCGAATGCGCATCCGAGCGTTGAAGGCATTTTTATGCCGCGTGATGTGATGATTACAGCGATTGATCTGAAGAACTGCTTACAGAGAGGCGTATCTGAACCGGGCGGGCTTTTTATTGTCACGAATTTTAATAAGCTGGATATTGCATTTCACGTGGATTCTGTAGTTGGTATCCACCGTGTGTCCTGGAGAGAGATCATTAAGCCGGGCACAACGATATCTACGTCGGAAGATGGAGTATCGACGGGTATTATCAAGTTTGATGACAGGCTGATTATTATTCTTGATTTTGAGAAGATCGTGACGGATATTAATCCGGAGACCGGCCTTAAGGTTGCGGATATTGAAGAGCTGGGCGAGAGACACAGGATTGATGTGCCGATTTTGATCGCGGAGGATTCGCCGCTTTTGAATAAGCTGATCGTAGACTCCTTACATAAGGCAGGCTATGTGAATCTGATTCATACGGAGAACGGCCAGCAGGCTTATGATGTGATTCAGGAGTGCAAGAAAGAGGGCACGCTCAGAGATCATGTGCAGTGTATCATTACAGATATCGAGATGCCGATTATGGATGGTCACAGACTGACAAAGCTTGTGAAATCCGATGATGAGACGAAGAATATTCCGATTGTTATTTTCTCTTCGCTGGTTAATGATGATATGAAGAGAAAGGGAGAGGCGCTCGGAGCAAACGCGCAGCTTTCCAAGCCGGAAATCGGCAATTTGGTACGTGTGGTTGATGAACTGGTCTTGGCGAATAGGTAAGCGGGACATATCAAAAGGTAGGGCCGGGAATTTCCCGGCCTTCTTTTTGCGCAGTCCAATGCAGAGGAAGTATGCCGCTAAAGCGGCGCATGGGGCGTGCGGCGAGTAGGGGGAGATAACTCGTCCCTACTTGATTGTGTATAAATACGAAGTAGTTCGACTCTGCCGATGCGGGCTTGCGCTGAGGGAAAGGAAAGATGGATATGCAGCTTCAGGAAGTAAAGGGAAAAATTCAAGATGCGGAGCTTGTTCTCGTCGGACTTGGGGATGGGTTCCAGTACGGCTGGGGCGCGCTTGTGAATGATGAAAGGTATCGTGAGATCGAGCGGGAAATCGGAGATGACGAGCGATATCTTTGGATTGTGCCCTTTTTGCAGAAGATGGTACTGTGCCGGGAGCGGGAGGAAAGATGGGATCGGGCTTACCGTGCGTTGAGGGCGCTAATAGAGGGAAAAAACTATTTTGTCGTTTCGCTCTGTATGGATGATTATTTGTATGGGGCGGGGCTTGACGAGAAAAGGCTGGTGACGCCCTGCGGCGGCTTCCGCAAGATGCAGTGCGATCAGAACTGTGAGGGTGTTTTGTCTGAAATACCGACGGAAACATACGAGGATGTGATGCGGTATTACAGAGGAGAAATGCCTTTATCGGCGCTGGAGGAGCCGGTTTGTGAAAAGTGCGGCGGAAAACTAAGGTTTAATCAGCTCGGTGTGGAGCGGTATGCGCAGGAGGGGTATCTGGATCAGTGGGATGTCTACACAAAATGGCTGCAGGGCACTGTGAATAAAAAGCTGTGTATGCTGGAGCTGGGAGTGGGAATGAGTTATCCGGGCATTATTCGTTTCCCATTTGAGAAGATGGCGTACTACAACCAAAAGGCTTTTTTATATCGCGTGCATCCACGGCTTTATCAATTAGGGGAGGAAATTGCGGACAGGAGCAGGGGGATCGCGGAGAACCCCGTCGATTTTCTGGGCTTATTAGGAAATTTTTAATGCACACGCCCGCACAGGGAATATTGTTGCTGACGCAACGTGCGGGCGGCGCGGCGAGTAGGGGAAGAAGAAGCTTCCCTACTCGATTGGATGCCCGATTTTGGAAAAGGGATTTGTTAAATAGGATAAGATGTGATAAAATGTGAGGTAGTGTGACATAAATTAATGTGTGTGGCTATGAAGGTACCGAATAGCCGCAAATGGGGAGAAACTATGAGCTCGAGTGAAGAATATTTAGACAGTTTATTAGATTCCATACTGGGAGGCGGGAAACCGGACGGAAAGGAAGAGGCCGTATCCGGGACAGAAGGCGGAGATAATCAGGCAGCTTTGTCAGACGGAGGAAAAGCCATGTCTTCCGAGGAGATAGAGGAGATGCTGATGTCCATGGGCACTCTGGGCGGCTCGGAGCAGGAAGCGCAGGAGCAGGCCGGATCGGAAGCAGAGGATATGGAGGCGATGCTCGCTTTCATGAACGAGCATAACGCCGGTGTAGCTGCTTCGGGTTCCAAAGAGGCTGAGACGATGTTGGATGACTCGGGCATGGATGAAGGTATGGGGACGGTCGATTTTGCTCCGGAAGGGACGGAAGCAGAAGAAGGCATGACGGGTGTATCGGATGATTTGTCGCTGGATGACTTGGATCTGGGCGAGAGCAGTATTGATGATGGACTTGTGGACGACCTGTCACTGGATAGTTTGGATCTCGGTGAGAGCAGCGGTGACGGAGGAGCTATGGACGACTTAGCGCTGGATGATCTGTCGTTTGGCGAGAGCGGTGGTGATGATGGACTGCTGGATGATTTGTCGCTGGATGATCTGGATTTGGGCGATGGCGGAAGCGATGCGGCTATGGCTGACTTTGCCCTGGAGGAGACGAACGGCGGGGAGAGTATGACGTCCGGGCTGGATGA
>CAJUBE010000012.1:62439-115977 GCA_910584725.1 uncultured Lachnospiraceae bacterium | reverse complement strand
ACTTTGCCCTGGAGGAGACGAACGGCGGGGAGAGTATGACGTCCGGGCTGGATGATTTGTCACTGGATGATCTGGATCTGGGCGAGAGCGGCGTTGATGATGGACTTATGGACGATTTGTCGCTGGACGATCTGGATTTGGGCGATGGCGGAAGCGATGCAGATATGGCTGACTTTGCCTTGGAGGAGACGGACGGTGGGGAGAGTATGACGTCCGGGCTGGATGACTTGTCGCTGGATGATCTGGATCTCGGCGAAAGCAGCGGCGACATGGCATTAGATGACTTGTCGCTGGACGATCTGGATCTGGGTGAAAGCGGTGATGAAGGGGCCTTAGGCGGCTTGGCATTGGAGGAAACAGGGGGAACGGATGATGAAATGGACGGATTGATGTCTGAGGAAGACATTGACCGTCTATTGAACGGCGATTTATCTGATGGAGAAGGTGAAACGAATGATTTTGCCCTGGAGGAGACGGGGGAGAGCGATGAGGATCTCTCTTCGCTGCTGTCAGGGATGGATCATGACGAAGCTTTGTCTGAAATTAATGATCTGTTAGAAGGGGCTGACCAGGGCGTTTCACCTGATGATGATATACTGGCGATGCTGGAAGGCGCAGATGACGGTGGAGACAGCAGCTTTGACTTCTTCGAAAATGATGAGGCGGCCAAAGAGGCGGAGAGTATCAGGGAACTTACACCGGAGGAGATAGAAGCCAGAGAAAGCGGTGGGAAGCCTAAGAAGGAGAAAAAGAAGCGTAAGAAGCTGTTCGGGAAAAAGAAGAAAGGCGGAGACGAGGAAACTGCAGCCGAAGAAACAGGAGATGAGCTGGAGGCGCTTTTGGCGGAAGCTGCGGAGCAGGAGCCGGGAGCAGGCGAAGCGGAGGAAAAGGAGGAAAAGAAACCGGGATTTTTCGCAAGGCTTATGAATTTCCTGCTGGAGTCGGATGAGGAGGATGAAGATCCCCTTGCGGCGGAGGTTCTTGCAGATAGTGACGGCGAGACGGGAACGGTTACCGATGAGAATAAAGCGCTTCTGGAGGAATTGAAGGAAGAGGATAAGAAAGGCAAAAAGAAGAAGAAAGAGAAGAAGAAGGGCAAGAAAGGAAAAGGCGGAGAAGAAGGAGAGGAAGGCGCCGAGGGAGAAGAGGAAGAGAGCAAGAAGGCGAAAAAGAAAAAGAAGAAAGAGAAGAAGAAAAAAGAAGAGGAAGAGACAGATCTGTTTGCACCGCCGGAGAAGAAGCTTTCTAAGAAGAAGGTGATAACGGTGTTTGTGTTCTGTGGCACAATCGCGGCTTGTATTGTGCTGATGGTTTCCTTCCTGCCAAACTATACGGAGAAGCGGGAAGCACATGTGGCATATGATCATCAGGATTATGCACAGGTGTACGACCTTCTGTACGGGAAGGAATTGGATGAACAGGATGAGGTGCTGTTCCAGAGGAGTAACCTGATTCTGCAGATGAATCGGAAGCTTACATCTTATGAAAATTATGGCAGTCTGGATATGCGCCTGGAGTCGTTGAATGCGTTGATTGGCGGTGTGGCGCGCTACCAGGAGATTCTGCCGGAGGCGGAAACATACAATGTAGTAGGTGAAGTCAGTGATATTTACGCGCAGATTTTAGATAGGCTGTCGGCAGACTTTGGGGTGTCTGAGGCTGACGCATTAGAGATCATCGCTCTGGAGGACGATGTGGCTTATTCACAGAGGCTTGAGGCGATTATAAGCGGCGCGGTTTACGGCGAGGATATTCCCGAGGGCAGGCAGGACGTGCTGCCGGAGGAAGAGGAGATCATCGAGAGAATAGACGGGCTGGAGCCGGAGACTGAGGGAGAACAGCCGGCAGAGGATATGCAGACGGATGCGGCTCCGGAAGAGGATATGCTGCCGGAGGAAATGTTGGATCAGCCTGTATCGGCAGACGAAAACACAGAGGAAGATGTGTCTGCGGATGAGAATGCAGGTGAAGAGGCAGAAGATTGAGTCAGAGATTCGAATATGGCTTGATTGCAAGGCATCTGCAGTAGACTGCTCTGACATGGAGGAAATAATGGTAGCGATTATCGATTATGACGCCGGGAATATTAAGAGTGTGGAGAAAGCTGTCGCTCTGCTGGGGCATGAGGCTTTGCTGACGAGGAACAGGGAAGAAATTCTCTCGGCGGATCATGTGATTCTGCCCGGCGTGGGCGCGTTTGGCGACGCCATGGAAAAGCTGCACGGGTACGGGCTGGTTTCCGTCATCCGTGAGACGGCAGATAAAGGGATCCCTTTTCTGGGCATTTGTCTGGGACTGCAGCTTATGTTTGAGAGCAGCGAGGAGGCACCCGGTGTAGCAGGGCTGGGACTTTTACCGGGAAAGATTGTGAGGATTCCCGATAAGGAGGGGCTGAAAATTCCTCATGTTGGCTGGAACTCTTTGACTTTTCCGAACCCGGGAAGGCTGTTTCGGGGGATTCAGGAAGGATCCT
Organism: uncultured Lachnospiraceae bacterium; assembly: GCA_910584725.1. Taxonomy (GTDB): domain Bacteria; phylum Bacillota; class Clostridia; order Lachnospirales; family Lachnospiraceae; genus UBA3282. The sequence continues at coordinate 113,504 of CAJUBE010000012.1, read as the reverse complement.
ATGTGTATTTTGTGCACTCCTATTATCTGCAGGCGGACGATCTGCAGATCGTGAAGGCATCTACGGAGTATGGCACGCTGATTCACGCTTCGGTGGAGAGAGACAATCTGTTCGCCTGTCAGTTTCACCCGGAGAAGAGCTCGGAGACGGGGCTTAAGATATTACAGAACTTTTTGGAAGTTTAGGATGGAGCGGCGATGCATACAAAGCGGATTATTCCCTGTCTGGATGTGAAAAACGGCAGGGTGGTTAAGGGCGTTAATTTCATCAACTTTAAGGATGCGGGCGATCCGGCCGAGGTCGGCGCGGCTTATGACAAGTCGGGAGCGGACGAGCTCGTTTTTCTGGATATCACGGCTTCCTCCGACGCGAGAGACACGGCTGTGGAGATGGTGCGTAAGGTTGCCGAGAAGGTGTTTATCCCCTTTACAGTGGGTGGCGGCATCCGCACGGTGGACGATTTTAAGGCGATTCTGCGGGAAGGCGCGGACAAGGTTTCCGTCAATTCGGCGGCGATTATGAATCCGAATCTGATCAGCGAAGCGGCGGATAAATTCGGCAGTCAATGCGTGGTGGTGGCGATCGACGCGAAAAGGCGCGCCGACGGAAAAGGCTTTACCATCTATAAAAACGGCGGACGCGTGGATATGGAAATAGATGCCGTGGAATGGGCGATGAAAGCGGAGAAGCTGGGGGCGGGAGAGATCCTGCTGACAAGCATGGACGGGGACGGCACGAAATCAGGGTATGATTTGGAGCTGACGAGAGCCATTGCGGAGAATGTGTCAATCCCGGTGATTGCTTCCGGCGGCGCGGGGACGATGGAGCATTTTTACGAGGCTTTCACGGAAGGAAAGGCGGAGGCGGCGCTGGCGGCATCGCTCTTTCACTTCAAGGAGATGGAGATACGGGATTTAAAGAAATATCTGCGGGAGAAGGGTATCTCGGTACGATTAGAGTAATATTGCGAATTTGGGTATGCAAGGGGGCATAGGAACAGGAATAAGGTGGTTCTATGCCCTTTTACGCTCGATTGCAGACCGTTTATGACGAAAGAGAAAGGAAGAAAACACTATGGCGATGCTGGCAAACGACTGGGCGCAGGCTCTGGACAGTGAGTTTCGGAAACCCTATTACAAAAATCTTTACATGTTTGTGAAAGAGGAGTACAGTAAACGGGTGGTCTATCCGCCGGCGGACGATATTTTTAATGCCTTTCATTTTACCCCTTTGGGTAAAGTGAAGGTGCTGCTTCTGGGCCAGGATCCGTACCATAACGAGCACCAGGCGCACGGCATGAGCTTTTCGGTATTACCCGACCAGAAAGAGATTCCGCCGTCTTTGCAGAATATCTATCAGGAGCTGCGGGACGATCTGGGCTGTTATATACCCGACAACGGGTATTTGCAGAAGTGGGCCGACCAGGGGGTGCTTCTCTTAAATACGGTGCTGACCGTGCGGGCACATCAGGCCAATTCTCATCAGGGAAAAGGGTGGGAGGAGTTCACGGACGCGGTGATCCGGGCGGTGAATGAGCAGGACCGACCGATTGTGTATCTGCTCTGGGGACGTCCTGCGCAGAGCAAGATTCCGATGCTCACCAATCCGAAGCATTTGATATTAAAAGCGCCGCACCCAAGCCCCTTGTCGGCGTACCGGGGATTTTTCGGGTGCAGGCATTTCAGCCAGTGCAACGCATTCTTAGAGAAAAACGGCGTAGAGCCCATAGATTGGCAGATTGAGAACATTGCGGGAGGAGAAAACAGACATGAGTAAATTACCTTTTGTGACGAAGGAACAGATAGAGGAGATCGTAAAGACCTACCCTACGCCCTTTCATATCTATGACGAGAAGGGCATCAGGGAGAACGCCAAAGCCGTGCAGGAGGCTTTTTCGTGGAATAAGAGATTTAAGGAGTATTTTGCGGTGAAGGCATGTCCGAATCCGTTTTTGATGCAGATCATGCATGAGTACGGCGCGGGCTGCGACTGCTCTTCGCTGACGGAGCTGATGCTGAGCAATGCGATTGGCATCAACGGGGAGGATATCATGTTTTCCTCCAACGATACCCCGGCACAGGAGTACGAATACTGCGCGAAGGTGGGCGGCATCATCAATCTGGACGATATCACGCATATCGACTTTGTGGAGGGCATTTTGGGAAAACTGCCTGAAACTATGAGCTGCCGTTACAATCCGGGCGGCGTGTTTCAGATGAGCAACGGCATTATGGACAATCCGGGCGATTCCAAGTACGGTTTTACGCCGGAGCAGCTCTTTGAAGGGTACCGCATTTTGAAGGAAAAAGGGGTGAAGCGTTTCGGGCTCCACGCGTTCCTTGCCAGCAATACGGTGACCAATGAGTATTATCCGCAGCTTGCAAAGCAGCTCTTTGAACTGGCGGTACAGATCAAGGAGAAGGTGGGCGTGCAGATAGATTTTATCAACCTTTCCGGCGGCGTGGGCATCGCTTACCAGCCCGACCAGGAAGCCAATGATATCCGGGTGATCGGCGAGGGCGTGCACAAGGTTTTTGACGAGGTGCTTGTGCCTGCGGGCATGGGGGACACGGCCATTTATACGGAGATGGGGCGCTTTATGACAGGCCCTTACGGCGCCCTTGTGACAAAGGCCATTCATGAAAAGCACACCCACAAGGAGTATATCGGTGTGGACGCCTGTGCGGTGAATCTGATGCGTCCCGCCATGTACGGCGCGTACCATCATATCACGGTGCTTGGAAAGGAGAATGCGCCCTGCGACCACAAGTATGACGTGACGGGGTCGCTCTGTGAGAACAATGACAAGTTTGCCATTGACAGGATGCTGCCGGAGATCGAGAAAGGGGATTATCTGGTGATCCACGATACGGGCGCGCACGGCTATGCCATGGGCTATAACTATAACGGGAAATTGAAGTCGGCGGAGCTTTTGCTGAAAGAGGACGGCAGCGTGCAGCTCATCAGAAGGGCGGAGACGCCGAAGGATTACTTCGCTACGCTTGACGGGTTTGAGGTGTATGGGAAACTGGGGGTGTAGAACGGGAACGTTCCGTTGCAAAGCATGTTGAGGGAAAGTGCAGAATGATAGAGACAGAAGTTCTTAAATCCATGCGAAAAGCCATGGAAAATGATGATATTGACACCATCAAAGCTTTTTTTGAAGAAAGACCGCAATTGCTGAAGGAGGAACATAAATTATACGGAACTTGGCTTAACATAGCTGTTGATTGTGGAAAAAAGAAAAGCGTAGAATACTTTCTCTCCAAAGGCGCACATATCGATATTGACAGTATTGAAAAAAATCCTTTATTTGCAGCGATCAACTGGAAAAATTCCGAATTGGTAAGCCTTTTCATGAAACAGGATATGGACCTGACAGTAAAGTATCAAGTAAGCTATGGTGAGGTTGACGCATTGGGGTATGCAAGGATATGGAGTACGCCCGAGATCGTTTCCCTGATCGAAAAGAGATATATGGAGCTTGGTATACCGGTTACTGAACCTGAGCAAAAGCAGCCAAAGAAAATGCCGGGCAGGAAATTATCAAATAAAAAGAAACTGGACAAAGGCGTTTTAAAAGAAAAGCTTGCCGTTGCAATCCGTCAGGCGATATCGGATGCGTGCGAAAAAACGGCAGGTGACAAAGAAGAGATTTATGCAATGAGTTTCCGTATGCACTGTGATGCCGAAGATGTTGACTGGCGCTATATGTGCGAAGTAATTGTGCAGACCAAAGAAAACTGTATAGGCAGTATGGAGAAAAAATACATACCGGAGGAATATAAGTATTCTGAAAGTAATATGGATGCGTTCCGCCCGGTGCAGGAATATCTGCTGGAAAATTGTATTGATTTGGATGAATGTGATGAGATAAGGGATGCTGACGAAGAAGAAAAAATGCGCGAAAAATTAAAAAAACAGAACGTGCAGATTGAAAAAATTCTTGCAGAAACGGTAGCGGAATTAAGAAAGAAAAAAATTCTGGTAAATCATGTGGGTAAAGAATTTTATGTATTTCCGTACATCGGAGAGGAGGATATTCCCAAAGATTTGCTGTCGTACACAAAGAAAATGAACAAAGGGTTGGATGTGGCTGAATATAATAAATTTATTGACACGATGGGTTCGATGAATTTCTGCGAATAAATCTTGCCAACAGCCCGTCATTATGGTAAGATATAGCTTGGTTGCAGATGGTGATTCAGGCAGGCGGTCATTGCAGCCGGGTATCATAAGAGCTGGTGTGTCGGAATGGCAGACGAGGCAGACTCAAAATCTGTTGTGGGCAACCACGTGTGGGTTCAAGTCCCACCACCAGCATTGACTTTTAGAAATAAGACATTAGACATAATATGTTTACTGTCTTATTTTTTAAATTGTGTTGGATAAATGGGACGGTGTGTATGAAAAATCAGAGTGAAGAGTTTGTGGAGTTCCTGTTGAACAGATTTCAAATAGAAAAGGAAAAGTTTGACAGATCCGGCGTCTATGCTTTTACCCAGCGGCTGCTTGCCTACAACTCAAATAAGATAGAGGGAAGTACGCTGACGGAGGAGCAGACAGCTTCTCTGTTTGATCACGGAATTTTGCCAAAATCTGACGATTATTACAGGGCAAAGGACGTCGAGGAGATGAACGGGCATTTCCTCATGTTCAATCGGATGCTGGATACATTGACGGAGCCGTTAACGCAGGCATTGATCAAGCAGTTTCACTATGAATTGAAATCCGGCGTATTTGAGGACCGCGCCAACGGGTATGCAATCGGTGATTATAAAAAACGTCCCAATATGATTGGCATGTATCGGACGGTAAGCCCGGAAGAAGTTGCACAGGAAATGGATGTATTGTTGGAGTGGTATCATAATCAGGAGATGAATCTCTCCGTTTTAGCCGAGTTCCATGCAAGATATGAGAGCATTCATCCATTTCAGGACGGAAACGGCAGGACAGGCAGAATGCTTCTTTTCAGGGAGTGTTTAAAGAATGGAATTTTACCGGTGGTGATCGAAGATGCAAACAGGAATGAATATCTGGATGCACTGAAAGTGTACAGAGAAGAGAAGTCTTCGGATAAGCTGGTAGAATTATTTGAAAAGGAACAGCATTTTTATCTGGAGAAATGTAGGTATTTTATGTAAAACACGGAAAAGTTAAATTAATCGGTTTTCAGATTGCCGATCGTGAAAACAATTATCTGCTGTAGGATCCTGAAAAATGACCGTATGCGGCGCATGATAGGAAAACCACAGAAAACAGAGCAGAAGAACGCCCACGGCGAGCCCTAAGACAAAGGTATGGTTTTCAAGCCTGTGTGACAGCGTAAGCTTATAAGTGAGCCAGAAGCTGATGACAATGCTCAGGATAAAGATACCGATATCCAGAAAAAGATAATTTGTGCCGAGGACAGAGGTGTAGGCATAGTAAAAAATCGGGATGAGAATGGTGCCCGTCAAGATGCCGAAGAACAGCGCGGAAGCGATATGGGGATACTGCCGTCTGTATTTCAAAATCATAATGAGGGAATAAAGCAGCATGGGAAAGAACAGCAATTTCATATGCTCCCAGACGGATTCGTTAACGGGCGTGAAAAGACCAACAACAGGATTTTGCCCGGACCAGTCATAAAGAAAGTGGGACAGCGTTCCCGTCACCAGAACAAAAATGATACCGATGATTGTACAGCGTCTTAAATGTTTCATAGAAAATACCCCATAAATAGTATATGCAGCTATTTATGGGGTATACGTTATCTGCAGATCACTCTAATTGAAGAGAGATGTGCCATATTTTACTTTTCTGAAAATCTTATAACCAAGCGTGCCGAAGAGCGAAACGGCAAGATAGAGTGTGGAAAGTCCGCCGGCGGCTCCGCCGACTATAATCAATATTAAAACGCCGATATTCATATCTATATAATCTCCTTTTTCACAATTTTTACATATGTTATTGATGCAGACCGCCTGAAACCGCAAAAACCGTACAACAAAAAGACGGCTCGATTTTGGGTGTATCGTGCCTGCGTGGTGTTACATGGCTTGTGCGCTATACCAGTGTGAAAAAGATCAGGACTTTTGTCCGTCCTTAAGATGAATATAATTTGCGATTATGATACCGTATGGACTGTGCGAGGGTATCTCGCGCGCCTGAAGAAGCCCGGTAAGGAGGTGGTGATTTGCAGATAAATTGTCTGGGAAAAGACACGCTGCGATCTGTCTTACGGAGCGTGAAAGAGATCTTACGCTGCGGTTTCTGACTGTGGAAAGCGTCTCCTGTGCGCCAAAATCCCGCGCGGAAAGATATTTCTGGGCGGGAAGATGTCTGCCGGCGGAGATCATGGCAGTCGAATGGTTTACATAACAATTCTGCCCGCCACAGACTGTCTCCGTGATTTCCGAGACGGAGGATGCGCCGGAGCACGCGCCCCAGAGAAGCAGGGCCAGTATGTAAAAGATACATAGTTTTTTTGTGTATGTTTTCTGTGCTGTCATGGGTGTTATTATAACAGAGATTGCGGGGTTAATCAAATATAATGAAAAAAAGTATTGACTCCTACGTAACGTAATAGTTTATATTGATATTACCAGGCGAAAGGAGGATGCGCCAATGATGACAGTACATGAAGTGAGCAAGCTTGCCGGGGTGAGTATACGCACTCTGCAATACTATGACAAGATCGGTCTTTTGCATCCGACGGGATACACCGATGCGGGATACAGACTGTATGACGATGCGGATCTGGAACGCCTTCAGCACATCTTACTGTTTCGCGAGCTGGAGTTTCCTCTGAAGGATATCAGGGAAATCATGAACAGTCCAGACTTTGACAGGAGCAAGGCATTGGAGCAGCAGATTGAACTGCTGACGCTTAAGAAGGAGCATTTGGATAACCTGATCAATTTTGCGCTTGGAATAAAAATGTTGGGAGTGAAATATATGGATTTTTCAGCTTTTGATAAAAGCAAAATCGATGCATACGCAAAGCAGGCGAAAGAGATGTATGGAAATACGCCGGAGTATCAAGAGTTTGCCGAGAAATCAAAAAACAGGACAGATGAGGAGGACAAGCTTCTTGCCGACCGCTTTATGCTGTTTTTCAAGGAGGCAGGTGAAATGAGGAATACGGATCCTGCCTCAGCCGAGGCGCAGGATCTTGTGAAAAGGATACAGAATTTTATCACGAAGCATATGTATACCTGTTCCGATAAAATATTAAGCGGATTGGGAAAGATGTATTCCGGTGGCGGTGATTTTACCCAAAATATTGATGAAGCCGGCGGGGAAGGAACCGCTGTATTTGTCGATAAGGCAATTCAGATTTATGTCCGCAGACAGTGAGGAGATTGGTCTTTGTTCAATCTGTGGATGCGAAGCATCCATTTGACGGATGCCACAGGATGATTTCGCAGGGCGGGGGCTGTTTTCAGCCCCTTTTATCAAGTCTCCCCGCCAATCTCATTATCCCTGATCCACATCTTCAACGATTCCACAGTGACAGAAATTTTCTCGAGCTGATCCTTGATTTTCTTAAAATCGGTGTATTCATCTGACGTGATCTGACCATCCTCTGTAATTTCAATTAACCGTTCCTTGCATTTATCCAGTGCGTTTAAAGACGAAAGGATACCGAGAGCGATTTCGGGCAGTCCTTTGATCTGCACTTCCGGGATGTAGTCCTGCCCGATACGGCATTCATGGGTGCAGTAATAATTGCAGAGACGGGGATTTTTATATGCCTCAGCCATGAGAACGACGTCTTCCGGCTGGGGAGCGGTGGCGCCATTTTCTATTTTTTCAATTTTACTTTCAGAGATACAACCGATGAGTTCGCTTGCCTGTGCTCTTGTCAGCCCGGCGGCTTCTCTGCTCTGAAAGTATATATTCTTGTTTTCTTTCGTAGATTTTTTGCCCATGAGAGGAATCCTTTCCAAGATGTTAATTTATATAAATTCATTATATCGGATGGCAACGTTTGCAGCAAGGAGGGGAGGGGGATTTCGACAAAGTGAGGTCTGCTATGGAGAACGTTCGCGTAAAAATCATCGCCTATAGAGGAGATGTTTTTTATTGCCGTTTTCATCGTCAAAAAACTGTTGACTGCACGTAACGTGCAATTTTAGGGTAGAAGGAGAGATGAAAATGGACGCTATGACATTAAGAGAAATATGTGACAGCCTGGGAGTATCCAGGCGCGCAGTACAGGGCTACGAGATAGTCGGATTGGTCAAGCCGACAGGAAAAAACGAAAGAGGACATTTGCTCTATGACGAGCAGACATGTGAACGGATCAGGGAGATCCGGCTGTTTCAACAGATCGGATTTACAAGAAAGGAGATCGCTGAGATCATTGACGCATCCGGCGATATCCGTAAGGATGCATTGGAGAGACAGCTGGTCCGCCTAAAAAAGAAAAAGGAGGATGTGGATGCATTGATACAGGAGGTTTATCGGTTGATTGAAAAGAACTGACTTTGAAAGACGGCAGTAAAAACATTTCCGGCTTTTCAGTACTATATTTCAACATGAAGAAAATAATTGGAGGAAAAGATTATGTATAAGAAAAGAAAATGGTGTATGTTACTCTTAAGTGTGTGTATGTTCTTAATGACTGCTTGTGGAAAAAAAGATATAGCGGACAATTCGGATACTGTTGCGGTATCAGTTCAAGACGAAACAAATAATGAAACAACGGATGAAGAAGAAAATGAAATAAATGGAGAAGAAAGTTTAGAAGAAGAGAATAGGATTAGCATAGATGATATTGTATGGGAAGTTGATGAAGGAATCATTGATGGAGAACGTTTGGTTCTTCTTAACTATACCAACAATACACCATATACTATTGCGGGTTTTGAAATTACATTCAAAGAGAAATCAGACATTACCGAGGGTGAAAAGAGGCTTATTGTTACGAACTTCAAAAAGAATTTTCCGCAAAGGATGATGAAGTGGAAAAGCTGAGAAGTGAGCCCATTTCTATGCATACAGAGTCAAAAATAATTTGCAACGCAGGAGAAACGGTTACAAATGTGAAATGTTTCTATTATCGCGGCTCTTATTCTGTTGGTAATATAGACCACTACAAACTGGTTGAACCTGATATTGCGATGATAAGATACCTTGATGATGCAGAAATCTGTACTGCCTATTATGATTATAATTCCGGGAAGTATTCATTTGAATCAAAAACAGATGTGGCATATCAATGGTTGCAGACGAATCTTGGTAACATGGTTCCAAAGCCGGATACAAAAATTGTAGAAACCAGCATAAGTGACGATTTTAGTTTTGTATTTGATGCTCGTGGTATGTCATTGCAGCAGTTTAACGATTATGTTAGTGAATGCATAGAAATGGGATATACAATTGAAGCAAGCAGTTTTGAAGGCTTTTATTCGGCAAATAATTCTGATGGCTATAACATTTTTTTGAATTATGATGAGGATGACTGTACAATGAAGGCTTCTGTCAGGGCTCCAGAGGGGAATGTGCCTCAGGCATTAAGCACGGATAGTGAAGATGCGGTTAAAGAAAATGCGAATAGTGATGGGAGTGCAGATAATGCTGCTGATGCTGCGAGTCAAGATTTGGCAGATGGTGTACGCCCCGAATTTAAAGAAGCTATGGATAGTTATGAAAAATTTTATAATGAATATTGCGATATTCTAAAAAAATATACCGAAAATCCCTCCGATATGAATCTGCTCACCGACTATGCAGATATGATGACAAAATCTGCCGAGATGACAGAGAAATTTAATGCATGGGAAAATAATGATCTGAATAATGCAGAATTAGAATATTATCTGGATGTGAATAATCGAGTTATGAAAAAACTTCTTGAAGTATCTGAGTAGATACAGGAGTTTGTTGAAGAGAGATTTTTTCATAAGCGGCAGTACATAAGGAGAGTGCATTTTATAGCTGATTTCCATTCTCAACGCAGGAGAACAACAGCTTGAGCATATTGACAGCACGCGCTTTATCCTGGGAACTGCGACCGTCCAAAAGCTGACGGATCAGAGATAGAGAGGTGTCGTCATCCGGGTGGATATAATCGGAAAGCAGAAAATCCACCGATACGCCGAGCCTTTCTGCTAACGGAATCAGCTTATCTAAAGTGATGTGGCGTTCTCCACGCTCGATCTGACCGAGGTAGGCGGTAGAGATATTGATCTCTTCCGCGAGATGTTCCTGTGTCAGATTCAGGCGGAGACGTTCTTCACGGATGCGTTTACCTAAAAATGTGTAGTCTAAGCGAAGGGCTCCTTTCAATACAGCTATGGTTGGATAAATAATGAGAAGGATGGAGTGAAGTACATAGTTACGGATCAACCACAGCAATCAGTATTTATTGAAGTAATTGATTATGAAGAAAAATCCGTTGAAAATGCTAAAATAGCTGTATCCATAAATGATACGACGAATCCGCATATATTGAGTAAGGGCGATGTATTAGAAGCATCTCGCGAAGTGGAAATTGCAGTTATTCCTGATAGGGGATATTATATTGAAGGGGCGGATGAGACGGATGATATTTACAGAGAACGGATGAAATATTCCAAATGGGAAAAGGAGCATGAGAAGATATTAAGTAAACACGCAGTAAAGAAAATATGGCAGGTAACGTTGGATTCAAACGATGATTATGGGATCTGTGCTTATTATTTAGACGGAGAAGAAGTTTCTGGCAAAGTGAATATTTGCGAAGGGCAGGAGCTTACTTTAGTGTATAGTATCAAAAATACAGATTATGAGATTGGGCGAAGCGGGATCGGCGGATTTTGGGAAGGTATGGTTCATAAAGAGACGGAAAACTGTACGATTCCGGTATCGGAGGAATTGGATGGAAAGGTAGTTAAACGGCAGGTAAAGCAATTGGGTCCAGAAACGGGGTTATAACCGGGATCGAAATGGGAAAGAGCGATGGTAAAGAAGAAGGCTTGAGTGCAAAGGATACAAAAGTAAGAATTGAAAATAAGATATTGGAAACAGGGAAATTGCAGGTTATGTTGGTTGACATGAATTTAACAGACCTATATCAGCAGGGGGAAAGTTATGCGGCATTACTTGCTATGCGCGGTGAGGGGATTTTTTCAGTGAATCTTACGCAGGCAGAGGTTATTTATGATGCAAAAGACGACATAATATCCATCGTGGTGCCTACTCCAGAGTTTGTGCCATATCTTGACGATTCTGAGGTAGAAACAATTGCTGAATATAAGGCGTCGTTGTTTGATGGAAAAACCGAGGATGGTTATCAGGGCTATTTAAACAGTAGAGAAGAGATTGAAAAAAAGTACAGGAACAATTCGCAAATGGTTTATTAGAACAGGCAAAAGCATCTGGGCTAAGTCAAATTAAAAAGCTGGCAAGGTCAGTATGTGGAAGTACAGCCACAGTGAATGTCAGCTATAAAGAAAAAGAGGATTAAATATATGGCTAAAGAAAAAAGGGATAATGAATATGTGGTTGTAAGGGGAACGGATAAAAATGAAATTGTAGACGAAGTAAAAAGCGCTAAGAGCTATCCCAAACGATGGAAAAACGTTTCTATCATTCTAATTTGTATGCTTCTTTTAAGTGGTACTGTTATAAGCTGCTATGTTGGGATGAGGCGTGTAAAAGCCGCGTATCAACAAGCTGAGGAAGAAACTTATAACAATATATATCATACTACTTTTGAGAAAGCGGAAGCGGCGAACCATGTATCAAACCATGTCCTTATTTCAATTGGAGATGTGCAGGAAATTGCTCGTCTTGAAGTCTTGACTGTTCAAGGTTCCGAGTTTGTGATAAAAAATGCGGAAGAAAAAGATAAAATTACCTCATGGATTGAAGTGAAAGGAGTAGGTTTATATACAGTAGATTTATCAATGGGAGAATTTATTGCAGATTCTGAGCGTGAATATGTCTTAGTAAGAGTACCAAAGCCTGTGCTGACTGAGGTCACGATATTGGGTACTGATAAGCAATTCTGGAAAGATGACAGAATTGTTGCTAATGGTAGTGTGCAGGAAGGGGTTCAGCTTTCAGCGGTACAAATGGCAGAAGGGGAAATCAAGCTGGAGGATTCCATGAGAAGGAGCAGGAGATTTAATGAAGAATCAAAAAATGCAGCGGTACGGATCATAACATCCTTGGTTCAAGAATGGAATCCGAATATTCCTGAGTTGCAGGTTGATGTAGAGTTTATAGAAAGTAATGCGTAAAACTTCCCCATGCATTGGATTTTATTTCTTGAAATATATAGTACGATGTAATATAATTGTCTTGCAACGAAAAGGAGGTATGTTATGGCGACATCGTTATTACAAGTACGTGTAGAAGATTCGTTGAAAGATAAAGCGGCTCAGGTTTTTGACAACTTGGGGATAGATACATCTACTGCAGTAAGGATGTTTTTAAAGCGCGCAGTAATGGAAAATGGTATACCGTTTGCAATGACACTACCAAAGACACCCTATATAGCAGATCGAGGCTATAAGGCAATGTTAGAAATGGGAGAATCGGCCGAAAAAAATGGCCTCTCTGATTTGTCGCTGGAGGAAATCAATGCCGAGATTGATGCTTCCAGACAGGAACGTCGGGAAAGAAAAGAATGATGTACTATGCTGTTTTAGATACAAATGTGCTTATATCCGCCATGCTGAAAAATAACTCGGTGCCGGGTTTGGTGGTTGCAGAAGCATTAAAGGGAAATATTATTCCGCTGATCAATGATGCTATTATTACGGAGTATGAGGATGTATTCAGTCGTCCCAAGTTTAGCTTTGATCCCAAAAGAGTAAATATCTTTTTGCACGAATTTATCAAACGCGCTATACATGTGGAGGGGGACATACTGGAAGAGGAGATACCTGATAAAGATGATGCAGTTTTTTATGCGGTCTTAATGGAACAACGTAAAGATACGGATGCATATTTGGTGACGGGAAATATGAAACATTTTCCGGTGAGAACATATATTGTAACTCCCAAAGAGATGCTGGATATCATAGAGGATGGAAGTTAAGGAGGGGCTGTTTCCGTACAGCCCCTCCCCTGTAATTTCAATTAATCTTCATCTTCATAGGTGCAGTATTTCGCCAAAATGAACGAAATAGACGATGCCTTTTTGCTTTTAAAGAGGTTTATGTTATCATGTCCCCCTATTAAAATATAGTTATAACAGTCGTGAACGGAAATACGGAAGGGTGAATGACTATGACCATAACCGAAAGAATTTCCCTGTGCCGCTTCCTGGAAAAAATTGAGGAGCAGGAAGTATACTGTGCCGCCATAGGCGTGCGGGACATATCAAAATTCCGTGGAAAAGAGCTGGCGCAGCGAACCATAAGCACAGAGAACGACAGAAAGCATGCTTAACAAAAAAGCATTTTGAGGGAGGAGAGAAAATGATCTCGTTTTTATGTTTTATGCTAATGTTAGCGGTATTTGGAAAACTGGCGGTAGTTGCGTGTCGCGCCGCATGGGGTATTACGAAGATTGTAGTCTGCTTTATTTTTGTACCGTTGTTTTTGATGATACTGCTGGTTGCAGGACTGGTTTATATTGCATTTCCGATTTTGCTCATTGTGGGAATTGTCAGTCTTGTGTCTTCACGGGTTTAGGAAGTGGGGAAGATATATTATGTAAACGGATAGATTATCTGGTTTACGCGATGTTTACGCGATAACCTACACTATCCAACCCGCGAAAAATGTGATATTATGTAATCTGTAAAAGGGGAACACGTATGGAAACCTATTCATACGTGAAAGGAAGCTGCGGGAGTGATTTCGCAGTTTTCTTTGTTTTCCCGCACTTTGTTTTTCCATGGGTTTCGCAGAGTTGACATTTTTTATGGGAGAGGGGATAATATTTTTACCGATAAAAGGAAGAGTAAAAGGCGGAGCGGACAGCGATGACATATGAGATTTTGCACGGGGAAAAATTGGTGGCATCCATTACATTGCAGGGAGAATGCGTGATCTTTGAGCCGCATTTTATGCCCTGCAATTTATATTTGGAGCAGACGGATGAACTGGATGGAAGAGTGGACAATGTCACCAATTTTTATTATTGGTGTGCAACGCGGGTGCTCACGCTTGACAGGACATATGCCAAAGAGATTCTGAACAGCCTTGGGATGGGACAGGCTGTTACGGACAGGGAGCGGGCCCGTGTGGCGTTATCCTACCACTGTCTGTCGCTGACGGATATTTACTGGGTACGAGAAGCGGGAGAGCCGGTCGTCTATGCGGAGATTAATTTATTTGAAAATCATTTGAGCAACGCGTTTGTGGACGTTGCTTTGCGGGGGCGGCAGGTGACGGTTCAAAACGTGCACCTTCTGGCAGGGGATACTTCGACAAACGGCTGCTTCCCGAAAGCGTGGGTCAGGGAATCGGACGGGTTTTATCTGTTGAAGGATGGCGATTCCAAGGCGGTGGAGCGGGAGCTTCTGGCCAGTCGGATCTGTCGCTGTTTTCGGTGCAATCAGGTGCGGTACGAGCCTTTCGTGTATGAGGGATTAACGGTGTCGAAAAGCAGGCTGATGACGAGTCTGCGCTACGGTATCATTTCGCGGGAAGCGTTTGAAATTTATGCGGCGAATCAGGAATTGGACGTGATGCAGTACATTCAGGCGTTGGATGCTTATTCCTTTTATATGATGAACATTCTGGACTATTTGGTGGGGAACACAGACCGGCACTGGGGAAACTGGGGATTTCTTTTTGACAATGAAACGGGCGAAATCCTGCGGCTGCATGATCTGATGGATTTTAATCAGGCGTTTTCGGCGTATGATTCTCCGGAGGGAGTTGTGTGCCAGACGATCCCGGACAGGAAACTGACGCAGCGTGAGGCGGCATTGGAGGCGGTGCGGCGAATCGGGCTGAATCAGATGGAAGAAGTCAAAGGGGAATGGTTTGGCAAAAACGTTGCGTGGCGGGAAATGTTTTGGCGGCGGCTGGAAGAACTTTCCACCACAATTTCGCAAAAATCCCTATACAATTCCAGAAAAGCATGATATAGTTGTTAAGGATTGTTACAAAATGTGACAAAATGTAATATTTTGAAATATAAATGTTACAAATGTGCGCATTGGGGTGCGATCCGTAGGAAAAGAACAAAAGAAAACGGAAATGTAAGAAAACGAAAGGGAAATAGCCGGTGCGGAGCAGCCGGATATAAGGTACAAATGATAAAACCAAATAAGATATTATTACATAGACTGCGCAGGGGAGTGAAGCAGGTTGCCGTGCTGTGCCTGGCAGGCGTGCTGGTGCTGACACCGGGACTTAAGGTGGAGGCGGTGGGAGCGGGCAGCTCCATTGCCAGAGGCATTGACGTGTCCAAGCACAATCTGGGGATAGACTGGAGTCAGGTGCCATCCTCCGGGGTGTCTTTTGCTTTTGTGAAGGCGGGCAGCACGAACTCGGGCATTGACCCATATTTTGACGTGAATATGCGCGGCGCGAACGCGGCGGGTCTGCGGACGGGCGTGTATCTGTATTCTTATGCGGCCAATGCGGATCAGGCGAGAGCGGAGGCAAACCAGCTTTTACAGTGGATCGGTAACTATACGGTGAATTATCCGGTGGTCTTTGATGTGGAAGCGCCCTGTCACAAGAACATGTCGCAGGCGCAGCTGCAGGAGCTGATCAATGCGTTCTGCTCGATCATTGAGGCCAACGGCTATTATCCTGTAGTTTATTCCAGCCGGAATATGTTCCGGGACAAGATCGGCAATATCGGCTATGACAAGTGGATCGCGCAGTATGCGGATTCGCTTGAGTATGACGGCGGCGCTGCTTTCTGGCAGAATACTTCCCACGGCAGCGTGGCGGGGATACCCACACGGGTGGATATGAATTATCAGTTTAAGGATTACGCGTCTCTGATCGTGGCGGACGGTTTTGCGCCCCGCGGTGACCAGACGGTATTTTATGCGGGTTATCGGATGCAGAGGAACGGCTGGGTCGGCTGGGAAGATAAGAAGTATCATCTGGACGAGAACGGTTTCGTGCAGAAGGGCTGTTGGTTCGAGGACGAGACGGGCAGATATTTCCTTGCCACAAAGGACGGTCACGCCTTGCGCGAGGACGTGACGATCGAGGGGCAGGATTATTACTTTGACGAGAATGCGGTGATGCAGAGGGGGCTGGTGACCAGACCCGACGGCAACGTCTATTATTACGATCCGGCGACGGGTGCATTGCAGAGAAACGTGACGGTAAATGTGGACGGTACGGACTATGCGGTAGACGGAAACGGGATCGCGGCTGTGGCTGCCCCGCCTGCAGAGCCTGCGCCTGAGGAGGCACCAGAGGCAGCATCCGCGGAAGCGGCGGACAGCGCACAGGCGGAGGCGGCTTCCGCTCCTGCGGACGGCGCGCAGGCGGCTCCGGCTCAGTAGGAGCGGCGTAGAATGGCGGCGAGGGTGTCTGCACAATAGTACTTGGGATTTGAGAAAGCTGATAGAGCGGTAAAAGGACAAGAAATGCGAAAGCATTAGGGCAGAAGGGCGCTGGCGAAAGTCGGGGCCCTTCGTTGCGTCTGCCGTGAAAAACCTCTTTTAAATATCCGGGCGATGGTATATAATAATTTCTGTGCGGGTACTTGTGAATGTGCCGGTGGAAAGACATGGAGCGAGTAATGAACTGTAAAGAAGCAGAGAAAAATATACCGTCCTTCCTAGATGATGAATTGGACGGAAGGGGCCTGGCGGAGTTTGTGGAGCATATCGAGGATTGCCCGGAATGTATGGAGGAATTATCCATTCAGTTTCTGGTGGCGGAGGGCTTGGAGCAGCTCGAGCGGGGTAATAATTTTAATCTGCAGAAGGCGCTGACATGGAAGCTGGAGGATGCAGATGACAAGATCCGCGTCAACCGTATTCTGCGGCATACGCTTCTGGTGTTGGAGGTCGCCGTGGTGGCGGTGATCATTGCGGCCTTGGTGATTGTATCGGTCTGAAAATTGCGTGAAAAACGCGAGAAGAACTTCTAAAGACGTCTCGCCATAGGACGAGAAGCCAAGAAGTTCTATATCTCGCGTAGGAGAATGCCAAAAATACGGGCATTCTCCGCACGGATTTGAGTCACAGTAGATCCGTGACATGTTGGTTAATGTGACTGGAAATTAGAAATGGCAGAGTGAGGCTTGAGAGTATATGGCTTTGAAACTGGTTTTGATAGACGGACACAGTATATTGAACAGAGCGTTTTACGGGTTGCCTGAACTGACCAACGGCCAGGGGCTCCATACGAACGCGATTTTCGGTTTTTTGAATATTATGTTTAAGATTCTGGAGGAGGAGCAGGCGGATTATCTGGCGGTGGCTTTCGATGTCCATGCGCCCACCTTCCGGCATGAGATCTACAAGGAGTACAAGGGCACGAGAAAGCCCATGCCCACGGAGCTTCGGGAACAGGTGCCGGTGATGAAGGAGCTGCTTTTGGCCATGGGCATCTGCGTGGTGGAACAGGCGGGGCTGGAGGCGGACGACATTCTCGGAACCATCGCGAAGCGGGCGGAGCGGGAAGGAATGGAAGTCTCCCTTGTGTCGGGCGATCGGGATCTTCTGCAGGTGGCTACAGACCATATCCGCATCCGCATTCCCAAGACGAAGGGCGGCAGAACCCAGGTGGAAGATTATTATGCGAAGGACGTGGAAGCGGCTTATCAGGTCAATCCGATTCAGTTTATTGACTTGAAGGCGTTGATGGGGGACACGGCGGACAATATTCCCGGGGTGCCGAAGGTGGGGGAGAAGACGGCCACGGAGCTGATGGTCACTTACGGCTCCCTTGAAAATATTTACGATAATGTGGAGAAAATTTCCAAAAAGTCAATCCGGGAATCCCTGCTTGCAAACAGGGAGCTTGCGGACTTGAGCAAGGTGCTGGCGACCATCAACGTGGACGCGGACATTGCTTTTGACTTTGAGAAGGCGAAGATCGGTGATTTTTATACGGAAGAAGCCTATGTGCTCTGCAAACAGCTTGAGTTCAAAAATCTATTATCCCGTTTTTCCAAGGATGTAACTGTGTCGAACAGGCAGGAGGCAGACTTTCACACCGTGACAGAGAAGGCGGAAGTGGAGGCGCTGTTTGCGGCTTGCCGGGAAAAGGCCGAGAACGGGGAGGACAGCCGTGAGATCGGGCTGGCGGTTTTTAAGGATAATAAGGAGCCGGGCGGCTGTATGGGCATTGCCCTTGCGCCGGAGGAAAATCACGTGGCCTTTATTCCCTGTCAGAAAGAGGTGACGGCAAGTTACCTGCGAGAGCGGCTGACAGCTCTGAGCAGGGAAGAGTTATGTAAACTTAATGCGTTTGATATGAAATCTCTCTATGATATGGTAGAGGAGCCGGGTGAGGAAAGCATGTGGCGCGGCGAGGCAGGCGGGCAGGATGTGATGCGGCCTTACCGGGCACAGAGATACTTTGATATTCTGATCGCGGCGTATCTGATCAATCCGTTAAAGAGCGATTACCAGACGGAGGATATCGCCAGCGAGTATCTGTCGCTCACGATTCCGGACAGGACGCAGGTCTGTGGGAAAGGTAGTTTTGCGGAGGCCTACGAAAAGAATCCGGAGGAATTTGCACAGTACGCCTGTTATCAGGCTTATGTGTGTCTGGCGGCAGGAAAACTTTTGCGGGAAAAGCTTGTGGAGCAGGGGATGGACGGGCTTTTTTATGAGATCGAGATGCCGCTTTCCCGGGTGCTTCATGATATGGAGTGTTACGGCGTGCTGGTGCAGCCCGCGGCGCTCAAGGCTTACGGCGAGGCGCTGACCGGGCGGATCACGGAGCTGGAACAGGCAATTTATCGGCAGGCGGACTGTACCTTCAACATCAACTCGCCCAAGCAGCTTGCGGAGATCCTTTTTGAAAAAATGGGAATCAAGGGCGGTAAAAAGACGAAGACCGGGTATTCTACGGCGGCGGATGTGCTGGAGAAGCTGGCACCGGACTATCCGATCGTATCTGACATACTGGAATACCGGGGGCTGATGAAATTAAAGTCCACTTACGCGGAGGGGCTTTCCGGCTGTATTGCCTCTGACGGCAGGATTCATTCCACTTTTAACCAGACCATCACCGCCACGGGGCGGCTCAGTTCGACAGAGCCGAACTTACAGAACATCCCCATGCGCATGGAGCTGGGGCGGCGGATTCGCAAGGTGTTTGTGCCGCGGGAAGGGTATCTTTTTATGGATGCGGATTATTCCCAGATCGAGCTGCGGATTCTGGCGCATATGTCCGAGGATGCGCAGTTGATCGAGGCGTATCGGATGGAGGAGGACATTCACCGGATTACCGCCTCCAAGGTGTTCCACACGCCGTTCGAAGAGGTGACGGACTTGCAGAGGCGCAATGCCAAGGCGGTCAATTTCGGTATCGTTTACGGCATCAGTTCCTTCGGTTTGAGTCAGGATCTGAGCATTTCCAAGAAAGAGGCGGCGGAGTATATCGAGCAGTATTTTGAGACGTATCCGGGCGTCAAGCGGTTTCTGGATCATATGGTGGCGGAGGCGAAGGAAAAAGGCTATGTGACTACCATGTACGGGCGCAGGCGTCCGATCCCGGAGCTGGCCTCCAACAATTTCATGCAGCGCTCCTTCGGTGAGCGGGTAGCCATGAACTCCCCGATTCAGGGGACGGCGGCGGACATTATGAAGATCGCCATGATCCGGGTGTGGGAGGAGCTGCACAGGGAAAACCTGAAATCCCGTCTGATCTTACAGGTGCACGACGAGCTGTTGATCGAGACGGAGGCCGGGGAGGAAGAGCAGGTAAGGCGGATTCTCACGGAGCAGATGCAGCAGGCGGCGGCGCTTTCCGTGCGGCTGGAGATTGATCTGCACACGGGGGCGGATTGGTATGAGGCAAAATAGCAGCGTGAAAAGTGCTTCTAAAGACGTCCCGCCATTGGACGGGACGCCAAGAAGCACTAAGTTTCACGCAGGAGAAGGATAAGGCGATGAACATATGAAAGTAATAGGCGTTACGGGCGGCGTGGGAGCCGGGAAATCGGTGGTGCTTGCCTATCTGGAACGGCGGCAGGACTGCCGCGTGATTATGGCGGACCGGGTGGCCCATCGACTGGAAGAGCCGGGCGAAGCCTGTTATGAGCCGCTGACGGCGCTGCTAGGGAAAGAGATTCTGGATGCGGCGGGAAAGATAGACAAACAGAAGATGGCGGCGCGGATTTTCGGGGACGGCGAGCTTCTGCTGAAAGTAAACGGTATCGTGCATCCGGCGGTAAAAGCGTATTTGACGGAGCAGATTGAAAAGGAGCGTGCCGCAGGGCGGCTTTCCTGGCTGTTTATAGAAGCGGCGCTTCTGATTGAGGAAGGCTATGCCGGGATTTTAGACGAGCTGTGGTATATCCACGCGGAGGAGGATGTCAGGCGGCAGAGGCTCCGGGAGACGAGGGGCTACACGGACGAGAAGATTGATGCCATTTTGCAAAAGCAGCTTTCGGCGCAGGCGTTTCGTAAGCACTGCGGCGTAGTGATAGAAAACAACGGAACACTGGAAAGTGTTTACACACAAATAGACAAAGAATTGGGGGAAGATCAGTGGCAGAAGCGATGAAATTTCCGGGAC
Source organism: uncultured Lachnospiraceae bacterium (assembly GCA_910584725.1). Taxonomy (GTDB): domain Bacteria; phylum Bacillota; class Clostridia; order Lachnospirales; family Lachnospiraceae; genus UBA3282. The sequence continues at coordinate 92,895 of CAJUBE010000012.1, read as the reverse complement.
AGTTGGTGTTTGGTCTGGATATCGGGACAAGGAGTATCGTAGGTACGGTGGGATACCGCACGGGTGGCAAGTTTCATGTGGTGACGCAGAGTATCAGGGAGCATGGGACAAGATCCATGCTGGACGGGCAGATTCACGATATCTACAAGGTGGGCGGCACCATAAAGGAGGTCAAGGCGGAGCTGGAGGAGCGGATCGGCAGACCGCTTAAGGACGTCTGTATCGCGGCGGCGGGCCGTGTGCTGCAGACGGTGACGCTGCGCGTCGATCAGGAGCTGGAGAGCGACCGGGAAATCACGGGCGAAGACATTTACGCGCTGGATTCCATGGGCGTGGAGAAGGCTTATCAGGAGTTTTTGGAAAAAAACGATATGGACATGAAGTTCTACTGTGTCGGCTATTCGGTCGTGCGTTATTATATGAACGGCTACACAATAGGAAATTTGGAGGGACACAAGGCGAAGACCATCGGCGCGGATCTGATTGCTACTTTCTTGCCGGAGGATGTGGTGGACGGTCTCTACAAGGCGGTGGGCGTCGCAGGTCTGGAAGTGGTGAATCTGACGCTGGAGCCGATCGCGGCGATTCAGGTGGCGATTCCGGAGATGTACCGCATGTTGAATATTGCGCTGGTGGACGTGGGCGCGGGCACTTCCGATATCTCCGTCACAAAGGATGGCAGTATCATCGCCTATGGCATGATTCCCATTGCGGGGGATGCGCTCACAGAGGTGGTGGCGAAGCACTGTCTGGTGGATTTTGCCACGGCGGAGCAGATCAAGCGGGATACCGGCGTGAAGGATGTGATTGAGTATAAGGATATCATGGGGCTGACACAGACGATCACCACCGAGGAAGTGGAGCGCGTGGCGGCTGATGTGATTGAGAATATGACCAGTCAGGTGGCGGCCAAGATTAAGGAATTAAACGGGGACAAATCCGTCAGCGCCGTGTTTGTGGTCGGCGGCGGTGGAAAGCTTCCCGGCTACACGCAGGCTCTGGCGGAGAAGCTGGAGATTCAGAATGAGCGCGTGGCGGTCAGGGGCGAGGAAGTTATGCAGGGCATTGAGTTTTTGGAGGCGGACGCCAGAAAAGACTCCCTGATGGTGACCCCCATCGGTATCTGCCTAAGCTTTTACGAGCAGAGCAATAACTTTATCTTTGTCTATTTCAACGACCAGCGTGTTAAGATATATGATAATACCAAGGCGGCTGTGGTGGACGCGGCGATGCAGGCGGAGTTTGCCAGCGACGGCCTGTTCCCGAAGCGGGGGAAAGAGCTGAACTTTACGGTGAACGGGAAGCCACGCATTGCCCGCGGAGAGCTGGGCGAGGCGGCGCGGATTACCGTCAACGGAAATGAGGCGGATATTTATACGCAGATCCGAGCCAACGACCAGATCCGCGTGGTGGAATCGACCGCGGGAGAAGCGGCGAGGATGACGCTTGGACAACTGCCTGAGTTTGGCTCCAAAATGTGGGTAGAGGTCAACGGGAAAAAGGTGGATCTGCCCAAGTTTGCCAGCGTAAACGGGGAATTGCAGTCCGAGTACTATGAGATTCAGGAAAACGACGAGATCGAGATTTTGGGCTATTATACGGTGCGCCAGATTTCCGAGTTCATGGATGTGGTGATTGATTGGAATATGAATATCTATGTCAACAATAAGATTGCGGATATGGAGACGAAAGTATACGAAAATTTCTCGGTGATCTGGACATTGGAAGAGCTGCAGCTTTCCGATGTGGAGTTTTATGAACAGCCTCAGGCAGATGAACAGGGGGAGGCAGAGCAGACGGACAGGCCGGCGGGTACGGCGGGATTCTCCATGGCAAGAAATGTTTCCGCATCGGATGCGGACGGATCGCAGGATAGGACGGAAGGCTCCTCGCATGGAGTGAGTGATGCGGATACATCCGAAGGCGGTGCGGCGGGTCAGTCTGCGGGGAACGAAACAGCAACGGCGGAAGATGGACGGGAAGCAGGCGGACAGAAGCCGAAAGGCGCAAGGATTGTGATGGGTCCCGGCGTGAAGCGCGCCGAGGAGGAGGCGAAGGCAAAAGCGAGAGCGAAGCAGGAGGCGGCAGCCCGGGCGAAGGCGGAGGAAGAAAAACGAAGGGAAGAGCTTCTGAACAAAAACCTGCCCATTCCCATCACGGTGATGGTAAACGGCAGTCCGATTAAGCTGACCGGCAAGAAAAACTATGTGTTTGTGGATGTGTTCGAGTATATTGATTTTGATCTGTCCAAGCCCGAGGGGAGCGGCATTGTGACCAACTTAAACGGCAGGGGCGCGCAGTATATGGAGAGTATCAAAAGCGGCGACGTGATTGAGATTTACTGGAAAAAATAACGAAAAAGGAAAGGCGGCTGCAGAAAGTGTCTGTAGCCGCGATGGGTTTACATAATTATGAGATTGTGCAGTATTGCCAGCGGCAGCAGCGGAAACTGTGTCTATGTGGGCAGCGATACCACCCACCTTCTGATGGACGTGGGAATCAGCGGCAAACGAACAGAAGCCGGGCTTGCCGAGCTTGGACTGACTATGAGGGACATCGACGCGGTCTGCATTACCCATGAGCACGCCGATCATATAAGCGGACTGGGGGTGCTTGCCAGAAAGTACGGAGTTCCTATTTACGCGACGCGGGGGACGGTAGAAGCCATCAGGAAAACTTCCTCGCTGGGGCAGATCGACGAATCGCTCTTTCGGGTGATTGTGCCGGATGAGAGATGTATCATCAAGGATATCGCGATCTATCCCGTGCGCACATCCCACGATGCGGCGGACCCGGTGGCCTACCGGATTGACCATGACGGGCGCAGGATCGGGCTGATTACGGATCTTGGCTGTTATAGCGATTATACGGTGGAGTGTCTGCGGAATCTGGATCTGCTGTATTTGGAAGCAAATCACGACGTGCACATGCTGCAGGTGGGACCTTACCCCTATTATCTGAAACAGCGGATTCTGGGGGAGCGGGGGCATTTGTCCAACGAGTCCGCGGGAAAGCTTCTGAGCCGTCTTTTGCATGACAATATGCAGGCGATTGTGCTGGGGCATCTGAGCAAGGAAAATAATCTGCCGGAGCTGGCCTACGAGTCGGTGCGGGTGGAGGTTACCATGTCGGACACGGATTATAACGGCAATGATTTTCCGCTCTATGTGGCGAAGCGGGATGTGGTGTCGGAAGTGATTGAGGTGCGGTAGGGAATGTCGGATATCGGTTATGCAGGATAGGAAGGGATCGCTTTTGCGATCCTTTTTTGGTTTCACACAGTTGAAAATATTCCACCATTTTGAAAAATAGATATCTGTAAACCCGCTTGCCGGGATGGTAGGATGAAACCATCAAAACAAAACAGAAAACGGGAGGAAAAAGAAATGAAGAAAAAATGGATTGCATCATTACTTACCGCAGCTATGACAGCTTCCCTGTTGACAGGCTGTGGCGGAAGCGAAACGCCGTCGACTGCGACAGATACACAGGATACGGCACAGACTGCGGAAACCGACAACGGCGGCGCGGAGGAAGAAAGCGGCGCGTCCGATGAGGGCGCCGCAGCTGAGGAGAGCGCAGGTGGCGATGTGACGATCAAACTCTTTTCCAATCTGCCTGACCGCAAGAACGGGCAGGGACTGGTTGAGCAGATGATTATCGACGAATATATGGCGGCAAACCCCAATGTTTCCATCGAGGTGGAGGCGCTCGATGAGGAGGCATACAAGACGAAATTCAAGGCGTATGCCATGGACGGAATGCCGGATGTGGTAAGCATCTGGGGACAGCCTTCTTTCCTTGACGAAGTGCTGGATGCGGGTGTGCTTGCGGAACTAAACGAGGACGACTACGTGGATTATGGCTTTATTCCGGGGTCCCTTGACGGCTTTAAGAAGGATGAGAAACTGTATGGTCTTCCGAGAAATACGGATATCATGCTCTTCTATTACAACCAGAAGATGTTTGACGATAACGGCTGGAAGGTTCCTGCCACCACGGATGAGCTGCTTTCTCTCTGCGAGGATATTCAGGCGGCGGGAATTACGCCGGTGGCGATGGACGGCGGAGACGGATGGCCGATGGCGTGCTTCCTGACAGATATTATGGTGAAAGTTGCGGGTATCAACTATGCGGATATTGTCAGCAATGCGGTTGCCACAGGGGACTTTACCGCGCCGGAGATCAAGCAGGCAACGCAGATCCTCGTGAGTTTTGCGGATGCCGGCATGTTCCAGGTGGGATATGATTCTCAGGACTACGGCACGACGATGAACCTTTTCACCAACGGACAGGCGGCTATGTACTGCATGGGAAGCTGGGACGCTTCCATGGCGTTGAATGAGGACATCGCTCCCGAAATCCGCGATAACATCCGTGCTTTCACGATGCCTACGGTGGACGGCGGCAAGGGCGGCGCAAACGATATCGCGGCATGGAACGGCGGCGGTTACGCAGTTTCTGCGAACTCCGCAGTGAAGGATGAGGCCGTCAAGTTCCTGAACTACATGTATCAGCCGGATAAGCTTTCCAAGTATGGCTGGGAGAACGGTGTGGGAATGTCCGCACAGGATCAGACGGCATATCTGACCGGTAATGAGACAGAGCTTCAGAAACAGATTATGGATATTTTGAAGAATGCGACCAGCGTTTCCGGGACACCGATCAATGACTGCGGTCCTTCCGCCTTCAAGACGGCGATTGAGAGCGAGATTCAGGGCGTGTCCAACGGTTCCACATCTGTGGATGACTTCCTTGCGGCAATCGGTGCAGCATGTAAGTGAATGTAGATTCATTGAGTGAAAGGGAAGAGGGTGTTTCAAAAGAGATTTACTTTTGCAGCGCCCTCTCTTTTTGTCTCAAGATAGTGTTTCAATCTGTGGGAAAGGAGATTCCTATGAAAAAACTGTATAGCAACAAACCGATTATCTTTAGTCTGGTGCTGCCGGGATTGCTGGTTTTTCTGTTTGCAGTGCTGGCGCCGATCTGCCTGAGCGTCTATTACGGCTTTACGGATTATACGGGTATGGGGGAAGCGCATCTGGTGGGCTTTAAAAATTATGCGACTTTAATCCATGACAGTGCGTTTGGAAGATCACTTAGAAATTCACTTCTGCTGGCGATTGGGTTCATATGTATCCAGCATCCTCTGGCCATTCTGGTTGCCGCGGTGCTTGACAAGCTGCAGGGGAAGGCGGAGGGCGTTTTCCGCTGTATCTACTTTATACCGAATGTCATTTCGGTGGCGGTCATTGCTTACCTCTGGAAATTCATCTACAACCCGGATTTTGGTCTCTTAAATAATATTGCCAAGGCATTTGGACATCCGGGAAAGATTAACTGGCTGTCGCAGCAGAATGCGATCTGGTCTGTTTTGATCGTGCTGATCTGGCATGGGTTTGGCTGGGGCATGTTGATTTATTACACGGGCATCAAAAACATTGACCCGGTATTGTACGAGGCGGCTTCCATCGACGGGGCGAACTGGTGGACGACCTTTTTCAAGATTACACTGCCGCTTATGAAGCCGGTGATCCAGATTAATGTGACGATGGCGATTATTTCCGCCCTGAAACAGATGGAGACGGTTTACCTTCTGACAAACGGCGGTCCGAACAACAGCACCCAGTTTGCGGCGAACTATCTGTATCAGCAGGCGTTCAAGGCATTTAAGTACGGTTATGGCAATGCGATCGGCGTGGTGTTTATCATCATCTGTGTGCTGGCGACAGTGGCGCTTAACACCATATTCCGGGATAAACAAGAACAGCGTGAAAAGTAATTCTAAAGACGTCTCGCTATTGGACGAGACGTCAAGAATTACTAAATTTCACGCGGGAGAATGCCAAAATACGGGCATTCTCCGTGTAGATTTGGAAACTATGGAGGTGGCTATGAAAGAGAACAATATAAAAATCGGTAAGATAATTTTATGGATCGTGCTAGTTATGGTTGCGGTCATCCAGTTGTTTCCCCTGATCTGGCTCGTTGATTTTTCGCTGGGAAGCAGCAACGAGATGTTTACCAATGGACTGCTCATCATTCCGGAAAAAATACGGTGGGATAATTATGTGAAGGCTTTTGTGGACGGCAATTTTCTGCATTACCTGAAAAACAGTGTGCTGATCAACACGACGGCGGTTATTCTGGTTGTTATCATATCCATTATGGCGGCGTTCGCTTGTCAGCGTATGAAATGGAAACTGAGCGGATTTGTGAGCACCTTGCTCGTCATGGGTATGATGATTCCGATTCACGCGACGCTGCTTCCGAATTATAAGATTTACAGCGGTCTGCATTTGACGGACACGATCTGGGCGCTTCTGATTCCCTATGTGGCGTTTTCACTTCCGCAGGGTATGTTCCTGATGACGGGTTTTATCCAGTCTTTGCCGAAGGAACTGGAGGAAGCCGCCGTCATGGACGGGTGCGGGATATACAGAATCGTATTCCAGATCGTCACGCCCCTTTTGAAGCCTTCCATCGCGACGGTGGCGATTATGACATTTTTAAATAACTGGAATGAGTTTATGATGGCAAGCACCTATCTGAGCACGCCCACATGGAAAACGCTGCCCTTTTCCGTGCTGGAGTTTACGGGCGAGTATTCTTCCAACTATGCGGTGCAGTTTGCGGTGATGGCATTGACGGCGGCGCCGGCGGTTATCGTCTATGTCATTCTCAACAAGCATATTACAAAGGGTGTTGCAATGGGAGCCGTAAAAGGATAGAATATATCAGATTTCATTCGATAAACGGAGGGCGCCATGGGACGGATCAGAAACTGGATTGCGAAGCTGAGTATCAGGAAGAAACTGGTTTTTTACAGTTACGCGATTATTACGCCCATTTTACTGCTGATCAGTATGCTCCTCCTCGCGCACAATTACCGAGTGGCTGTGAAAAACGAAGAGAACCGCTGCGTGCAGGATGTGCGGAATATATCGGACAGCATCAGTGTGGTGCAGAAGAACATTATGGAGATGGGAACTTACATCAGCATCAACGATGAGGTGAAGCAGATCCTGACGGCGGATGACCCGGAGGAGCTGAACCGTAACGCCAGACTCTGGCAAAACCGCGCGCCCATGAAGATCATTCAGGACATGGTGGCAATAGACGGACAGATTAAAAGCGTCGCTTTGTACCCGGAGAACGACATCAACCCTTATTTAAACTGTATCGACCGTTCCTCCGCTTATCTGGGGGATATGGAGCGGGTAAGGAAGCAGGAAATTTACAAGCTCGCCGTGCAGGAAAAGGGAAAGTTCCTCTGGCAGAGAGTGGGGCGCAGCCAGAATGGACAGAATGACACCTATCAGGTGAATCTGAATGAAAAAATTGTCATGTACCGTGAAATTTACGATATGGCGCGGAAGAACAGGCTGGGTTATCTGGTGATCGGGTCTTCCGCGGAAATTTTTGACGACATCTGCAGAAACTCCCTCCGCCGCCCGGAGGCGTCTGTGGTGGTGATGAGCGAGTACGGCGCGGAACTTGTGCGCTGCGGCGGCATAGAGGATGAGCTGCTTTCCGAGATGCTTGCAGCGACTGTCTTTGTGCCGGATGAGAAGGAGAAAGTCAAAAAGAGCGCTCTGGGCAATTATCTTATTTATCAGTGTCAGGATGAAGAGACGGGAACGGTTATATATGAAATTGTGCACCGGATAGGGTGGAACGATCTGAGCGATACGATCATTTTCGCGCCGCTTGCGCTGCTGGTCGGGTTTCTGTTCGGGCTGTACCCGGTTCTGCTCGTCGTCTCCAATCTGGTTTCCAAACCGTTGTATACGCTGCGGGTTGCCATGGAAAACTTTATGCGGGGAGATTTCAGCCAGAAAGTAGATGTGATGACGCAGGATGAGGTGGGAGAGGCATCCGCCTGTTTTAACAGAATGGTTGACGACATCAGGGAGCTGATTGATAAAAACTATGTGCTGGCAATCAAGGAGAGAGAGAGCGAACTGGATACGCTGCAGGCACAGATCAATCCGCACTTCCTTTACAACACACTGGATTCGCTCTATTGGAAGGCGACGGAATCGGGCAATGAAGAGATTTCGGAGGATATTTTATCGCTCTCGCAGCTATTCCGGCTCGTCCTGAACCGGGGTGACGGTATCGTGACGGTACAGACGGAGGCGGAGCTTCTGGAACGGTATCTGCATATCCAGAAAATGCGTTTTGGGAAACGGCTGACGTATGAGATATCTTTAGAGCAGGAAATTCTGGAGGAGGAGATTCCCAAGCTGATTCTGCAGCCCTTTGTGGAAAACGCCATCGTGCATGGATTTGAGAGCGCGGATGGCAGCTATATCCTGCGTGTGACCGGGATAAAAAATGACAAAAATATGGTTTTCCGGATTGCGGATACGGGCGTCGGTATGAGCGGCGAACAGCTGGAGGCGATCTGGGACAAGGCGGACAACCGCAAGTATGCAAGCCAGCGGATTGGAAGATATGCGATCAGGAATGTGAGGGAACGTCTGGAACTTATCTACCATGAGAACTACGAGCTGCGAATCGAGAGCCGGGTGGGCCGCGGAACCACGGTGGTTATCACTGTTCCCTGTGGATTGAAGGAGATCAGGCGAAATGAGCATAAAATTACTGATTGCGGATGATGAGGATACCATCCGCAACGGCATTGCAAAATACATACAACTGCATACGGACCGCTTTGACAAAATCTATCTTGCCGCCAACGGAAAGGAGGCTCTGGATATGATACTCCGGGATAAGCCGGATATCATGTTTCTGGATGTGCAGATGCCGCTGATGACCGGGATCGAGGTGATGCAGGAGGCAAGGCGCGCGGACGCCCTGCCGTATACGATGATACTCAGCGCCTACGATGAATTTAAATACTGTCAGCAGGCATTGCGGCTGGGCGCAAAGGAGTACCTGCTTAAGCCGGTGAGGTCATCCGATATTTTGCGGATGGTGAATTACGCGGCGGATGAGCTGTTCGGAGTGGTGGAGCAGCCCCGGATGGAGTCGGCGGAAGAAAAAGATTATCTGGTGGAGCTGGCAAGGGAATATGTGGAGGAGCATTATTACGAGAACTTGATGCTCGCGGATGTGGCGCAGAAGGTCGGTATATCGGCGGGATATCTATCCACGCTTTTTCAGAGACAGATGGCAAAAGGGTTTGTCGATTACCTGAATGAAATTCGTGTGGAACATGCCTGTGCCTATCTGCGGCAGAATTATCTGAAAACCTATGAGATTGCTTATAAGGTGGGATTCCGGGATGAGAAATATTTTTCGAGGGTTTTTAAAAAGATAAAGGGACAGTCCCCTTCCGAGTACAGAAAACAGCATCAATAAGCGCAAAACACCTCTGGTCTGTGGCGATCGGGGTGTTTTTTTGCGTTTGACAGCTGCGGAGACAAATCCATGATTGACATGTGGCGAAGAAATCGCTACGATCTATTAGAGAGGAAAAAAAGATTCTGACACAGACGGAGGATAAAATGGAAAATGTATTTGTGATGGAACATCCGTTAATTCAGCATAAGATTTCGCAGATCAGGGACATCGGCACCGGCACAAATGAATTCAGGAAATGTATCGAGGAGATCGCCATGCTGATGGGTTATGAGGCGCTCAGGGATCTCCCGTTAGAAGATGTGGAGGTGGAGACGCCGATTGAGACCTGCATGTCGCCGAGAATTGCGGGAAAGAAACTGGCGGTGGTGCCGATTCTGCGCGCGGGGCTTGGTATGGTAAACGGTATTCTCGCGCTGGTGCCGAGCGCCAAGGTGGGGCATATCGGACTGTATCGGGATCCAGAGACGCACGAACCCCACGAGTATTACTGTAAGCTGCCGGAACCCATTGACCAGCGGACCATCATCGTGCTGGATCCCATGCTCGCCACGGGCGGTTCCGGGTCGCAGGCGGTGCGCTTCATCAAGGAGCACGGGGGCAGAAATATCAAGTTTATGTGCATTATCGCCGCGCCGGAGGGTGTGGAGCGGATGAGGAAGGATCACCCGGACGTGCAGATTTATATCGGGCATATCGACCGCTGTCTGAACGAGAACGCCTATATCTGTCCCGGCGTGGGCGATGCCGGAGACAGGATCTTTGGGACAAAATAACTGCCGCGAAAGAAAACGGGCGGCTTAGAAAGGGAAAGAAAAGAGGAGACTATGAAAAAGACAATTATCACGGTAGTTGGAAAAGACACAGTGGGTATTATTGCAAAGGTATGCACTTATCTGGCAGACAACAGGATCAATATACTGGATATCTCCCAGACCATCGTGCAGGGGTTCTTCAACATGATGATGATCGTGGACACGAACCAGACCGACAAGGATTTCGGGGTGATCGTGGACGAACTGAACGCGCTCGGTGAGGAGATCGGTGTCGTCATCAAGTGCCAGAAAGAAGAGATATTTGACCAGATGCACAGGATTTAGGTGAGTCTAGGGGAGAGAGGAAAACCATGATAAATTTATTTGAGGTGGCTGAAACCAATGAAATGATCGCCAAAGAGAATCTGGATGTGCGCACCATCACGTTGGGGATCAGTCTTTTGGACTGTATTGACGGTGACTTGCAGAAGGTAAACGATCAGGTTTACGAGAAGATCACCGAAACGGCGAAGGATCTGGTAAAGACCGGGGAGGCGATTGAGAAGGAGTTCGGCATTCCCATAGTCAATAAGAGAATCTCCGTCACGCCGATGGCGCTTGTGGGCGGCGCGGCATGTAAAGGCAGCGAGGATTTTGTGACGCTGGCAAAAACCATGGACCGGGCGGCACAGGCGGTAGGGGTCAACTTGATCGGCGGCTATTCCGCGCTTGTGTCAAAGGGCATGACGAAGGCGGACGAGATGCTGATCCGTTCGATTCCGCAGGCGCTGCACGCCACGGAGCGGGTCTGCAGTTCCGTGAATCTGGGTTCCACCAAGACGGGCATCAATATGGACGCCGTGCGGCTGATGGGAGATATCATCAAGGAGACGGCTCTGATCAGCAAAGAACAGGACAGCGCCGACTGCATGAAACTGGTGGTGTTCTGCAACGCGCCGGACGACAATCCCTTTATGGCGGGCGCGTTCCACGGCGTGACCGAGGCGGACGCGGTGATCAATGTGGGCGTCAGTGGTCCGGGTGTGGTAAAGACTGCCTTACAGCGGGTGCGGGGCGAGAATTTTGAGGTGCTCTGCGAGACAATCAAAAAGACCGCTTTCAAAGTGACGCGGGTGGGGCAGCTTGTGGCGCAGGAGGCGTCCCGGATGTTACACATTCCCTTCGGTATCGTGGATTTGTCCCTTGCGCCCACGCCGGCGATCGGCGACAGCGTGGCGGATATTCTGTGCGAGATCGGACTGGAATATGCGGGTGCGCCGGGAACCACGGCGGCGCTTGCGCTCTTAAACGATCAGGTGAAAAAGGGCGGCGTGATGGCGTCCTCCTATGTGGGGGGCTTGAGCGGCGCGTTTATCCCCGTCAGCGAGGATCAGGGCATGATCGACGCGGTGACGGCGGGTGCGCTCACCATAGAGAAACTGGAGGCAATGACCTGTGTCTGCTCCGTGGGGCTTGACATGCTGGCGATTCCCGGTGACACGCCTAACACGACGATTGCGGGCATCATTGCGGACGAGATGGCGATCGGCATGGTGAACCAGAAGACCACGGCGGTGCGCATTATCCCTGCCATCGGCAAGGGCGTCGGGGAGAAGGTGGAGTTTGGCGGACTCTTCGGCTATGCGCCGGTGATGCCGGTAAACGGGTTTTCCTGCGAGGCGTTTGTGAACCGCGGGGGACGGATCCCTGCGCCGATCCACAGCTTCAAAAACTAGTTCAGCCGGATGCGGATGGGCGTGGGCTGAACGTAGGGCAGCAGGATTTGACGGGCGGTTGACATTCCGTCGTATCACAGACTATAATAGAGAAGGTTTGAAAACCAATAAAATACATATGAGGGAGGACTTTTTTATGAAAAAGTTATCTGTAAAGAGCGTCGTTGCGATCGGTATCGGCGCGGCACTGTTCTTCGTTCTCGGTAAGGTTGCGATTCCGTCGCCCGTGCCGAACACGAACATCAGCTTACAGTATGCGATCGAGGCGGTGTTTGCCACACTCTTCGGACCCATTGCGGGCGTTGTCATCGGCTTTATCGGTCATACGCTGATTGACGCGACGAGCTACGGTCCATGGTGGAGCTGGATTATCGCTTCCGCATTCGTAGGACTGGTGATCGGTCTTTTAACTATGAAGATGAACGTGGAGGAAGGGATTGACAGCAAGAAGCTGATCCGCTTCAATGTGGCGCAGGTGATCGCCCATGTTCTGGCGTGGGGACTGGTGGCGCCCGTGCTGGATATTCTGATCTATGCGGAGCCGGTTGAAAAGCTGTTTGCGCAGGGACTGATGGCTGCGGTGGCGAATATCATTACCACCGGCGTAGTGGGAACCCTGCTGCTGCTGGGCTATGCCAAGACCGTGGTGAAGAAGGGGTCTCTGGAGAAAGAGGACTAAGGAGAATAGTAGGCAGACTTGGAATGCGAGGCGCTTCCAGCCTGCCTACGCTTTTCTTTTGCAGGAAGATATCACATATCACAGTGAGGAGAAACGACATGGCGGAGCCTATCATTTCTTTTAAGGATTACGGATTTCAGTATCTGGCGCAGGCAAGTCCCACGCTTTATCACATCAATCTGGACATTTACCCGGGAGAAAAAGTGCTGATTGCGGGCGCGTCCGGCAGCGGCAAAAGCACCGTTGGGAGCTGTATCAACGGACTGATTCCCTATGCCTACCCGGGAGAGAGCACAGGATCCCTTCTGGTGGGCGGAAAAGACCCGGCGAAGGAAAGCATTTTTGAGCTGAGCCAGATTGTGGGAACGGTTTTGCAGGATACGGACGGGCAGTTTATCGGCTTGACGGTGGGGGAGGACATTGCCTTTGCGCTGGAAAACGACTGTGTGCCGCAGGACGACATGAAGGAGACGGTGCGGGAGGTTGCAAAGTTAGTAGATATCGACCATCATCTGGAGTACGCGCCCCACGAGCTTTCCGGCGGACAGAAGCAGCGGGTCAGTCTGGCGGGTGTCATGGTGGAGAAAGTGCAGGCGCTCCTCTTTGACGAGCCGCTGGCAAATCTGGACCCGGCGGCGGGCAGGGCGACCATAGAGCTGATTGACCGCATACAGGAGCGCACCGGGGCGGCTGTGATTATCATTGAGCACCGTCTGGAGGATGTGCTCTGGCGCAGAGTGGACCGCATCGTGCTGATGGACGAGGGCAGGGTTGTGGCGGATATGCCCACCAAAGATTTTCTGACCGGGAAGATGCTGTTGGAGCACGGCATTCGGGAACCGCTCTATCTGACGGCGTTGCGCTATGCGGGCGTACCTGTCACGAAGGAGATCGAGCCCCAGCATGTGGGCAGTCTGCGGCTATCCACAGAGCAGAGAGAAAGGGTGTTAAGCTGGTATCTGGCAAACGGCGGATACGCGAAAGAAGAAAAAGAGAATCCGGTGCTTCTCAGTGTGGAGAACCTCACGTTCGGCTATACGCCGGAGAGAACCAATCTTAGGGATGTGAGTTTTTCCGTGAGAGAGGGCGAGATGGTCAGTATCGTCGGCAAAAACGGCGCGGGAAAGAGCACGCTGGCAAAGCTGATCTGCGGATTTGAGAAGCCCACGGCGGGCAGGATCTGTCTTTCCGGCAGGGACATTTCGGGCGACACCATCAAGGAGCGGGCGCAGAGGATCGGCTATGTGATGCAGAACCCCAACCAGATGATCTCCAAGCCCCTGATCTGGGACGAGGTGGAGATGGCGCTTTTAGCCGGAAACATGAGCGCGGAGGAGAGAAAGGAGCGGGTGGAGGAAACCTTGAAAATCTGCGGGCTTTATCCTTTCCGCAAATGGCCGGTGTCGGCGCTTTCCTTCGGACAGAAAAAGCGCGTGACGATCGCGGGTATTCTGGTGCAGCGCCCGCAGATGATTATTCTGGATGAGCCGACGGCGGGGCAGGACTATCATCACTATACGGAGATTATGGAGTTTTTGAAGGAACTGAACGCGCAGGGTTTTACCATCGTGATGATTACCCACGACATGCACCTGATGTTAGAGTACACGCCGAGAGCCATCGTGTTTTGCGAGGGAGAGCTGCTTGCGGACACCACCGCGGCGCATGTGCTGAACGACCCGGAACTGGTGGAGCGGGCGAATCTGAAGGAGACGAGTCTTTACACGCTGAGCGTGGCGTGCGGCATAGAAAACCCGCAGGAATTTACGGAACGGTTTATCGCCTACGAGGAAGCGCACAGAAAAACGGAGGAGGGGTGAGATGGCGAGAGTTGCGATATTAAACTATATCAGACGGCCGAGCCCGGTCCATGAGCTGACGGGCACCACGAAACTGATCTTTTTCCTTGCGTGGAGCGTGGCGTCCATGGTGACCTTTGACACCCGGATACTCGTCTGTATGCTTGTGATCAGCGCGGTGATTTTTCGGATCAGCCAGATCCGGATCAGGGATATCAGCGTGGTTCTCGGGCTGGCGGCGGTCTTTCTTCTGCTCAACAATATTTTCATTTACCTGTTTACGCCGGAGTACGGGGTGGAACTCTATGAGAGCAGGACGGTGCTCCTCGCCGGGGTGGGCAGATATACGGTCACGGCGCAGCAGTTGTTCTATCACTTGAATGTGACGCTCAAAGTGATCTGCGTGGTGCCGGTGGCGCTTCTCTTTATCGCCTGCACGGATCCGAGCGAGTTTGCGGCTTCCCTTTCCCGGATCGGGGTGAGCTACCGGGCTGGCTATGCGGTGAGTCTGGCGCTCCGCTACATCCCCGACGTACAGCGGGAGTACACGAATATCAGTCAGGCGCAGCAGGCAAGAGGCATCGACCTGTCGGGCAAGGATAAACTTTTTACGAGACTGAAAAATTCGGTGGCGATTCTTCTGCCCCTTGTGATGTCCAGCCTGAACCGCATTGAGACGGTGAGCAACGCCATGGAGCTTAGAGGGTTTGGCAAGGAGAAAAAGCGGACATGGTATACATACCGCAGCCTGAAACGTAACGACTGGCTGGCGATCGGCTTTGCGGTGGTGATTCTGGTCATCGATCTGACGGTGACTTTCTGGGACGGGAGCCGGTATTTTAATCCGTTCCTTTAGACAATGGATGGCAGATTGAGGAATCACACTGATGTGCTGATTCCTCAATCGCGAGTTTGTGACAGAGCCACAAACTCGGAATCGCAGAGCCAAATTTGAGATTTGGCTCGCGGCCTTCGCAAAATGCTCAGACATGGAGGCAAAAATGAAACTTCTTGTAATCGGCGGCAGTTATTTTTATGGCAGGGTTTTTGTGATGGAGGCGGCGAAGGCGCACGAGATCACCGTGTGGAACCGGGGCACCTACTCCATGGAGGCGTTCGGAGCAAGGCAGATCAAAGGCGACAGACATGAGCGGATCGCCGGCTGCGAGGAGGACTATGACGCGGTGGTTGATTTCTGCGCCTATGCGCCGGGTGACGTGAAGGATACGCTTGATCTGCTGACGGGAAATATCGGGCACTATGTCTTCATCAGTACGGTGGATGTCTACGAGCGGGACGCCTCTGTGGTGAAGAAAGAAGATACGCCTTTTGAGGAGCGTCCCCTTGCCGGGGAGGCGGGAGCCTATATTGCGGGCAAGGTGGCTTTGGAAAAGGAGCTTGCGGAAGGCTGCGGCGCCCGGGGGATTCCGTATACGGTGCTTCGTCCGGCGATTCTCTATGGACCCTTCAACTACGCGCCGAGGGAGTCGGCTTATATCCAGATGCTTCTGCAAAACCATGTGTTGCCCCGGTTTACGGATGCGCAGGGCCGGTTTCAGTTCGTCTATGTGAAAGACGCGGCGCAGGCGGTTCTTGCGTGCCTTTTAAATGCGAGGGCTTACGGACAGGCTTACAATCTGTGTCAGGATGAAATCATGACCTATGAGATGTTTTTTGATACTTTAAAGCGTGTGGCGCAGCCGGAGGATCTGGCAGGGCTTTCGGAAGTGCCGCTCACCGTGGCGCAGGCGGTGTCCCAAGGGGTGCCGGTGCCCTTCCCTGCCATGGCGGAGGAGACGCATCTGTGCGATAACGCTAAGGGGAAGGCGGAGCTTGGACTGGTTTATACGGAGTTTGAGGAGGGTATGCGGAGAACTTATAAGGCGTTTCGGAATGTGTACGGACAATGAGACAGGACAGAGGCTTGCAGGAGGGGAGACAAATGACTTTAGATCAAATTGCGGTAGGAACGGAAGTAAAAATCATAACGGTAGGCGGCGAGGGGCAGCTTCGCGTCAGGCTTCTCGATATGGGGCTGATTCCGCAGACGCAAGTCAGGGTGCAGAAGGTGGCTCCCATGGGTGATCCGATTGAGATTCACCTGCGGGGGTATGAACTGACCATACGCAAGGAGGACGCGGCGCGGATCGAGGTGACACAGATATGATATACGCATTGGCAGGCAATCAGAACAGCGGCAAGACCACCTTGTTTAACCAGCTTACGGGTTCCAATCAGCACGTGGGCAATTTTCCCGGTGTGACGGTGGACTCCAAGATGGGAGAGATCCGGGGCGAGAAGGGAAACGCGGTGGTGGATCTGCCGGGTATTTATTCCATCAGACCCTATACGAACGAGGAGATTGTGACCCGCAGCTTTATTCTGCAGGAGAAGCCGGACGGGATCATCAATATCGTGGACGCCACCAACATCGAGAGAAATCTCTATCTGACGCTGCAGCTTCTGGAATTACATATTCCCATGGTGATTGCCCTCAATATGATGGACGAGGTGCGAGGCAACGGCGGCACCATCGATATCGGAAAGATGGAGGAGTCGCTGGGGGTGCCCGTGGTGGCAATCAGCGCGGCGAAAAACGAGGGTATCGAGGATCTGATCGGGGCGATCCGGGAGGTGGCGTCGCGGCGCATTTATCCGAAAGTGACGGATTTCTGCGAGAAAGGTCCGGTGCACCGCTGTATCCATGCGGTCAGCCATCAGGTGGAGGACCATGCGGAGCGGATCGGTATGTCGCCCCGTTTCGCGGCGACGAAGATCGTGGAAGGGGACGCGGAGATCATAGACAGACTGGCGCTTTCCGAGAATGAGCTGGATCTGATGGAACACAGCATCGTGGAGATGGAGCAGGACAGCGGGATGGACAGGAATGCCGCGCTTGCCGCCATGCGCTATGATTTCATAGAGAAAATCTGTTCTCAGGCGGTGATCAAATGCAGGGAGAGCAGAGAGCACATCCGGAGCATGAAGATTGACAGCGTGCTCACGCATAAGTATTTAGCGATCCCGGCGTTTATGCTGATTATGATGGTCGTGTTTTATCTGACGTTCGGGCTGATCGGCAGTTTTTTAAGCGACCTTTTAAGTCTCGGGATTGACGCGCTGTCAGGGGTGACGGAGCGGGCGTTGACCGATTACGGCATCAACCCGGTGGTGAAGAGTCTGGTGATCGACGGCATTTTTACGGGCGTGGGAAGTGTGTTGAGTTTCCTGCCCATTATCGTGATTCTCTTTTTCTTTTTGTCCATTTTGGAGGATTCGGGTTATATGGCGCGGATCGCCTTTGTGATGGACCGACCACTCAGAAAGATCGGACTTTCGGGAAAGAGTTTCGTGTCCATGCTGATCGGGTTCGGATGCAGCGTGCCGGCGGTTATGTCCACGCGGACGCTCTCTTCGGAGCGGGATAAGAAAATGACGATCATGCTGATTCCCTTTATCAGCTGTTCGGCGAAGATTCCGATTTATGCGCTGTTTGCGGCGGCATTTTTTGAGAGAAAGGGTGTCCTTGTGATGCTGGGGCTTTACACGTTCGGGATTCTGACAGGGCTGTTGTGTGCCGTGGTTTTAAAGAAAACGGTGTTCCGGGGAAGTTCGATGCCCTTTATGATGGAGCTGCCCAATTATCGTTTCCCTTCCGCAAAGAGCGTGCTGCTCTTAATGTGGGACAAGGCGAAGGACTTTGTACAGCGGGCGTTCACGGTGATTTTTGTGGCGACGCTGGTGATCTGGTTTTTACAGACCTTTGACATGCGTTTCAATGTGGTGACGGACTCCGGGGAGAGCCTGCTCGCCATGATCGGAAAGCTGATTGCGCCCCTCTTTATCCCGCTTGGGTTTGGCGACTGGCGGGCGGCAACCGCGCTGATCGGCGGCTTCACGGCGAAGGAGGCGGTGGTGAGCACACTGGGCGTGCTGACCGGCTCTTCCATGTCCGGCTTGAGCGAGGCGCTTGGGCAGATTTTTACACCGGTATCGGCGGTCAGTTTTCTCGTGTTTACCCTGCTCTATACGCCCTGTGTGGCGGCGGTGGCGACCATTAAGAGGGAGCTTGGCTCCGCGTTAAAGACCTTCGGTGTGGTATGTATGCAATGCGGTGTGGCGTGGCTTGCCGCTTTTGTGGTGTATCAGATTTTGCGGCTTGTTATAGGCATGTGACATTTTTATCAAGGATACGTGGTTTGTATTCGCAAATGAATGATGGCTTAGCGCGCGAAGGGGAGAATAAACTTTACAGAGTTTTCTGATTTTGCTATACTGGTTATGGAACATGTGGCTGATTGTTAAAGAAGGCGGTGATTATATGACGGAAGGTGAAATGCTAAAGTTGTCTGTTGAGGAGTTTTCAAGATTACAACAATATATGCGCCTGATAGAAAAGGATTCGGAAGCATATAAAGCTATGAAAATAAGGTACATTGAATTAAAAGTAATTCTTTCGTCATCCGGCGTTAATCTGACTGAGCTGGATATGATAAAGGAATGACTGTGCAAAAGGACAGGGAACAGGAATACCGAACCCTTTTCACGGACAACCCCTCAAAGGCGGAAAAACAACTTTATAAACTGGCGAAAAAAGGAGATCTGGATGCGCTGTCAGCGTTGAACGATTATTATGAGAAATGCGTGACAGAGGCAAAGACACCGAAAGAATCGTCCAAAATACGGCAGAAGGCGCTGAAAGCGGCTCTGCTTGGTGCCGCGCAAAACAGCCCGTACTGGCTCATAGTGGCGGGGGAAATGTACCGTTATGGCGTGGGGACGGAGAAAAACGAGAAAAAGGCGTTCTCCTATTACGAGAAAGCGGCGGCTCTCGGTGACGTGGATGGCATTGTCAAGGTCGGACGCGCATGGATGAATGGAATCGGCGTTCCTACCGATTATCAGAAATCTTTGTATTATTTTGAAAGGGCGGCGGCACAGGATAATCCGGAAGCGATGGTTCTGACCGCCTATCAGTATGAAAACGGAAAAGGCGTGGATGTCAATTTTGAGAAATCGCTGGAATGGCTTGCGCGGGCGGAGCGCAGCTGCAGGCTGCGGCTGGAAGGAGAATTGCCGGAAACAGACAGATCGTATTATGAATCGCTGTTGGAGGATGTGGATCATAAAAGACTGCATTGCGAATCCGCTGCCTGTGTGGAACTGATCGGGAGAGAAGGCTGCCCCATGGAACAGCGGCAAAAGGCTCTTTCGCGGCTTTCAGAGCTTGCCCATGAAAAGAACGACTGGCGCGCGCAGGTGAGCATGGGAATCCTGTATGAAGAGGGGACATTCGTCGCACAGGATGAGCGGAAGGCGTTGGAATATTATCTTATGGCGGCGGAAAACGGCTCAACCGGGGCGATGAACAATATCGGCAATTTGTATCTGCATGGAAAAGGCGTTGCAAAGGACTATGACAAGGCATTTGCATGGTATCAGAAAGCGGCTGAGCTGTCTGGAAACGCGGCGGCGCAATGCTCTCTTGGAATGTGTTATCAGTACGGGTACGGAACAAAAATTGATTATGAAAAGGCGCGCTGTTTTTATGGACTGTCCGCAAAACAGGGACTCGGACTGGCATATTACCGGATGGGGCTTCTATATGAAGAGGGACTTGGCGTGACAAAGGATATCCAGACTGCCAAACAGTATTTTGGGGAGGCATTGCACCGGGGATGCCGGGAAGCGGCGATGAAATTGTGAGTAAAGTCTGTCGTAAGACTTTGCTCTTTTTTCATATTAGATCATATTGTTTGATTTAAAAGGAAAATCTTTCTTGAAAAATAATAATGTCCTTGCATTTTGGAAAAGAAGATAGTAGTATGAAATAGATGGAAAACGTTTTCTTCCCGCACAGAGGGTGCGGGAAGCTTGAAAGGAAGGTATCTTATGGATTTTAACGCGGTGTATCACAGGGCGAACGACAATTACTGCTATCCGCTTGACGAGGAGCGGCTTGTCATCAATATCAGAACAGGGTATGATGTGAAGTATGTGAACATTATCCACGGCGATCCCTTTAAGTCCGGGATTCTTGGCGGCGGCGAGAGCTGGGACGGGGAGGCTTTGAATATTCCCTTTAAGAAGCGGTTGAAAAACCAGCTCTGGTGGACGACCACCATCAGACCCGAATTTAAGCGCTTAAAATACTATTTTGAACTGCAGACGGAAGATGAGCGGTGGTTTTACTTTGAGGACGGCTTTGTGTCCGAGGCGCAGATGGCGCTGGAGGGCAGGAGCAGACAGTGCTTTATTATGCCATGGATGAATCCGGCGGACATTCCGGTGACGCCCGCGTGGGTAAACGATACGATTTGGTATCAGATTTTTCCGGAGCGGTTCTGCAACGGCGACCCGTCCATAAACCCGGAGGGGACGCTGCCGTGGCGGGTTAAAGGTTCTGTGTCCAATCAGGAATTTTTCGGCGGCGATCTGCAGGGCATTATCAATAAGCTGGACTATGTGAAGGACTTGGGCGTGTCGGGGCTGTATCTGACCCCGGTCAACGAGTCCCCCACTTCGCATAAGTACGATACCACGGATTACACAAAAATTGATCCTCATTTTGGGTCGGAGGAGACCATGAAAACGCTCGTCAGGGAGGCCCATAACAGAGGAATCCGAGTCATGCTGGACGGCGTGTTCAATCATTCCGGTCAGAATTTTGCGCCCTGGCTTGACGTGAAGGAGAAGGGGCCGCAGTCGCAGTATTTCGATTGGTTTATGGTGAATGAGTGGCCGTTTTCGGAGGAAGGCGGCAACGCCTGGGCGAAACGGTATTATACTTTTGCCTTTTTTGACAACATGCCGAAATTAAACACCAACAACCCGGCGGTGCGGGATTATCTGATCGGGGTCTGTGAAAACTGGGTCAGAAATTATGATGTGGACGGCATCAGGCTGGACGTGGCAAACGAGATTTCCCACACCTTCTGCAAGGAGCTGAGAAGCCGCCTGAAAGCCATCAAGCCGGATATTTATATTCTGGGGGAGATCTGGCACGACGCGATGCCGTGGCTTCGGGGGGATGAGTTTGATTCGGTTATGAACTATCCGCTGGGGGAGAGCATCAAGGATTTCTGGATTGACAAGAGCCTCACCAACGAGGATTTTGAATATACGATCAACCGCTGTTATACGCGCTATATGCAGCAGACCAACGACGTGCTCTTTAACCTGCTGGATTCCCATGACACGAAGCGGCTTAGAAGCGACGTGAAGAATCTGGACGAGTATTTCCAGCAGCTGGCGGTGCTCTTTACGATGCCGGGGTCACCCTGCATTTATTACGGCACGGAGATTGCCATGGAGGGAGGGCACGACCCGGACTGCCGCCGCTGTATGCCGTGGGAGGAGATTGACGGGGGCGTCTACAATGAGCGCATGGACATTATCAGAAGTCTCCTGCATCTGAGGAAGGAAGAGCCGTTGCTTAGAAACCGCGACTTCCATTTCCCGAATAAGATCAATCGTCCCAGAGTGATCGAGTTCAACAAGATGGGCTGGGTGGACAACTATGTGGAGGTCATCATCAACTGCGAGGAGGAAGATATCGAGATTCCCAGAGAGGGGGAAATCCTCTTTTCCAGACACTATATTGACAACACACTGCTGAGGAATGGTATACTGATACGCAGGCAGGGAAGTCAGGCATGACATGTGCGTTAGGCAGGAAGAATAGGAAACTGAAAACAAATAGAAGCTGATAAGACGATATATGACGAGAAAGATATGAGGGAGAAATGGCGATGAACCAGTTTAATTTACCGGGCTGTTTGATCATTGAAGAGGGCGCCTGCGAGCGTTTAAATGAGATTCTGGCGGACTGCGTGCCGGGAATAGAAAAGAAGAAGATTGTCATTGCCACGGAGGAATCGCTGATTCCCATTATGAAATCTTATCTGGATGAGATGCAGCGCGACCTGCCAAAGAGCGATCTTTACCTCATTGACGAGAACAGCTTTGATGAGGCGATGGAACTGGCGAAACACATCTGCATGAAGGATGTGGAGGTCATTATCGGCGTGGGCGGCGGCAAAGTGCTGGACGTGGCGAAGTACGCGGGCTTTGTCGGGAAAATTCCTTACATCTGCGTTCCCACAACTTTAAGCAACGATAGTCTCTCCTCGCCCGTGGCGGTGCTGGGAACCGAGGGGGATGCGAGAAAGACGTTAAAATGTGCGATTCCGGCAGGGATCGTGGTGGATGTGAATGTGGTGATGGGTGCGCCCGCTTCACATCTGCAGTCCGGAATCGGCGATACGATCAGCAAGTACACGGCGCTCTACGACTGGAAGCTGGATGCCGCACACAGGAAGGAGCGGGTGGACGACTTTTCCTATCTGCTATCCGATATGGCGCTGTCCTCGCTGTGTTACAACGAAGAGAAATCGTTAAAGAGCAAAGAATTTATCAAAATACTCACGCAGTCGCTGGTGCTTGGCGGACTGGCCATGGAGATTGCAGGCAATTCCAGACCATGCAGCGGCTCGGAGCATCTGTTCTGCCATTCTCTGGAAGAAAATCATAAGGAGATACAGATTTCCCACGGTATGGCGGTGGCGCTTGGAAGTCTGGTGAGCTGCCGGCTGCAGGGACGGGATGTGGGGACGCTGGAAGCGGTTTTGAAGGCGTATCACATGGACATGGATCCGATGAATTGGGGAATTACGAAGGAAATCTTTACGGACGCGTGGATGCGGGCTGCAGACACCAGAAAGGACAGGTATACGGTGCTCAATGAGGCGGCGTTGTCGGAGGAACTTTTGGGGCGGATTTATGACAAGCTGAGAGCCGGGAAATAAAAACCTCTGTACAAATTCATAAAAATGGCATAAAATCTATTAAGAAGGGGAGTGGCTGCCTGTCATAGCGGGCGGACGTGAATTCATGCCGGCAGACTTGGAATCAGGCGGTCATACGGAAGAGGAGGTGTGAATATGAAGACGTACATGCTGGATTTAAACTCCATCGACAGAGTGAAGGGATTTGTGAGCGCGATTGAGAAATTCGACGGTTACTTTGACATAGCCACCGGTAGATACGTGGTTGATGCGAAGTCGATCATGGGTATTTTTTCCATGGATCTGTCCAGAAAGATAGAGTTTCGGATTTTGGAGACAGACGCGCAGATCTCCGAGGTGGAAGCGGCGATCGCACCCTATCTGGCCTCATAAGGAAATGGCGATAGCGTAAACTGTTGCGGAACATGAAACGGCTGCCGATGTGTGACACATTGGCAGCCGTCGCCTTTTATCCACAATTAGATTGTCCGGTTTGCCTTTTGGCTACAATTATGCTAAGATGTTCTATTAAGGAACTTCCGGAAAGGGGGTTCGCCGCATATGCGGTAATTTTGGAGGTTTAAGATGCTGGAGCTTAAAAATGTATCTTTTCAGGCCGAGGACGGCGGAAAAGAGATCGAAATACTGAGGAACATCAACCTGACGCTGGAGAATCGGTTCGTGGCGGTCACGGGGCCGAACGGCAGCGGGAAATCCACGCTGGCAAAGATTGTGGCGGGTATTCTTACGCCTACGGAGGGTCAAATTTTCTTGGATGGCGTTGATATCACGGAAAAATCCATCACGGAGCGGGCACGGATGGGGATAGGCTTTGCCTTTCAGCAGCCCGTCCGTTTTAAGGGACTTACTGTGAAGGATATGCTGTCCATCGCGGCGGGCAGGGAGACAGCGGTGGCGGAGGTCTGCGCCATGTTGTCTGAGGTGGGACTCTGTGCCAGAGATTATGTAAACCGAGAGATCAATGCCAGCCTTTCGGGCGGGGAGTTGAAGCGCATTGAGATTGCGATGATTATGGCGAGAAAGACGAAGGTTTCCATCTTTGATGAGCCGGAGGCGGGTATCGACTTGTGGAGCTTTCAGAACCTGATCCGGGTTTTCGAGAAGATGCATGAGGAGATTCAGGGGACGATTCTGATTATCTCCCATCAGGAGAGGATCCTGAACATCGCGGATCAGATCGTGCTTCTTTCTGATGGCAGGATTGAGAAGGTGGGGAACAGGGAAGAAGTCATGCCGGATCTTCTGGGAGCCGGGCAGCCCTGTAAAACATTAACAGATAAATTATAAACGCGAAAAGCACTTCTAAAGATGTTTCGCCATAGGACAGAAACAAAGTCAGCAAAGCTGACTTGGAAGTACTAAATTTCGCGTGAGAGAATGCCAAAATGCGGCATTCTCTGAAATGTAGAATCATGGAGGAAATCATGGACGCAATACAACAGGAGTTACTTGCGCAGGTGGCGGGTCTGCACGAAGTGCCGGAAGGCGCGTACAATATCCGCGCCAACGGAGAGATGGCGGGGAGAAATACCACCGCCAATATAGATATTGTGACGAAAGAGGACTGCCCCGGCATTGATATCCGTATTAAACCGGGCACGAAGGGGGAGAGCGTGCACATTCCGGTGGTTTTAAGCCAGAGCGGTCTTCAGGAAAGTGTGTATAACGACTTCTTTGTGGGAGAGGACTGCGACATTACGATCATAGCGGGCTGTGGCATCCATAACGGTGGTTCCGCGTCGTCGGCGCACTCCGGCATCCACCGCTTCTTTGTGGAGAAGAATGCAAAGGTGAGATATGTGGAAAAGCATTACGGATCGGGCGACGGCAGCGGGGAACGGATTATGAACCCCACCACCGACATTCATCTGGCAGAGGGCGCTTCCCTTGAGATGGAGACGGTACAGATCAAGGGGATCGATTCCACGGCGCGGACCACGACTGCGGAGGTAGCGGAGGGGGCGAGTCTGGTGATCAAAGAAAAGATTATGACCCACGGGAAACAGTATGCCGAGACAGATTTCACGGTGAACATGACGGGGGCGGATTCCAGCGTGAACCTGATTTCCAGATCGGTGGCGAAGGAACATTCCAGACAGATATTCCGCAGCCGGATTGTGGGAAATGCGAGCTGCCACGGGCACAGCGAATGCGACGCCATCATTATGGATGAAGCCAGTGTCAGCGCGATTCCGGAGCTGACGGCAAACCACATTGACGCGAATCTGATCCATGAGGCGGCGATCGGCAAGATCGCGGGCGAACAGCTGATCAAACTGATGACGCTCGGACTCACAGAGAAAGAAGCGGAAGAACAGATCGTGAAGGGATTTTTGAAATGAGGAAGTTTTTACAGTACGCGTTAAACCGGGTGGTGATTACGGCGCTTCTTGTGCTTTTGCAGATTGCCTTTTTCCTGATTGTGCTCTGGCAATGGGGGGATTACTATGTATGGTTTTCCATTGTGCTGCGCTTTATCACCTTCTGGGCTGTGATTTACATTATATGGAAACCGAACAATCCTGCCGTAAAGCTGGCGTGGGTGGTGCCGATACTGACGTTTCCGCTTTTCGGCGGTGTGCTTTACCTGTGCTACGGTCATGTGATCGTGCCCAAAAAGCTGCGGGACAGCATGGAACGGACGGACAAGCTGGTAAGGAAAAGTCTGGTGCAGGACAAGCAGATTCTCAAAAGTCTGAAGAAGGAAGATCCGGCGGAGGCAAACCTGAGCGGTTATATGTATGCTTACGGCGCCACGCCGGTGTGGGATCAGACCGATACGAAGTTTTTTTCTGATGGGCGTCCGTGGTGGGAGAACCTGCTTGACGATCTGGAAAAAGCCGAGCATTTTATCTTTCTGGAATTTTTTATCATCAAAGAGGGAAAGATGTGGGATGCCATTCTGGATATTCTGGAACGCAAGGCAAAGGAGGGCGTGGAGGTCCGGCTGATGTATGACGATATCGGCTGCGCGTTTCTTCTGCCGAAATACTACGACAGGGTTATAGAGAAAAAGGGAATCAAGTGCGTGGCGTTCAACAGGCTGGTGCCTTTTTTATCGCTTGTGCTGAATAACAGGGATCACAGGAAGATAGTGGTGGTGGACGGTAAGGTGGCGTATACGGGCGGAATTAATCTGTCGGATGAGTATATCAACTACGAACACCCTTACGGTGACCACTGGAAGGACACGGGAATCCGCATTGAGGGAAAGGCTGTCTGGAACTTTACGGTCATGTTTTTACAGATGTGGAATATGTCCCGCTACACGGAGGAGGACTACAGCAGGTACTATTATCGCTTTGAGAAGGTGCCGGGGGCGGAGGGCTACGTGCAGCCGTACATGGACACGCCTTTTGACGACGAGACGCTGGGGGAGAATGTGTATCTGAACATGATCGGCACCGCCAGGCGCTATGTCTGGATCTATACGCCCTATCTCGTTACGGACAATGAAATGATTACGGCCCTGAAGCTGGCGGCGAAGCGGGGTGTGGATGTGCGGATTGTGACGCCCGGCGTGCCGGATAAGAAGTTTGTCTACTGGCTGACCCAGTCCAACTACCAGAATCTGATCGGTGCCGGCGTCAGGATATTTCAGTATGCCCCGGGCTTTATTCATGCGAAATGCGTGCTTGTGGACGACGAGTCGGCTACGGTCGGCACGATCAATTTCGATTATCGGAGTTTTTACCATCACTTTGAGTGCGGCGTGTACCTTTACCGGGCGCAGGCGGTGGAGGAACTGAAAAAAGATATGGAAAAGACCTTCAGGGTCTGCGAGGAAATCACGTTGTCATGGTGCCGGGATAAGTTTGTAAAGACCAACGTGATCGGCCCGCTGTTAAAATTATTGTCACCGTTGATGTGAAAAGATTGAAAATAGTATTTTCAGCCGCGAGAATTGGGTCTGCGCGCTGCTTGACACAAATTTGTTATGCGCAAAAAATGCGCGAAAAGGAAGATGGAGAGGGGTTTATGTTACGGTTTCTCAAAGTGATCGTGTGGAATCTGCCAAGAATTTACATGATACCCAAAATGGCGTACAAGGCCAGACATCAGGAGCGTTACGGCGAGGAAGCTTGTTACGCTTATGCAAGGCTGGCTATTCGGCGCATGATGCGGGCCGGGCGCATTTACACAAAGCGTTTCGGCGCGGAGAACCTTCCGAAAGAAGGAGGATATCTCCTGTGCCCGAATCATCAGGGGAAATATGATGCGCTGGGAATTATGATATCCCATGACAAGCCTTGTTCAGTAGTCATCGACGACGCAAAGTCCCACGGTCTCTTGGTCAAGCAGTTTATTGATCTGGTGCAGGGCAAGCGCCTGAAAAAGAATGATACCAGACAGTCCATAGGAATCATAAAAGAACTGGCCGAGGATACAAAAAAAGGGCGGCGGTTTATTATCTTTCCGGAGGGCGGTTATTTTCATAATCACAATACGGTGGGAGAATTTAAGCCCGGGTGCTTTAAGAGCGCGGTGAAGGCCAGAGTGCCGATCGTGCCGGTGGCGTTGATTGATTCTTACCGGGTGTTTGAGGAGTGGACGCTTAAAAAAGTGGAGACGCAGGTACACTTTTTAAAGGCGATCCCGTACGAAGAATATAAGGGGATGACCACGACGCAGATTGCGGAGATGGTGCGGGACAGGATTACGAGCAGAATCAGCGAGGTGGTCAGTCCTGCATAGGAAAGCTAAATCTTTATGATAGGCCGTTTATATTCACTGATTTCCGACATTGGATTTTCGCCGGGAAATTTATTTCGCACAACGCTCTGGTAAATATGGCTTGCATAGACGTCTTTTTCCAACATGGAAAGGCCTGTCGGTGCAAGCTGTTTTTCTGCGTCCGCAAGCTTGGAAAGGAGAGGAATTTCCGCGTTTTTCTTGATGGCGGAGAGAAGAGGGGAGGCACTCTCCCGAAAGCCGAGCATACGGGCATAAAAAATCCAGCCCTCCTCGCCGTACCGCTGTACATTCTCCTTGCGGATGTCAAGCAAGATATGTAGAAGACTTCTGGAAATTCTCACATAGGTGCGGTTTTTGGACTTCAAGAGATCGCAGAAGGAGCGAAAATCCCGGTATTTTGGCAAAAGTTTGCGAATGCGGTCCGAGAGCTCCCTGTCGATGTCGGGATAATCCGTATAGCCGGAAACTTCTCCGGAGAGCAGACTGTACTGGATTAGCAGGGAAAAATCGTCCGCAAAAACAGGGAAGGATTTCTGGTATGCGTCCTCCAGCAATTTTAAGGAAACGGGGGGGATCTGCCTTGCAAGTCCTTCCGAAGCGCCCGCTTGACGGAGAGATTCCCGGATTGCCAAGGCAGAGCAGAAGCCGGTATCCAGACTGTTGTCATGGTAGGAGGAGCCTGCGCGCTTCACGGTGTACGGTACAATCGCGCTCTTCCAGAAGAGAAGCGCTTTACAGTATTCTATGCCCAAAATGTTGTTGGGACTTGTCATGATGTTGATATGGGATGTCAAATGGGGGGCCGAAGCCTCCAGAGCCGTGTTTCTGGCCTGAGGATAAGTGTGCCCCAGACGAATTTCCTGATCCAGTGTTTTTTTAAAGACAGGGCCTTCCTCCAGAAGCGCCTTCGCAAAGTCAGTCAGCACGCGGATATCGCCGCACTCGCTGCCAAAGCAGAGCGTGTCAATGACCCCCAGCTTATTGAGGAGCGCCACGCAGCTGCGGGCAAAATGTTCGGCGCTGCTGATGGAATAGCAGACGGGCAGTTCCAGTACCAGATCCGCGCCGTTTAGCAGTGCGCTTTCGGCGCGAAGATATTTGTCCATCATGGCGGGTGCGCCGCGCTGAACAAAATCACCGCTCATCACAACAACGCAGTAGTCCGCCCCCGTCATCTCTTTTGCTTTTTTGATGTGATAGGCGTGCCCGTTGTGGAGCGGATTGTATTCCGCAATAATTCCGACTGTCTTCATAGCTTTTCCATTTCTCCCGAAATAACTTATTTCCCCATGTTTTAGTGTATCACAATGCGAAGGATTTGTATTGTTTTTTCTTGCAAACAGATCAGAAAATTACTTGTTTATGAAAGCGGAATTAGGTATTATGTAATCACAGAGAGAAGGAGGTATAGCTATGTCTTATATTGATCTGATGAAAGAGAAGGCCAGAAGCGACAAAAAGACGATTGTCCTGCCGGAGACCAACGATAAGAGGACTCTGATCGCGGCGGCCAATATCTTGAAGGAAGGGATCGCTGATATCATTATGGTGGGGAATGAGGAGAAGATTATGGACGGTGCGGGCTGGCTCGAAGTGGAGCTGGACGGCGTGCAAATCATTGACCCTGAGAAAACGGAAAAGCTGGATGAATATGCGGAACTCTTGTATGAAGTCAGAAAGAATAAGGGGATGACGCCGGAGAAGGCAAGGGAGACGCTGCTTGCCGATTATCTGACTTTTGGCGTGGTGATGGTGAAGGCCAACGACGCGGACGGTATGGTGGCAGGAGCCTGCCATGCCACGGCGGATACGCTGCGTCCCGCACTGCAGATTTTGAAAACTGCGCCCGGTGTGAAACTGGTTTCGGGCTTCTTTATTCTCGATGTGCCGGACTGCGAATACGGGGAGAACGGTACATTCATCTTTGCGGACTGCGGTCTGAATCAGGATCCGACGGCGGAGGAGCTGGCGGCGATTGCGGACACCTCGGCCAAGAGCTTTAAGAGCCTTGTGGGCGCAAAGCCGATTATCGCCATGCTATCCCACTCCACCAAAGGCAGCGCCAAGCATCCGCTGGTGGACAAGATGGTGGAGGCGACGCGGATCGCCCATGAACAGTATCCGCACCTTACCATAGACGGCGAGCTCCAGTCCGACGCGGCGCTTGTGCCTCAGGTGGCGAAGTCGAAAGCGCCCGGCAGTGAGGTGGCGGGCAAGGCAAACGTGCTGATCTTCCCCAATCTGGACTGCGGCAATATCGGCTATAAACTGGTGCAGCGGCTCGGCAAGGCGGAAGCTTACGGTCCCATGCTGCAGGGCATCGCAAAACCCGTAAACGACCTTTCCCGCGGCTGCTCATGGCAGGATATCGTGGGTGTGGTGGCTTTAACTGCTGTGCAAGCTCAACTTGCGTGATGGCAATGTACGCGATGGCAATGAGCAGTGCGCAGACAAACGAATAAGCGCGGCGGGGAGCTTGCTCACCGAAGTGATTATTCGTTTGTCTGCATAGGGCGAAGCCCGCGAGCGAGGAAAACCGAAGGTTTTTCGAGCGGGCACTGCGGAGTAGAGCGATTCCAGCCAGAAAGCGGAGCGTAGACAGCCCGCGAGCGAGGAAAACCGAAGGTTTTTCGAGCGGGCACTGCGGAGTAGAGC